>CBDDKD010000042.1:0-9777 GCA_965230025.1 Hyphococcus sp.
GCGGCTTGTCGAGCGCATTCTCGCATCCCCGAAATTTAACGATATCCGCGGCGAACGGCTTTACCTTGAAGACCGCGCCAGTGACGAAGCCCTCGAAGCGGACATCCGGGCCCGTTCCGATACGATCTATCACCCGGTCGGCACCTGCCGAATGGGTTCCGATGAAACCGCCGTTCTCGACCCGCAATTACGCGTCAAAGGCGTTGAGGGTTTGCGCGTTGTCGACGCCTCGGTCATGCCATCGCTGGTCTCCGGCAATACCAATGCGCCGACCATCATGATTGCAGAGAAAGCGGCGGACGAGATTATCAAAGACCGCTAGGCGAACCCGAAATGCGCGCTGTCCTCATAGCAAGTCGGCCGTAATAAAATTTCATGCTAAACAGCGGCGCATGCGCTGCGATAGAGCGCTATAGTCACTGCCAGTATCGCCGTTCGGAATTCAGTGACCTCGTCGTGAAATGATCAATAAGGGAGAATTGAAATGCGCCCGCATATTCTTGTTCTGTCTATCGCTACGCTCGCTTGCGTCAGCGCTTGTGATCTTAGACCGCAATCGTCTTTTGGATTTCGTCTGCCGGACGGCGATCCCGAACATGGCAAGCAAGTCTTTATCGAGATGCAATGCGCAAGCTGCCACGCTGTTGCAGGTGACGAAACCCTGCGGAAGGCGTTGAACCGGAAATGACCGTTGTCATCGGCGGCATGGCGACGCGCGTTGACACCTATGGGGAACTGGTGACCTCGGTTATCAATCCGTCTCACCGAATTGCGCGAAGCTATCGGAACGAGGAATTCTCCGAAGACGGCGGCTCAAAAATGCGCAATTACAATGACGTGCTAACAGTGACAGAGATGATCGATCTGGTCGCGTTTTTACAGGACCAGTATACTGAGTTTCCGGACTATTAATTCGCTTCAGATTTTGTGAGATCCGCCGCGAGCTCCCGCGCCAGGTCAACGCGCTTTTCTGCGCTGCGTTTCTCGTCGCCCAGCGCCATCGCTTTTTCGAGGACAAACCGCAATCCGCGGCGATTGGCGATCTGGATCGAAATGCCAGGCCGCGCATTCAGCTCCAGCAACAGTGGCCCGCGATCGCGGTCGAGCACAATGTCAACGCCTACGTAACCAAGGCCCGTCATTTCATAGGATCGTGACGCCATCATCAAAATGTCATCCCAATAGGGTGTATGAACGCCCTCAAGCGGATGCGCCGTGTCCGGATGAACCTCGATCAGCGAGTCGTATTGCATAGCGCGCAAGGTTTCACCGGTCGCAATATCAACACCGACGCCAACACCGCCGCGATGCAGATTGGCTTTTCCGTCAGACGCCGCCGTCGGCAAACGCAGCATCGAGAAAACCGGAATGCCTTTCAGCACGATGACGCGAATGTCCGGCACGCCCTTGAAAGAAATCTTGCCGAAGACGTCGTCAAATTTTACGCGATATTCAATCAGCGCTTTATCCGGCTGCCCGCCCAGCGAGTACATGCCCGACAGGATATTGTTGATCTGAAACTGCAGCGCATCAAGCGTAATGCGCCGCCCGCTGGAAAGACGCCAGCCACCCTTCAACGGGCTGTCGATGACGATAATGCCCTTGCCTTGCGATCCTTGCGCGGGTTTCACCACAAAGCCGTCCGGGTGCTCCACCATTTCGGGGAGTTTTTCATGTCCCGCGCGTCCCGGATCACGCCATAGAGTTCAGGGGTTGGAATATCGACGTCCTGCGCGAGCTTTTTGGTGATGTATTTGTCGTCAACCGTAACCAGATTGCGACGCTGATTCAGCGCATTCACATAACGAATATTACGCTCATTGATGCCAATGACGCCGTTCCGTCGAAGAGTTCTGTACGCACCAAACATCGTTATTGCGCCAGTTGCCGGAACCGCCACAGCTCACTGAGCCGCAGTCCGGTGTAACGGCCCATCAAAACGCAAAGCCCCATCAGCACCAGCAGCAATTCCGGGAACTGATACATCAGATATTCAACCTGGCCGTTAGTCATGGCGAGATAGGCGATGCTCGCCACCGCAAGACTGCCAAGCCCCTGTTTGATGGCCTCCGTAGCGGAGCTTTCCTCCCAGACAATCGACATCCGCTCAATCGTCATGGTCAAAATCACAATCGGAAACAAAGATATGGAAAGTCCAATCGCCTGATTAGCGCCAGTCAGTGCAATCGTCACCCCGGCCATCACCATGACGATGAAGATCACGACAACGGCGAGCCGCGGCACAAGGAGCAATTGCAGTCGCTCCAGATAAAACCGCAGCGCAAGCCCAAGCGCCACTAGCAACGTAAATAATGCAAGACCGTTGACCAGCGCCGTCTCGCGAAACGCAATGCCGATCAGCACCGGCATGAATGTGCCGAGCGTTTTGAAGCCGATAAACTGACGCAGAAAAACAAGGATGGTGATGCCTACGGGTATGGTCACCAGCACTTTGTAGACAAGCTGGGTCGTAAGGGGCAGCTCGTTAAATCCGAACAACCGTCCGACCGCGCCGGCGCCGCCGCGTGTGCTGCGAACAATGTCGATCGCGGCGTCACGCTGCGATTGCAGCCCAATTTGAACATCCAATTCCTCGATACCGCTCACGGTCACAAGGCCGGCTTCGCCATACCAGATTGTGAAAAACCTGCCCGGAGGGTCTTCCGGAAAATAACGGAAATCTTCGCCATCGACGTGGTATTCAAGCCAGTGTTTGATATCCACGCGCCGCCGCGCATCCGAGAGATAAACGCCATTGGCGATCCGCGCCGGGATGCCAGCCGAGTGCAGGGTGTGACGCGCCAGTTCCAGCCGGGCGCGAACGCTTGTGCGTCCATCGAGAAGGACTGCGATCTCGTCGGCGTATTCTTCTCCGGCTGTCCTGTTCTCGAATGTCTCGCGGATGGTCAGGTCGGCAAAGGAGAGATCGTCAGCAGAACGCCGCCGCAAATCGCCCGCCCAGACGATAAACGCCTGGCGTTTGATCAGATCGGACTCAAATGGAATAACATCCGGTTCTGCCTGCGTGAAAGAAGTTGGCAAGGGGGTCGACCCCACCTCACCCACTGTCTGCGCCATGTAGCGTAACACCTTGCGATTGCTGGGATACCGATAGGTCCACACAGCCTTGCGATTACGGGTCGCCGGCTCGGAAACAAGGCTCAGGCCAAATGGCCCGTTATAGAACTGCTCTTGCGGGAAAGAACGCTGCACATCGCCGGCGGGGAGATAAACTTCGAGGCGAGCCGGTTCGTCCTGGCCCTCAAACTCCAGATAGATTTCGAAATCCCAGATCGTCGCTGTCGCGCCAGGCGTCAGCGGATAACCGAGACGCACGGATTTAATCAGAAAAACACCAAGCCCGGCGACAATCAGAATGAGACCCAGAACGACAGCCTGGCGCAGTTTAGTCTTCATCGGCCTGCTCGCATCCGTCAGCGCTGACGAATGTCTGGCTCGGGTCCACCAGGATGCGGTGAGCGAGAAACTCGCGCCCGATCAGAATGTCGTATTCAAACTCCTCTCGGTCAGCGAGATTGATCTCGGCGAGACCGCTTTTCCCGCCAACGCAAAGCGGCAGATGAATGACCGGACGGCGGATCGTCCCGCCGGTTTTGGTCTTGATCAGCGCAAACCGGATAACGTTTTGATCATAGCGGATTGAACGGCCATCCTTGCCAATCAACCGGAACCGCACCCAGTTGTCTTTCTTGCCACGCTTATAGATTTCAACATCACGCGCATGGACGGAACTGGTGTCGGCGCCGGTATCGAGCTTGCCTTTCATGGCGAGGCCAAGTGAGCCGACCGTCACATCCTCCAGATAGCCAAGCGCAATCGGGTCGCCTCGCGAAGTTGTCTCGGCGTCATCGGCCCATACGGGCCCCGCGCTCACAATAGCGACCAGCATGGCGACAGCGGACAGAATGTTTCTCATTGAGCGCCCTTCAATATTGCTGAAAATTCCCGAACGAGAGGCCTTACCAAACAATTGTACAAAGTAAACCGGAGCGGGTGCTTCGATCTCTTCATGCGTGGTTAAGCATGCGAAAGGTTTTGGTCGGTACGCTACATGAGCGGGCCTTCTCCGGCCCCTTTTTTGCTGTATTAAGGCCCTGAACAGGATCAATAAAGGGCCAGGGGCGGCGTAACAAGGAGCCAGTATCGCAAGATGTGCGGTATTATTGGAATTTTAGGACCAAATCACGTGGCGCCGTCCATTCTGGCCGGCCTGAAACGCCTCGAATATCGCGGCTATGATTCGGCCGGCGTCGCGACTGTGAATAACGGCCGGCTGGAGCGCCGGCGCGCGCCCGGCAAACTCTCCGCCCTGGAAGCCGTGCTGGAAGAAACGCCGCTCAACGGCGCTATCGGCATCGGCCACACCCGGTGGGCGACCCATGGCGCGCCGACCGAAACCAACGCCCACCCTCACGCGACAGACCGGGTATCGGTCGTCCATAACGGTATCATTGAGAATTTTGCGGAGCTGCGTCAGGAACTGATCGACAAGGGCGCTCAGTTCGAATCGGAAACCGACGCCGAGGTCTGCCCGCAGCTGATCACCTATTATCTTCAGCGTGAGAACTGCTCGCCCGCGGTTGCTTTTCATAAAGCGATCGGCCGTATGCGCGGCGCGTTCGCCTTCGCCGCAATCTTCAGTGGCGAGGACGACCTGATGATCTGCGGCCGCAAAGGCAGCCCTCTCGCCATCGGTCATGGCGACGGCGAAATGTATCTCGGCTCGGACGCCTATGCGCTGGCGCCATTCACGAACCGCATCACATATCTTGAAGAAGGCGACTGGGCGGTGTTGCGCCGCGCCGGCGTTCAGACATTCGATGCGACGGGAAAAAAGACGACGCGTAAAGAAACGATTTCCTCCGCCTCCGCCGGTTTGATCAGCAAGGATGGCCACCGTCATTTCATGGCCAAGGAAATCCATGAACAGCCCGAGGTCATCGCCCATACAATCTCGCGTTATGTGAACCCTGTCGCAAAGTCGATCACCCTGCCCGACGGATCGTTCGATTTCGCATCGCTTGACCGCCTGACAATTTCCGCATGCGGAACAGCTTTTTATGCAGGGCTAATCTCGAAATACTGGTTCGAGCGATGGGCGAAGCTTCCAGTGGAAGTCGATATCGCTTCTGAGCTTCGTTATCGCGATGTGCCTTATACGCCTGGCGGCGGGGCCCTGTTCATTTCGCAATCCGGTGAAACGGCGGATACGCTGGCGGCGTTGCATGACGCAAAGGCCCAGGGTCAGAAAATCGCCGCCGTTATCAACGTGCCTGAATC
Organism: Hyphococcus sp.; assembly: GCA_965230025.1. GTDB lineage: Bacteria > Pseudomonadota > Alphaproteobacteria > Caulobacterales > Parvularculaceae > Hyphococcus. The sequence goes on from CBDDKD010000042.1 coordinate 5,302, forward strand.
TTCGATTGCCCGGGAATCCGATATCGTATTCCCGATTGCTGCGGGCCCGGAGATCGGCGTCGCCTCAACCAAAGCGTTCACCTGCCAGCTTGTGGCGCTCGCCTGTATCGCCATCGCCGCCGGCCGCGCGCGCGGCGTCTTGTCTGCAAAAAAAGAACAGGACCTTGTCAGCGCATTACTCGAAACGCCACGCAAACTCGCTGAAGCGCTGAACGCGAGCGATGACATTGAAAAAATCGCTCATGATATCGCAAAGGCCAACGACATTCTTTACATCGGCCGCGGCGTCTCTTTTCCGCTGGCGCTCGAAGGCGCGCTGAAACTGAAAGAGATTTCCTATATCCATGCGGAAGGCTATGCGGCGGGCGAATTGAAACATGGGCCAATCGCGCTCATAGATGAAAACCTGCCGGTTGTCGTGATCGCGCCTTTGGATGCGCATTTCGAAAAAACAATTTCCAATATGCAGGAGGTTATGGCGCGTGGCGGCAAAGCATTGCTGATCTCATGCAAAAAGGGATTGCTTGAAGCAGGAGACGGCGCCTGGACGTCTATCGAAGCGCCGGAAACGGACGACATGCTGGCGCCAATCGTTTATGCGGCGCCTATCCAACTCCTCGCTTATTTCACCGCGACCACCAAAGGCACCGATGTCGATCAACCGCGTAATCTGGCGAAGTCTGTCACGGTGGAATGATTTGCGGCGCCACGGGGGCGTTTTTAATTCAGCGCTGATCATGGAAGCGCTCACAATTTTGGGCTTATGGCGTCTGTCGAAGACTTCTCACAACTGATTGCAACAAGATTACGGGGCGATGCGTCTCGCCTTGGCGCCGCCTGGCATGCGTCGGCGGACGATCGTGCGCGCCATTTCTTCATTGATGACCTGCTGCCCGATGACCTGGCGCGTGAGGTTGCTCAGCGCTTTCCAACCGATGGCGCCTTCTGGCGCACCCTCAAGAGTTTCCGGGAAAGCAAGAAGACGTTCGCGAAGCTGGACGCCCTCAATCCGGTAATCGCCAATATAACAGACGCGTTCCATCAACCGGACGTGCTGGGCGCCATTGAAGAGATCACCGGACTTGAGAGTCTCGAGGCCGACCCCAGTCTCTATGCCGGTGGCGTTTCACTTATGCAGCAAGGCGATTTTCTAAATCCTCATATCGATAACAGTCACGATGCGGAAAAACGCCGCTATCGGCGTCTCAACCTTCTCTATTATGTCGCCCCGGATTGGATACAGGAAAATGGCGGCAATCTCGAACTTTGGGATAAGGATGTAACCTCCCCTCTCGAAATTATATCGCGCTACAATCGGCTTGTCGTGATGGAGACAACCAAGACTTCATGGCATTCCGTCAATCCTGTCGCCGCCGATGCGGCCCGATGTTGCGTCAGCAACTACTATTTCTCCAAAGCGTCACCTGACGGTGCTGACTATCATCACGTCACCTCCTTTATGGGCAGGCCCGATCAACACTGGCGGCGCTTCGCCGGGCGGATTGATAATGCGTTGCGCCAGACAATCGCATCAACGCTGGGCGTCACACGCGGCAAACATTTGCGGCGGGACGCGTCATGACACACATTGTCAAATCCTGTACGCGCCTGCATGAGTGGTTCGTCAGCCACGCTCTGCCCTTGTGGTCAGAACGTGGATATGATCATGTCCGCGGCGGTTTTTATGAAGCGCTGGATTTTTCCGGCGCTCCGTTGACGGAACGCCCGCGCCGGGTACGGGTTCAGGCGCGCCAGATTTATACTTTTACACAATCGGCGTTGCAGGGATGGTATAACGATGGCGAAGCTCTCGCCGCCAAAGCTTTTGATTTCTATGTCGACAAAGCCTGCCCCGATAACGGCGCACGGGGCTGTGTTCATCAGCTAGCCGACAATGGCGACATTATTGACGCTCGCCGGGATCTTTATGATCAGGCGTTTTTACTGCTGGCCTGCGCTGCACGTTTGCAGGCGGGCGATGACCGCGCCCGCGCCCTCGCTGACAGGACTATCGATTTTCTAAACGCTGAACTCTCAAGCCCTGATGGCGGCTGGTTCGAGGGCGACACGGGCGCACTTCCCCGGCGTCAAAATCCGCACATGCATCTGTTCGAAGCGTTTATCGCCTTGTTCGAAACGACAGACGATAAGACTTATCTCAGCCATGCCGATGATATTCATACGCTGTTCAGGACCAGGTTTTACGACGCCAGGCGCAATGTCCTCATCGAATATTTTGACGCGGACCTGACACAAACCACACAACCCAAAGGTCAGCTGATCGAGCCCGGTCATATGATGGAATGGGTCTGGCTGCTAAACCGTTACGAGAATTGCGGCGGCAAAATCGATCACCGTCACGTTAACGAGCTGTTCCATCGCGCAATTACACTAGGCGCCGACGACAAAGATTTTCTCCTTGATCACATATCGCTTGATCGGCGCGACACCTCCGCCATGCGCCGCCTGTGGCCGCAAACCGAATACGTCAAGGCGGCGCTCGTGATGGCGCAGCGCGGCGCAAAGTCAGCAGAGACACAAGGCGCGCAAATGATTGACAGGCTTTTCGAAACCTATCTCAATCAACCGGTTGCCGGATTGTGGTGCGATCGGTATCGCAAAACCGGCGATATAGCCGCACAGGATGTTCCCGCAAGCATTCTCTACCCATATGTACGAAGCGGCGGCGCAGGCGTCGACGCATATAAAAACCATAGAGGCGTCATGAAAATTCAACCTGTCATCATGTCCGGCGGCTCCGGAACACGGCTTTGGCCGATGTCACGCGCGTCAAGGCCTAAACAGTTTTTGAAGCTGGTCACTGACAACACCATGTTTCAGGAAACAGCTTTGCGGGTGTCCACGGCAAACGACGCATCATATCTCAACCCCGTTGTCATCGCCGGCGGCAAGCATGGCGCCGTGATCGCGGAACAACTCGCGGAGATTGATGTCGAAGCGGCGGAGATCATTCTTGAGCCTTGCGCGCGCAACACCGCGGCTGTCGCGGCTGTCGCCGCCGCTTGGGTCGCGCGCGGCGAAGAGGACGCCCTGGTTCTTCTAATGCCTGCGGACCACCATATCGCTGACGCCAAAAAATTTCGCGCCGCCGTCTCGAAAGGCGCCAAGGCCGCCGAAGATGGTCACATCGTGACTTTTGGCATCAAACCGGAAAATCCGCATACGGGCTATGGCTATATCGAGACTGGCGGCAAGATTGTTGACTCCGTTTTCAATGTCGCCGCGTTTAAAGAAAAACCTGATCGAGCAACGGCGGAGCAATATCTCAAAGACGGCGGATATTACTGGAATGCGGGGATTTTTCTGTTTCGTGCAAGCGCAATGCTCGAAGAACTTGAAAAACATGCGCCTGCAATCAAGGTCGCGGCAACGAATGCTTTACAGGAAAGCGCCATGTCCGGCGCCGCCCTGCGCCTTGATGAACGGGTTTTCTCTGAATGCCCGTCGAACTCCGTTGACTATGCAGTCATGGAAAAAACCGACAAGGCGGCAATCGTCGCCCCGGTTGATGTTGGCTGGACGGATATCGGCAGCTGGGGCGAAGTCGCAACGCAGGAAGATGAACACAATGTCATCACCGTTGGGTGTAAAGATACGGTAATCCGCACAAGCGGCCCGGTTATTGGCGCCGCCGGCGTTGAAGGCCTCGTCATCGTTGCGACAGGCGACGCCGTTCTGGTGGCGCGCCGGGACGACGCTCAACAGGTCCGCGCCATCGTGGAAGAGTTGAAAAAGCGCGGGCGCACGGACCTCTTATAGAAAGGCGAAACATTGATGGCGGATCGTATCGTCGTTACCGGGGGCGCAGGCTATATCGGCAGTCACGTCTGTGTTGAACTACTGAACGCCGGGCGTGACGTCCTCGTTATCGATGATTTGTCAAACGCACATCCGGAAGCGTTGAACCGCATTCGCGCGCTCGCGCCGGGCAAGCTGGAATTCCTCGAACGCGATCTCGCCAACAGCGCTCATGCTGATGAGATCGTAGACACGGTGAAAGCGTTTAACGCCGACAGCGCCATTCATCTTGCCGGATTGAAGGCGGTCGGAGAATCCGTGGCCGAACCCGCCCGCTATTACAGCACCAATATCGGCGCGGCGTTGACGCTCATCCGCGCACTCGAAGCCGCGGGCGCCAAAACGCTGGCTTTTTCATCGTCGGCAACCGTTTATGGCGAGCTGAATGAAAACCCGGTTACCGAAGACGGCAAAACCGGCCCAACTAATCCTTATGGACGCACAAAATTTTTCATTGAGGAAATCCTGAAGGACCTGGCGCGCAGCGATGATGGCTGGCGCGTTGTAAACTTACGCTATTTCAATCCGGTTGGCGCCCATCCATCAGGTCAGATCGGCGAGGATCCGAACGGCATCCCCAACAACCTCTTCCCTTTCATTGCGCAAGTCGCGGTTGGGCGGCGGGAAAAACTGATGGTCTTCGGCGATGATTATCCA
>CBDDKD010000043.1:0-77500 GCA_965230025.1 Hyphococcus sp.
AACAGCTGGAAAGCATTGTCACCACCGAGCAGACGCTTGAACGCGACGGGTTGCCGGACGATGCTGAACGATTGCGCACGATAAAAGCCATGGGCTTTTCCGACGCGCGCCTGGCGGAACTTTGTGACGCCAGCCAAAGTGACATTCGAAAATTCCGCAAGGAACGTGGCGTAGCGCCTGTTTTCAAACGCATTGACACATGCGCTGCGGAATTCGCCGCCAAACGCCATATATGTACTCCGCTTACGAACCATCTTTTGGCGACGCGCCGGCCTGTGAGTCTCAACCCACATCGCGAAAGAAGGTTATCATTCTTGGCGGCGGTCCAAACCGCATTGGTCAGGGCATCGAGTTTGACTATTGCTGTTGCCACGCCGCGTTTGCACTGGCGGACATCGGTGTTGAGTCAATCATGGTGAACTGCAATCCGGAAACCGTATCCACCGACTATGACACATCCGACCGGCTCTATTTTGAACCGCTGACTGCCGAAGATGTCCTGGCGATCGTCGACAAAGAACGAACCGACGGCGAACTTCTCGGCGTTATCGTTCAATATGGCGGCCAGACGCCATTGAAACTCGCCGGTGTTCTGGACGCCGAAGGGGTTCCCATTCTCGGCACGCCCTATGACGCGATTGACCTGGCGGAAGATCGGGAGCGTTTCCAGAAACTCGTGACGCAACTCGGTTTACGCCAGCCGAGAAATGCAACCGCGCCATCCCGCGAAGCAGCACTCGATATTGCCGACGCGGTCGGGTATCCGCTCGTAACGCGCCCTTCCTATGTGCTCGGCGGCAGGGCCATGGAAATCGTCCGTGACGATGCTTCCTTGCGGCAATATCTGGCGACGGCCCAGATTGAAATTAATGAAGACGAACCGCTTCTCCTCGATCAATATTTACAGAATGCCGTCGAGGTTGATGTCGATGCGATCTGCGATGGCGAAGATGTTTTCATCGCGGGTGTGATGGAGCATGTTGAAGAGGCTGGCGTCCATTCCGGCGACAGCGCCTGCTCCCTGCCGCCTTACACTCTATCGAGCAATCTCATTGCATCGCTTAAGGAACAAACGATCAAGCTGGCGAAATCCCTGGGTGTCGTCGGTCTGATGAATGTTCAGTACGCCATCAAAGATAGTGATATCTACCTCCTTGAGGTTAATCCGCGTGCGTCCCGCACGGCGCCATTCGTTGCAAAATCAATCGGAATGCCGATCGCGCGTATCGCCGCCAAAGTCATGGCGGGCGCCAAAATCCGCGATCTTGGCTTACAGGAATACAATATCGACCATGTATCGGTGAAAGAGGTGGTTTTCCCTTTCGCGCGTTTCCCCGGCGTCGACACTGTACTCGGCCCGGAAATGCGTTCCACAGGCGAAGTCATGGGAATCGATGTCGACTTCGACAAAGCCGCGCGCAAAAGCCTGATCGGCGCCGGCGCCCGTATCCCAATGACCGGCTGCGTGTTCATTTCCCTGAAAGACTCCGACAAACCGGAGATGGTCGGCGCAGCAAAACGCCTTCTTGATATGGGCTTTTCCATTATCGCCACCGGCGGCACGGCGGATTACCTGCAACAGCAAGACGTTGACGTATCGCGCGTCAACAAAGTGCTTGAAGGCAGACCGCATATTGTCGATGCGTTTGAAAAACGGCGAGGTGCACCTTGTGTTCAACACAACGGAAGGCGCGCAATCGGTGAAAGACTCCCGTTCAATTCGCACCACCTCGCTGGCGCAAAAAATCCCTTGCATCACCACTGCCGCCGGCGCCCGCGCCGCCGTCAGGGCGATTGAGGCCATGCGCGCCGGCGACCTGGAAGTCGCGCCGCTGCAAAGCTATTTTTCAGCTAAATAGCCTCGCAATTGCGACGAGCGCCCTTTGAACATCGATGCTGCTTGCGTAATGTGCCGCAAGCACACATGAAGCAGCTGCGCATTAAAACGCGCGAAGGGGACTTTGAAATGAAACACCGCCTTTAAACAGGCGCTTGCGGCGATTGCACTTCTCGCCGCCAGCGCTCTTTCCGCCTGCACGAGTGTTAGCACACAGAGCAATTCGCCAGCCTTAGGCGCCTGGGGCGTTGACCTTATGCAGGCCGACATGACCGCCGACCCCGGCGACGATTTCAACAGATATGTAAACGGCGTCTGGCTCGACAACACGGAAATTCCGGCTGACCTTGCCCGTTATGGAATGTTCGATCAGCTTCGCCTCGATGCGGAAGGCGACATTCGCGCTATTGTCGAGGATTTGGCCGCCGCCGATGCGCTGGAAGGGTCGCTTGAACAGAAGGTCGGCGATTTTACGCTTCCTGGATGGACCAGGCCGAGGCTCGATTCCGCTGGGAACGGAGCCGTTAAAGCCGCATTTCGACAAAATCGATGCGATGCAATCGCATGCCGATCTTCCGACCGCTTTCGCAAGTCTGCACAACACCGCGCCGTTTAGCGCCGGCATTCTTCCAGACCCCGCCGATACGACGCGCTATGTCGCTGGGATCGGTCAGGACGGCCTCGGCATGCCGGACCGCGACTACTATCTGAAAGACGAAGAAAAGTTTCAGAATTATCGCACCGAAATATCTCAGTTTCATCGAAACCATGCTGACATTAGCCGGCGTGGAAGAGGCTGCGACAAAAGCCAAGCGCATTTTCGACCTGGAAATGGAAATCGCCGAAGTCCATTGGACGCAGACCGATATTCGCGACATCCAAAAGATCTATAATCCTATGTCGCCGGCCGAACTTGCGGAAATCGCTCCGGCATATGACTGGCAAGGTATTCTCACAGAATTTGGGCTGGAAGATATCCAAACAATTATCGTAACCCATCCTTCCGCCATCGCAGAGGCTGGGGCCCTTTTCATGCAAGCCCCACTTGACGACGTAAAGGCGTATCTAAAGTTTCATTTTGTACGCAACCACGCCGCAGAGCTTTCATCCGATTTCGATAATGCGCATTTTGAGTTTTACGACAAAACGCTACGCGGCGCCGAAGAACAACGCGAGCGCTGGAAGCGTGGCGTACAAGCGATAAACGCCGGCCTCGGTGAGGCTGTCGGCCAGATCTATCTCGACCGTCATTTCCCGCCGTCTTACAAGGCGGAAATGGATGCCCTGGTCGCCAACCTCCTCGCAGCCTTCAAGGAACGCCTTGAGCAAAATGAATGGATGGATGACGAAACACGCGAGCAGGCGCTTTTAAAACTCTCCACATTTGAGCCGCGCATCGGGTATACGGAAAAATGGACAGACTACGGACCGCTATCGATCGCAAGCAACACACTACTGGATAACGCCATCGCCATCACCGAGTTCCAGTGGCGGGAACAGCTCGACCGGCTTGACGGTCCGGTGGATCGTAAAATCTGGCCATATCCGCCACAGACCGTAAACGCATCGTATAATCCGCTCCTCAATCAAATTACGTTTCCCGCCGGTATTCTGCAGCCGCCATTCTTTGACCCTTACGCTGATCCGGCTGTAAATTATGGTGGGATCGGGGCGGTCATCGGCCATGAGATCGGTCACGGCTTTGACGACCAGGGGCGGCGTTTTGACGAGCTTGGCCGAATTCGCGATTGGTGGACGGAAGTCGCAAACGAACGCTTCGTGGAAAAGACCGACAACCTTGGCGCCCAATACGACTCCTATGAACCGGTCGAAGGCCTCAATATCAATGGCGAGCTTACAATGGGCGAAAACATCGGCGACCTTGGCGGGTTGCAAATGGCGTATGCGGCCTATCACCGATATCTTGACTCATGTTGTGACGGCTTCGCACCAGTAATTGACGGCCTGACGGGCGACCAACGCTTTTTCCTCGGCTGGGCCCAGGTCTGGCGCGCCAAAGCCCGCGAGGACGAAGTCCGGCGGCGTCTCCTGACCGACCCGCACAGCCCGCCGGAATACCGGGTGAATGGCGTCGTACGAAATCTGGACGCTTGGTACGACGCCTTCGGTGTGAACGAAGACGACGCGCTGTATCTCGCCCCGGAAGACCGGGTGCGCATCTGGTAAGGTCGTCAATGCTTCCGTTACACCCCTGTAATCATTAAGGTTTGGGGATTATTTGCGATAGATTTTGCCCGGGCGGTCTTGAAGTCGAGACCGCCCGGGCGTATTTTATTGGTCAAGCCTGAAGCGACGGTTGCGGCGAGCCCGCCCGACCGCGCTATTTTTTTCGCTCCGATTCGGGGCGAACCAGGCCGATATTGGAGAGAAAGGGCGGAACATGGAAAAGTTCCCAATGACCGTTGCAGGCTACGAGCAACTCGAAGCCAACTTGAAGAAATTGAAGAATGAAGAGCGTCCAGCTGTCATTCAGGCGATCGCCGAAGCGCGAGCCCATGGCGACCTTTCGGAGAACGCCGAATATCATGCCGCGAAGGAGCGACAGGGCTGGATCGAAAGCCAGATCCTTGAGCTTGAAGACAAGCACACGCGCGCGCAGGTCATTGATGTCACGAAGCTCGACGGCGACACCGTGAAGTTCGGCGCGACGATTACGCTGATCGACGAAGACACCGAAGAGAAAAAAGTCTGGCAGATTGTCGGCGATCTGGAAGCGGACGTCAAAGAACGCAAGGTCTCTATTTCTTCGCCCATCGCTCGCGCTGTTATTGGCAAAGAAAAAGGCGACAGCGTTGAAGTGATGGCGCCCGGCGGCGCACGCGCCTTTGAAATCGCCAAGGTGCAATACAAGTAAAATGAAAACGGCGCTGGGATTGCGCCGCTTCATCTTGCAGACCCGCTAATACTTTAGTCTTCACCCATCATGTTTTTAACGATGGCCGCAAGCCCAACCTGCCGGCGCCGTTTCAGCCGCTCGGCAAACAGGATTGAGCGCAACAGTTCTTCCGATTCATCCAGATCGTAATTGACGATCACATAATCATATTCAGCCCAGTGGGAAATTTCCGCATCGGCTTTCTTCATACGTTTCTGAACAACGTCTTCAGGGTCCTGCGCCCGCTTGCGCAAACGCCGCTCAAGCTCCTCACGGGACGGCGGCAGGATGAACACTTTAACCACATCTTCGCCGGCAACTTCATCGAGCTGCTGTGCGCCCTGCCAGTCGATGTCGAAAAGAACATCCTTGCCCTGACGCAACGTATCTTCGACAAGGCTTCTGGGTGTTCCGTAATAATGACCGAAGACATTCGCCCATTCGAGGAATTCGTCATTGTCGCGCATCCGGAAGAACTCTTCCTCTGAAACAAAGAAATAGTCCTTTCCGTGGGTCTCGCCGGGGCGTCGCACACGGGTTGTCGCAGAAATGGACAGCACCACCTCACCGTCCTTTGTCAGGATACGATCAGCCAGCGTCGTCTTGCCGGCGCCCGACGGGCTCGACAGGATAAACATCAAGCCTCTGCGGGCTACTTTGAGATCGCCGCCGATCATTAGTCTTCCCTATTCAATATTCTGCACTTGCTCACGCAGCTGATCGATGACTTTTTTTAGATCAAGACCAATGCGTTTCAGGGTCATGTCATAGGCTTTGGAGCATAGCGTATTCGTTTCGCGGTTGAACTCCTGAGTAAGAAAATCAAGCTGACGGCCAACTGGCTCCGTGGCGCGCAACAAATCACGACCGGCCTTAATGTGAGCAACAAGGCGGTCCAGTTCCTCGCGAACATCGGCTTTAACCGCAAGCAGCGCCGCCTCCTGCGCCAGACGCTCCTCCGGAATCGCCGCGCCCGACAGTAAATCCTTCAACTGCGCAGCGACTTTGGCGCGCAAGGCTTCCGGGGCGGCGCCAGCCGAGGCTGCAGCGGCTTTGGTCAGGCGTTCGATTTCGTCAAACTGCGCCGTCAGCACATCCGCCATCGCCGCGCCTTCTGCATCACGCGCAACGCTTAGCGCGGCAGCTGCTTCGTCAAAACTCGCAAGCAGTGCATCGTGAAGCGCTTTGCGTTCATTATCGCTCTCATTGTTGTCCACCAGCTCCATCACACCGCGCAGGGCGAGAATTCCCTCAGCGCGGGGCGGATCGCATTTTATGCTAACGCCAATTTTTTCAACCATGGCGATCGCTGCGGCAAGCGCCGTTTCATTAACGCGATAACGCGGCTCGCTGCTTTCGCTAAGCATCATCAGGCTGGCGTTGATCGACCCGCGCTTCATCACCCGCTGTAAGGATTGCCGCAAAGCGGGCTCAAGACTGTCAAAGCCTTGCGGTAGCCGGCTTCGCAGTTCGAGGCCGCGGCCATTTACGCTTTTCAGCTCCCAAGTCCAGCGCCGCGTCTCATGCGCGCCTTCAACGCGCGCGAACCCTGTCATGGAGGAAATTGAAGCGGCCACGCCTATCCGCCCTGCCGGCGTTCGCGTTCAATACGCCGCCATGCCGCAACATTGCGTTCATGATCGCGCAAGTTTGTCGCGAATGAGTGACCACCGGTGCCGTCAGCGACAAAAAACAGATCATCCGTCTCAGCAGGATTTAAAACCGCCGCAATTGCAGCCTTGCCGGGATTGCCGATCGGGGTCGGCGGCAAGCCGCGAATGACATAAGTGTTGTAGGGCGTCTCACCGCGCAATTCGCTTTGACGCAAACCTCGACCTAAAGGCTCGCCCTGGGTCAGGCCGTAAATGATCGTCGGGTCGGATTCGAGCCGCATGCCGCGTTTCAGTCGGTTGACAAAAACAGCGGCGATACGCTCACGCTCTTCAGCGACACCAGTTTCCTTTTCAACGATAGACGCAAGGATCAGCGCCTCCTCTGCACTCGAAAACGGCAGCTCCGTAGCGCGTCTTTGCCATTGCTCGTCAAGATAAGCATCCTGCGCTTTCATCATCCTGCGAATAACGTCGTCACGCGTTTCGCCGCGCGTGAACGCATAAGTCTCCGGCAGGAGTTCTCCCTCACCGGGTTCAAGGGTGATGTCGCCGGTCAGCGTCTCGTCAGCCGAAACAAGGCGCAGAATCTGTGCTGTCGTCAGCCCCTCAGGCGCCGTAACATAATGCAGAATACTTTTGCCATCGATCAGGATATCGATGATGTCCATGACGCTGGCGCGGCGTGGAATTTCATATTCGCCTGCTTTCAACGAATTTTGTACGCCACGCAACCGTACGATAATCGTGAAAAGCTCAGGATACCGAATAACGCTGGCGTCTTCCAAATCATCGGCAATTGAAGATACCGAACTGCCCGGCTCTAACAGCACAATGGTCGGCGCATCGGCCGGTCCCGGATTCTTTGCCTCCCGATAGGCCAGGTATCCGCCAGCGCCCAACGCCGCCGCGGCGAGCAAGGTCAAACCGGCAAGAAAAATTATGAACGACTTGATTGCGCCGCCCCTTTGTTGCGCCGTCACAAGTGCTGTCTTTTCAGCTTCCCGCATGCCGCCTCCGCCCGTCCAGGCTCCCCTTACGCAATACCTTAGCCGTCAACGCGGCGCATCACCAGCGACGCATTGGTGCCGCCAAAACCGAAGGAATTTGAAAGCGCTACATTAATCGGCGTTTTCACCGCTTCATTCGGCGCGAGATTGATCGGCGTTGCAACCGATGGATTATCGAGGTTCAGCGTAGGCGGAGCAACACCGTCGCGAATCGCCAAAAGGGAGAAGATCGCTTCAACGGCGCCGGCTGCGCCTAAAAGATGGCCGACGGATGATTTTGTCGATGACATGACAAGCCCATCAGCATCATCGCCGAAGAGACGCTCCACGGCCCTCAGTTCAATTTCGTCCCCGCGCGGTGTCGATGTGCCGTGCGCATTGACGTAATCAACGTCGCCAGGAGAAATGCCGGCGCGCTTCAACGCCATCTTCATAGCGCGGTAACCGCCATCGCCATCTTCCGCAGGCGCCGTGATATGATAGGCATCGCCAGAAAGGCCATAGCCGACAACTTCGCCATAGATTTTTGCGCCTCGCGCCTTGGCGCGTTCATATTCTTCCAACACGACAAAACCGGAACCCTCACCCATCAGAAAGCCGTCGCGTTCTTCGTCATAGGGCCGTGACGCCTTCTCGGGCGTATCGTTGAAATGTGTTGTTAGCGCCTTGCAGGCGGAAAAACCTGCAATGCCGATCCGGCAGATTGCAGCTTCAGCGCCGCCAGCTACCATGACGTCTGCATCATCCAGCGCAATCAACCGCGCCGCATCGCCAATCGCGTGAGCGCCTGAAGAACAGGCTGTCACCACAGCGTGGTTCGGCCCTTTCAGGCCAAGCCGGATCGATACCTGCCCCGATACAAGGTTGATGAGATTGCCGGTGATAAAAAACGGTGAAACCCGGCGCGGTCCTTTTTCGTTAAGCACAAGGACTTCATTCGCGATGCCGTCGAGCCCGCCAATACCGGATCCGGTCATGACGCCAGCGCGTTCGCGCTCTTCTTCTGTCTTCAGATCAAGGCCGGCGTCATCATACGCCATCTGAGCTGCAGCGATGCCGTAAACGATGAACTCATTCATCCGCCGCTGTTCGCGCGGCTCAACCCAGTCGTCAGCATTGAAAGCGGCATCGCCTGCCGCCACGCCGCCCCCACGTCCGTCGCTGCGCGGCACGGATGCGGCGATACGGCAAGGCAGATCCGACGCATCGAACTGTTCGATCGGCCCGGCCCCGGAGTCGCCATTGATGAGGCGACGCCAGACGGTATCGACGCCCCAGCCAAGCGGAGAGACAATTCCCAAACCGGTAACCACGACGCGACGCATAACATATCCTCCGTTAACGGATGGAATTAACATCTAACGCGTTGTGCCGGACGCCATTCCTCGCATCGGCGGCGACAATTTCCAGCGGCGGTAGGCCGCGCGCCGCCGGACTCGCGAGACGGATCAGCTCTTTTGTTCTTCGATAAATTTGATGGCGTCGCCGACAGACTGGATTGTCTCAGCCGCATCATCTGGAATTTCAACGTCAAATTCTTCCTCGAACGCCATCACCAGCTCCACGATATCAAGGCTGTCTGCGCCGAGGTCATCAATGAAGCTCGCCTTTGGCTCGACTTTGGCGGGATCGACATCGAGATGCTCAACAACAATTTTCTTCACGCGTTCTGCAAGATCAGACATTCAAGGCTCCTTATTAGATCCGTTATTTGGTATTGCGGTGCGGGCTTTAAACCCAGCGAAAAACGGTTTTCGGGCGGATTACGGCAAATTGGCGGATGTTGCAACGCCCAAGGGCCACCCACCGGGCCACAGCCCTTATAGCATCGCCATACCGCCATTGACATGGATCGTCTGGCCGGTGACGTAATTCGCCTCTTTTGAGGCCAGAAAAACAGCGGCGGCGGCGATATCTTCGCTCGTCCCCATGGCGCCTGCCGGAATTTTCCCCAGAATCGCCTCTTGCTGCTTCTCGTTGAGATCGCTCGTCATCGCGGTTGCGATAAAGCCCGGTGCGATGCAATTAACGGTGACATTGCGGCTCGCAACTTCCTGCGCCAGGGATTTCGACATGCCGATCATGCCGGCCTTCGATGCGGCGTAATTCGCCTGCCCTGCATTACCGGTCACGCCGACCACGGATGTAACGCCGATGATGCGACCGAACCGCTGCTTGGTCATCCCCCGCAAAGAAGCTTTGGCGAGACGAAAATAAGCGGTGAGATTGACCTTGATCACCTCGTCCCACATGTCAGGCTTCATCATCATCATCAAGGTGTCGCGGGTGACGCCGGCATTCGAGACAAGAATATCAAGCCCGCCCATCGCCTCGCTTGCCTGTTTGGGCAATGCGTCCACGGCCTCAAGATCGGAAAGATTGCACGGCGTTACGTGAACGCGATCTTTTAGATCGCCGGCGAGCGCCTCCAGTTTCTCGGCGCGCGTTCCTGAAATCGCAACGCTGGCGCCCTGGGCATGAAGGGCCTTCGCCACCGCCCCGCCGATGCCACCGGTAGCGCCCGTCACCAATGCTCTTGTTCCGGTTAGATCAAACACACTCGTCTCCCGATTAATTGTTTCATTGGCATACTCAGAAATCGCTCAAAGGTTCAACCCAAAGCCCATGAGGATGCGCACGCAGAAGCCGCCGGTTTTCGCCACCCGGCCATATTTTCAGATCGAGAAAGAATTCAAACGACCCATCGATTTCTTCCGGTTCGAACCGCAGATACGCCAGCGGTGCTGCAGCTGTCGCCGATCGCCCGGCTGTTTCCATCAACTCGGAAAGCGCCGCAATATCAGCATCTGAAAGATATGGCGCAAAGACCGAATGATAGAAAACGCTTGCTCGGTTCGGATTCAGATCGTCCAGAAGCGCCTCTATCCACGACAAGGCATCGGCCTTTTCAAGTCGTGGCTTTATGGCGGTGACCTGGCCTCTCGCCTGGTCAAACAGGGCATGACGGCCGCGTTCTTCGGGCCATATAAACGACTTCATGCGCAAAACCGTTTCCGGGTCGGACAGATCAAGCGGATTGAGATCGCATCCGCGCCGGCTGTCGACACTGATGTCTTCATGCAAGGCCGGTATGAACCCGCCGTTCAGTTCGGAGTGAATTGTCGTTTCACCGGCGCCCCACTGAAAATTGCCGTAGTCATATCGAAAACGATCCCAGCATAATAAAAGCCCTGCGCTTGCGCCGGCTTCATAAAGATCAAGCGCAAGTCCGGTTTGTTTGGCAATGAAGGAAAACCCGAACAGCAAGGCGCTCGCACGATTGATCTCATTGGTTTGCGGCGCGCCGGCCACATACGATTTGAATACATCACGTTCATTCTCGAAGAGTGGCGTCATCGCGTTGCGAAGATCGGGCGCATCGGGAACAATGTCTGGTTTCGCATAAATCGGCCCAAGCGCGCCACCGCGTTCTTTCAAAACAAGCGCATGCAAGGCGCCGGCGATACGCAACGCCAAAGCGCCTTTATGAGGGTCGCCTTCGAAATCACTGATAAACTTCCAGAATGATTTGTTTTCCGCAGAGAGTTCATCACCAGCGGCATCGACAACAGCCGCGGTAAACGCGGCGCCGCGTTTGCGGCAGAATGCAGCCTGCTTGCGGAAAGCGTGGATAAGTTCGCCGCGGCGGTTTTGGGACAGGCCGATGGTCACGCGCCGGCGAAGGCGGCGACGTCATCGGGGTTGCCGACATTCACGGTAGAAGCACCCTTGGCGATGCGTTTGATCAGGCCGCTCAACACCTTGCCCGAGCCGACTTCAACGAATTCATCGCAACCCTTTTCAGCCATCAACTGAGCGCTTTCGGTCCAGCGCACCCTGCCGGTGACCTGTTTCACAAGAAGATCGCGAATCTCGTCCGGCGATGTTGTCGGCTGCGCGGTCACATTGGCGACCAACGCTGTCGCCGGCGCGCTGATTGTCGTTTCCGCCAGAGCAGCCGCCATGCGATCTGCGGCGGGTTGCATAAGTGATGAATGAAATGGCGCCGAAACTGGCAATAGTTTTGACAGCTTAGCGCCATATTCCTTAGCATTCGCGCAAACGGCTTCGACAGCCGCCTTTTCTCCTGAAATCACCACCTGGCCGGGCGCGTTATCGTTTGCGATTTCGCAAACGCCGCCGCCCGCCGCTCCTTCAACCGCTTTTTGAGCGCCATCAAGATCAACGCCGATAAGCGCCGCCATGGCGCCTTCGCCGACAGGGACCGCGGCCTGCATCGCCTCGCCGCGAACGCGTAAAAGCCGCGCCGTGTCAGCCAAGTTGATCGCGCGCGCAGCGCACAATGCCGAGTATTCGCCAAGGGAATGACCGGCGACAAACATTGCGTCTTCGACCTTTACGCCGGCTTCCTCTTCAAGCACGCGAAACGCTGCGATCGAGTGCGCCATCAACGCCGGCTGGGTATTCGCAGTCAGGGTGAGATCCTCCATCGGCCCGTCACGCATGAGCGCCGACAGGTTTTGCCCGAGCGCTTCATCAACCTCTTCAAAGACCGCACGCGCTGAAGCAAACGCATCGCTGAGCGCCGCTCCCATGCCGACCGCTTGACTGCCTTGCCCCGGAAACAAAAATGCGCGCGCCATAAATCTTCCTCCTCAAAGTATATTCGCCTTAACCCCGGCAATGATTGAGGGCAAGCGGCTCACGCTTATACCCTCTTTACAGCCTTCTTTCTTTTTGCCGCAAAGCGCGAGCGCTGTTATCAGCATCACGGAAAATATCATGACCGAAACACAAGCGTTTAGAATTGCGAGCATATCCGACAATCCTGATCCCGATTGGGTGTGGATTCGCGATTTGATGGGTCAGGACATGCGCATCACCGGGCGCAAGCTGGAGTGGCAGGGTTTTTCCACAGCGCCGTCGCAAAGCGCTGCATCGCCCGTCGCCAAAAATGTCGTTACGCGCTTCCAAAGCCTGGCGCGTTATACCGGCGTTCGGCGCCTTGCCGAGGCTGCCAAGGAGAACCCTTTTGACGTTATCGTCTCCCATGGACCGCTGACGACGGCATGGACGGAAGCTGTGATTGGACCGGCAAAACAGAACGCCCGCCATCTGGGGTTTTCGTTTAACTTCACGGATTTACCGACGGGTCTTCGACGCAGCCTGATGAAACGCGCCTTTAGAACAGTCGACGCTTTTGCCGTTTTTACCAACGGCGAGAAAAACCTTTATGCGGACTGGTTTGATATCAACCCTGAGAAACTTATCCGCGCGCCATGGGGCGTGGCGCCGCCCTTATCCGAAGCGCCGCCACGGGAAATCGATGCGCCTTATGTCGCCGCGCTCGGCGGTGAGGCGCGCGACTATCGGATATTGTGTGAAGCCGCGAGGCTCTGCCCGGAGATAAGGTTTGTCGCGGTCGCCCGCCCGCATAATTTTGATGGCCTCAGCGCGCCGGACAATCTGACGACGCTTTTCAACCTTCCCTTCAATCGCGCCTGGGGTATCGTTTGGCACGCCGACGCTGCGCTCTTGCCATTGCGCAGCCAGGAGACGCCATGCGGGCTCGTGACGCTGGTCGGCGCCATGCATCTCGGCAAGGCGCAGATCGCCACCGCCGCCATGGGCGTTGCCGACTATCTTCGGGAGGGCGAGACCGGACTGACTGTACCCGCCAATGACGCAAGCGCACTCGCCGCTGCCATCCGCCGCCTGCAGGCAGACCGGGATCTGGCAGCGCGCCTTGGCGACAATTCGAAGGCTTATGCGGCGGGTCATTACAGCGAGAGCGCCACCCTGGCTTTCTTTGAGGATCTTTTGCGGTCCTGGTTCCCTGAATAGCGCCTTTTTCGCACTTGCAAACAAGCGCTCCTTGAGGTAATCCCCGCCCCTTCGCGAGCGACGGTCGCGGGCGCGCCAACACTGAGCCATCAGCGGCGGCGTTCAAGGGATGGTCCCTTAGCCTTGCGAGCCACAGGCCCTGATGCAGCGCCCAGCCTGGCTGCTTTTGGATCTCCGTCGCCATATCAGGAGCTGGCTTCATGCCGTTATACGAGCACGTCTTCATTGCGCGTCAGGATATTTCCCCTGCGCAAGTCGAAGGCCTTACCGAAACTCTCGCCAAAATCGTCACTGACAATGGCGGCAAGATTGAAAAATCCGAATATTGGGGTCTTCGCAACCTCCAGTACAAGATTAACAAAAACCGTAAAGGCCATTACAGCCTTTTCAATATCGACGGTCCCGCCGCCGCTGTGCAGGAACTCGAGCGTCAGGAAAAGATCAACGAAGACATCCTGCGCGCGCTGACGCTTCGCGTCGAAGAACTCGACGAAGAGCCGTCGCCAGTGCTCAGCCGCCGCGATCGCAACGACAAACCGCGCCGCTAGAGAAAAGGAATCATCATCATGGCAAAACCATTTTTCCGGCGCCGCAAGACCTGCCCTTTCTCGGGCGAGAACGCGCCAACCATCGACTACAAGGACCCGAAATTGCTCCAGCGCTATGTATCCGAGCGCGGAAAGATCGTTCCGTCGCGGATTTCCGCAGTATCCCAAAAGAAGCAACGCGAACTTGCGCGCGCCATTAAACGCGCCCGCTTCCTCGCCTTGCTTCCTTATGCATCGGAGTAACGATCATGGAAGTCATTCTTCTGGAACGAGTGGAAAATCTTGGCCAAATGGGCGATGTCGTTAAAGTACGCCCCGGATTTGCGCGCAACTATTTGCTGCCCAACAAAAAAGCGCTCCGTGCTAACGAAGCCAATAAAAAGGTTTTTGAAAACCAGCGTGCAGACCTTGAAGCGCGCAACCTCGAACGCAAGACTGAAGCCGCCGCCGCTGCGGAACGTATTGACGGTAAGTCTTTCGTCGTTATTCGCCAGTCTTCGGAAATGGGCGTTCTTTACGGCTCCGTTTCAACCCGCGATATCGCGCAAACGGCTTCAGACGAGGGCGTGCATATCGAGCGCAGTCAGGTGCGTCTTGAAAAGCCGTTGAAAACGCTTGGCGTTTTCCCGGTTCGCATTGTGCTTCATCCTGAAGTGGATGCGCGCATTGAAATCAACATTGCGCGCTCGGAAGACGAAGCCGAGCGTCAGGCGCGCGGCGAAAATGTGCTCGCACGCCCTGAGGATCAGGAAGAAGAAAGCGAAGAACAAGCAACTGATGCTGCGCCGGAATTTTTCGACGAAGATGCGCAAGCTGCAGTAACGGAAGAGACGCCGAGCGAAGAAACAAGCGAAGACAAGGCGTAAGCTTTCACAAGAAGCTTCTTCCATAACCGCGTGCACTGAGTGCGGGGAAAAATACAAACACCGGTTGGGTTTCCAGCCGGTGTTTTTTTTGATTTAACCTCTTGATGGCGGACGGCGCAGACACAACAGGCATAGGCAATCAGGGTACGGAAGAAAAACTTCCCGTATCGCTTGACGCAGAACAGGCGATTCTCGGCGCTGTTCTTTTCGACAACGAAATCTTTTACCGCGCCGCCGCATTTCTGAAAGGCGAGCACTTTTACGATCCGGTGCATCGGCTGATCTTCGAAGCGATGTCTGATTTAGTGAACAGCGGGCGGCCTCGCCTCACCGGTCGCGCTCGATACATTTCTTGCGAGTTCATCGGGCTATGTAGAAGCGGGCGGCAAAAAATATCTCGAACAGCTCGCCGCCAACGTGCCGTCAACAGCCGGCGCGGTGGATTATGCGCGCATCATCTTTGATCTTTCGGTTTGCCGCGGGCTCATGTCCATCGGTTCACAGATGGTCGATCGTGCGAAAGTCTCAACACTTGATGATCACCCATCAAGCCAACTGGAAGACGCGGAGCAGGCGCTTTATTCGCTCGCGGAAACCGGCAAATATGGCGGCGGGTTCAAAACTTTTCGTTCGGCGATCACGGACGCAATTGAACTGGCGAACGCCGCTGTAAAACGAGATGGCGGTCTTGCCGGTGTCGCCACGGGCTTGCGTGATCTCGACCCGGATGATGGGCGGGCTTCACCCGTCCGATCTGATCATTCTCGCCGGGCGCCCTTCCATGGGGAAGACGTCACTCGCCACCAACATAGCCGTCAACGCCGCAAGAGCCTACCGAACCGAGAAACAACCGGACGGCACTTTGAAGACGGTCGAAGGCGCAATCGTTGGCCTTTTCTCACTGGAGATGTCGGCCGAACAGCTGGCGACGCGGATCATCTCGGAGACGGCGCGGGTGCCGTCGGAAAAAATCCGGCGCGGGGAAGTTGATCAGGAACAGTTCGATCAGATTTATCACGCCGCCCGGGATCTTGAAAAACTGCCGCTGCATATCGACGACACCGGCGGCATCTCCATCGCACAACTTGCCGCGCGCGCGCGTCGCCTAAAACGCCAGCATGGCCTCAACCTGATTGTCGTCGATTATCTTCAGTTGCTGACCGGCTCCGGACGGCGCAATGATGGCCGGCGTTCAGGAAATCACCGAAATCAGCCAGGGCCTGAAAGCGCTGGCTAAAGAACTTGAAGTGCCAATCATCGCTTTGTCGCAGCTCTCGCGTCAGGTTGAATCGCGCGATGACAAGCGACCGCAACTCGCTGACCTTCGTGAATCGGGATCGATCGAACA
The DNA here is from genome assembly GCA_965230025.1 of Hyphococcus sp. GTDB lineage: Bacteria > Pseudomonadota > Alphaproteobacteria > Caulobacterales > Parvularculaceae > Hyphococcus. Next base: position 15,921 of record CBDDKD010000043.1, read on the forward strand.
GGACGCCGACGTCGTGTTGTTCGTGTTCCGTGAAAAATATTATTTGAGCCGATCGGAACCGCGCGAAGGTTCTGAAGAACATTCAAAGTGGATGGCGCGGCTCGAAGAAGTCGGCGACACCGCCGAGGTCATTATCGGTAAGCAACGCCACGGCCCCATTGGCAAGGTCGACCTTCATTTTGAAGAGAAGTTCACGAAATTCTCCGACCTTGCCGACGATCGCTATGGCGGGCAGTTCGATCACTAAACAATTACGTCTTTTCTACGCCTCAAAACCTGCTTATTGCTGACGCTCATGAGCGGCGCCTATCAGACAAACGCAAAAACCGCAGGGCCCTGGGTCGATATCGATCTAGGCGCACTCTGCGCGAATTACGCTATGATCCGCGATCAGGCGCCGGATGCGCAAACAGCCGCCGTTGTGAAATGCGACGCCTATGGGCTCGGCCTTGACGCCATCGCACGCACGCTTGCTGAACGCGAAAAGTGCAAAAGCTTTTTTGTCGCCTATCCGGAAGAAGGCGCCGCGCTTCGTAATATCCTCGATGATAGCACACCGGAAATTTATGTTTTCAATGGCCCTCTTCCGCAAACCATGGCGCTGTTCGAAGCAAGCCGCCTGACGCCTGTGCTGAACAGTCTTGAGCAGGCTGAAAAATGGTCGACGCGTCAACCCGGCGCGCCGGCCGCGCTCCATATCGATACCGGCATGAACCGCCTCGGGGCGCCGCTCAATGAAGTCAGCACAATCGCCGCCCTCAAAGGGCTGTCCATCGACCTGGTGATGAGCCATCTCGCCTGCGCTTCCATGCCAGCAGCCCCGAAGAATAAACAACAGAAAGACATTTTCGTCGAAGCTGCTGCGCAATTTCCGGGTGCGCGGCTGAGCCTTTCCGCATCCGGCGGCGCGCTGATGGGCAAGGAGTTTCATTTCGACCTTATCCGGCCAGGCATCGCCCTTTATGGCGGAAGCCCGTTTGATGTGGATGAGCCCTCGCCTGAAACCCGTCGCCGCTCTGCGGGCGCCGGTGGTTCAACTGCGCCAGGCCGCCGCCGGCGAGACAGTCGGCTACAGCGCGACGCACCGACTCGACAGATCCGCCAGGCTCGCAACCGTGGCGCTCGGTTATGGCGATGGCTTTCCCCGCGCTGGATCGGGCCGGGCCGAAGCCCTTATCGGCGGCGTACACGCAGCAGTTGCTGGGCGTATTTCCATGGACCTCACGTCGCTTGATGTTACAAATGTGAAAAACCCAATCAATACAGGGGATATCGCTACTTTCTTCGGCGAAGAGATCACGCTGTTTGAAGCGGCCGAGGCCTGCGGCACGATCCCTTACGAATTGCTCACCGGGCTTGGCGGACGGGTGGATCGCCGCTACCTCTAGTCACCAGCGCTGCGCCGGCGCGCGAGGGAACAACGGGATGAACATTTTCGCCGCCACAGGCCGTACGACACTTGCGTCGTTACGCGAGACAGGGCGGATCGCGAATTTCGCGAGCCGCGGCGCCCTGTCCTGGGTAACCGGTCCGTTTTACTGGCGCGCATTCTTCAGTGCGCTTTATCGGATTGGATTTGCCTCGCTGCCGGTTGTCGGGCTCACTGCGATTTTCACCGGCGCCGCGCTCGCCCTCAACATTTATGACGGCAGTTTACGGTTCAACGCAGAAACCTTTTTGCCACAGATTTTGGGCGTCTCGATCGTCCGCGAGTTAGGGCCGGTCCTCGCCGCATTGATGGTCGCCGGGCGATGCTCGTCGGCGATGGCGGCTGAACTCGGCACTATGCGCGTCACTGAACAGATTGACGCCATGTCAACGCTGGCGGTTGAACCGTTTAAATATCTGATCGCCCCGCGCATCCTAGCGACGACGCTCGCTCTGCCCGCGCTTGTGCTCATCGCTGATATTATCGGCGTTTACGGCGGCTATCTGGTGTCAGTTTATGCGTTGGATTTTTCCGGACCGATCTTCGTCAAGAATATTTCGGAATTTCTGGAAAATCGGGATGTCGTCAGTGGACTGATTAAAGCCGCTGTCTTCGGTTTCCTGATCTCTTCCATGGGCTGTTATTATGGCTATAACAGTCGTGGTGGCGCACAGGGCGTCGGGTCTGCGACCCGCACCGCCGTTGTCGCATCAGCCGTCGCCGTGCTCGCCTCCAACTATTTCATGACGTCGCTGCTGGTGGAGTTTTAATCGGTCATGAGCGACTCAAACGCCAAAATTTCCGTAAGCGATCTGCATAAAAGCTTTGGCAGCAACGAAGTGCTGCGCGGCGTTGACCTTGACGTGGATCGCGGCAAGTCGCTGGTAGTGATTGGCGGATCAGGCCTCCGGCAAGTCAGTGCTGGCGAAATGCATTCTCGGGCTGATCAAGGTCGATAAAGGCGTCATCGAGATCGACGGGCGCAATATCGCCCGCCAGACCGATGGCGACCGGCGGTTCATGACTGGCCAGTCCGGCATGCTGTTTCAGGGGGCCGCGCTCTTCGACAGCCTTCCCGTCTGGGAGAATATCGGCTTCCGGCTGATCTACGCTCAGAGCAAATCGCGCAAGGCGGCGCGCGACAAAGCCATCGACTGCCTGTCACAGGTCGGTCTCGCGCCTGAGATTGGCGACCTCTTCCCGTCCGAACTTTCCGGCGGCATGCAAAAGCGCGTCGGCCTCGCCCGCGCCATCGCCGCCGATCCGCAGATCCTGTTTTTTGATGAACCCACCACTGGGCTCGATCCAATCATGGCCGACGTCATTAACAATCTGATTTTGGAGCGCGTGAAGGCGCTGGGCGCCACCGCGATTTCCATCACCCATGACATGGCCTCGGCGCGCAAGATCGCCGACGAAGTCGCGATGCTCTATCAGGGCCGCATCATCTGGCGCGGACGCCCGGAAGAGATCGAAAACTCAAACAACCCGATGGTCGATCAGTTCGTTCACGGACGCGCCGAGGGACCGATCAAGATGGCGATGCGGCGGCGGTAAACTAACAGTCCATTTTGTGACATGCAGTAACACCGCTCATCACGGCGAAAGCCGGGATGAGCGGGGACAGCAGCTAAAGCTGACTTTCAGAAACCCTGATCAGCTTTATTGTTTCATTCCCGCTCGATAATCAGCAAATCCATAAGCGTCTGTTTTAATTTCAATATCATGACTCAAATCGTTTTTTCACCGGCCAGTCTACCGCCATAGAGTTCTGCTAGCGAGCGAACGTCGGCAAAAGGCTATTTGAACACTGATAATACCTTCAATCGATTGAGAGCTGGTGGATATTTCAACCGTCCGCAAGAACAATCTCACCAGAACCTTGAATCAGCCAAGTTACTCGATCGGCGCATCAGGACAGCCACTCATCAAATTCAAAGCTTTAGTCGGTAATGCTTATCAGCGGCAAATGGCGGTCAACCACCTAGAGTTCCAAAAAGCCTTTTTGCCGATGCGCAGGATGCCAGATTTGGTTTCCGACACGCTAGGGCACTCGTGCCGGCATATTCAACTTTGGTACAAAAGCTGGCGCGCCTAGCGAAAGCGCTAACATCGCCAAAATCCTCAAAGCGGACATGGCACCAACAACTTCGCATTACTTCAATGTGCAGAAAGCAGACATAATGACGGATGCTATAAGCTATTGAGATTCGAAAACCCGAGGCTGAACAGCAAGGCGCGATAACATTTCAACAGCTTAATTCTCGTTGGCTCACAAAATGGGCAACGATGCAATTCCAAATTCAGGGATTGTAATACTCTACCTCAGGGAGAGTATCTCCCGCGCCTGCTTCGGCGTCGCTACCTGTCGCCCGGCGTCTTCACACATTTCCCGGCATAGACTCACAAGCGCCGCATTCGAAGGCGCCAGGTTATCAGCATCAAGTCGAATATTGTCTTCGAGACCAGTGCGCATGTGACCGCCAAGCTCAAGACACCAACGGTTTACCGGCGCCTGCCAGCGGCCAATCCCAGCGGCGACCCAAGTTGCCTCAGGCATAAGCTCTTTCAGTTTCGCCACTTCAAATTCAAGAATATCGCGTCGCGCCGGCAGGGCGTTTTTAACGCCGAGCACAAACTGCACATGTAACGGCGCATCCAGCACCCCGCGTTCAACAAGCGCCGCGGCGTTATAAAGCATCGCCAGATCAAATACCTCAATTTCAGGTTTGATCGCGAAGTCGCGCATCCCCCTCGCCAGTTCCTCGATCAATGCTGGAGAATTTTCATAAATGATCGTTGGAAAATTACAGGATCCCGTAGCGAGTGACGCCATATCCGGCCCATGGCGCAGCATTGAACCGCGCTCACTTCCTTTCCCGGATCGCCCGCCCGTTGAGAACTGCGTTATCATGCCGGGACAGTGTTTTCGAATACCCTCCTGAACGGCAGCGAAACGGTCTGCATCAATGACGGGTGTCTGATCGTCCCTACGCGTGTGGATATGAACAAGTGTCGCACCCGCTTCAAAAGCTTCGTGCGTCGACTCTATTTGTTCGCTTACCGTGATCGGAATTGCCGGATTATTTTCCTTACGCGGAACTGAACCGGTTATAGCGACAGTGATAATACACGGCTCTTTCATACGGGCTTTCCTGTCAGTGATTTTCGGAAATTCACGATGATGCATCCCTGCCCGGCCAGCGCCTTAGAAAGAAAGCATAGGACTCCGGCAAAACGCTGTATGGGTCAGGGCGTCCAAGCTCTATCGCCGCATGATACGGAAACGCCGGGTCGTCAATCATCTGCCGGCCAAGCGCCACCAGGTCGGCCTTGCCGTCTGCAACGATATCTTCCGCCTGTTGCGGCGTTGTGATCAGGCCCACCGCCATGGTTGGCATTTCTGACGCTTCACGAATTTCCTCTGCATAAGGAACGAGATAACCTGGAGAAGGCTTCGCATGAGCACGACCCGACGCGCCCGTGATTCCGCCAGACGAACAGTCAATCAGGTCAACCCCGACATTTTTTAATTTCTTCGCAAGTACAATTGTCTCATTCAGTTCCAGTCCGCCTTCGACACCATCGACCGCCGACGCGCGATAAAATAGGGGCATATTTTCCGGGATAACCGACCGAATAGCTTCTGCAACAGCCACCGGGAACCGGGATCGGCCTTCGATATCACCGCCCCATGCATCATCACGACGGTTCGACAATGGCGATACAAAACTATGGAGCAGATATCCATGTGCGCCATGGATTTCGATAAAATCAAAACCGGCTTTCAAAGCACGTTTTGCGGAGAGAGCGAATGCCTCAACAAGGCCTTTGATTTCATCATCGTCAAGCGCGCGCGGCATGGGCCATTCCGGCGTCAACGGCACAGCACTTGGAGCCACGGTTTCCCAGGCTGTGTCCGGCGCATAAACAGATAGCGGCGCAGCACCCTCCAGCGGCGCTGCAGCGCTACCCTTGCGCCCGCTATGAGAAAGCTGAATACCAACAGGCGCGCCTGCGCGGCGATAGATATCGACAATACGCGACAGCCCCTCAATATGTTCATCTTTGTAAAGACCAAGACATGCCGGGGTGATGCGGCCGTTTTTTGTAACCCCTGTTGATTCCACCAGGGCGCCACCGAGACCTCCCAATGCAAAGCGCGCATGGTGATCGAAATGCCAAGGCGAGGTAAAGCCGTCCTCGGAACTATACTGACACATGGGCGTCAGAATAATTCTGTTGGGAAAGGTTACGTCGCGAACTGAAAATGGCTGAAAAAGAGCGGGAAGAGTATCCCCAGTCGAAGGGTTTGGCATAACTCAATAAATACTTTCATGTGGCTTAGGCAGCCTTGGAATCCAGCTTTTTCATCAAAGCGTCAATTTCAGCGATGACTTTCATGATCTTGTCGCGCCGCTCAATGCCTTCCTCGCCAAGCTCGGCGAATGTAGTAAGGGGCGGGCGAACGTCACCAACAGGCATGCCAACGGCGCCCGCAAGCGCTTTTGAATAGCACTGATGGCCATAGGTTGGGTGGCCTTCTGCTATGACCTCATCCAGGCTGTTGACCAGTCTTTCAATTTCTTTGGCGTTTTCGATGCGCCCTTGAACAAGGAAGTCCCAGATACGCGATGTCGCATGGGGCAAATAATTTCCATATGGGTTCACATACCCAACTGCGCCCAGCAGGAAGCTTTCGACGATACGCTCGCCGGCAAACACGTTCATGACCCCTTGCGTCTCTTCAACAATGTCGTAGACGCGGGCGACATCCATACTGGCTTCTTTGATGTATCGGACAGTTTCAAATGAACGCGTCAGCTTGCCAATCAACGACGCTGGCATATCAACATTAGTCGTAATCGGGTTGTTGTAGAGCATGATGGGGATCGAAACCGCTTCCGCAATCACTTTGTAGTAATTGAAGATCTCATCATGTGTGGGTGTGTAGTAATAGGGTGGCGCGATCATCAATCCGTTTGCGCCCATAGCTTCGGCGTTGCGCGCAAAACGAACCGCCGTTGGCGTGTATGCGTTCGAAGCGCCAATCAACACCGGCACGCGGCCAGCGACATGCTTGACCGAAGTTTCAACGATTTCGTCTCGCTCTTCCTCACTAATTGCCAGAAATTCGCCGGTCGTTCCGAGGACAATCAGGCCTGGCGCCCCCATATCAATCTGCCAGTCCAGAAACTTTTTAAGTGTGGGGATATCCACCGCTTCTCCGTTTTCTGTGAACGGAGTAACAGTTACGGTATAGCTGCCGCGAAATTTTGTATCAGACATGGAGCCCCTGTGATTTATCTGCTGCCGAGCTGGTAAAGTGATAATGTATCAACTGCGATGCGACGTATTTTTAGCTGCCAGGATGGATAAGAATTCTGTGGAAGCCGCCCCTATTATTGCGCACAATTGTTACCATGGCGAACAAAAAGGTGTAAATAGTTTTCAATCTGTCAGGAGATAAATATATTTGATGTTGCTGTAATTGGGGGCGGATTGACCGGTTGCGCTGCAACATGGCGCTTGGCGAAAGACGGCGTTAACGTCGTTATGCTGGAAAAAACCGAGATCAACAGCATGGCGTCTGGCGCAAATGCAGGCAGCCTGCATGTCCAGATTCCCCATGATCCTTTCGTAAATCTTGGTGAAGAATGGGCCGGAAAATTCTCCCATACTCTTCCATTACTACTTGATTCTATTGATCTCTGGACTGAAATCGAAGGTAAACTCGAAACTGATCTGGAAGTCGCCATGCCGGGCGGCATTCTGGTCGCTGCCGATGATGAACAGATGCGGCAAATTGAGCGTAAGGCCGTAATCGAACGAGCCATGGGTGTCGAGATCGATTTGTTGTCACGGACGGCGCTTCTCGAGCGTGCGCCCTATTTATCGGACCGGCTCGTTGGAGGAGCGTTTTGCCCAACAGAGGGTAAGGCCAATCCCCTCCTTTGCGCACCTGCGTTCGCAAAAGCCGCGAATCAGCTTGGCGCCGCCCTGACCATAGATTGCGAAGTTCTCTCAATCCAACCGGTTGCCGACGGCTTCACAATTGCAACCTCAACAGGTGATGTTCGAGCGCGCCGCGTCATCAATGCGGCAGGGGCTGCGGCAGGGCAAATCGCGAAAATGATCGGTCTTCATATGAAGATGCAGGCCTTTCCGATCCAACTTTCCGTAACGGCCCCAATCACGCCGCTGATCGGTCATCTTGTTTACGCCGCCGCGGAAAAGCTGACCCTAAAACAAACACGCGCCGGCTCTGTTCTCATCGGTGGCGGCTGGCCCGCGCATCTTGATGCTCATGGAAGACCGATTGTGAGTCCGAATATGCTGGCGCAAAACATCAAACTGGCGATTGAAACTGTGCCCGCTCTTGCAGAGGTCGAACTATTGCGAACGTGGGCGGCTTTTGTGAACGGCAATGATGACTGGCGCCCGATTGTTGGCGAAGCGCCAAAGGCGCCGGGCTTCTACATGGCCTATGCGCCATGGATCGGCTTTACAGCGAGCCTTGCCATAGCATCAATTGTTGCTGATCTTGCACAAGGAAAAACGCCTCAATCGCGAGCAAAACTAAGTAAGTTTGCTCCGCAGTAAACGGCCGTCATTAGTTTGCTTAATGACGCAGGATCGAATTTACAAAACTCTGCGTGCGCGCCTCGGTCGGGTTTTCAAATATCTGTTGTGGAGCGCCCGCCTCCACCACTTTGCCTCCGTCAAGCATTGCGACCTTGGTGGAGACCTCGCGCACAAAAGACATCTCATGCGAGACGATCAGCATTGTAATTTTCTCATCAGCGAGATTGCGAATGACTTCCAACACTTCATTCACCCGCTCAGGGTCGAGCGCGGATGTCACTTCATCGAGCAATAGCAGCTCCGGCTTCAGCGCAAGCGCCCGCGCGATCGCGACGCGCTGTTGCTGACCGCCGGATAACTCATCCGGGTAAGCGTCATGTTTTGCAGACATGCCGACCTTTTCCAGAAGAAGCGCGGCTTCGCGTTCAACTTCCTCCCTCGGGCGTTTTTGAATCTTCACCGGAGCCACGGTGATATTGCTCATGACAGTCATGTTCTGAAACAGATTATACTGCTGAAACACAATCGCCATGCGCTCGCGTAGCGTCCGGACACTTTTTCGATCGCTGTAATTGATGACGTCACCGCCAATTGACACAGCGCCGCCGGTCGGTGGGTTGAGACCAATCAAAGAGCGCAACAGCGTGCTCTTGCCGGAACCGGACGGTCCGATCAGGCTCAGGACTTCGCCCTTATCGACGGCGAGCGTTACGCCGTTCAGGACTTTCGTATCGCCATAGGCGCAGTGCAGATCATCGATTGCGAGATGCGGCAAGGCGTTTCTCCAGATAAGCGCCGAACAAACTCAGCGGATAGGAAAGTATGAAATAGCAAACAAGGATCGCCCCAAACCCAAGGAAAGGCGAAAAGCCGCGATTGACCAGCATCTTGCCGGTGAAAGTGAGTTCGACGACCCCCATTTGCGACGCAAGCGATGTGTCTTTCACAAACATCACGGCGAAAGCGATGGCCGGTGGTATTATGACCTTCCAGGCCTGAGGCAGGATAACCCAGAACAGCGTTTGAAACGGACTGAAGTTTAAAACCTGCGCGCTCTCGACCTGCTTTTCCGGTACGGACTCTATCCCTGCGCGAATGATTTCCGACAAAAACGCTGTCGATAACAAACATACAGCAACAATGGCGATCCCAAGGAGCGATATGGTCGGCCAGATTGGCTGAATCATGTAAAGAACGATAAAAAGAACTACGAGAAACGGAATGCGTCGAAAGGTTTCCACATAAAGCGTCGCAGCAATACGCAATGGCAGCGCCGCCGTACTGCGCCCGCGGCGAGCCACCGCCAGCAACAGCCCCATCCCGAAGCCAACCGCGCAACCAAATACTGTCATCAACAACGTGCGTCCCATCGCCTGTAAAATGAAGACAATATTATAGTAATTAAAAAATTCGGGCGCCTCGGTAAGAATGCGATCAAACATCAAAAGATCCTCGCCTTCACGCGAAATACATATCGCCCGATCAACGCGAGCGTAATACTCGCCGCAAAAGTAAGAGCGACATATATCGCTGCAATTACGGTAAAAGTCTCAATCGTGCGAAGATTGGCCGTGCTGATATTGATCGCTCGACCGGTCAGTTCTTCAACCGCAAATAACGCCGCCAGCGAACTCCCCAACACCAGCCAGATGAAGAAATTAGATAAAGGCGCATAAATTGTTCTGGCGATATGCGGCAGCATCACATGACGCACCAACTGCAGGCGCGACATGCCAAGCGTCAGTCCCGCTTCGATCTCCGCCTGGCGCACGGAGATAACACCGGCGCGTAAAATATCAGTGAGATAAGCGCCTGCGTTCAACACGAGGCCGATCAATACCGCCGGCAACGGATCAAGCAAAACGCCAATCTCAGGTAATTGCGTAAAACAGGAAAAAAATCTGCACCAATGCAAGGCGTATTGGTGAAAAAGATCACATAGGCGTTGATCAGATAGCGGCTCAGGCGATTGCCATATACTTTCCCGATTGCGCCAAACAAGCCGATCACCGGCACCGCCCCAAAAGGCGACAAAAGCGATCTGTAGCGTTAGCACCGCTCCACCGAGAAGATAGGGAATATGGCTTACCACCTCCCCATACTCAAAAGTATAGTTCATCGCCCCGCTTCTTCAGTCTTTTGAGGGCTATGGCGCCCCTGACTGTTCGTCAAATTACGCGCGCAATCATTCGCCGCCATTTTCAAGGTCCACCGGGACCGACATTGGCCCACCAAACCATTTTTCCCAACGCTCATCGACAAACCCCGAAGCATGCATTTGCTTCAGTGTTTCATTCACGAACTGTCTTAAGTCATCCCTGCCCTTATCGACGCCGATGGCGCAATGCGCGACAAAAATCGGATCGTCGATAATTCGCCAGGACACATTTGAATAATTTCTGGTAAAGCCGATAAAAAAATCAACGTTCTCAACCATGGCGTCTGCGCGTCCCTGCGCGATCGCCCCGCACCGTGTCGGCGTTGCCATCGACGAGCAATTTCTTTGCTTCGGGGAGTTCTTCTTCAAGCAATGTCACCGACCGGTTGCCACGCATATTTACCAGCGTGATATCGGGCCGGTCTAATTCTTTCCAGTTTTGCGCATCTACTTTGTCTGTGGTCAGAACGCCCATGGATTCGGTGTGGCAAGGGAATTGAGAAATCAACGACCTGCGCGCGCTCAGGCGTAATGGTCAACGCGCCCAACGTAATGTCGATGCGGTTCGAGTTCAAAAACCGGAACGCGCTGTGCAGCTTCCGTAGGCACCAGTTTCGACTGCAACACCAAGCTCCTGGCCAATACGATTGGCGATATCGACGTCAAAACCCTCCAGCTTGTTTGTCTGGCCATACGCGCTCATCGGCGGAAAATTTGGGTTTACGCCAACGCGCAACACCCCGGATTGCTTGATATCCTCAAGCGATTTCACTGTCTTTGCTGATCCACCATCTTCCGGTGCGCTGCATGAAACCAGCACTGCAAGAGCAAGCGCCAGCGGGTGAAAAAATATCGATGCCAGACGGACCATCATCACTCCGATCCTTCAAATCGCGCCCCGAGGCGCTTGAAAACCGTCATTCGCTACGATGGAGTGCAGTGGTGTAGCAGTCAAGAACAAAAGTTCTCACTGCGAACACCTGACCTCTTAATCCTCGGCGAATGCCGCAACATCCTTCAAGCGCAGCGGCTTTCCAGGTGCGCGCGGTGCAAACAACTGGGCCTCCTGCACTGGCTCTTTCGCCGCCAGTCCAGCGATCATGGCGGCGCAATAACGGCCCTGGCACCGCCCCATCCCCGCGCGGGTGGCGCGTTTGACGCCGCCAATCTGTCGCCACCCACTATTCATCACGCCATCAACAGCATCTCGCCGTACGGATTCGCAGCGACATATAAGCGTCTCAGCATTTGCGAACTGAGTCGTAATCAGCGGCGCTTTATAGAGGCTCCACAACGCCTTTTGAAAACGTTGATGCCGTTGCAGGCTTCGGCGAGCGTCAGCCGCCCGATTAGCGTCACCGCGATGACCCAATGCCTCAGCGACGCTCTGCGCTGCGAGCATGCCTTGCGAGATCGCTGCGCGCGCGCCGCCCAATCCCCCGCCATCCCCAATTATGAACACACTGTCTATCGACGAGTGTCCGTCAGCGGCGCGCACCGCTTCTAAAGCGCCGCGCGCTGCGTTGTACGTAAACTCACAACCGAGCGCGCGCGCGAGTTCGCTTTGAGGCGCAAATCCATAACCGATGCAAACTGCATCAATCTCAAATCTGGAATTACCTTTTTTAACCGGGCGCCCGTCCGACCCAATTCCTTGTACGCGCGCGGTGCGCACACGGTTATCACCCTCAGCGCTAACCAACGCCGAACCGTAAAGGATTGGAACCCCTCGCCGCGCTAACGTCCATAAATGACTGACCCCTTCACGCATTAATCGTGGCGAGGTCATCGCCATCGTTGCTGCATCGAATAGCATTCCCGGCCCTGGCGCGCGAGCGGCTTCCACGACGGCGACAATTTCGGCGCCTGCATCGGAAAGCTCACGAGCAAGCTGAAGGTTCAGCGGTCCATTGCCCGCAATCCAGCACACGTTGCCCCGGCGTTGTTAGATAAGCACGCAGAGAATGTCTGCGCCGCGCCGGTTGTCATCACGCCAGGCAAGGTCCAATCCGGGAACTGCGATATTGCGCTCATAAGCGCCCTGCGCGAGGAACAGTTTCTTCGGCGCAATGCGTAAGTTCGCGTCCGGCGATACGGCAAGGATCTCCAATGGATCAGCCATTCCAGCCCAGGCTGATGTCTGGAACAATAAAGGACGCGCCAGCGGTTTTCGCTTTTTCATAAAGCTCCACGCCTTCTCGAAACTGCGCATCCAGATTTTGCTCGGTGACCTGAAACCCATCGGCAGGCTGCTTAAAGTATTGGCCGCCCGCCTTGGCGCGCTCATCGATGACAAGCACATCAACGCCAGCAGCAGCCGCTTCGCTAGCCGCAGCAAGAGACGCAGGCCCCGCGCCAATAATGAGAAGCTCCGGCGTCAAGCGTCGGACCTCGCCAGATGTTTTTGCTTTTGGCGATACCGATGTTTTAGCGGGGGCGGTCGTTACAGAAATACCAGGCGTAACTTTTTCAAAGCATGCCCGGCGCGGCGCGCCATTAATCGAAACAAGACATTCTCCGCATACGCCCATTCCACAAAACGGGCCTCGCGGCTCTCCTTCCCTGGTGGTACGGAATGTCAATTCGCCGGCAGCGATTAACGCCGCGGCGATGGTCTCCCCGTCATAGCCCTTAAACTCGCGCCCATTGAATGAGAAAGCGAAATCTTTTCCGCTACGCTGTGCGCCCGGCAAAACAATACGGGAGCCGCCTTTGCCTGCGCCCGCCCTCTCGGCTATCTGACATAACTGGCGCCATTGATGTCAATTGTTGAGCCGGTCAAATGGGGCGCTTTTCCAGTTGCCAGAAACGCGACAGTTTCAGCAATATCTTGTGGTTGAACCCACTCGCCCATAGCAAGGCCGGCGCTCACCTTATCAACCCCGCCTTGTGTTTCAGCGAACTCCACAGACAGACGTGTGTTTACAACACCGGGCGCAATAACGTATGCCAACAGTCCGTCCTTTGCATAAGCGCGTGCTAGCGTCTGCGTCATATTGCGGATCGCTGTTTTAGATGCACCATACGCCATGGTGCCGGGATTGGTGACACCGCGCTGCGCCGCCCAACTTGAAATCGTGATGATGGAGCCACCGCCCTGCTCTAAAAACGTCTTGGTTGCCTCCCGCAACAAGCGCGCCGGGGCGAAAACATTGACCTGAAAAGTGCGCGTCCAGACATCGTCCCAGTCTTCCAGCGATGAATTGATACCCTCACTGAACAGCATGATCGCAGCATTGTTAACCACCACGTCAATACGCCCTTTCCAGGCCAGAGCGTCGCGCCAAAGCTGGGTCGCATTATCCAATTCTGAAAGGTCGGCCTGAAGAATGAATTTTCGATCATCGGAGATATCCGCGACAGCCTCGCGAACACCCGCTTCATCACCGCCATAATGTGCAATCACAGAAGCGCCGGCCTTTCCCAGTGTGGCCGCGATCGCTGCGCCAATGCCTTTCGAAGCGCCGGTTACGAGAATTACCTTGTCTGTGAGATCACCCATATTCGAACCCTTTTACCGCCGTCGTCATTGCCTTTGGCAACTGCCTGAAACCAGGCGCCGCATCCCCAAAACCAGCGTTCTTTCTATAGCTGGAAAATAAGTGTACATAAATTCGCATGGCGAACGCAAACATTCTCTCCCCCGACTCAAGTGATATTCTCGCTCCTGTCATGGTTATTGTTGGCGCAGGCAGCATCGGTGTCCGGCTGGCGACCGGCTTTCTTCTGAGCGGCTACAGGGTATGGCTCAACGAGCCTGATGAAGCACGCCTTAAAGCAGCGCCAGATGAAATTAGAGCCGCTTGCAATGATCTCATCGATGCCGGTCTTGAAATAGCGCAGGACAACTTCATCGATCGCTTGTCTTTGACGGATGATCTCGGCGCCGCTGTAAGTAATGCAGCGCTGGTTATTGAATGCGCGCCGGAAAAGCTTGCGCTAAAGCAGGAAATATTTGCACGCCTTGATGCGTTAGCACCCTCTGAGACGATTCTCGCCAGTGCCTCTTCAGCTCTCTATGCATCTCAATTCGCGGAAGGATTACCCGGCAAGGCGCGTTGCCTTGTGGCGCACCCGATCAACCCGCCGCATGTAATCAAAATGATAGAGCTGGCGCCCGCTCCCTTCACCAGTGCCGATAGTTTGCAAAAAGCGAAACATCTCTTTGCAAGAGCAGGCTACGAGACTGTCGCCGTCAATCGTGAAGTCACCGGTCTTGTTTATAACCGGCTACAGGGGGCCGTATTACGCGAAGCCTATTGCCTGGTCAGGGATAATGTCATGTCGGTTGCGGATATCGACCACCTGGTGCGGGACGCCCTTGGGTTCCGCTGGTCCGTTGTTGGTCCTTTTGAAACCGTCGATCTGAATACAAGAGGCGGCATTGAAGCTCATGCGAAAAAGCTTGGGCCCGCATATGAAAAGATGGGGGCGGAACGCGGTCAATATGATCCATGGACAGATGAACTGATTGAAAACGTCGCCAAGAAGCGTCGTGAATTACTGCCAATCGATGCTTGGGAGGACCGTGTCAATTGGCGCGACAAGGAATTGGCGGCGCTTGCCGCCTTCCGCATGACCCGAAACAAAAATGTCAACTAGATTACTTTAAAAGCCCGGCTGTTATGCGGCTGGATGCCGCCATCAATTCCGTCAGTACGCGGGTGCGCATCTGTTCGTAGGTAATACGCGAGCTTGGGCAGGGCACATTCAAAGCCGCCACAACTTCGCCGGCGGCATCCTTTATCGGTACTGAAATCGACCTCAATCCCACTTCGAGTTCCTGATCGACAATCGACCAACCCTGAAGCCTGACTTCTTCAATCTCACTTTTCAGCTTGACCTTGGAGGTAATGGTATTCGGGGTAAACTTCGTCAGGTCGGCTTCATCCAAATATTTCAGAAACTCTTCCTCCGGCAGCGCCGCCAGTAAAACACGCCCCGAAGAAACACAGTTTGCAGGAACGCGGCTGCCAACACTGATGCCGACATTCATGAACCGCTTCGACGATGCGCGTGCAGTGTATATAACGGAATCGCCTTCCAGTACGGCGGCAAAGCACGATTCCTCCAATGACGCGGCGAGGTCGCTCATGATCGGTTGCGCCACTTCCCAAATGCCCATGGAGGACAGAGCGGAATACCCGAGCTCCAAAACCTTTGGCTTCAGGCTGAAATATTTTCCGTCCGTATAGACATAGCCTTCACGTACCAGGGTCAGCAGAAACCGCCGCACGGTGGCGCGGGTCATGTCCGTCGAACGGGCAACGTCGCTCAAGGTCATTTTCGGCTGCGTGCGTGAGAAAACGCGAATGACTTCGAGGCCGCGCGCAAAGGAGTTCACGTAATCGCGATCGCCTATTTCTTCTTCAGTTCCGGAAACGGTCATAGCTCTTCTTTTATACTAAGGTCCCACTCGTTATTGTTGCAGAAACCATGCCTGAACGTATGAGCGTCTGTTCGCTATCGAATCTCTCCAATGCAGACGTACTTAGTCTCCAGAAACTCGTCAATGCCGAGATGTGACCCTTCGCGGCCTAAACCGGAGGCTTTGACACCGCCAAACGGTGCGCCTTCATAAGAGGTAATCCCTGCATTTACACCGACAATGCCAAATTCAAGCGCTTCGCTAACCCGCCAGATTCGAGCGTTGTCGCGGGCGAAAAGATACGCGGCAAGCCCGAATTCGGTGTCATTGGCGGCGCGGATCGCTTCTGCTTCCGTCTCAAATCGAAATAGCGGCGCCAGTGGACCGAAGGTCTCCTCTCTCGCCACCGCCATGTTTGCTTTCGCATCAGCAACAACGGTCGGCTCGTAAAAAGTGCCCCCATTATCGTGCCGGCGCCCGCCAGCGACAAGCCGGCCACCGTGCTCCAGCGCATTGGAAATATGCGCCTCAACTTTGCGCACGGCGTTTTCATCGATCAGCGGGCCAATCTCAACACCATCCTCGCGCCCGTCGCCGACCTTAAGCGCACGCACCGCCTCGCCGAGCTTCTCAGCAAAAGTATCGTATACGTTGCTTTGCACATATATGCGGTTAGCGCACACGCAGGTCTGGCCGGCGTTGCGAAACTTCGAGGCGATTGTTCCAGCGACTGCAACATCAAGGTCAGCATCGTCAAATATGAGAACGGGCGCATTGCCGCCAAGCTCAAGCGAGAGTTTTTTGATCGTGGGCGACGCCAGTTCCATCAACCGCCGGCCAATCTCCGTTGATCCTGTAAAGGTAACTTTACGCACTTTTTCGTGTTTGACGAAATGCTCGCCAACCTCGACCGCAGAGCCTGGAACCACGTTAAAGACACCTGCCGGCAGGCCCGCCCGGTCAGCAAGTTCGGCAAGCGCCAGAGCAGAAAGCGGGGTTGCGCTGGCAGGTTTCAGGACCATCGTGCAACCGGCGGCAAGTGCTGGCGCGGCTTTGCGCGGGATCATCGCCATCGGAAAGTTCCACGGCGTAATCGCGGCGCAAACGCCAATCGGCTGACGCAACACCATCAGTCGCTGATCTGTTTTTGGAGCTGGAATGGTCTCCCCATAAACGCGCTTTGCTTCTTCCGCGTACCATTCAAAAAACGCTGCGCCATAAAGGATTTCGCCGCGCGCCTCGGACAATGGCTTGCCCTGTTCAGCGGTTAGAATGCGCGCAAGATCGTCAGCGTTCTCGACAATCAGGTCATGCCAACGGCGCAACACGGCGCTTCGTTCTTTTGCCGTCAGACCCGACCAGCCTTTCAGCGCCGCATCCGCAGCTTGGACAGCGGCTTCAGCATCCGCCTCCCCGCCACGCGCGCATTCTACGATCTGTGCGCCGGTTGACGGATCAGAGACAGGCGCACGATCGCCGCTGCGGGCGCCAGCCCAGGCGCCATCAATAAAAAGGTCGTTTCGCAATAGGCTGGATTCGCTGAGATTTTCGATCATGTTCAATGCCGTTTTCATTTAACTCCGATGGAATAGTGTTCGCACAGCGGATTATTGATCGCAATAGTAATGCCAATGCACGACTAGCCTCTTTTATCTCCTTTTAACCTTATGATTTTTATGAACTTATTAGCATCACGACCCTCAGCAGGCAATGCAGATTGACTTATTTCCATACAATATTGCGTACGTTTGTACGCTAATGTATCGTTTTTTTTGGCGACGAAGGGTCGGCCCGACCCGCTTGCAATCGTCACCGCCATAGTTGAAGGACCCGCCACCGTGCCCGCCATTCCTAACAGAACACCATTATCGCACGAAGACCTGGCCGCCATGGATCGGCGTTCGCTGTTCCATCCGTTCACAGCGCTGGGAGACCATGAACGCGACGGACCGCCAATTATTATCCGCTCTGGCGAAGGCGTGCGGGTGACTGACGCAAACGGAAAAAAATACATTGATGCGATGGCCGGGCTTTGGTGCGTGAATGTCGGCTATGGCCGGGAATCGATCGCTAACGCGATGGCCGATCAGGCAAAAGAACTTTGCTACTTCCACGCTTTTTCATCAATGTCGAGCGAGCCGCCAATCATATTGGCCGACCGGCTCATCGACCTCGCCAAAGAGAGCGTTCCACAAGCAGAAATGTCGAAAGTTTTCTTCGGCAATTCCGGTTCGGACGCAAACGACACACAGGTGAAACTGGTCTGGTATTACAACAATGCTCGCGGGAAACCGCAAAAGAAGAAAATCATCGCCCGCGAGCGGGGCTATCATGGCGTCACGATCATGTCAGCCGGCATGACGGGTTTACCCGGCCTTCACTGTGGCTTTGACCTGCCCCTTCCCTTTGTCAAACATGTCAAAGCTCCACATCGTTTATGGCAAGGGTACGGACTTTCAGACGAAAGCTTTGTTGCGCTGCTGATGGAAGACCTTGAAGCGCTGATCGCACGCGAAGGCGCGAACACAATCGGCGCCATGATCGCCGAACCTGTTATGGGCGCAGGCGGCGTGATTGTACCGCCCAAGGGATACTTCAAGGCGCTCCAGGAAGTGTTGTCCAAACACGATATTCTCCTAATCGCAGATGAAGTCATCTGCGGATTTGGACGACTTGGAGCCATGTTTGGCGCGGAAGCTCTGGGCATGACCCCTGATTTGATGACGACAGCAAAGGGCATCACCTCCGCCTATACGCCGCTCTCCGCCTGTCTTGTTTCTGAAAGGATCTGGCGCACGATTGTCGATGCAGGCGCAGAGCTCGGGCCCTTCGGGCACGGCTACACTTATACCGCCCACCCCATCGCAGCAGCTGCGGCGCTTGCCAATCTGGACATTATTGAACAAGAGGGGCTTGTCGATGTCGCCGCCTCGCAAGGCGATTACCTGCACCGCGCTTTACGAAAAGCGTTCAGTGAACACCCGCTGGTTGGCGAAATTCGAGGGCAGTCGCTAATTGCAGGCGTGGAATTTGTTGCGCGCCGCAACCCGCCGGAAGCTTTTGACCCAACGCTGAAAGTGGCGGCAAGGGTCGTCAAAGCAATGTTGACGCGAGGGGTTATCTCGCGCGCCCTGCCGAACAGCGACACAGTCGCATTCTCCCCGCCGTTTATCGCAACACGGACAGATATTGATCAGATGGTGACGACCGCGAGAGATGCGGCAGACGAAGTCGCGGATGCGCTTAAAAAAGAAGGCGTAGAGTTTGGATAAAGCAGGCCTTATGCTTTTTACCCTTGTTTGCGCTGATAGGCGCGCCACGTCATCGCCCAACTCTCCGGACTGTCGAGCGCGCTTCCATCGAGTTGACCAATCGCCTGATTGTGCGGCGCTGTTTTGACGATCCCCGGATCCGTATACGCTTCATTACAGACATGGGCCAAAACCGCGATCCAGTAGTCAATATCCTCTCGAGACCACATCTCTCCAGCTTCCGGCGTAAACGGATGAGGAACAACCCAGGGCTCATGGCTAAGCCAAAAGGCGTCAACGCCAAAATCGGTCATGCGGTTTTGCACTTCCATGACCGAAACACCCGTCTCTTCAAAAAGGTCGTTCAGGCTATAGCGCGTCATCTCCAGGCGCCAGCCATCAATGTCCGGATGCGAACGCGTAACGCCTTTGATTTTTAGAAGCTCTTTTTCCATATAGTTGTTGAGCAAAACGGACATGTCAGAGGCTTCGCATATGCCTGCCTCGCCCATCGCGCGCGACCAAGAATACGCTTTCATGACCTGATGCACGTTGCCAAGATATTCACGCACGCGCCCAATGCTGTGCGCGCCTGAACTATCCAGACGATAGCGACCTTCTTCTTCGACAACGACGGGGCCGGGCAAGAACTGTCGCAATTTGTCTCGGCAGCCATAGGCGCCGACGGCCGGACCGCCGCCACCCTTCGGGACGCCAAACGTTTTATGCAGCATGAACATGCAGGCGTCGAAACCAAGATCAGCCGCACGGATTTTGCTCATTACGCCATTGAAATTTGCATGATCGTAAAAACAAAGGCCGCCGGCATCATGGACCGTCTGCACCCACTCTTTTATCTCGGGATTATAAATACCCATGTCATCAGGATTGTTAATCATCAACGCCGCCGTACGCTCTGACACCGCCGCTTTTAATGACTCCAGTGTCGGGTATCCGTTTTCTCCAAGCGGAAGGGTGATGACTTCGTAGCCCGCCGCGTCCGCTGTCGCAGGATTGCAAGGATGGGACTGAATACTGGTAATGATTTCACGGCGCTGTTCGCCCTCACCGCGCGAGGCGTGATAGGCGCGCGTCAAACACGCATGCAGATACGCCGCGTCAGCGCCGCCCGCCGCCTGAAAGGTGAACTGATCCATGCCCGAAAGCGTGCACAGGATCTGGTTCATGCCATCGATGATTTCCAGGGCGCCCTGGAGCGTTCGTTCATCCTGCTCAGGGTGAAGCTCGGCCATATAGGGACGCGCTGCAATCTCTTCATTGATGCGCGGGTTATATTTCATCGTGCATGTGCCAAAGAGACTGACGCCGATCATGCCCATCGTCTGCTGTGACAAGCGTAAGTAATGGTGCAGGACATCAGGCTCTGAGTTTTCAGGAAGCGCCGGGGGTTTTTGACGCCGCATACTCTCTGGAATTAACATACTTACATCACGTGCAGCCACCGCTTCTTCAACCGGCGGAAAACATGTCCCACGCCGACCGGGCGCGCCCATTTCCATAATGACCGGTTCGTTCCAGACTGGTGCATGATAGGGGCGAATCTCTGATTTCCTGCTCATGATGCACACACTCCCGCAAGAGATTTAGCAAGGTGTCGCAAATCATCTTCGCTATGCAACTCTGTCACGCAAAAAAGCGCCGATTGTCCGTGTTCAGGGAAGTTTTTTGACAGATCGAGGCCGCCAAAAATTCCGTCCTTAAGCAGGTGATCGTTAACCTCCTGCACAGTTTTCTGCGCACCATCGAAATTTGCAACAAACTCTTTGAAAAACCCGCTGCGCTGCTGAACTGTGACGCCCGGAATTGCATCGATCAGCGACGCTGCAAAATGCGACCGCTGGATGACGCCTTCACCAAGTTCGCGGAACCCTTCCGGGCCCAGCAACGCCATATAAACAGAACTCGCGATTGCCCAAAGGTACGTGGAGTTTCCAGTCCAGTCGTTGCCTTCTTCGCGAGAGCCATAGGATGATTGATGCATCAAGCTCATACCAAAGCCGTATTCGTCACGATTTGTCTTTGCGATGCTGACCTGAAGCGTCGGATACTGTTTTGCATACCGCTCTTCGTCGGCTGATGCGATAAACCCGCCGAGACCGCCGCCGCAATACATATGGACGCCCATGGGCTGGATAGATCCGACGACAATATCAGCGCCATAAGCCGAAGGCGGCGCCAGAATACCAAGACTGATCGGATCAACACCCACAATAAATTCAGCGCCAACCCGATGGACCGCCTCGCCAATGGCGGC
Organism: Hyphococcus sp.; assembly: GCA_965230025.1. Classification (GTDB taxonomy): domain Bacteria; phylum Pseudomonadota; class Alphaproteobacteria; order Caulobacterales; family Parvularculaceae; genus Hyphococcus. The sequence continues at coordinate 36,987 of CBDDKD010000043.1, forward strand.
AGCCTCAGTTTCAATCTGGCCATTAAACGCCGGGTTTTCGATGTAAACTGCTGCGATATCCTCCGTAAGAAGACCATTCAAGGCTGAAAGGTCAAAGCATCCCCCCTCGTCGGTTCCTATTTCAACAATTTCGATATGGGAAGGCGTTTCCGGCGTTTCACAATATGTCTCAATGACAGCGCGCCGCTCCGGCGACATCATGCGCGGAACAACAATCTTGCGACGCCCATTCAGACGCATCGCCATTCTAACCGCATGCCCAATCGCACAGCCCCAGCTGTAAACCGGCAGCGCAACGAGGTCCAAATCTACAAGCTCGCCAAGTTGGCTTTGAAATTCAAACCAGGCTTGATTGCGTCCGTGGTCGGAGGAGGATGTTCCCCAAACCGGTGTCAGAAACTCGCTGCGCCGGACAATTTCATCACAAACGGCTGGCACATGATGGCGCCAGCAGCCACCGCCAAGAAAGCTGATAACATCCTCACAGGAGATATTATCGGATAGCGTTTCGTGGAGGTGACGTTTCAGCGACGCCTCACTTGAGAGCGCAGGCGGCAACCCTAAACCACCGATCAAACGATGTTCTTGTGGGATTTGTTCGAACAGCTCTTCCACCGAAGCAGCGCCGATTTCAGCAAGGAGGTCTGCGCGTGCAGCCTCGGTGGAATTCGGCATATATGGGTGCGCGCGATGCGAAGCGTTTTCCATCAAACCTCCCGAGTCGATGCCGGATAGTGTGAAAAAACACGCCTCAAAGTCAAACATTTTGTGCGATGAACGCACGTTTGTACGAATTTATCAGTAATTTGGCTTCTATTAGCCAACAACTATGCCCCTAACCCTTGTTTTTTCTGACTAATATGGATGTTATCGAGCCATTATAGCCGAACAGCTGTCCGGCCTTCGTATCGGTCAACTCAAATGCGCCTTGGCTTCCTTATCAATCCCATTGCCGGCATGGGCGGCGCGACAGGCCTAAAAGGGACTGACGGCGGCGCCCTCCAACACGCAATCGCCAAAGGCGCCACACCAATCGCACCTAAAAAAGCCAGGCAAGCCTTAAGCGAATTGCTTACCCTGAAGGATCAACTTGAAGTCGTCGCCGCTGACGGCGTTATGGGAGCAACGCCCGCCCGCGCACTGGGATTTTCTACGACTGTCGTCGGACTGCCTGACACTGGCGAAACAACTGCGCGCCACAGTCGCGCCGCGATGCAGGCAATGTGTGACGCCGAAGTTAATCTTATTCTTTTTGTTGGCGGCGACGGCACCGCCCGAGACCTTCTCGCGGCCAGCGAGAGCGCCGACATTGCGATAATCGGCGCGCCTTCCGGGGTCAAAATGCACTCTGGCGTCTTCGCCACTAGCCCTCGCGTCGCGGGGTCGCTGGCGCGCAGATTTCTAACCGCAACCAATCGCGACGCCATGTTACGCGTTGTCGAAATTGTGGACCGCCAGATTGTTGACGGCGTAGATTACAGCGAACCGCACTGTTTCGGCGTCATGCGCTCCCCTCACGCACCAATGGCGACGCTTCACCCAAAGCAAGCAGCAATGCGACCGCGCAAGCCGCAATCGACGGCGCATGCTGGGAAATCACTGCAAAAAACCTTGCTGATGAGACACTTATCATTGGCCCCGGCGCGACAATGCAAGCCATCAAGCGCCATCTTGGCGATGAAGGAACATTGTTGGGTGTTGACGTTTTTCGCGCTGGTCAATTGGTCGCCCGTGACGCTGATCGAGACACGCTGGCCGCGCTCGTTTCATCCGGAACCACCAGTATCGTGATCAGTCCCACAGGAGGGCAAGGATTTCTGTTCGGACGCGGCAACCAGCAAATAGATGCAAGCGTTATCAAAGCCGTCGGCGCCGACAATATTCTGATTGTGTCTTCGATGGAAAAACTGCTGGCGCTGAAAGATGGCGCACTGTTCGTCGATACGGGCGACGCAGCATTGAATACCGAGTTGTCAGGCTATGCGCCCATCATTACCGGGACAAAGCGACGAACGATGTTTCGCATCGTCAACCCGGACGATCAGTTAATCGACAATCAAAAAACCCCGCCTGCTTGAAAAGCAGGCGGGGCCCAAGTCAACATCAACATCAACGCGCCAAAGAGGAGGGACTGGGGCGCGAGGCAGACGCTAACGTTTCGCCTTCGGCAAGGGATCACTTTTCCAAAGCTCCTCGACTTCGTTATCGAGGCCAGTCATTTCCCAACGAATTAAGGACAATGGGAGGCGCCCTTTCGCCATATACTCATCGTGGAAACTTTTTAACGTAAAATCTTCGCCCTCAATCCGCCGGACATCACCAAGAAGACGTTGCATTTGCACCATGCCCATTGCGTAACCGAGGCCGTAACCCGGGGGCCGGCGTAAATAAATTTCCGCATCAACACGAGCCACATCCGGATCAAGATATGGCGTCAGCTCTCGCCAGTAATCCACAACTTCGCTGACTGTCTTCTCGTTACGCTGCAGCCACACATCGGCCGGCACGCGCGCAGCCCGAAAAATACCGAAGATATAGATCAATTCGCGAACACGCGGATTATTTTCAAAGATGCCCGCATGCTGCATGCCTTCTTCAAGATACATCGCCCAACCTTCAGCTCTCACGCCATCCGTCAGGCGCCCGCGGATCGGGTGATCATTGTTGTCCTCCACAACACCATCGAAGCTATGACCGGGGATCACCGCATGAAGGTGATCCGGGGCCGGATTGCGGTATTGAATTTCCTCCCAGAAATTGCGGCCGCCGGGACGAACAATCCATGGAACATTGACTTTCAGCGTATCGATATAATCAGGAATTGTGATGATCTCTTCATCGACGAGAAACTCACGAATTTCCTGGTCTGTTTTCTCGATCAGCGTCTCATACTCTTCTTTGGACTGGGCCGGTTGAAGTTCGGGAAGGTTGCGATTTCGGTGACGCTCCAATGCATAGAGCGCCCATAAGCGGTCGATTTCACGCTGTCCAATAACAACGATTTCATCAGATGTGTAAGGCATCAGCTTGACGTTTTTGAGATACCAGTCAAACGCTTCCTTGCCGACGCCTGCTTGTCCGTTCATATTGCTACGGTTTGCTAGAAGCCAGTTTTCATAATCAACAGCCGCCGCCTTTGCGGCTTCTGCGTCCGCACGCAATTCAGGTTGCTCGGCGTCTACTCTTTCAAGGAGATCATCATACCAGCCAATGACACCGGCAGGCGGCGTCTCGCGATAGGGATGACCATGACCGACGCCGTCAGCATTGCGTAGATTATGCAGAGCCAGCGTCACATAATCTGACGCCACGTCGGTCAGGTTTTTCTTGGCTTCTGAAACAAGAACCGGAATCGCTTGAAGCTTTTCCCGCGTTATCGCGAGTTCGTCACCCGCGACCGGCAGGTCAACAAAGGTGACGTACAGCATCTGGTCCACATAATACCCTGGATCGCGCTGCCACGGTTTTGAAATGTTCAAGAGAAAGTTCTGCTCCTGAACCTTTGCACGCACCGCAAGGTATTCTGCTTGCTGATCATGCGACCAAGCGGCGACATTCATATCGGCAAGATCATTCAGGAAAGCGTTGATTTTCTGACGGCGTGCTTTAACGGCTTTAACGCTATGATCCTCTACACCGCCCCAGCTCTCGGCATAGTTCACTTCACCAACATCCGGCGGATTAGCTTTCCACTCAAGAAATTCGTCATAAAGATCGACAAGTTTCTGGTAATCGCCTGCGCCTGTCGGTGGCTCGGCCTGAACCGACATTACGCCGGCAAAGACTGACATGGCGGCGAAAATACTGAAAAGACGCATTAATAAATGGCGTTTCTTCACAGAGTTATCTCCTTTGCATAAAATCCGGCTGCAAACGAAGTTGCAGCCGGACCAGTGAGGTGTCTAGAATTTCAGGGCGGCGCCAACAAAGAACCTGCGCCCTACGACATCATAGAGCTGCGGGTTTGTGTTGGAATCACCGCCCGCTCTGAATCCGATGACCGGCGGACCATTATCCAGGAGATTGTTGATGCCGGCAAAAAGCTCGACACCCTCTGTCGGCCTGACTGCGCCAATCAAATCGACATAGACTTCCGGCTCAAGTTCGTCGTCAGCCAACTGGAAACCGAGCGGCGAGAGTTCGAAGTCGCCGATATACTGAACCTCGGTGCGCAGTGAAACCGGACCGCTTTCCCAGGCCGCGGTAAAGAAGGCGCGGAAGTCAGGCGTCAAGCGAACACTGTCACTTGAGCATGGCCCCCCGAAGAAGCCGGCGCATTCGATCTCCGCTTCGCCGGCAAGTGGCGTTGTCGTCGAGTCGAACTGCCATGACGTGACGAGACGGAAATTCATACTCGCCCCTTCATTTGGCAACGCCATGAAGTTCGGCAGGTCAAAACCATAGGTTGCCTGAACGTCAACGCCGCTGACTTCCAGACTCGCGAGGTTAAGGAGCGGCGCTCCGACCTCATCGATATTGCCATCGGACAGACGCGAGATCGACTGACAAGCGATACCGTTTGCATCCAGGGTCTGGAAGCAGGAATCGACAAGCGTTTGCGCCGCAACCTGAGCGACCGCGCCATCGACTTCAATGCGATAATAATCAGCAGTGATATCCAAGCCGTCGATAAAAGGTACGGAGAACACTGCGCCAACCGTCAATGTTTTCGAACGTTCTTCCTCAAGATTCTGATTGCCGCCAGACACCACGTTGAAGCCCTGGCTTGCGCCGACTTCAAGACTATCTCGGAACGCCGCCGGCACGCCCTGCGCGACGCAAAGATCTTTTTGCGCTTCGGTCGGGTTGTTGTCAGCGACACAAGGATCAATGCCACCCGTAAAGCCAAGCGACGGTGCGCCAAACAGTTCATTCAGGTTCGGCGCACGAATGGCGCGATTATAGGACGCCCTTGCTCGCACCCATTCGTTGATTACCCAATCACCGCCAACTTTCCAGGTTACGACGCCGCCAATGGTCGAGTAATCTGAATAGCGAACCGCGCCTTCAATAGCGAAGCTCTGGATCAACGGGGCATCATTGATAATCGGAATGCGCGTTTCACCGAAGACTTCAAATAGATCGTATTCGCCCTGATTAAAAATTGGTGCGACGCTGGTCAGATCACCCGATCGAGCAACCTCATCCGGATTCGTCTCAAATGTTTCCTTGCGATATTCCACGCCAAACGCCGATGCGACAGGCCCTGCAGGCAACTCAAACAAATCACCAGACAGCGAACCGCCCGCCACCTGCCGGGTAAACTCATTGCGCGTCCCTGTGCTGACGCTCAGGAAATTCGCCATTTCAGGGGTTAGTGTTTCGGTACCAAACAGGTTGACTGGAACACAGTTGAGAAGATCAATACGGCACTGTGGCACACCATCGACAACTTCCACATCAAGGCCAAGCGTGGTTCTGGAAACCGAGAGACGCCCTGTCTGGAACGAATCAACATCCGCACGCTGATACTGATAGAATGTGTCCCACTGCCACGGGCTATCCAGCAAATTGATTGTGCCGCGCAGCCCCGCCGTCATGTTCAGCGAGTCCGCTGTAAAGCTAGTATTCCGCGGTCCGAATTCTTCAAATCGACGGCCAACATTCCGGACGGTGTAGATACCGTCATTATCCGGATCAAAAAACGCGGCATTCGCACCGAAGAAGTTTCGGAGCGGCTCCGGAAAGAGCGGATTTGTATCCGCGTTCGGGATCAGCAACGTACCCGCTTCCTGTCCGGTGCTTCTGGGCTGAACAGCCTCAGGCGCTTGCTGAAACGAATTTTCCTTTTTCGTGTAGAAAAATTGCCCATAGGCCTCAACATTGTCAGTGATTTCATAGCGCCCAAATGTCGAAACCTGCCAACGCTCTAACGGACGCAATAGGTAGTTCACATCAGCATAGTTGAACTGGTCTGTAGGGCGGCAAAACGGCAGCGGCTCGCCGCCTGGGCCAAAGCGAACACCTTGTACGGGCCCCGGGCAATCTGCGCCCGCAAGATCAACGCCATTGATTTGATCGAATAAGGCTGAATTGAGCCCGATCAAGCCGCCCGGAATGTTGCCGGAGCCAAAATTCTGCAGGACACCGTTACTGTCAGCAAGAAGCGGTTGCCGTGAAAACTCACGATCACCCATAAAGATCGGGTCCCGTGATGTATAAGACGCATGCGCGACAACGCTGCCGCGTCCGTCATCCAGGGTCGTTCCAAATACGAGGTCAGCATTGTGTGTGGCGCCGTCTCCTTCAAAAGACTGGCCATAGGTATAGCGTGTTTCCAATCCTTGAATATCGTCGCGCAGGATAAAGTTTACAGCGCCTGCGATTGCGTCTGAGCCGTAGACAGCTGATGCGCCGCCAGTGATGACTTCAACACGTTGCAGCAAAATGTCCGGTATGGTCGCCAAATCAACCAGGCCCGTTTCGTCCGCCGGCACAAAACGGCGTCCGTCAACCAGCACGAGAGTCCGGACCGCGCCAAGACCGCGAAGGTTCGCAGACAGGACGCCAGCGCCCCCACTCTGGTTTGTGGAGCTTGTCGTATCCGGCGCTAGTTGGGGAAATTCGTTGAGAGTATCTTCGAGCGTGACGTTGCCGGATGTGCGAATCTGTTCCTGATCAATGGTCGTGATCGGGCTTGGCGCCACAAGGTCGCGACGACCAAGACGTGAACCGGTTACAAAAATGACATCGTCTGACGCTTGCGCCTCACCTTGCGCCTGAGCGGCGAGATTCCCGAGCCCCATAAACAGCGTCGGCGTAAGCGCGGACGCCATCAAAAGCTGTTGCGCCTTGCGGCGGCTTGAGCGCCGAGCGCCCTTTATGCTTGCTATCACGTTTAATCTCCTTGATCTGCGGTCCGACACGCCGCCCAGTCCAAAATGGACCCCTCCCAGCGGTTAACGCGCGCAAATCCAACCCGTACGCGCGCATAACCGCGATAAATCAGTCCCCGAAAAAGATAATTTGACCGATTTAACTCCGACACGGTGATGCGGTGTCCGTTGAGTGTCAAGCAAATTTGGGCGCACAGCGAACTTTTCGCCGCTAATCGCACATAATTAGAGGGTGTTGCAAAATAATGACGGCCAAACAGGGGCGCATCCAGAACTGCCGACGGCCCGGCCAGATCAAACCCATAAAGTTCTGCAACGCAGTAAAAATAAGGGAATACCGATTCTTCAAGGCGAGCTCAGATTTCTTTCAAATGACAAAACCCTTGGCGCGAAAGAACAAAATTCAATTGTTACCCATATTTGTTATGTCCAATTTCCATTGAAACATGTGTACGCAAAATGCCATCGTCCGATATTCGCATTGTTCCAACCGAAGCCCTCGCGCCTCGAAAGCCAAACCTGGGATGAATTTACATGCCTGCTCTTCGTATAGCCTTTATTGCTTTGCTGGCCTTCAGCGCCCTCTCCACAAGCGCGCAGGAAGCGGTAAACCCTCAAACGCCAAATATTCTTTCGCTTCAAGATCGCGCGCTGGTGCGGGACGCCTGGTTAAAACAACGCCTCGACACTGTCGTGCCAAAAATCATGCGTCGTGAAGGCGTCGATGCATGGATCCTGATAGGCGGCGAATATAACGAAGACCCCGCCCTGAAAACCATGCTGCCGACCACCTGGCTGTCGGCGCGGCGCACGACGATACTCGCTTTCTTCGATCATGGACCCGAAAAGGGCGTCGAACGCATCGCCATTGCGCGCTACCCAGTGACAGATTTGTTTCCTTCGGCATGGGACCCGGAAAGTCAGCCTGACCAATTCGCGCGCCTGGCGGAAATCGTCGCCGAACGAGACTCAAAGGCGATTGCGATCAATGTCTCCGACACGTTTCACCTTGGCGATGGCTTGTCGATTGCGATGCACCGCAAACTTGAAAATGCGCTTGGCCCGCTCGCCAGCCGCCTCATTGAAAAACCTTCCGTCCCCCTCGCCTGGCTCGACCAGCGTATACCCGCCGAAATGGCAGTGTATCCGTCGATTGTCCGCATCGCTCATTCCATCATTGATGAAGCATTCTCCGAGGAAGTGATAACGCCGGGAGTGACATCGACCGAAGATGTTCGCTGGTATCTGCGCGAACGTGTCGCCGAATTGAAACTCAACACCTGGTTCCATCCAAGCGTCAACATTCAGCGACCTAGCGCCGAAGCTTTCTCAATCGCCGGCATGAATCTCACGAAAGATCCCTCAGCCAATATCATTCAGCCTGGGGACTTTCTGCATGTAGATTTCGGCATCACGTATCTTGGCCTGAACACTGACACACAACACCACGGCTATGTTTTAAGGCCCGGCGAAACCGAAGCGCCCAAAGGGTTGCGCGACGGGCTCGCGGCGGCGAACGCAGTACAAGATGCGCTGACCTCATCATTCAAAGTTGGGCTTACCGGCAATCAGCTTCTCGCCGCAGCTCAGGAAAAGGCGCGGGAAAAACGGCTGGAGCCAAACATTTACACACACGCTCTTGGTGTCCATGGTCACGCCGCCGGGCCTTATATCGGCACGTGGGAACACAACGACGCCATCCCAGGACGCGGCGACTACAAGATTTATTCAAACACTGCCTGGTCCATCGAGTTAAACACGGAGCGAACGGTGCCTGAATGGGGCGGCCAGAAAGTACGCTTCATGACCGAAGAGGACGCCTATTTTGATGGCGAGAAAATTCGCTACCTCGATGGCAGGCAGACAGAGATTACGCTTATCCCTCGACCATAAGCATCTTTTAGCGCATCGATTTGACCTGATCATCCTTGCCCGTCATTTCCCAGCGGATCAGCGCAATGGGAATAACGCCGGCGGCGAGAAATTGATCATGAAATTCTTTCAGGTCAAAGTCGTCGCCCAGCGCCTCTGCGCGTTCTGACAACAGTTGTTCGATCTGAAGTTTGCCAAAATAATAATTTACACCAAGCCCGGGCTGGCGGAGATATAGACCCAGATCATAGATGGCCGTGTCGTCATCAAGCTCCATCCAGTAAGGCGTGCGGGACGTCAGGGACTGCAAGGCGTCGTCAAGCGTCCAGTCATTGCTATGCATCAATAACTCAGGCTCTATTCGCGCCGCACGCTTGATTTGCAGGATGTAGTGTATTTCACGCGCCTTGGGCCTGTCGTCAAGGAACCCGGCTTGCAGCAACATCTCTTCCAGATAAAACGCCCAGCCTTCAACACGGGAGGAATCTATGAAATAAAGCCGCTCATCACCACGCACGGGCCGGTCATCGCGCGCGCGCATCATACTGTCCAGCAAATGTCCCGGGACGTTATGCGCCCGCAAGGGACGAGGATCACGATCTTCTGTTTCGCGAAAGAAATTGCGCTTGACGGGCGGTGTAAAAGGGTCAGGCGTCGCCGGATCACGATCAACCGGCATCAGATATGGCCCTTCTCCTTCCGGCGGTATTAAATAAGTTGGGACGCTCATAATGTTGCGTTCTGTCAAAAATTCGAGCAATTCCTCATCCGCTTCAGAACGCAGCGCCTCAAAACCCTCCAGGCTATCAACCGGATCAATCATCGGTACGTCACGATGTTCGTTTTCCTCGATCTTTAAAAATGCAAGAGATCGTTCGTATTCTCGCTCGCCAAGCAGTCGCATTTCTTTCCACGTATACGGGAAAAGCAGAACGTACTTTAAGTACCAGTCAAAGTTTTTCTTGCCGATACCGGCGCGGGCTGGAACTTTGTCTTGTTGTGTTTCAAGCCATGCAATGAAGTCAGTAGTTGCTGATAGCGTTTCTTCGGCGGCGGGAACAAGCGCCGGATGATGTTCGCTTAGCTGGCCGACAAACCGATGATACAGGTTTCGCTCAATCTTTTTTTGCGCAATGCCCAGTCCGATCAAATCCCCACTCATATCCGTCAGGTTATTGCGCGCCCGCGCAAGCATCTCAGGCGCTCGTTTCAACTGGCCGTGAAAAATATCGAGCGCCGCCTCATCAGTAATCGGGAAAACCGGAAGATCAATTGCATCAGGAACGCCGGGCCCAAAGCCAAGCTTCAGCGTACTGTAGAATGACGGATCGCGCGCCCATGGCCGCAATACACGGTGCTGGAAATCCAGTCCGCGCATTTCCGCGAGAACGAGCATGTAATCGACGCGGTATGAATCCGGCCAATTGCTGTCGTCAATTAAAGCAAGCTTGTCGATCAGCTTGCGTGAATCAGCATGCTGGGACGCCATCGCCTCGGGGCCAAAGTCGGCGACGCCATCAAGCACGGGCGGCTCGGCAAGCTCGCGAAACGCGTTATAAGTCTCGAGCAGCCTTGCATAGCCTGCCGGGGCAGCGCTTACAGGCGCAGATGACCAAGCCAACATCACGCTCAATAACAGCGATCTCAGATATTTCGCCATGAAACCCTCCAAAAACAATCTACAACTTCAATACAGGGAGTTCGCCATGCGAACTTTTTTTCCAGCTTTTTACAGAATTACTTAGATTAATGAGCTTAATTTGCATTTCTCGAAATGCAAATTAATGTACAAATGTTCGCTATGCGATCACAATGGTTGCATAGCTTACAATTTGGCGTCTGCATTAAGCAGGAACCTGCAGGGGATCAACGATATGCATTACTCTCAAGTCGCAATGCTCAAGAGACCATTTTCATTCATTGCGACAACTGTTTTTGCAGTCATGTTGTTGCTCATCGGCGCGAACGCTTATGCCGATGATGATATGCCCGAAGGCTATGATGAGCTTGTCGCACTGTTTGAAGAGTTCAGAGCAATCGTCCCGCCGGAAATCGTTGACGGCGCCCCAGATTATTCAAAAAAAGCCATGGCTCGTCAGGCGCGCAAGGCAAAGTCTTTCCTGAACCAAATTGAAAAGATCGACGACGACGATTGGCCCGTTTCATACCGCGTCGATTACATGCTCGTTCTCGCGGAAATGCGCGGACTGGATTTCCAGCACCGTGTATTGCGGCCATGGGCGCGCGATCCGGCGTTTTACAGCACAACCAATCTCGGCTTTGGACCGAAAATGCACGACCCGATCAGCATACCAACCTTACCCATTGCAAAAACTGAACAGGCTGCGTTTAAAACAAAACTGGAAGCTGTGCCCCGGATCTTTTCACAAGCCCGCATTAACCTGACAGATGCGCGCGGCGACCTTGCGCGCATCGCCATCATGCAAAAACGCATTGAACGTAACGTCTACAATCAGCTTGCAACAGACCTCCAAGACCATCACCCGGATATGATCGACGCCGCAATAAATGCCCGCGACGCCGCGCAAGAATTTCTGAACTGGCTTGAAGAAGTCGAATCCACTCTGCCTCCACATGGCGGCGTTGGTAAGGAAAATTACGACTGGTATTTAAAACATGTGCTCCTTTTCCCTTACACATGGGACGAGATGAAAATACTCAGTCAACGAGAGTACGAACGCACCATGACCTTCCTCAAGCTGGAAGAGAATGAGCATCGCGATATCCCGATGACAAAACCGGTCGAAAGCCTTGCCGCTTTTGAAGCGCTTCGCGCAAGAGCCGATGAAGACATGCTTCGCTTTTTCAAAGAAGAAGAAATCATGTCGGTTCCCGACTGGCTTCGTCCGCCGGAGCCGGAAGGGCCCTACATTCTACCTGGTGATCGTGATCCCGAACGCGGCGGCCCGTTTGATCCTCCGATCAAAAGGCATTTCTTTCGTCAGGCGGAAGACAGAAGCGCCCACGCCTTGCGTGCGCACAATCTTCCCGGTCACTATTATGACTCGCAAATGGGCGATCGTGACACGCGGCCGATCCGCGGTGCAAAACGACTCTTCTTTATCGATGGCGCACGCATTGAGGGTTGGGCCTTCTATCTTGAAGAAATGATTTTGCAGGCCGGACTACTCGACGAAATGCCAAAGGATCGTGAGATCACATATATCCTGCAGGCCAAGCGCGCCGCACGCGTTCTGCCGGCGCTGATGCTGCACGCAAACGAATGGACCTTTGACGAGGCGCTTGCGTCGCTGACGTCGCGCACGCCTTACTGGATGGAGCCGCGTGACGCCATTGCCCTCTTCGATCTTGAACTCTATTTACGTCAGCCCGGCTATGGCATCGGCTATTATATGGGCAAGGTGGAACTTGAGGCGCTGTTTGCTGAGCGAGCGCAGGCGTTGGGTCCTGACTTCAACGTAAAGGCCTTTCATGACGACTTCCATTCAAAAGGTCTCATTCCAATATCGCTGATCCGATGGGAAATGACCGGTGACGACAGCGTGATCCGTGAAATGCGGCAAACAAAGTGATCAATCAAATGGCGGGCGCGCACTCCCCTGACGAAATATGGGGCGACTACTGGGCGGATGCTCCTGCGGATAGCTGCATAGCCCTTTTGCCGGAAGCCGCGCGCCGTAGCATCGAAGCTGAATGGGCCAGCGCTTTTGCCGCACTAAATGAGAGTGGGTCTGTTCTCGATATTGCAACAGGCAAAGGCGCTGTACTGATGCAGGCGGCGATGATTATAAAAGACACAGAGAATGTGAAATTGCTTGGGCGTTGACCGAGCACCGACACCGGCCATCGCGCCTGACAATGCAGAAACAGCACAATATAATATACGCGGCGATATTGACGCCGTGGCGCTGCCCTTTCCGGCCCGCGCGTTTACGCTGGTGACAAGCCAGTTCGGTCTTGAATATGCGAACTTCGATGAGGCGCTGAGCGAAGCGTTGCGCGTTTGCGATCAACGGTTGCTCTTACTCATGCACGCCGCGGAAGGCGCCGTCGTCAAACAAAACGCGGCGGAAGCGGATCAGATTTTCTGGATGCTCGATGGCTTGCATCTGTTTGAAAAATTACAGGACAGTTTTAAGACGTCCTCAGATAAAATCAGCGCCGAAACCGACGCGACGCTGACGCTTGTCCCGCAAGCGAATCGATGAGACTGAAAATCCGCGCCTTCTCGCTGCCATTTATCAAGGTTGCACACAGTTACAAGACATCGCCAAGCATCAAAGCTCTGATGGCGCAGTGCACGCCACACGAGAGATGGAAGCGCGTATGAGAAATCATGCCGCGCGCATGCGCGAACTCGCCTCTGCCGCACGAACAGCAGAAGATTGTACTCGCGCCGTGGCGCACAGTAGAAAATCACGGATTTTCCAAATGCAGCCTCCACAATGCGCTTGCTCCGGGCAGCGGCGAACTCGTCGGACGATGGCTGGACGCTGCCAGGTAAAGATTGGCAGTATAATTTTATTCAAGAAGGGCAGACACAATATGATCAGACAAGAGCGACCCGCGGATTACAGACGAACGTCGTCAATAATGATTACAATCATGGCGATGACGACGATGGTGGTGACAATGTCCTTTACGCAAGCAGCGGCGCAAAGCAGTTACGGTGAACTAATAGCAATATTCGAAGAATGGCGGGCATTCGAAAAACCGGTGCTGGTTGACGGCGCGCCCGATTATTCAAAGCGCGCTATCAAAGCAAAACACAAAGGCCTTAAAGCGCTTCAGCAAAAACTCACCGCCATCGACACAAACGGCTGGCCCATCGAACAAAAAGTCGATCACCGTCTCATCAAAGCTGAAATGAACGGGCTTGATTTTTATATCCGTGTTCTGGAGCCATGGGCGCGCGACCCGGCGTTTTATGAACAGGTCTGGACTTATCAAAGCGATACGCCCGCCCATGAAGGGCCAACCAATCATGCGCTGATTGAGCTGTGGACCTATGACTTTCCTCTCTCTGAGGATGCCGCCCAAAAACTGACGGCGGAATTAAAGACAGTCACGCCTTTCTTGCTGAGCGCCAAGGAAAACCTGACCGGCAATGCTCGCGACCTTTGGATGGCAAGCATCTATAGCATGGGGCATCAGGTCGATGCTCTCGAAGCGCTTGCCGAAACTGCAGGTGATTCTGACAGCGCATTATCAACCGCGATTGATGAGGCTACGGAAGCTACAAAAGGCTTCATTGCATGGCTTGAAAGCGAAGCCCCAAACAAGACAGGGCCGTCCGGCATCGGCAAAGAAAACTACACATGGCATTTGCAGAACGTCCATCTTGTCCCCATGACCTGGGAAGATGAAGTAATGCTGTTGAAGCGTGAACTAAAACGCGCCCATGCTTCACTCCGGCTGGAGGAACACCGTAATCGGAATCTGCCGGAAATACCCGTTGCCGAAACGCCGGAAGACTATGAAGCGCTCGCGCTTTCTTCCGTTGATAAATACATGACGTTTCTGGATGAGAACGATGTCCTGACAATCAAGGACTATTTAAAGCCTGCTCTTGTTGAACGCATCGGTGTTTTTGCGCCGGCGGATAATCGAAACTTCTTTGCACAGGCGACACACCGCGAGCCCATGACCCTGTGGACGCATTTTTATCACTGGTGGGATCTCGCCCGAATGGAAAATGAGCCCCATGAAAGTCCAGTCCGTCGTGGCCCTCTTCTCTATAATATCTTCGATAGCCGCGCTGAAGGCGTCGCCACCGCTATGGAAGAAATGATGCTGCATGCGGGACTATACGATGACAATCCCCGCGCGCGTGAAATTGTCTGGATCATGCAAGCGCAACGGGCCGCCAGAGGATTAGCGTCGCTGTATGCGCATGCCAACGAATTCACCATGAAAGATGCGTCGGACTTTCATGTAAAATGGACGCCGCGCGGCTGGATGAGCCCGGACCTTGAACTCCTCGGTTTTGAACAGCAGCTTTATCTGCGCCAGCCGGGATATGGCACCAGCTATGTCACTGGAAAACATCTGGTGGAAGAGTTGCTCGCTGATCGCGCGCGGCAAGTTATTGACGGCGAGGATAAAAACTATGCGCTGTCCGACTTCTTTGCTGAAATGGACGATGTGGGCGTTATCCCGGTGTCGCTCATTCGGTGGGAACTCACCGGCGATGATAGCGCTATTCAAGCAATCGATTGGAAATAACCCATACATGGCGCTGCAGGATCACGTTTCGGCGTGATCCCTGGCCCACCGCGCAACCTCAAGATGCGTCCCGAACCAGACGTCGCCTTTCTCTTTCGCATCCTCAATCAGTTTTTCCAAAATCCATATTCGTGAGCGGTAACCAATAACAAACGGGTGCATTACAAGCTGGAAAACCCCACTATCTTCCCAAGCTGCATCAAGCTCCCGTTTAAATATACCGTATACATCATCAGGCGTCGCCCAGGGCCGGGTCGCCGGTTGCCGATTGAACATCATATAAACAGCATCATCACGAAGCCACTCGACCGGGACCTCGACAACGCCTGTCGCCTCACCGTCAACGACAAGTTCGTAACAATTC
This sequence comes from Hyphococcus sp., assembly GCA_965230025.1. Classification (GTDB taxonomy): domain Bacteria; phylum Pseudomonadota; class Alphaproteobacteria; order Caulobacterales; family Parvularculaceae; genus Hyphococcus. The sequence goes on from CBDDKD010000043.1 coordinate 52,266, forward strand.
TCATCCGCCATAAGCGAGCTGTCATATTCACAGCCGATATCTGTTACCGTTGAAATTGTATTAGGACTGAGGTCCCAGTTCGCCGACCGAAACCCCAACGGCGCATGACCGGCGGTCCGCTCAAGGACATCTCGCGCACGCAACACAAGATCGCGTTCGGTCTCCGCATCGAGGTGTGAATTGTTTTCGTGAATGTAGCCGTGAAGCCCGATTTCGTGACCCGCATCAACAATGGTCCTGGTTTCACCAGGATCGATCATCGCCGACACCGCCGGCATGAAAAAACTCGCCGGAGTATCATGGCGTTTTAAAACGTCCAAAATTCGCGGCACGCCAACGCGGCGACCATACTCACCCCAAGCCAGACGGCCAATCGCCTTGCCGCCTGCGCCAAGTTCGAACGTTTCATGATCGCAGTCGAAAGACAGGGCGACCGCGCAGCGCGCACCGCCTGGCCAGGCGTTGGGCTTTAATGCCCGGCCGGCTCTGACGCGTCCTACGATCTCCCGCCATTCGCTTTCGTCAGCATTCCAGGGGTCATTCCGCCATGCGGTCATATCATATCCCTCTTTTCTTCGCTTCAATTGGCGGCGATACCCGGCTCGATCCGCAATAGCCGACCGTCCAATTCATCCGTAACAAGATATATCAATCCATCCGGACCAGCGCGCACATCGCGAATGCGCGCGCCAAGCTCCTCCAACATCTGTTCGCCATGCTGGACGCGGTCACCGTCAAGCTCCAACCGATGCAGATGTTGACCACCAAGCGCACCAACAAATAGATCATCCTTCCAATTCGGAAATACGCCGCCATCATAAAACGTCATCCCGGACGGCGCGATGGACGGCAGCCAGTAATACACAGGCTGTTCAGTGTCTGTGATCTCGGTATATTCGGAAATCGCGACGCCGTCATAACCAACGCCATAGGTTGCAATCGGCCAGCCATAATTGACGCCAGGCTTGATCAAATTGAGCTCATCACCGCCTTTGGGACCGTGTTCATGAGACCAGACTTCTTCAGTGCCGGGTCTCAATGTAACGCCCTGTGGCGTTCGGTGTCCCCAACTGTAAATCTCAGCCAGCCCCTCTCCTCGTCTCGCGAAAGGGTTGTCGTCGAGCGCAGCGCCGTCTTTGGTAATGCGAATAAAAGACCCGAGATGACTGTTCAGATTCTGTGCTTCTTCGCGCGCATCGTATCCGTCGCCAACGCTGATCAGCAGCGCCCCATCCGGTAAGAACAACAATCGCCCTCCAAGGGGCCCATGCCCTTTTTTGGCCTGCACTGCTTCGAAAATCACTATTTGATCAACAAGATCGTTGCCAATGAGCCGCGCCCGCATGACCCGGAGGCCGTTCGCGTCCACATTGCCGGCGGCGTATGACAAATAGATCGTGCGATTTTTACGATACTCCGGGTCCAGAACAACATCCATCAACCCGGCGTCCGCTTCATAATATATATCGTCGGGCAACCCCCTCACGGGATTCGCCAATAGCGCGCCATTACGAACAATGCGCAATCGCCCTGGCAATTCGGTGACGAGTATGTCGCCGCCAGGCGCAAATGCGATGCTCCATGGATATTCAAAACCGCTGGCGATTTCGACAACCTGAATGGTTTCTTGTTCTGTATTCTCGGTCATTAGCGGCGCCGCGATGGCCGTAATTGGACACAAAAAGCACATATGAATCGCTATCATTTTCGTACGCATGTTCGCACAATAGAAGCGTATCACGCTGTCGCCAATATTTATAACGCCTAAAAAACAGGCTTTTATTCAAAAAACAGGCCTTCACATAGAATAAATTATACGTTTGTTCGACTGGCGCACAAATTCAATTGACCTTCTCGGTTGACCAGGTGCAGGCTTAGTCAAATTCGCCCATTACGGCGTCGTTCTCACGTCCAGCAGAGCGACAGCTTCATCCCGGGAGGCTTCGATGCTTCAGTGTATTTCTGCATTCTTCTTACGCACCTGTTTTACGATCGCGGCCATAACTGGATTTGCGCTTGCATTGCCTGCGAGCGCGCAGGATGCATATGCCGGTATGCCGGATGGCGAAGGCAGTTACGAAGACCTGAAATCGCTGTTTGATGAGTTCCTGACATGGCGATCACCGGAAGCGACAAATGGCGTTGTGGATTACAGCCCTGCGGCAATCCGCGACCGCCAGGCCGAAATGCGTCGTTACCAACAGCGGCTTCGTGATATGGCCGTCACTGACTGGCCACGCGCACAGCAGGTTGACTATCTGGTGGTGCAGGCGCATTTCGACGAACAGGATTTCATCCTTAACATCACGCAGCCCTGGAAACGCGATCCGAATTTTTATGCGGCGGACCTTTTAAACGTCGCCTTTACGGAGTTACCCGCCGCCGGTGAAGATTTGAAAACACTGGAAGCAAAACTTGCGGCTACACCAGCAATGCTGGCGGCCGCGAAGGAAAACCTGACAGATATAGCCGGCGACTATGCGGATTTTGCGATCTTCAATCTGACCAATTCCGATAACGTCAACCATCTGCACCCCTATCGTGAAGTCCCGCCGGCTGGCGCGATCGGGTGGTATGAAGATTTACTAGAGAGAACGGACGAGCAACCGGCATTGCGCCCGCTCGTCAGCGCTGCGCTTGATGCGTTGAAAGACTATCACCAGTGGCTTGTTGAAAACCGCGCCTCCATGACAGCGCTCAATGGCGTCGGCAAGGAGCATCTCGACTGGTACGTCAAGCATGTCAAAATACTACCTTACACATCGGATCAGATCCTGGCGGTCGCTGAAGCGGAAAAAGATCGCCTTCTTTCTTTTCTAACACTGGAAGAGCATCGCAATAGAGACATTCCCAAAATAGCTCTTCCCCAGTCCAAAGAGGAATATGAAGCAAGACTTGCCGCGACTGACGAACGCATTCGTACCTTTCTGAAAGAGGAAGAGTTCATCACAATTCCTTCCTATATCCCGGATGACTGGCGCGAGTTAGGGTTCAACGTGCCGTTCATGGAACGCGAAGTTTTGAATTTCTGGGAACAGGTCCAGTTCCGCGACCCGACGCCGGACCACCTCCATGCGGTTATCCCGGGCCATCGTATGGATACAAGAATCGAAAACCATATATCCCATCCGATCCGCAAGGTCAGCTTTGGCGACCGCCGAGAAGGATGGGCCGTCTATCTTGAAGAGGCCGCCCTGCAAGCGGGGCTGCTGGATGATCAGCCGCGCACGCGTGAGCTTATATATGTTTTTGGGCTTTGGCGCGCAGTGCGCACAGTCGGCGACGTCCGTAATCAGACGAATGAATATACGACCAATGAAACCATCGATTACTGGATGAAATGGACGCCCTATCTCGACCGGGGAGTCGCGCGAAAATACTCTTATTTACGCCCGACGCCCGCGCATACGCTTCATTACACCATGGGTGCGATCCAGATGCGCCGCCTTCTTGCTGACCGCAAAAACCAACTGGGCGAAAAATTCATATTAAAACAGTTCCATGACGAACTCATGTCCCATGGCCGTATTCCAGTTGCCCTCATACGTTATGAAATGCTGGGAGACGAAGAAGACATTCGCGATTTCTGGAATAGAACACCTTTATCCGAAGTTCGGTAATATTCGCTCGCACCGACCGCCAGGCAAGCTTAAGCATGAGCGTCGTTTTGGCAACTTGGTCGTCCTCCCAATTTGCATCCATTCGTCACACAACTTTTCAGGATCGTTGATTTTGATCTCTAGGCGCATTCAGCGTCAAATTGCCGAGTACTGCGTGTGGCCGTTTGTCGTGCCCCTGTAGCTGAGCCATGGATTTTTGTAGTCCGTCAGCGGTCAGGCGATCTATCGCTTTGAGAACGGAAAAGTCGCTGTAGATTTGGGGTATCGTAAGCGATAATTCCTGGCCATTACCTTGTTACCTGCTCGACGCTCGAAGGGTTCGAAACCTGGGAACGATCAGCGACCGTTTTGGGGTGCTTTAAACCGCCTTTTTAAGGCGAAATCGTACCAGATTCCGGACATTCAACCGGGTGTGCCGAATGTTGCGAAAGGGCCTCAATTACTCGGTCCGGCGATTGGTTTTAATGTCCGCTTTTGCGCGCAGAGGCGACGTCCCGACAAATAGCATCGTCTGACGCCGATTATCGGCGAACGTCAGCGAACTCCAAATCCTTACATGTATCTGATTTGTGGTCCTTTTTGACCATCACCGAACGTCACCGAAAGGCTATTGATGATTGCCCCCTACTCCCACTCAATCGTCCCCGGCGGTTTTGACGTGACGTCATAAACAACGCGGTTAACGCCGCGCACTTCGTTGATGATGCGCGTGGCGCAGCGCCCGAGAAAGTCATGGGGGTACGGATAATAATCCGCTGTCATGCCGTCGGTCGATGTCACCGCGCGCAACGCCAGCACATGGTCATAGGTGCGTTCATCGCCCATGACGCCAACGGTACGCACGGGAAGCAGGACCGCAAAGGCCTGCCATATCTCGTCATAAAGCCCGGCCTTACGGATCTCGTCGAGGTAGATCGCGTCAGCCTTGCGCAGGATATCGGCTTTTTCCTTAGTCACTTCTCCGGGAATGCGGATCGCAAGCCCCGGTCCCGGAAACGGGTGGCGCCCGACAAAATGGTCCGGCAGACCAAGTTCGCGGCCCAGCGCGCGCACTTCATCTTTGAAGAGTTCACGCAAGGGCTCGACCAGTTTCAAATTCATACGCTCCGGCAGACCGCCGACATTATGGTGCGACTTGATGGTGACAGACGGGCCGCCATCGAAAGAAACGCTCTCGATCACATCCGGATAGAGCGTCCCTTGCGCCAGAAAGGCTGCGTTCTCAATCTTGCCGGCTTCTTTGTCGAAGACATCGATAAACGTCGCACCGATGATCTTGCGTTTCTTCTCCGGGTCATCAACACCCGCCAGCTTGCCGAGGAACAAATCCTCCGCCTCAACATGAATGAGGGGAATATTGTAACTGTCGCGGAAGAGGCGCACGACCTCCTCCCCCTCGCCCGCACGCATCAGTCCGGTGTCGACAAACACGCAGGTCAGCTGCTCGCCGATCGCTTCATGAATCAATACCGCGGCTACGGACGAATCAACACCGCCGGAAAGCCCGCAAATCACCCGCGCATCGCCAACCTGATTGCGGATCAGTTCAATCGCCTCTTCGCGAAACGCCGCCATGGTCCAGTCGCCGGTGAGCCCTGCGATGTTGTGGACGAAATTCGCGAGCAGCTTCGCGCCGTCCGGCGTGTGAACCACTTCCGGATGGAACTGAACGGCGTAGATGCGCCGCGCCTCATCGGCGATGGCCGCGAAAGGCGCGCCTTCGGATTTGGCGATGACCTCAAACCCGTCAGGGATCGCGTTCACGCGATCGCCATGGCTCATCCACACCTGATAGGCGGACCCGGTTTCCCAGACGCCATCGAACAACCGACTCTGCTTGATGATTTCCACTTCCGCGCGCCCAAACTCTTTATGATCGGACTGCTCCACATCGCCGCCAAGCTGGGCGCAGATCGTCTGCTCCCCGTAACAGATGCCGAGGATCGGCACGCCGAGATCAAAGATTTCCGGCGTCGCCCGGGGCGATGTATCGGTATTGGCGCTCGACGGACTGCCGGAAAGGATCACCGCCTTCGGCGCGAACTCTGTGATGAAGGCCCCGTCAACGCGGTTGAAGGGGTGTATTTCGCAGTATACGCCGGCCTCTCGCAGGCGGCGGGCGATGAGCTGGGTGACCTGGCTGCCGAAATCGATGATCAGGGCGCGGTCATGGACTTTTGCATGAGGATCGAGGGTCATGGCGAGCCTTTAGCGGAGTCTTGAGGCCCCGTCACTAGGGCGCCACCAGAATCAATGGTTAGTTGAATGGGCTGACAGGAAACGCCGGAAGCAGGCCAGCACTTGTCGCGCCGCGCCTACTTCTCTTGTTGTAGCGCCAACTTCACGCTGGATCGGGCGCCGCCGGCCGCAGCCTGATCCATGACCTGTACGGCAATGCCAGATGCAGAGTCCGGTGCTGCGCTCACCAGCACAATACCATTTGGCGAGCGCGCCATAAACTCCTGTACGACAGGCTTCACTGAACGTGAATTTATGACACGGATATTATTTACACGGACGAAGCCGTCTTCCTGAATAGCAAGCAACAATAAGGGAGGAGGCCGGCCATCGCCGCATTCGTCATCGGAACACTCTTCCAGTGTCGCCAGTTCAATTCCTTTTTCGCGAAGGAAGGTTGACGTAACGATGAAGAAGATCAGCAAAATGAAAACGATATCGAGAAGCGGCGTGACGCTAATACGCGCTTCATCAACCGGGCGTTTTACTTGCCTGCCCCTGGGTTTCTTTATTTTGGTCATCGTCCGATCGCAAGAGTATCCAATAAATATTGGACGTGCCTTTTGATCTAGCTCAAAGAGCTGAAAGTTCTACATGCAACTTATTCCGATAATCACTAGCGGAACGCTCAGCCACCCCGTTTCAAGACGGTAAAAAAACCATCCGTGCGCAGTTTATCACGGCATCAGACGAATGGCGCCATCCGGGATAACGAATGACGCGAGCGCCACCGGCGCGTTTGGCGCAATGATAGAGCGCTTCAGGCACGGTGGATCAAGGGGCATGGCGAGCCTTTAGCGGAGTCTCGGGGCCCGTCAATATGAGGCGGGCGGAATCTACGCCTCCCGCCTCAATATCGCGCCTATTGCCCGAACATGTTTTCCTCAAGCGTCGTATCGAGGCCGAAGCGGGTTTGATAGGGACTCCCCGCATCTTTCATCTCGTACTCAAAAGTAGCAACCCCGGGAATCATTCCCGGCTTTTCCGGCGCCATTGCTTTCACAGTGATCGTTTGTCCGGCCATCCGTGTAATCGCAGACACGGCGCTCTTCGCAGAGAATTTCTGTTTAACCGGAAATGAGATTTGGACAGGTTTTTCAAAACCGCCGCCCTCTAAAGTGATCCGGACCGGACCATCCAGATCGGCAAGCGGCGCAAACTGCCATGTTTCTTCATAGGGTTTGCCCAGCGTCAACGGCAACGGAATACGCCGTATTGCAAAAAAGTCCGGATGCAGCACGCCACATCGAAATTCCCGCGCGCCTGCATCTTCAAAACAACGGCAGGCGGGCACAAACCGACTGATCGGCAGCTCAAGCGGCAAACCGGTACTGGGGTCGACACGACCGGGTATGACGCAGCGTCCGCTGGATCGTCCCGCCATGGTCGGGTCGTCCAACAGCGTTGCAAAAGCAAGATCTTGCGGGTCTGTCGGAAACTCTTTCCAGGAGACCCAGCCGGGAGGGTTGGGCCGACTGTCGAAATATCCTTCACCGGACGGATAAAGGTCGCCCACCGGCGCCGTTGCGTAACTGCAATAGCTGTCTTCGCCTACGGTTTGCACGGTGAAGGCGAGCCTGTCGCCCGCGGCGACATCAAGTCCAGCGGGAAAGAAAAAGTCCTGAAAGCCTTCATAGGAAACCTGGACTTCATCGCCGGGTATTGCGACGGCGCGCAACAGACGGCCTTCCGGCCGGACGCCATCAAGCTCACGAATTTCCAACAACAATTCGCCACGGCCGCAGCCTGCAATCGGCAAGCGCAATCCAACCAGCTCACCGTTAACGCCAACCGTAAAGGTCTGCGCCAGCTTTTGTTCAGAATCACCGCCAACCCCGAGGAAACCAGCGGACGCATTTATCATCAATTGTTCCTGGTCAGTCACGATGCCGGCGTGCGCAATCGACGTCAGTAACCCCGTGGCTGCTATGGCTGCTAATAGTGTCTTGAAAATGGTCATTGTCTCCCCCTTGCCTGTCTGGAATCAGTATCGCCGGACTGATCAACCCTTGGCAAGTTGCAAGACGGCAATGAAAAAACCATCAGCGCGCAGCTTATCCGGCGTCAGGCGAATGGCGCCATCCGACGTAACGCATGACGCGAGCGCGGTCCGCCTGTCCGGCGCCAATAAGCCGGACGCCTCGATACTCTCCAGCGCCGCTGAGTGAACAAACCCGGAAGCGTCGGCCAGAAAAGCCGCGAGCCGGTCCTCATTTTCTTCCCGCAAAAACGAACAGGTGACCCAGATCAGACGCCCACCAGGTTTAACGAAGCCGGCGGCCTCGCGCAGCACCGCATCCTGCTCAGACATGCGTCGTTCAAGTTGCTGAGGGGTCAGGCGCCATTTCGTATCCGGATGACGCCGCCAGGTGCCGGCGCCCGTGCATGGCGCATCCACAAATACGGCGTCCATTTTGCCCTTCAGATCATCAAGTCGCTCATCGCCAGCGGGCGAACGGATCTGCAGGTTTCTGACACCGGCGCGTTTGGCGCGATGATAGAGCGGCTTCAGGCGCCGCGGATCACGATCATAAGCATAGAGTTGACCGGTATTTTCCATCATCGAGGCGAGCGCCAGGGTTTTGCCCCCGCCGCCGGCGCAATAATCGAGCATTTGTGCGCTTTTAATATCGCCCGCTGCGGCGGCGGCGATCTGACTTCCGACATCCTGCACCTCAACCCAGCCCTTGTTAAAAGCAGGAATGACCGTCACCGCGGGCGCTTTTTCGCTCGGGTCCGGCGCTGCGATCCGCGCCGCCGTCGTCAGTATGGGGAGCGCTTTGCCTTTCACGGACTTCAGCGCTGACAGTATTTTTTCTGGCTCGGCTTTCAACGTATTCAGCCGCAGATCCACATCGGCGCGTTCAGCAAAGCCGCCCATGATTGTCGCGGCATCGTCCCCGAAAACGCGCTCAATATGCGGCGTCAACCATTCGGGAAAGTCGCCGGCAATAAGCCGCGGCGAGGCTGCAAGCTTTTCCAGTTCCACCTCACTCAACGCACCCGGCCCATGCTCGCCCACCGCCGCCTCGCTTAGGTCATCAACGCCCACATTCCAGAGGAAACGCAGAGCGCCAAACGCCAGCGACCGTGCGCTGCCATCGTTCATCGCCAGCGTTAACGACTGGCGGCGGCGCAGCACATCCAGACACAAGCCTGAAATCCAGGCCCGATCCTTCGCGCCCGCATAACGATTAGTCCGTCCCCAATCAGCAATCGCAGTCTTTAACGGCACGCGCCGGGCATTGAAGTCTTCAAGAATTTCAATCGCAGCTGAAAGCCGTCCGGAGATACGCATGTTTAGCAGTCGACAATCATGGTTTTGCAGATGTTCTGGATACCCAGCCAGGGGTTAATCGGTGCGCAAGGCGTTTTGAAAATGGCGGTCTCGGCTGCGTTGCAAGCATCCAGGCGTCAGGGTGAACAAGAGGCCTCGCTTTCCAGTCCTCCAGCCCCCGCGCATTCTCCCAGCGCCCATCCCTGGCGAAGAGAAGCATGTTTTGGCGATACCAATATTCGATATCATTATCCTCCCAGATGAGCGGCCTGATAATATCGTGGGCTTTGTATCCGCGCACTGACATTTTGGCGCACCAATATGATGGCCACTGCTCATTAACGTGGTTGGTGCCGCCTTGACGCGGCGTCGCGGCGGAAAAAAGGATCAGATCGGAATGACGCGCGAGGTTATCGACAAATATGTCTGCATACTGTTCATGAATATGCTCAATAACTTCCAGCGTAATCGCAATGTCAAATCGCCTGCCTAGATCCAGCGATTGGGATAAATCATGGCCATGAAAATCAGTCTTGTCGATGAACAGCTCGCTGTCCGGCACATCGGGATGATCTACGCCCGCGACCTCTATCCCGGGATAGCAGTCAGACAGGACCTTGAGCCAACCTCCAACTCCGCACCCTACATCCACTGCGGATTTAAGGTCACCCAAAACCGGCGCAAGCTTTGAGAGAACGCGTTCGGCGCTGATCAAACTTCCAGCTTTCTGCGTGCGATAAAAGTCTTCGTCGTAATGTTCTTTCAGCCGCATGCTCCCCCCTTTTTTTCACATCAGGTCGGCGTCGGATAATTCGGCGCTTCGCGCGTGATAGCAACGTCGTGGACGTGACTTTCTTTCAGGCCCGCATTGGTGATCTTCACGAACTTCGCGCGCTTTTGCATCTCGTCAATCGACGGCGCGCCAACATAGCCCATGGACGCGCGCACGCCGCCGACAAGCTGGTGCAGGATCGGGCTGATCGGTCCTTTGTATGGCACGCGGCCTTCAATGCCTTCCGGAACAAGTTTCATCTGCTCTTTAACATCCGCCTGGAAATAACGATCAGCGGACCCCCGCGACATCGCCGTGATCGAGCCCATGCCGCGATAGGATTTGTATGATCGGCCCTGATAGAGGAAGACCTCGCCAGGCGATTCATCCGTACCCGCAAGAAGTGAGCCGACCATCACGCAGTCAGCGCCCGCGGCAAGCGCCTTCGCCATATCGCCGGAATACTTCACGCCGCCATCGGCGATAATCGGCACACCCGCTTCACGTCCCGCACGGGCCGCATCGGTTACGGCTGTCAATTGCGGCACGCCAACGCCGGCGACAATGCGGGTCGTACAGATAGAACCGGGACCAATACCAACCTTGATCGCATCGGCGCCAGCATCGATCAACGCCTTTGCAGCGTCATAGGTCGCAATATTCCCGGCGATTACCTGGGCGGCGTTTGACATGCGTTTGACCCGCGTAACCTGTTCCACCACTCGTGCTGAATGACCATGCGCCGTGTCTATGACAACCACATCACAGCCTGCATCGATCAGCGCCTCAATCCGTTCAAAGCCCGCATCGCCAACGGAAGACGCCGCCGCAACACGAAGGCGACCTTCGGAGTCTTTACACGCCAACGGAAACTCGCGCGCCTTTTCCATATCCTTGACCGTAATCAGACCGACGCAGCGATAGTCATCATCGACAACGATTACCCGCTCAATGCGCCTTTTGTGGCAAAGCTCACGCACCTTGTCCTGGCTGGCGCCCGGAGACACCGTAACAAGATCAACTGACGTCATCAGGTCACGCACCGGCCGGTCCAGATCGCGCGCGAAGCGCATGTCGCGATTGGTCAGCACCCCGACGAGCTTGCCAACGCCATTAGGGTCTCTGTTCTCAACGACCGGAAAGCCGGAGATGTTCCGTTCCAGCATAATCGTTTGCGCGGTCAACAAGGTATCATCAGGCGTCAGGGTCAGCGGATTGACCACCATGCCGCTTTCAAAGCGTTTGACCCGGCGCACATGCTCCGCCTGTTCTTCAACCGAAAGATTACGGTGCAGGACGCCGATGCCGCCATTCTGCGCCATGGCGATCGCCATCTCTGCTTCCGTCACCGTATCCATCGCCGATGAGAGTATGGGAATATTGAGCGTGATTTCGCGCGTCAGCCGCGCCTTCACGTCAACCTCGCTCGGCATCACTTCGGAGGGCCCGGGCTCCAACAATACATCGTCAAATGTCAGTGCTTCGCGGATTTCCATAATCTACCTCATCTTCATTCAGAGTCTGACAAAACGCCGTCGCCGCCAAAAGACTGGACAAGCATTTCACCAGGACTGTCGACATCATTGGCGGTGACAATTTCAAGAACGCGCCTGGTCAATTCTTTCGGCGACGTCACAAAGTCACGCAGGGCGAGCGCCGCGCCGAGCGCAAGGTCCATGCCTGAACCGCGCGCCCAGAACACGCCCGGCTGCACTTCCGACATGCAAAAGCTGTTATCGAAATCCCAGATGGCGCCGCTCTTATGGATCAACAGGCCGCTGCCGCTATAGCGTTTCAGGCCTTCCTCCATTTCGCCAATATCGAAATCGCCATAGGCTTCGCGCATGAATTTCACGACTTCGAAAGGATGCGTTGCAGATTTCGGAAATTTCTCCGCATTGGCTTTCAATGCTTCGAGCTTTGGTCCTGTGCCCGTAATGCCGATCAGCCAGTCATCAAGCGCACACCACTTGTGATCAATCGACGGTCCGATGAAACTGCCGATCGTCGCGCGCCCGTTCGAGCCGAGCCAGGTGACACCTTGATCCGTGTCGTGAATGGCTGTGATGATCGTCATGCCTGCCCCCTGAACCCTGTCGCAACAACATATTTCTCCGCCGAGTCCGAGCGGCTCGCTTTCGGCTTGGCGTGTTTCACGCTTGCAAAACTCTGTTTGAGGCGCTTGAGGAGCTCGCCCTCCGCGCCACCGGCGAACACCTTGCACACAAAGGCGCCGCCGGGCGCGAGCACGTCTTCCGCAAAATCGAGGGCGGCTTCGGCGAGCGCGACAATGCGCAAATGATCAGTGGATTTATGACCCGTCGTCGGCGCCGCCATATCGGAAAGTACAATATCGGCGTCGCCGCCAAGCAGCTCCTTCAAGCGATCCGGCGCATCATCATCAAGAAAGTCCATTTCCAGGACCTCAGCGCCCGGCACCGCCGGCATGGCGAGATAGTCGATCCCGATGACGCGTCCCTTTTTACCGACCGCTTTTGCCGCGACCTGACACCAGCCGCCGGGGGCGCAACCGAGATCAACGACCCGGGACCCAGGCTTCAGAAGCGAGAATTTTTCATCAAGCTCAAGCATCTTGAATGCCGCGCGAGAGCGCCAGCCTTCGGCTTTGGCTTTTCGAACATAAGGGTCGTTCAGCTGGCGCTTGAGCCACAGCGTTGAGCCATATTCGCGCCGCTTGGCGGTCTTCACATGGACGTTCAGTTCACGTTGCGCCGCCTCGCCCTTCATCGGGGCGCTTTTGTTACGTTTGCGCTTTTCCGGCTCCTGGCCAAGCGCTGTCTTCGCGATGTCGGTTGATTTCGCGCGCTTTCGCTTGCCCACAGATGCCTTGGCGGGCGGCTTATTGGGGGATTTGCGTCGCTCCATGGGCCTTCATAGCGGAGTCTTCGGCTGGCGCAACCGGTTTTTCCGGTATATACGCTCCACCGCGAAAAACCCTCTGTTTATCGGAATGTACAGACAAATCCGAACTCAGCACATCCAAATGGCCTCGCCAATGCATCTACTGATCATGACAGGGGGCGACACCCCTGCGCCAAAAGAAAAGGAACTGACCCTGTGACTGAAGACGTCCTCATCCCCCTCGTCGTATTTGCCGCCATCGCGGCGATTTCAATCTCCGCATTTTTCTACAGCTATAAAAAACGCATGGTTGTCTATGACGCCATCAAAGTCGCCATTGAGAAGACCGGCACCGCCGACCCACAACTGGTCGAGGCGATCATCCGCGACAATGTCGGCCCCAACGCCGATTTGCGCAAAGGCATCATTCTGATTGCGACAGCGGTTGCTTTCGCCATTCTGGGCGCCGCCATCCCTGACGAAGAAGCGGTCCGGATCATGCTTGGTCTGGCGGCTTTCCCTGGCCTCATCGGTCTTGCCTATGCAGGGTTTCATTTCTTTGCGCCGCGCGAGGCGACAGTCTAGGCTGGCCCGACGGCGGGAGGGCGCGCAATGGGCCCCAACGACATTGAACTGGTTGCTCTGGCGAAGGTTGCGCAAAACAATACAGCCTTCGCAGAGTTGGTGCGCCGTCATCAGGCGCGCTTGCGCGCCTTTCTGCGCCGGCTATGCGGCAGCGAATTCCTCGCCGACGATATCGCTCAGGACACCTTCATTAAAGCCCACGCCGCCATCGCCAGTTTTGAGGGCGGCGGGTCTTTCCGAAGCTGGCTTTACGCCATCGCCTATCGCGAGTTCCTACAAAGTTGTCGAAAGGAAAAAGCGGCGACACGCCTGAAAGATGCACTCAAGGATAACGTCGCCCACACGAACGCCGCTGAAACTAAAATGGAGGCTGGCCTGTCTATTGATTTGCGCCGGGCGCTGGCGACGCTCGACGATCTCGAGCGCGCCGCCTTGCTGCTCTGCGACGCCGCCGGACTTTCCCATAGCGAGGCGGCGATTGCTATTGGCGCCCCGCTGGGGTCCATCAAAACTTACATCGCCCGCGCACGCCAGAAAATGCGCGTCGTGCTGTCAACCGACAGCGCTACGTCAACCGCAGATTGTACCGCCACCGCCGCCTAGAATGGAGCCTGTCATGCCCTCTGATGAAATCACCACGCTACTGAAGCAAGATAATGATGATCTTTCAGCCCGGCTTGAAACCGATGCCTTCCAGAAGCGGCTGATGTTCAAGCTCGGCGCACGCCAGCGAGCGCGCCTCGGCGTCGTAGGACTGGCCGGCGGGCTTGGTGCGGCCTTCGCCGCCTCGCAGTTTTCAAGCCTGGGCGAACTCCTGGCGACTTATCTTGGTGAAGCGTCTCCGGCGCTCACCAGTCAAGCGACAGTTCAGATCGCCGGCGCGGCCCTGCTGGGCGCCTGCGCGATCCTTACGGCGCTGGTCCTGCGCAAGGACGCGTAAGCCTGTTCGTTGTTTAGGTTGAGCTAGTCATCGCGGTGAACGCGCTCTTCGCGTTCATGACGCTCCTGAGCCTCCAGGGACAGCGTCGCGATTGGGCGTGCGTCAAGCCGGCGAATGCTGATGGGCTCGCCGGTATCCTCGCAGTAGCCATATTCGCCGGTTTCAATCTTGCGCAGCGCAGAATCGATCTTGGAAATCAGTTTCCGCTGACGGTCGCGGGTGCGAAGTTCAAGCGCTTTTTCCGTTTCACTGGAGGCGCGATCAGCGATATCAGGAAGATGGTTATCGTCTTCCTGAAGGTGATTCAGGGTACCCTGGCTTTCGCGAATGATTTCCTGCTTCCAGTCGAGCAGTTTACGCCGAAAGTAATCTTTCTGGCGGTCATTCATGAAGGGTTCATCATCAGACGGACGATATTTATCTTCTACGCTCGTCGACATTCTTCTACTCCACGACTTAACAGCCCTGCAAGCGCCGGTAAATTTCGGCCTGTATAACGAGGCCGCCGCCAAGGCTCAAGGGCTGTTTTTTCTTTTCGCGCTGTCACATTTTCTCGATAAAAATGAAATAAAGATTATCGGCTGCATTTTTGTCGGTGTGCGCGCCGCAACACAGCGTGAAGCGCTCAACGATTATGAATGAGAGGCACATCGCCGATGCGCTCACCCTTGAGCTAGTCCGGCGACAACACATGACAAGCGCCTTTAATACCTGAACCGCCCTTTTTCCTCGTTCGCTGCACCGCAGCAAATACCCGGTTACTTGATCTGTAAACCGGGCGGTTTTCCGGCTTTCGGCAATGGCTTGTTTATAGCCGGAAGTGCCTCTTTTGATTGAATTTTCAAATTGTAAATCATTTGGTTGAACTTTGCCGATAGCACTTTTCCACCGCACGCCTCGCCGCCATTTGAAACGTAAGAACCTCATCACTGGGAACGCCATCATGACAGCACCCGACGCCGACGTCCAAACAAGGATCAACAAACTGATCCGCATTACTGAGGCGCTAGGCGAAATCTTCGCCCAGGAAAACCGGTTGATCCGAGACAACCGCGCAGATGAGATCACCCCGCTACAATCGGAAAAAACGCGACTGGCGACGGAATACATGCAGTCGATCCGCGAACTGGCGCAGGATCGCGCTGACATTGAAGGCGCAGACACGAACCAGCTCGCCCAGTTACGAAGTCTCGCTCTTACACTTGAACAACGCGCTGTCAGTCAATGCGCCATGGTCGAAACACAGGCGCCAGAAGCCGCCGCATCATAAATCTTGCACCCGCGATTTTCTGCAGAGTCAGAAAGCCTGACCCATGAACGGTGATTTCCAGACCGCGCGACGGTTCAATCAGATATGCTTAGTCAACAAACTCCGCAGCCTTTTCATTGAGAAATTCCACGCTACGCGTATTTGACAGCGCTGCGGCAAGGGCGTGATTGACCGACTCAATGCGCGGCGACGGCACATGATGACCGGGTGATATGACGGTTGAAATATTTCCGGTCTTGCCTTGCGGCTTCTGCTCAAATCGCAGCGCAACCGATGTCGCCCCTGACATCTGGTTCTCAATATAGTCTTGCATGTCGTTCAGGAACAATGCCGTTAAGAGCTGAAAATTCGCTCGCCCAATCCCGCCATGCGCAAATATCTGCGTACCGAAGACAATCATCTGCTGGTCCGGCACGTTAATCGCGCGCGTCACATCAGCATTCGTGTGGAAGGTATTGAGGTCATCATAGGCAATCCCCGCGTTCGACATGCCTGTGTACATAACCGCCTGT
This sequence comes from Hyphococcus sp., assembly GCA_965230025.1. Taxonomy (GTDB): domain Bacteria; phylum Pseudomonadota; class Alphaproteobacteria; order Caulobacterales; family Parvularculaceae; genus Hyphococcus. The sequence continues at coordinate 68,342 of CBDDKD010000043.1, forward strand.
TTGCACCCCGATGCCGCCGCCGCGTCATCACATTGCAGCATGGTGATGATGAATGTCGCGCCGCCAGAGGTTGTTGCAATCATCGAGGCTGTCTCATCCCCCGAATAGTCCTGCACGGCCGTTTCAATCTCAAATTCGGCTAGCATTGAGGCGACATCGACGGCGCTGAACTCCTTGATCATGCCCGCCGACAACAACTGTGAATTGGGGGACGTTTGCGCGCCCGCCGGCACGATCGTCAGCGCGAAGGTGACAGCCGCCGCCATAGAACAGCCCAAAAATTTCAATAGATTTGACATATTATCCCCAAATGACCCGCAAAAATGCCTCTCGACCCTATCAACAATTCGAGATTTCACAAAACAGTGGCGCCGCGATCCTACTCTTCGCCACATTTTCAGGCTAAATTGGAAGAGCTTTCACTAGTAGCGGGGTTTTGTGGTGAGGATTTCCGAGAGCGGCATCGCATTATTGAAGCGATTTGAGGGGCTGGAGCTTGAAGCTTATCAGGATATCGCCGGTGTATGGACAATCGGTTATGGACACACCGGCCCTGATGTGCAGCCGGGACAACGCATTACCGAACGCGAGGCGGAAGCGCTGTTGCGGCGCGATTTGAAATCGCGAGAGGACGCTGTCAGCCGCCTGGTCAATGTGCCGCTCAATCAAAATGAATTCGATGCGCTGGTGAGCTTCGTCTATAATGTCGGAGCTGAAGCATTCCGCCGTTCGACTGCATTGAAAAGGCTCAATCGCGGCATGCGAATGGCGGCCGCCGAAGCCCTCACCTGGTGGAACAAGGCGACTGTCGGCGGTGTCTTGCGCGAGGTCCTGGGCTTGACGCGGCGACGTGCAGCGGAAAAGGCGTTGTTTATAACCCCGGTCGATCCACCGCTTGTTCGTGACCCACAAGAGCTGGATCAAAACAGCCGCATTACACCCGTCGAAGATTCCCCTCGACGCGGCAATGTCGCAGAAAGCAGAACCGTTCAAGGCGCAACCATCGCCGGCGGCGCCGGCGCGGCGGCATCGACCCTCGGACGTGATAACGCTGAAGAGCTGAATCAAATTGAAACCAATATCGAGAACGGTACCGGCATGACCGAGGACCCGTCCGCCGGAGAAGGCAGCACGCCTCCGAAAAACTCGCTTGACGGCGCCCCATCGGCGTCCGTCGATGAAGATAGTGAGATTATTCTCGATAATGATGATAGCGATTCCGGCGAAATCATTATCGGCGACCCGAACCGCCCCTCAGCCCATGAAGTCCACGCTGTGGAAGCGCAGATTCAGTTCGCTCTGTTAATTCTGATCATCCTGGCGGCGCTATTCATTATCTATGCGCGGTTTGATGACTGGCGGCAATATCGCCGGTAATGTACTGCTGAGTTGTGGCGTCACCTCAAGCAGAGAAAGCTTATTGCGGCAAAGCTCTTTCTTCCATGAGCTGTGCATAGTTTCCTTCGCTGTCCTGAAAACCTGCCATCCATAACTCATGGTCTTGCGCCCGGTTCACAACACGCGGGCCATGCAGGAATTCCACCCCAGCCTGCGAGAGCGACTGATGCGCGGTTTCGATATCCTTGACGCGGTAATACAGGAACGAATTCGCAGCATATTCGGGACTGCTTGGCGCGCCGAGATAAATTCTGACACCACCGCAATCAAAAAACGCCATTTCCTGTTCGGGAATATCAAAGATCATGGGCAGCCCAAGCACATCCTTGTAAAAAGTTCTCGCTCGATTGAAATCTTTCACACTGATATGAATCTGACCGACCGATTGTATGAATGCGGGCGCTGCATCTTGCATCGCTTTCAAGCCTCGCTAAATTATTTAATCTCCTTATTATTTAACATGGTTAAGTATTTTGTCAATCCCACCCCTGCCTGCTGGCGCCGCCCCGTCTAAGCTCTTAGAGACCGCAAATGCGCTTCACTCCCTTTGTATTCATCTCCTTCGGCGCGCCCGTGAAGCCGACAAGCAATCCGATCTCAGCCCGGAGCGACTTTCATTACTCTCTATACTGACATATGCAGGCCCACAAACTGTCAATCGTTTGGCGGAAATGGAGCAAGTGTCGCCGCCAGCCATATCAAGAATTGTGACGGCGCTCGAAAAGACGAAACTGGCTGTGCGTAAACGCGATGCAGACGATGCGCGCGTCGTAGTCGTTTCAGCAGAGCCAAAAGGAAAGCGCCTTGTTGAAGACGGGCGGCGGCGACGCCTCGATATAATCGCTGGAGAGCTGTCAGTTTTACCTCAGAGAGATCTCGACACACTCCGCCGCGTTGCTTCAGTCCTTGAAAAACTTGAGTCGCATAAGCCCTAACGCAAAGTCTCTCGAACCTTCTCTCTAAGCACGGGGAGCAAATTGGCCTCAAACCATGGGTTTTTCTTCAGCCACGCATTGTTTCGCCATGACGGATGTGGCGTCGGAAAGTACGTCGGTGCATAATCAGCCCAAGCGCCGACCGTCTCCGTCAGTGTCTTCTTTGCACCTTTTCCAAGATGCCATTTCTGCGCATATTGCCCAACAAGAATTACTGTCTGCAGATTCGGCAACGCCGCCATTAGTCGCGAACGCCATAACGGCGCACATTCCTTCCGCGGCGGCAGATCGCCGCCTTTCGCATCGAGACCCGGAAAGCAAAATCCCATCGGGATAATCGCAACGCGTTTTTCGTCATAAAAAATGTCTTCCCCAATGCCGAGCCAGTCGCGAAGGCGGTCACCCGATGGATCGGTAAACGGCTTGCCGCTTGCGTGAACGCGCGTGCCCGGCGCCTGACCAAAGATTGCAATACGCGCACTCACCGCCGCCTGCACAACCGGTCTCGGCTCATGAGGTAATGGCGCGCCAACAGGTTCCTCAACGCAATGCCGGCAAGCGCGTACTTTTTTCAATAACATAGAAAGTCGTTCAGTCATCGTCCTTCGACAGATGCGCCAATTTATCCGCATTCGCCTCCCAGTTTTGACCGTCGAAGGGGCGGATTGTAATGGAAGAAAATTGATCGCGATCCATACATCGTAGATTAAGCGAGTAACCGTCCGGATTAGAGCGCGGCACGTAAAATGACTTCACACCGCAAGTGCTGCAAAAAAGATGTTTGGCGACACGAGTATTGAACGTGTATTCCGTAAGCTGTTTATCACCTTTGATCAGGCGGAATCTGGACTTCGGTACGATGAGGTGGAGAAAACCCACTGCGGCGCACATGGAACAGTTGCATTCATCAATGACGATGTCATCGTCGGTTTCCGCTTCCCACTGCACAGCGCCGCAATGACAGCCGCCCTTTTTCCAGCTGCGATTTCGATTGCCGCTTTCACTCATCGTGTTTCAGTTTCCGCGCTGACCAAATAACACCTTCTTGGCCTCTTCATTGTCCGCAAGATTCATGCGTTTTTCCGCACCGACAACCAGCCCTTTCTGCACTGCGGGCCGGGCCAGTAAGGCCTCCCGCCAGCGATTGAAGTGCGGAAAGTCCTTCAGTTCTATATTGTGACGCTCCCACAAGGTTGTCCACGAAATGATCGCCATGTCAGCAATAGAATAATCACCCGCCACGTACTCATTTTTTTCAAGACGCTTATTCAAGACACCATAAAGGCGATGCGCCTCGTTGGCGTAGCGCGTCATGGCGTAGTCAATTTGCTCCGGCGCATAGTGATGGAAATGATGAAACTGACCAAGCATCGGCCCGACGCCGCCCATTTGCCACATCAGCCACTCATCGACCTGCGCGCGTGCGCGTTCATCGCCTGGATAAAACTTGCCTGTCTTACGCCCGAGATATTGCAGGATGGCGCCGGATTCAAAAACTGAAATAGGATCGCCGCCGGGCCCCTTATGATCAACGATCGCCGGCATACGGTTGTTTGGCGATATCGCCAGAAAATCCGGTTCGAACTGTTCACCGGCGCCGATATTGACGTAATTGATATTGTAATCGAGGCCTGCCTCCTCAAGGAAGATCGTGATCTTCCAGCCATTCGGTGTCGGCCAATAATATAGATCAATTGGTTTGGTCATCAGAAACCCTGTCCCTGCGTTTCACTACAATGAGGACCGCAAGCTAGTCCTCGCCGCCAGACATTTAAACCGCCGGCCAGGCATTTTCACTTATGGCGCCGCATATGTGAACAATGAAGAAATGACCTAACCAACCCAGATCAGACCAATGACGGCGCCGGTCATCAAAGTCGCCAGCGTACCAGCGACAAGGGCGCGCGGCGCCAGATTGATAACATCCTGACGCCGATTCGGTGCAAGTACGGTAAGGCCGCCAATCACAATCCCGAGGCTTGCAAAGTTCGCAAAACCGCAAAGTGAATAAATAAGAATAAGATAACTCCGCTCACTGAATGTCCCGTCTTCAACATCAGCAAGCGATACATAGGCGACGAGTTCATTGACGGCTGTTTTGATCCCCATCAGCGAGCCGGCGTCAAAGGCTTCGCTCCACGGGACGCCTGCGAGCCACATCAGCGGCGCAAACACCCAGCCGAGAATACGCTCCAGCGATAACGGCGCGCCGGCGATATCCGGAGCAACGCCAAGCATGATATTGATCAGCGCGGCAAAAGCGGTGAACGCGATCAGTGCGGCGATAATATTGAGATAAAGCGACAAGCCGTCGGTTACGCCGCGCACAAAGGCGTCCATGGAACTGGCGTAGCCGAAATCATCAGCCGCGTCGGCGGGGGTAGGCGTCTGTTCTCGCTCGGCAGGCAGGATAATCTGCGCCATCAGGATCGCCGCCGGCACGGAAATGATTGACGCAACGATGATGTGACCAAGTACGGAAGGGTCAATGTCGCGCAGGATGATCGCATAAACCGCCATCACCGACCCGGCGACCGTCGCGAATCCGCCGGTGATGATAATGAAAAGCTCAGAGCGCGTAACACGCTCCAGATATGGACGGACCATCAGCGGCGCTTCGGTCTGCCCCAAAAAGGTGTTTGCCGCCGATGATAACGCCACCGCACCGCCGACCCGGAATATCTTTTCGAGCAGAAACGCAAAACCGCGCACGAAAAACTTCAACACGCCCCAATGCCACAACAAGGCGGACAGGCCAGAGAAAAAGATCACCAGCGGTAAGGCGCCAAAAGCGAAATTGAACATCGCCGCCTGGTTGGTGACTTCGAATGGCGCCTCAGCGCCGCCAAGATACCCGAAGACAAAGGAGGTGCCGACTTGCGTCGCCGCCTGCAGAGCCTCAACGACAGACCGCAGCGACTGCAGCGCCGCGCGCGCGGGCGGCACAAACAAGAGAAAAGCCGCGATCACTATCTGCGCGGCGATTGTCCAGACAGCGCTGAAGAACGGAAACCGGCTTTTACCGCTTGAAAACAGCCATGCAATGAAGACGAAGGCGACAAGCCCGATTGCGCTTTGCCCACGCAAACCGATCTGACTAAAGTCAAAAGGCAATTCCATAGGGTATTTTTCTTGCTGTACGCCGCCCCATGCGACAGGTCCCGTGATGGCGGACTATGGCCATAGACGCTCTGCTTGTCACGCCCGTTAGCTGAATGCGTATAGTCTGACCAATCCATGGGCGATCAAAATCTTCCACAGGCGAAATTTCGTTTTGACCCAGCCGAATAACCATTGGTCGCTCGGCTGCTGCTATAGATTGTTTCAATCGCTAGGAAGACAGAAGTGATCGGAGACAAACATGCCAAACGCCCGCTTCTGGCTTTTACTGCCGCTATTACCCACAACACCCGTCCTGGCCGAATCAATAGCCCCGCCGTCAGGCGCGCCAATCCTTATGGACGGAAAGTGCGAGACAAGCGAATGGACCGACGCCGCTCTCGTCTCATCAAATCAAGGGCACACGCTGCGGATCAAAAAGTTGGACCGCTATCTCATGATGTGCATTACCTATCCGGAGGATGGTTACGGCACATTTGAAGGATATCTGGTGACGGACAAGCAGAAAACGCCTCTCAACATTCATGTCTCAGCGAAAGTCGGCGATCGCGAATGGTCGCCCTCGGGCTGGCCGGAATTCGAATGGTGGACCGCCGAAGGCTGGTGGAGCAACCCGGTGCGGTTCAACTCCGCTGAGGAAGGGGAAACACGCTTCCTGCCGGCGCCGGCGCGCGAAGTGCAATTCGACCTTAATCATTTCGGGCGCGATGGCTGGCGCATCATGTTTGACGTTTATTACGGCCGCCTGGACGATGGAACCTATGACACGGTGGCGCTCCCGGCCAATGCGGATTTCGAGGATCAGGAGAGCTGGATCAGTCTCGATTTCTAAGCCGCTAGGCCCTGCCCTGACCTCGGTTGCCTATTCGATTTCTAGCGCTATTGTCCGCCGGATTCTCAAGAAGGATTTGGACATATGCTGCCTGCGCCTCGCGCCGATCTGAAAGCCAACACTCTCGCCTATGAAGTGACGCCTTTGGTTAAGGCCACGGGGTTTCGCGAGTATGACGCCCGCTGGGTATTCGAAAAGGAGATCAATCTCCTTGGCATTCAAGCGTTGGGGCAAGGCCTCGGCACGCTGATCCGTGAGATGGGAAAAGAACCGAAGATCGTGGTCGGCCATGATTTCCGCGGCTATTCCACGTCGATCAAACAGGCGCTGATCGTCGGCCTCATGACTGCTGGGATCGAGGTTCACGATATCGGTCTGGCGCTGTCGCCAGTCGCTTATTTCGCACAATTCGATCTCGATATCCCGTGCGTCGCGATGGTGACGGCTAGCCACAACGAAAATGGCTGGACAGGCGTTAAGATGGGCGCGGCGCGCCCCCTCACATTCGGGCCCGACGAGATGGGCCGCCTGAAAGAAATCGTCCTTGGCGGCGAATATAAATCCTTCAACGGCGGCGCTTATAAGTTCATCGAAGGCATGCGCGAGCGATATATCGCCGATCTCGTCGAGGGCGTTTCATTTTCGCGGAAGATGAAAGTCATTGCCGCCTGCGGAAATGGGACAGCCGGCGCCTATGCGCCCGAAACGCTGGAGCGCATGGGCCTTGAGGTCATTCCGATGGATGCGGAACTTGACCATACCTTCCCCCGCTATAATCCGAACCCTGAAGACATGGAGATGCTTCGTGCGATGCAGGTCGCCGTCAAGGAGCATGGCGCCGATGTGGCGCTCGGCTTTGACGGTGATGGAGACCGTTGCGGCGTCGTCGATGATGAAGGCGAGGAAATTTTCGCTGACAAGATTGGCGTGTTGATCGCCCGGGATCTTTCCGCGCAAAATCCCGGCGCGCAATTTGTTGTCGATGTGAAATCCACAGGCCTTTTCGTCACTGACCCAGTTCTGCAGGCGAACGGCGCCCGGACGGAATACTGGAAGACCGGTCATTCCTATATTAAGCGCAAAAGCCACGAGATGGGCGCGCTTGCCGGATTCGAAAAGTCCGGGCACTTCTTTTTTAACGAACCAGTCGGTCGCGGCTATGACGATGGCTTAGTTGCGGCGATCGCGCTGCTACAAATGCTTGATAACAATCCGGATAAGAAGCTCTCGGATTTGCGCAAGAGTTTGCCGAAAACCTATCAATCGCCAACCATGTCGCCTCATTGCGCTGACGAGACAAAATATGGTGTCGTTGAGAAAGTCGTCAAAGCGTTCGAAGACCGCGCGCAAGCCGGTGGTGAGATTATCGGACAGAAAATCCGCGATGTGGTAACGGTTAACGGCGTGCGCATCACCGCCGAGGACGGCACCTGGGGTCTTGTTCGTGCTTCATCGAACAAGCCGGAGCTTGTCGTCGTCATCGAAAGCCCGACATCGGAAAAGAATATGAAAGCAATGTTCGCCGAACTCGACGCGGAACTGCAAAAGCACCCGGAAGTCGGCGAGTACAATCAGAAGATTTAGCGACTGGTTAGTAATGCGGTGGCGGCGGCTCACGTTCACCGCCCTTTTCGATATTCGCCTCGACTTCTTTCAATTCGTCAGTCAACCGGCTGACATCGCGCTTCAGAGTCTCGATCAGTTTCCACTGTTCGGTCACGGCGTCGGAAAGGTCGTCAATCGCCTGTTCCTGTAAGGCGGAACGCTCTTCCAGCTTGTCGATGCGAGCCATTGCTTGTTCGTCGCTCATTGTGTCGCCATACCTTTCAACGCAGTCTTGGAAAACTCTATGCCGAGCGGTCTGCAATCCATTCATGAAGGCGCGCCCGACTGGGAATGTCTATCTTTCCATAGCCCAGTTTCAATATGCCTTCCTTTTGCAAATCGCCAAGCGCCTTACCGACAGAAACGCGCGAGACACCAAGCGTGAATGCAAGGTCGGCTTGGTTACAAGCAATAGAGCCATCCTGTTTTGCTGAGTTCGCCATCAACGCAACCAGCTTCGCGGTGCGCACCGGAAGCGGCAAGCGCCGCAGATCATCCATGAAATCAAGCGCGCTATAAAGCCGCCGGGTTGTTGCATTCAACAAGGCGCGAGCAAGATCAGGTTCTTGATCAAACAACCGATCAAAACGCGCCTTGTCGATCTGATCAATAACGGTATCGCCAACAGCGACCGCGTCATGGGTCCGCGCACGCCCGGCAAAAAGAGTCGCCTCACCAAAGCAATGCCCCACCCCAAGCAGAGAGGTCGCAATATAGGTTCCATCCGCATCCACAAGCCCGAAGTGAACCGCACCGGATCGCACGATCGAAAGTCCTGGCTTGTCATCGCCATGGGCATGGATAACAGCGCCATCCTGATACCGAACCGCCGTCGCCGTGGCGCGGATTTTCTCGCGCAAACGCCGGGGCGCAAATTCCATCAGCGGCGCGCCACCGAAATCGAGAAGATCGGGCATAAGCTCAGAATGCTAAGTTCTTAGCATTCTTACCTCCGCCAGAAGGCTAGATCAAGGAGACCGGGGCCAGACCGCTCGCCAGATCAGGAACGCAACCGCCATGAAGCCGGAATTACTCATCATCTTCGCCATTTTCGTGATGTTTGCGCTTTTAGAAGTCGCCTTCACCCGGTTCTTCAAAAAAACCGGTCAGGCGCCCGGCGATGGGGTGGTGGAAATTGTTAGTACACTGACCCTCATTATTGTCACGCAACCCTTGGCGCTCTTCGCCGGCGGCTTCGTCGCTAGCGTAGTCGCACCGAACGCAGCAGACGCACTGGTCGGACTGCCCGTCATTACAGGCGTTGCTTTA
>CBDDKD010000044.1:0-70000 GCA_965230025.1 Hyphococcus sp.
GGCTCATCCACGCTGAGCATATTTTCAGGGTCTGTATCGACTTTGAGAGCGTTGAGAAACGGAAAGGCCGATGGCGCGAGCGACGGCGCGGCGACCAGGGCGATCATAATTGCTGCAAAGGCGCCGGCGATCCACATCGCGACAGATGGGCGGTCTGCAGCGCGTTCCGAAAGATAGCTCATCTCGCCGTCCTCTCCGCCGACAGGCGCTTATTGAAATGCTGCGCCGGGTCTTGCGCCGAGCGCCTTGAAGATTTTTGCTGCGGGACAAAATCCTGTAAAAGCCGCCTGAAACATGTTCAGGCCTGCAAAAGCGGTCAGCAGGAACCATAATGGGTGCGCCCAAAGACCAAGTCCGAGACCGGTAAGCACGACCAATCCCGCGAAAGCGAACACCATGCGATCCACATTCATAGCTTTCTCCTTCGTTCCCGGTTTCGTTATCCAGCGAATGCGGTATTGTCGTTGCGCTGAATCAAATGCGCCGCAGAATTATTTGTATGCGGCTATGTTGTATTATTCATATATGCGAATATAACAATATTCAAGATGGCCAAACTCGAATTGATGGAAAAAAATGTTGAGACCGCGTCGCAATTGCTCAAAGCGATTGGGAGTCCGACGCGTCTTATGTTGCTCTGCGCTCTGGCGGACGGTGAAAAGTCCGTGTCGGAACTCACCGATGCGCTCGGCTTGCGTCAGGCCATGGTGTCGCAGCATTTGGCGCGCCTTCGTCAGGAAGGTTTGGTGGCGACGCGCAGAGAAGCTCAGTCGGTTTATTACCAGATCGCCGATGAGACGGCGGAGGAGATCGTGCAAATTCTCTATCGCCGCTATTGCAAGACTTGATATGGGTCATATCAAACCGGGCGCCGTGCGCGTTTAAGAAGGTTTGAGCAAAAACCGATAGTCGGCGTAGGCGGTGTTGATGGATGCGAAACCGATGCGAGACAGGGCGGAAACAGCTTCGCGCTATGACCTCGTCGCCCAGATACTCCATTGGGTGATGGCGGCGATCCTTGTTTATTTGATTTTCTTCAGCCATTTTGAGGAATTGCCGGACCATACCGTGGAATAGAAAATTCAACTCCACGCCGGACTTGGCGCATTGATTATTGTTCTGGCCGCTTTGCGGTTTTATTGGCGCCGCAGCCGGCCTCGCCCGGCGCCAATCCCCAATGAGCCTGTGTGGCGCGCTAGGGCCAGCGCTATTGTCCAGAAAGCGTTTTACGCGCTGTTTATCATTTCGCCGACGTTTGGATTTATTCTTTCCGGCCTCGTTTCCTATCCCGTTCGGGCCTTCGGATGGGTTGATGTTTCAGGCTGGCTCCGGAACAACGAAGCCGCCGCGGACACGGTCAATTCTCTGCATGGATTTTCGGCCGATGTAATGACCGCTCTTCTGGTCCTGCATGTCGGCGCCGCCCTCTATCATCAGTTTGTGAAGCGTAACGGCCTGATCTGGCGAATGCTGCCGGTCAGGCGTTGAACGCCGCCGATGCGTTTTTGTGCGGCGTCAATAAAGTGCGCCTTCTTTGGCCCGGCCGGGTTTCGATGCTTTTCGGATCAGCCTATATAAAAACCTTGCGCCCGATGAAGGACGCTCGTCACGCTTTGGAGACCACGCCCTTAAGAGCTGATCTCGATCATCTGCCTGAATGCAAGCAGTGCGAGCTCGTCAGCCTCGTTGAGATCATCCATGAGGAGTTCGAGGACAAGCAAAAGACTGCGACCTCGGCGAAGCGCAGACGCGGGCTGAGGCGACATCTTCGGATATCTTCGATTGTTGAGTGAAAACACTTTGGATTTGCATTCTGTAACCAGGCCGAACCTGCATTCAACGAGTGCGTAGAGGTGAGAGTTCAGTCCGCTGCGGATTAAGTGCGCCTTCCTGCAGCTATATTTTTTCCATCATTGAAACGTTTCACGCTCAAGCGAAGTTGTTTCTCGATCTCAAGAATAGCGAACAGCGTTGCACCGAGAACGACAATGAGAACGCCATCATAAATGGGTATTGCGCGTGTTGCGAATATACTCTGCAATGGCGGTGAATAGGTGATGGCGAACTGCGCTGCGGTGATGGCGATTACAGTCGCCCACACCACCTTTGTACCCCGCACCGCCGTCCAGGTGAGCGACGTCCCGTATATGTTTCGAATAAAGAACAGGTGGAAGATCTCCATTGAGACCAGCGCATTAAGTGCGATCGTGCGTGCGAGTTCCGTTGAATAGCCTTTATCGACGGCGTAGGCGAATATGCCGAATACCCCGACCAGAAACAGTATCGAAACTAGGACGACGTGCCAGGCTAGGTCGCCGTTTAATAGCGGCGCGTTCCGGGGGCGGGGTGGCCGGCGCATCGTGTTTTTCTCCGTCGGTTCGAACGCCAGCGCAATGCCGAGCGTCACCGCCGTAATGAGGTTAATCCAAAGAATTTGGATTGGCGTCACCGGCAACGTCATACCAACCAAAAGCGCAACAACGATGATCAGTGTTTCGCCGCCATTGGTTGGCAATACCCAGCCGACAACTTTAGTGATGTTGTCGTAAACAGTTCGGCCTTCGCGAACGGCGGCGGCGATTGAAGCGAAGTTATCATCGGCAAGAACGATCTCGGCGGCTTCCTTGGCCGCGTCGCTGCCCTTCTTGCCCATCGCAACGCCTGTGTCCGCGCGCTTGAGCGCGGGAGCGTCGTTCACACCATCTCCGGTCATCGCGACCGTAAGGTCATGCGATTGAAGCGCTATAACGAGTCGTAGTTTATGTTCCGGGCTCGTGCGTGCGAATATGTCAGTCTCCATTACTGCAAAAGCGAGTTCGGAATCGTCCATGCGATCAAGATCGGCGCCGGTTAGGACTTTGTCCGGACGTTTCAGCCCGATCTGTTTACCAATAGCAGCAGCCGTCCCAGCATGATCGCCGGTGATCATCTTTACACGGATGCCGGCGTTTTGGCATTCGGCTACTGCATGGATCGCCTCTGGCCGCGGCGGATCGATTAAACCAACTAGGCCGAGCAGGGTCAATGAACCTTCGACGTCCGCAAAGGTAAGCGACCGACGTCCTCTTTCCGCTATACGTGTTGCGATCGCCAGGACGCGCTGTCCCCTCGCTGCGAATTCATCGGCTCTTTTGATCCAATAGGCCTCGTCAAGGGGCGCCGCGCCGGGCCCCTCGCATCGCTGGTCCGCGCACATGGCAAGAATCTGCTCAGGCGCGCCTTTGACATAGATGACGGCGTCTTCCTTATCATCATGCAGAAGGGTCGCCATGAAGCGATGTCGCGCGTCGAAGGGAATAGAGTCCATACGCGTCCACTCGGCAAACCGTGACGCGGCGTCGTCCGCGACCTTTGACGAAAAGGCCAACAGCGCCCCTTCCATCGGATCGCCGTCAACGGACCAAACGCCTTCGCGATCGATCAGCTCTGCGTCGTTGCAAAGCGCCGCTGCGACGGAAAGCTCACGCAGACCGGGATCATCGCCATCGCGAACGGGGGCGCCGTCAAGTGTAATAGCGCCATCAGGCTCATACCCGGCGCCGTCCACAACGTATTCATTATCTGCAATGGCGACGGAAGCAACCATCATCTCATTGAGCGTCAGGGTCCCGGTCTTGTCAGTACATATGACCGACACCGAGCCCAGGGTTTCGATGGCCGGCAACCGCCGCACAATAGCGTTACGCCTTGCCATCGCCTGTACGCCGATTGCCAGAGTAATCGTCAAAACCGCAGGCAGCCCTTCAGGAATGGCGGCGACGGAAAGGCCGACGACGGCCATGAACATTTCGGTAAACTCGTGATGTTCCACGAAATACCCAAAGATTAACAGGATTCCCGCAAGGAGCAGGATGAGCAGCGTCAGCCAGCGCGCAAAAATATTCATCTGCCTGACAAGCGGCGTCGTCAACTTTTCAACCTCGGACAGCATATTGCTGATGCGGCCGATCTCGGTCGCGGCGCCCGTAGCTACAACCACGCCGCGTCCTTGTCCGCTGGTCGCCAATGTGCCGCTGAACGCCATGCAGGACTGGTCGCCGAGCGCAGCGTCGGGAGATATTGCGCGCGTATTTTTTTCAACGGGAACCGACTCCCCGGTGAGGATCGCTTCCTGAATATGCAATCCGTGCGTAGCGACAAGCCGCATATCAGCCGGAACCTTGTCGCCCGGTTCCAGAAGCACGATATCGCCCGGAACCACCATTTCGCCATCGATGCTGACGCGGTTGCCGCCGCGTAGCACCGTTGCTTGCGGCGCGAGCATTTGATGAATTGATTCCATTGCCCGCTCAGCGCGCCCCTCCTGCACATAACCGATGATGGCGTTCGCAAACACCACAGCGAGTATGACGGCCGTGTCGATAGGGTGATCAAGGATCGCCGTTACAATCGCCGCACCGATGAGCACATAGATCAGGATATGGTGAAAATGCGACAGGAACCGAATGATCGCGCTCCGTTGAGCGGGTTCCGGTGGCCGGTTCGGGCCGTAATGCTCAAGCCGGCGTTCAGCTTCTGCGTTGGACAGGCCTGCGGTGCTTGTTTTCAAACACCGGAGAGTTGTTTCGCTATCGATGGAGAAAAACGCCGGAGTCGCTTTTTCCTCCGCCACACCGGTAGTCTCCAACACGTCTATTCCTCCGAGAATGAAACGCCGATGTAACCAATTGGATTTTAAGAAATGACGTTTTTCGCAGCGTCGCCGGTCGCCTGCGGCCTGCGTGTCTCGAGAAAAGCTTCCAGTTCTTTCGGCGCGACTCGCCACTCGCGTCCGACGTCGATTGCCGGCAATTCACAGCTATGAATCCAATTGCGTATTGTCGTTTCTCCCACCTGTAATAGTTCGGACACCTGTTTAACGGACATGAATTTTCGACTGAGCATCGCAGAGCCCCTTTGACCAGTTTCGACCGGCGCTGACGATAGGCGAGGTTTTTTGAACGCCGTTTGACGCAGATCAATCGCATCGAACGCCGCGCGTGATGTTGTAGGCGAAATGACGCCAAACAGCGGAACGATCTCATGCCCCAAATGATGAAGGCTACGATATTTGTCGAGCCTGGACGGATTGCGCTTGATGACCGGCCGGTTCCGGAGATTGGACCTCTTGATGCGTTGGTTCGCATTACGACAACAACGATCTGCGGCACCGACGTCCATATTCTGAAAGGCGAATACCCGGTCGAGCGAGGCCTTATCATCGGACATGAACCGGTCGGCGTCATTGAGAAGTTGGGGTCCGCGGTTACCGGCTATGAAGAAGGTCAGCGCGTCATCGCCGGCGCCATCACGCCTTGCGGATGGTCGAACGCCAGCCTGAGCGGACAGCACGCCCAATGCGGACGGGACGCGCCACATGGATATGAGGCGATCGGCGGTTGGCGCTTCGGCAACACGATAGACGGCGCACAGGCGGAGTATCTCCGCGTGCCCGATGCCCAGGCGAACCTTGCCCCGGTGCCGGACGATTTAACCGACGAACAGGTCTTGATGTGCCCCGACATTATGTCGACCGGATTTTCCGGAGCCGAGTCGGGCGGAATCAAGATTGGCGATACGGTTGCGGTTTTCGCGCAAGGACCAATCGGTCTATGCGCCACCGGCGGCGCAAAGCTGATGGGCGCCTCGCAGATCATCGCGGTTGAAACCGTGCCGGAGCGAATCAAAACGGCGAAGGAAATGGGCGCCGACGTTGTTGTCGATTTCCGAAAGGAAGACCCGGTCGAGGCCATCCGGCGCATTACCGGCGGACGCGGCGTCGACGTCGCCATTGAAGCGCTCGGTCTTCAGGGGACCTTTGAAGCGGCGCTGCGCGTCCTGAGGCCAGGCGGCGTCCTCTCATCGCTTGGCGTTTATTCAAGCGATCTTCAGATTCCGCTCGACGCGTTCGCCGCCGGTCTCGGCGATCATACGATACGTTCAACGCTCTGTCCGGGCGGCAAGGAACGCATGCGCCGCCTGATAAATGTTATCGCTGCCGGGCGCTTCGATGCAAGTCGTCTCGTCACGCATCGCCACCGGCTCGATGATATCGAACACGCTTATGAGCTGTTCGCCGAGCAGTCCGATGGTGTTTTAAAAATCGCCATCACACCTTGATGTGCGCAAAACCATAACCTCAACGATGATGAAAGGAAGCAGTTTAATGCCCGGGATGTGCATTTTGGCGGCAGTCGATCAAGACGACCAGGTGGAGGCGCTGACCACCGCGATCGCCCTCTGGGCGAAGGGCGGGTCGTCCAAGGTAACGATTGTGGGTGTGGCGCCCGAATTCAGGGCCGCAATATCAAACCCGGCAGTTTCTTCTCGGGCGAAAGAGGCTGAAGCGGCGCTGTTGCAGGATCTAAAACAAAGGCTCGAACGAGTGGCTGCCGGCCTTCATATAGAAGCGGAGATCGATCTTCTCTCCGGCGCAGTCGCCGATGAAATTATCAAGGCGGCGCTGCTCCGCAATGCCGATATTGTGGTCAAGACCGCGGACCGCGCAGCATTGCAGCCGTCCCCGGTATTTGGCGCCGTCGAAAAGAAGCTTATACGAAAATGTCCTGTCCCGGTTTGGATATTGCGTGCTGAAACGCCCGTTCCGCCAAAGTCGCTGGTCGTCGCTGTCGACAGTCCGAACGTCTCAGGCCAGCGGCAGGCGGAGGCTGACACGATGGCGGCGGCGCTGCTGGACAATGCTGTGGCGTTCGCCCTGCGTTTCGGCATTAGCGAAATACAGCTACTGCATGCCTGTTCCGTCGTAGGAGCGAATTTCCTGGAATCGCCCCGGGCCGGATGGACCCCGAAGGAAGTTGCAGCCTATGTTGAGGAATGGCGAAAAAACTCTGAATCCTGGTTGGAGGAATTCAAAGAGGAAGCGTCACGGCATTACAGCCAGACCGGCATTACGTTTACGCCGCATCTCGTTATGGGGATCGCCGATCAGGCTCTTGTGGCAGGGATAAAGGCTCTTGATACGGACATTCTGTTTATCGGCAGCGCGAATCGCAGCGGCGTCTCCGGACTGTTCATCGGCAATACGGCTGAAAGCGTGATCGATAAAGTCGAATGCTCTGTTTATGTTGTAAAGCCTCAAGGGTTTTCTTCGGTCATTTCCCCGGCTGTGCAGAACTACGGCAAATGAGACGATGTATGCGTAGCTGGATGTATCTGGAAGTAGCTCTTAGTTCTGCCGGCGATGCGTCGGACGTGAATCTGGAATGTTCGCTTTTTATATTGTTGTCTCTAAGGGGATAAATTTCTTACGTCCGCTCTGATGATTTTGGCGACCAGGATGCATCGGCTACTTAGTCTGCCTGGCAAGCGTATGAACGGCATGCAGGAATTTAGAAGCGGGTTGCAATTAAAAGCTGCTCGCACACTTGCGGGCGCCACGCAATATGAGCTTGCAGGTGAAGCGGGCATTCATCCAAAAACGATCGCCTATCGGGAAAAGCGAGACTGGGCAGGCATGCACAACGGTTACAAGCAGGCGGTAACGGGGGTGCTTGCAAGACACGGATATTGTTTCGTCCGGGCAACATGGTGGATTCTTTCTTCACCCGCAGAGATCACGGTCAATCGAATAACCTGGGTGAACGGTGATTTCTAAGCTCTGCGCCGTTGGATTTTGCATTTTGGGGCAAAATTTTTTTACAGATTCTATTGATAGCTCAGCGGCGGCACAGCGAAAGCTGAAATCTCGCCGCCAACATTGGGTGGAATATATCGTTGTTTTTTTTTAAGGATGAATGGCTCCCCGAACTGGACTCGAACCAGTGACAAGCTGATTAACAGTCAGCTGCTCTACCAACTGAGCTATCGGGGAATGCCGTTGGAGGCGGCGGATATAGCAAAGCGCTATGGGCAAATCCACCCGAAAATATGATGAACGGGGAATTTTCAGCATTCTTGTGTGAAAATGGACGCATTAGATGCGAGACGGCCCCGCCTTGGGGGAAGCGGGGCCGGTACTCACTGTCGTGGGGTATGGTGGGGTATCTTCTCGGGAGAAGATATTTTTAACATCTCATCAAGGTGTTAATATAAGGTTAACGTTTTCCGGCGGGTTTTACTCAGCTGGCCCCCACAATGGATTCTTGGGGTCGCGCCCGCTCAACGCTTTCGCGTCTTCGGTTTCCTCTTCCTCATGATGCCCATGCGGATGCGATTCTGCAAAGTCGCTGCCCTGCGACGCGCCGTCGCCGATTTTCGGCTGCTTTTCGCCGGTCCAGGCCCAGCGATAGAAGCGGGCGATGTCGGCCCCGACCGCATACATCGCCGGCACGAAAATCAGGGTGACGGCGGTTGCGAAGAAGACGCCGAAGGCCAGCGCCACCACCGTGGGTTTGAGGAACTGGGCGTCCGTGGACGTCTCAAACATGATCGGCAATAGCCCGATAAACGTCGTGAACGAGGTCAGCATGATCGGCCGGAAACGTCCGACCCCGGCCTTTACCAGGGCGGCGAGGGCGCCTTCGCCATTGGCGCGCAGCCGGTTTACATAGTCGATGAGGACAAGGTTGTCGTTGACGACGACGCCGGCGGCGGCCCCGACCCCAAAGAAGGAGAAGAGAGCGAAATCGATCCCGAACAGGAAGTGACCGAACATCGCCCCCATGAAACCGAACGGAATAGCCGTCATGACAAGCAACGGTTGCCAATAGGAACTGAACGCAATGGCGAGCAGCATATACATGGCGAACAGGGCGACGGCGTAAAGCGATAGGAATTCGCCAATGAATTCGGCCTGGGCTTCCTGATCCCCGCGCTGGGCGAGTGACGCTTCCGGGTGGCGGGCGCGCCATTCGGGCACAAAGTCTTGTTGGAACGATTTCATGATGGCGGCCCGGTCAACGCCGTCGCGAATCTCGCCGGAGATGCGCGCGGCGCGCTTTCGGTCGCGCCGGTCGATGCGCTTAAAGCTGGGTTCGAATGAGGCGGTGGCCACGGTCGTCAGCGGAACCTCGCGCCCATCCGCCGTACGGATGCGCATATCGTCGAGGGTAGCAAGCGAACTTCTTGCCGCTTCCGGGTAACGCACCATGACGCGCACATCCTGTCCGTCGCGGGGCAGGCGCTGAACCTCTTCACCGAAAAACGCCTGTCGCACCTGCCGCGATACGTCCGCCAGGGTCAGGCCGAAACGTTCTGCGCCGGGCTTTAGCTCAATACGAAGCTCGTCGGTCGCCGACTGCAAATTGTTGCGAATATCATAAACACCGGGAAGCGACGTCAGGTAATTCTGAACATCGAGGGTCGCGAGGCGCAAATCCTCAAGCTCATCCGCTTCAACGCCAAAAGACAAATCCGGGCCGCTGTTGTTGATGGTGTATCCGATATTGATTTCTTCCGCGTCGGGTATTTCACCGACCTCATCGCGGAAATACTCTGCGACTTCTTCAGAAGATTCATCGCGCTTGTCAGACTCGATGATGGTTACATAAGACGTCACCTGACCTTCATCGGCGCGCACGTAAATTGATTGGACATACTCAACGCCATCGACCTGGCCTTTTGCGGCCTTCATGCGTTCGGCGGCGGCTTCGACCTCCTCAAAGATCTGCAGGCTTCGATTGAATGACGAGCCTTCGGGCAGGCGCACCTCAAGAGAAATGAACGTGCTTTGCACTTCCGGGCTGAATTTAAAAGCGACCCAGCCTTGCGCCATCAACGCGACTGCGACCGAGAACGCAATCGTGAAGGCGGCGGCGGTTATGTATCGCGCTTTCACCGCCAGCGTCACGATTGGCCGGTAAACCCGATCGGCAAAAGTCATGATGCCTTCGGAAAAAACACTCTGCATGCGGTAATAAACCCCATGCTGGTTCTGTGGCTTCATATGCGCGAGGTGTGAGGGCAGGATGAAAAAGCTTTCAACCAGTGAGAATATCAACGCAAAAATTACAGTGAGTGTGATGTGCTTTGTAAATTGCGCCGTCCCGCCGCCAATAAAGAGCCATGGGCTGAACGCGATCATCGTTGTCAGAACTGCAAACAGGACCGGTTTAGCGACAAGCTGCGTGCCGATAATGGCGGCGTCGACGCCTTTGTGTTTTCCTTCTTCGACTTCATTGTGAATGCTCTCGCCGACAATGATGGCGTCATCGACAACGACCCCGATCACCAGGAGGAATGCGAATAGAGAAAGGATGTTCAGGGACACGCCGGTCATTGGCATGAAAATAAAAGCGCCGGCGAAGGAGACTGCGATGCCGACCGTAACCCAGAATGCGACGGTCGGCCTGAGGAACAAGAGCAGAATGATCAGAACGAGGATGAGGCCGATTACGGCGTTGGACGATACAAGCTGCATCCGTCCGAAATAAATGTCTGATGTATCGAACCAGACATAAATCTGCGCAGTATCGCCAAGCTCTTCGTTTTTTTCTTCGACCCAGCCGTTCACGGCGCGCGACAGCTCAACAATATTCAGCTCTTCCGGCGCGACGATTTGCATGAGAATAGCCGGCTGGCCATTCAATGCGCGTTTTTGCTTTCGGTCTTCAAAGCCGTCAATGACAGTTGCAACATCGCTGACGCGTATGACAGAGCCGTCGGTTTGCTGGCGGACGACAATGCGTTCAAATTCTTCCTGAGTGTCGGCAAGAGAACGAACCCCGATTGCAATATTGCCGGTATCGGTGCGAACCTGCCCGCCTGACAGGTTGATCGAAGAGCCGCGAACAGCGCGTGCGACGTCGTCAAAAGTCAGGTTGAAACGGCGCAGCGCCTCTTCCGAGACTTCGATTGAGACCTCTTCTTTACTGTCGCCCCAGATATTGACCAGTGGCGAACCGCCGGGAATTTGCGCAACTTCGTCTCGTAGCTCGCGCACAAGGCGATTAAGCTCTCGCTCCGTCAGGTCGCCATAAACGCCCATGAACATGGCGCCGTCTTCGTTACGCCAAAGCTGTACGACCGGCGGGAAGGCGTCTGTCGGGAAGGTTGAAATTCCGTCGACGCGGTTCTTGATTTCGTTGAGGAACTGGGTCTGGTCAACAGAGTCGCGCCCCTCAATGTTGACAGTCGCAATGCCTTCGCGGGCGGTTGCTTCCACATGCTCAATGCCGTCAACATCGGAAATCGCTTCCTCAATGCGGAAGATGATTTGTTCTTCGACATCGCGGGGGCTGGCGCCCTGCCAAATGACGCTGACAGTGGCGCCGTTGAAAGTTGCGCTTGGAAAGACTTCACGCTCGATCCGGAGAAACGCGAGGGCGCCCGTAATGATGATGGCGATCATCAACAGGTTGGCGGCGACGCCGTTTTTGGACCACCATGTAATCAATCCGTGCACGTTTTAACCTCTTGAGCTTACTTTTTCTGCGACTTCGCTAGCCGCTGCTGCATCGTCCAGGCTTTCCGCGATAGCCTCGTCTTCAGCGGAGCGGCTGGAGCCATCAAGAGGATCGGTTGGCAGAACTTTATCGCCTGATCCGGCCCCTCGCAGGGGTGAGGTTACGACGCGCTCACCGGGATTAATGCCGCTGGCGATGGTGATGGTGTCACGCGCGCTGGAAACAACGCGCACGGCGCGCTCTTCAAGAATATCGCCTGCGCCGATGACATAAACGCGGTCAATGCCGTAGAGCGCCGAGCGTGGCAGGACGATCGCGCCATCATAGGGTTTGCCTTCGATCAATGCATCGACAAAAAGACCGATGGCGAGGGGCGTATCGCCGTCGGCGCCGGCGCCATACGGGTCTTCGACAACTGCGATGGCGGAGATTTGACGTGTTGCGGGGTCAATCGCGCCATCGGTGCGCACGATGCGCCCGCGCCAGTTGTGTAGCTCACCGCCGATCACCGCCGAAAGGTCGACGGCCGGACCCGGATTGTCTTCTGTTTCGTTGAAGGCGACAGGCAGGCCGAGCTTCGCCAGATCATTATCGGTAAGGGGCAAGCGAATTTCTGCAAAATCCGTTGAGAAGATCCGCCCCAGCTGTGCGCCTGGCGCTACAAATTGGCCGGGTCCGGCAAGACGCTGACGCACACGACCAGGAAAGGGCGCTCTAATTTCGGTTCGTTCAAGATTAAGCTGGGCCACTCTTTTATCGGCGACAGCCGCTTCGTAGTTTGCGCGCGCTTGCGCCAGCTGCGGCAGACGAAGGGTCAGATCCGACGGGCTTTCGCCAACGCCAAGTTCTTCAAAATCTTGTCGCGCCAGAGCAGACTCGGCTTCTTCGCGGCTCAGAATCTCTTTGGCCTGCGCGACGCGCGCGCCGGCGCTCGTCACCTGCAGGCGATAATCTGCATCTTCGATCTTGATCAGGAGATCGCCTTCTTTAAAGGCGCCGCCATCAACAAAGGCGTCCGAGGTGCGTTCAATACGACCGGAAACCTGTGCGGTCAGATTGATGTCGGTGCGCGGACGAACCTCCCCTTGCGTCGCAACGTCAAGGGTAACCGGTTGTGCGTCTGCGACTTCGAAAAACACTGTAGGTGGCGTAATGACCGCCTCCTGCGCTTCGATATTCGGGCGCAACATGCCCATCAAAGCGATTAAAGCGCCCCCTCCGACCAAAATGCCAACAGTGACAATAATGGTAAAAAACTTCCGTATCATAACGCGTACTTACTCTCCGGTGTTCGTCTGCAGCGCTGCTAACGTCGCCTCCGTCATATAGTCCCCGCCAATCGCCAGATAGACTTGTACGCGATTGGAGACGCGCTGCTGCTGAGCCTGTATGTATTGGCTTTCCGCCGAAATACGACGTGTTTGTGCGTCCAAAAGATTAAAAATCGTGGCCGCGCCGCTGGCGTAGCGTCGTTCCGTCAATTCTTCAGCGGCGGCTGCTTCCTCATACGCCATCCGAAGCGCATCTTCGCGCAGCGCCAAGAGGTCTTCGGCGGCGAGAGCGTTTTCGGCTTCCTGATAGGCGGTGAGCACGGTCTGGGCGTAATTGAACAGCGCTGTTTGCGCCACAGCGCGAGCGCGCTTGCTGTTCGCTCGTATGCGTCCACCCTGGAAAATTGGCTGCAACAGCCCGCCGATGATGTTACCCGCAAGACGTTCCGGATCGACAAGATCCGCAAATACCGGGCCTGATGTATTAATTCGAGACGTCAACGTGATTTGCGGCAGCATCTGTTTTCTTGCGGCTCTGGCCCGCAGCCCCGCAGAATCCATGCGCGCTTCCGCGGCGACAAGATCAGGGCGTCGCGCCAGCAAGTCTCCTGGCGCACCCGCGCCGGCGAGCGGGGTTAGTTCGGGCAGGCTTTCGGCGGCCTCAAGTTCCGCAGCAGGATATCGGCCCAGCAATACTTCCAGCGCGCGTGAAGCTTCCAGTTCAAGGCGCTGGCGCAAGGCAAGGTTCGCCTGACTGGTGCCAAGCGCAGAGCGCGATAACCGCACGTCGAGGCTCGACGCGACGCCGCGTTCATAGCGGCGTTCCGTTACCCGTAAATTGCTTTCGCGCGCCTCGGTATCGCGTTCTGCAAGTTCACGCTGCAGGCGCGCTTCGATAAGAGCGAACCAGGCTTGAGAGACACGCGCGGAAAGCGAAAGATGCGCGGCGGCGAGATCAGCATATGCCGCGCTTGCATCTTTATAGGCTGCTTGCGTTTCATCCGAGAGGCGCCCCCAGACGTCAAGCTCCCACTGGATCTGAGCGCCGAGAGAATAATTGTTGATATAAAAACGACGGTCCGGCGTATCGACTTCAGCAATGCCGTCGCCATCCAGGTCGAGGCCGTCGAGGCGGCCGTCGCCATTATTATCAACGCCAAATCTGTCTTCCAGTTCGCCGGCGCTCAAGCCGCTGGTATCGGTGCCGCCGCCACCAGCGGTCGCCGCTGTGGTCGGGTCGGTAACAATTGCGTTGCGGCTTGCATTGAAGTTTGCATTCAGTGTGGGAAACAACGCCGCTCGTGCAATTTTCGAGTTCGCCCGCGCCTGATCGAGATTGGCCGCGGCTGCTCGAAAATCATTGTTTCGAAGCATCGCTTCGTCGATCAGTGATCGCAGAACCTGGTCGTCAAACGCGGCGACCCAGTCGCCAATCGGCGCAGTTGGCGCATCGGAGGCGTTGCTCCAGTTTTCCGGGGCGTCAGGAAGCTGCGCATCAAGAAGCTCCACATCCGTGCTGGCGCAGGACGCCGCCAGCAACGCCATAACGGCTACGCCGCCCAGTCGCATTTTTTTCACGTTCTTTTTAGAGGGCATCGTCATGCCAGCCCCTTCTTATTGCCTAATGCGTTTCATGTCGGTTGCCCTCCAACACCGCAAGCGCCATTCGGCGGGAGGTTCCGGCTGTGCGACAAACGACGTTTTTGACCCGATCCACAGTAAAGACCGATCTTAACACCATGGTTAACGTCCGGAGACCATTGTGAGCGTTTTGAATTAGATTTTCGTGAAAACCGTCGCAAATAAGCCACGCCCGGCCCAAAACACCATAATTGCCAGCATTTTGGCTGGCCCGACCTTTGACATTGATGGAGGCCACGGCCGGAATCGAACCGGCGTACACGGCTTTGCAGGCCGCTGCGTCACCACTCCGCCACGTGGCCGTTCCATCAATGGCGCTTTGAAGCGCCCGAGCGGACCGCCCTCATAGCGCGCGGATATCACCCGGTCAAAAGGAGATTTTGGCGCGTTGCGCCCGGTCGCGCAGAGCTGTATGCCGCTCACAAGACATTCCCAGCGATGAGGGCGAGATGGACTATAAAAGCGCGCGCCGACATATGGTGGAAAGCCAGGTGAGGCCGAATGACGTCACCGATCTGCGACTGCAGACGGCGATGGAGACAACGCCGCGAGAGTTGTTCGTACCGGTGGAGTTGCGCGATCAGGCTTATATCGAGCGTGAAATTGAATATAGTCCTGGTCGCTGGCTTTTGCGGGCGCGCGATTTTTCAAAGCTGGTCGCAGCTGCAAACCCTCGCGCAGATGACCTTGTTCTTAACGCGGTCTGCGGCAGTGGGTATTCAACCGCAATTCTCGCGCAATTGACGGAAATGGTGGTCTCGCTTGAGCGCGATGAAGCGCTCGCTGCGCAGGCGCAGGAAAATTTGACCACTATCGGCGTCAGCAATGCCGCGGTGATTACCGGCGACCCGGTGCAGGGGGCCCCGGACCAGGGGCCCTATGATTTGATCTTTATCGGCGGGGCGGTTGAACAGCGCCCGGATAAATTGCTTTCGCAACTCAAAGATCAGGGACGCCTTGCGACCATCATGCGCAAAAATGGCGTCTCGCGCGGGGTCATTTACACGCGCAATGAGGACGCCTTCGCTTGTGCAGAGAAGTTTGACGCCGCCACGGGCTCTGTGTTGCCGGGGTTTGAGGCGGAAAAAACATTCGTTTTTTAACGCTAGCGTAACGCTTTTTCTGCGACGCAATATCGGGCGCTGCGAAATCTGCTTGAACCGCGGCGAACATAACAAACATTAACGTTAATCGGGGATACTTGCGCGCTGTTCGGCGTCAGACTTACTCCCTATTTGACCCGATAGATCAGGAGAGGCTTGTGCGTTTATTGTCTATTGCCGCTATTATGTTGGCGCTTGCCCCGCCGGTGCAGGCGGAGACCCTACGCGATGCGCTGGCGCTGGCCTATGAGACTAACCCTACCATTCGCGCGGAGCGGGCGCGGCTAAAGGCGGTTCGCGAGACCAAGGCGCAAGCCTGGGCGGGCGCTTTGCCGCAGATTTCCGCGTCCGGCAGCTATTCCCGGGTCGATTCCACGCAAACTCTCAATTTCGGCGATGGTCCCGTTAATGTGGATAACAACCTGAACACGATTTCCGGCGCTGTAAACGCTGAGCAGGCGATCTTTACCGGCTTTGGAAATTACAATGCGATCAAGCAGGCTGAAGCGCGAATTCGCGCGGGCGGCGCACAGTTAGTCTCTACGGAACAAGCGGTTTTACGTGATGTGGCGGCGGCCTATTTCAGCGTTGAACGCAACATGTCAGTCTACGAATTAAATCGTAAAAATGTCGATGTCTTATTGCGCCAGAATGAGATGGCGACTGTTCGTTTTGAGGTGGGCGAGATTACCCGCACGGACGTCGCGCAGGCCGATGCGCGTCTTGCTGGCGCACGGGCCAATCTCTCGCAGGCGCAAAGCAACCTTGCAATTGCCCGCGCGAGTTATGCGCAGCTTGTTGGTCAGGCGCCCGGCGACCTTGACCCGGTTGATGAGTTGCCGGAATTGCCCGAGACTCTTGAGGCGGCGAAAGCGTTAGCCCGTGATTATGCGCCGGCGGCTGTCGCCGCCAGAGAGCAAAGCGAGGCCTCGCGCCGGCAGATCAATGTCGCGCGCAGTGCGATTTATCCACGCGTCTCGCTGACCGCTGGATATCAGTATACAGAAGAGCCAAGCAACTTTGTTCTACAGGATGAGCAGTTCAGCTATGGTGCGCGCGCAACGCTTCCTTTGTTTGCGGGTGGGGCGAATTATTCCCGTATTCGTGAGGCGAAGGCGTTGCACGCCAGTGATCGTTCCCGCATCATTGAAGCTGAGCGTCAGGTTGAAGCGCAGACAACAGCCGCCTGGGAGCAATTAATGGCGGCGCGAGCGATTATCGTTTCCGCGCGGGCGGCGGCGGAAGCGAATGAACTGGCGCTTGAGGGCGTCACTCAAGAAGCGCTTGTCGGAACCCGTACGACGCTGGACGTGCTCGACGCCGAGCAGGAATATCTGAATGCGCAAGTGGCCCTCGCCAGCGCCACGCGGGATGCGCAGTCGGCGGCGTTTTCGCTGCTCGCGGCGATCGGATTGTTGACGCCGGAAGCTGTCGGGATCTCCGATATCGCCAGCAGCGACCATGCTTTTCTCCGTTACGAGGATTAACACTCGTGAAAGGAAGGCCTTGATAACTGTTGCGAACCGTCTGAAAAACAAGACTTCCGGGCGTTAAGCCCGCCGCCTCATATTAGATTTGTTTCGCTCAAAGGACGCCTGTCCATGGAAAACGCACAACCTGAGCCCAGCATGGAGGAAATTCTGGCGTCGATTCGCCGGATTATTTCCGAGGATGAGGACGAAGCGGCGCCCGCGCCCGCGGCTCCAAAGCCTGAGCGTGCAGCGGCGCCTGAGCCGGCTCCGGCGCCAAAACCTGTTGAAAATCAAACGCGCGACCCCGCGCCGACGCCTGTAAAAACACCTGAGCCGGAAGTGCAGCGTTCCCCGGCGCCAACCCCTATTGAAACGGAAGACGTTGAAATGATTAGAAGAAATGTCGCGGAAGCCATGGAGCAGGACGCTGACGATGCGATTTTGGATGAAACATCCGCCGCTGCTGCGTCGCAGGCGTTTGAGAATTTAAGCCAGAGCGTTCGGGTTTCCGGCGATGGCCAGGGCCAAACCCTTGAGGACATTGTCGTCCATATGCTGAAGCCGATGATCAAAGACTGGTTGAACCAGAATCTGCCGGCGATTGTCGAAGAAAAAGTCGAAGAAGAAGTGCAGCGCGTGGCTCGCCGACGCCGCTAGAAGGGCTATTTCTTCCCAGTTTTGGAAGCCGGCCCGAGGGCCGGCTTTTTTTTGTTGGCGACGCACCGGGCGCCGCCAGCCTATTGAGCAATAATGGCGCGGGCGATACACCGCTTGTTCTGCGATGAGAGATGAGACTTTCCGATGGTTGATAAGAGCTTTGATTTTAAAAACGCCGAGGGCCGGATTTATGCGGCCTGGGAAGCGTCCGGCGCCTTTAAGCCGTCCGGCGAGGGCGAGCCGTTCACCATCGTCATTCCGCCCCCGAATGTGACGGGGTCCTTACATATGGGGCATGCTCTCAACAATACGCTGCAGGATATTCTCTGCCGGTTCGAGCGCATGCGCGGCAAATCTGTGCTCTGGCAGCCGGGCATGGATCATGCGGGCATTGCGACGCAGATGGTGGTTGAGCGCCAGTTGATGGAAAACCAGGAGCCGTCGCGCCGGGAGATGGGCCGGGATAAATTCGTCGAGCGTGTCTGGAGCTGGAAAGAAGAATCCGGCGGCACGATCATCAATCAGTTGAAGCGTCTTGGCGCGTCGTGCGACTGGAGCCGCGAACGCTTCACCATGGATGAAGGCTTATCCGAAGCCGTCGTCAAAGTTTTCGTCCAGCTTTACAAAGAGGGCCTCATCTATCGCGACAAGCGCCTCGTCAACTGGGACCCGAAATTCGAAACCGCGATTTCCGATCTTGAAGTTGAGAATACGGAAGTCGACGGCCATTTCTGGCATTTCAAATATCCGCTGGAAAATGGCGAGACTTACGAGTTCCCGATTGAACATGACGAAGACGGTAAGCCCACCAAATGGGAGACGCGCGACTATATTTCGATCGCAACGACGCGGCCGGAAACGATGCTCGGCGACGGCGCCGTTGCGGTGCACCCTGGTGACGAACGCTATGCGCCGATTGTCGGCAAGAAATGCCTTCTTCCGCTGGCGGATCGTTATATTCCGATCATCACCGATGAATATCCAGATCCGGATTTTGGCTCTGGCGCAGTAAAGATCACCGGCGCCCATGACTTCAACGACTACCAGGTTGCCAAGCGCAATGACATTCCGATGTACGAGCTGTTCGATGCAAAGGCGCGCATGGTCGATGATGATTTCGTACCGGAGAAGTATCACGGTATGGATCGGTTCGATGCGCGCAAAGCTATCGTTGAGGATATCAATGCGCGGGGGCTGTTGATCGCGGTCGAAGACAAAAAAATCATGCAGCCTTTTGGCGATCGCTCCGGCGTTGTTATTGAACCGATGCTGACCGATCAGTGGTATGTTGACGCCAAGACTCTGGCGCAACCCGCCATCGCAGCGGTGGAAGACGGCAAGACCAGGTTCGTTCCTGAAAACTGGGCGAAGACGTACTTCCAGTGGATGCGGAATATCGAGCCCTGGTGTGTTTCCCGTCAACTCTGGTGGGGGCATCGCATTCCTGCGTGGTATGGACCGGATGGTCATTGCTTTGTTGCGGAAACGGAAGAGGAAGCAACCAAGGAAGCTCTGGCCAAATATACAAGCGAAGGCTATTCGCTTGAGGAAATCAACGACATGCGACGTCACGAGCATGGCGGCGCACCATTGCTCGTACGCGACGAAGACGTTCTCGACACATGGTTTTCTTCTGCACTTTGGCCATTCTCGACACTTGGCTGGCCGGATGAAACGCCGGAACTGAAAAAGCACTATCCGACATCCGTCCTCGTCACGGCGTTTGACATCATCTTTTTCTGGGTGGCGCGGATGATGATGGACGGCATTCACTTCATGAAAGAGATACCGTTTCATACGGTTTATATTCATGCGCTGGTGCTCGACGAGCACGGACAAAAGATGTCAAAGTCGAAGGGCAATGTCATTGATCCGCTTGTCCTGATCGACAAGTTCGGCGCCGACGCACTGCGTTTCACACTCGCTGCACAAGCCGCGCAAGGGCGCAATATTCGCCTGTCGGAAGCGCGCGTTGAAGGCTACCGAAACTTCTCCACCAAGCTTTGGAACGCAGCGCGTTTTTGCGAGATGAATGACTGTAAGCCCGACCCGGCGTTTGACCCGGCAAAGGCGCAATTGCCGCTCAGCCAGTGGATTGTTCACGAAGCCAACAAGTGCGCCGGCGAGGTCACAAAAGAAATCGAGGCCTATCGGTTTAATGACGCAGCGACGGCGGTATATCGCTTCGCCTGGAACATCTTCTGCGACTGGCACGTTGAACTCGCCAAGCCCGTCTTCTTTGGCGAGGACGAAGCCGCGAAATCGGAAACCCGCGCGGCGACGGCATGGGCGTTCGATCAGGTGTTGAAACTGTTGCATCCGTTCATGCCGTTCGTCACGGAAGAACTTTGGGGCGCCATCGCAAAACGCGATGCGCATCTGATGGTGACTGACTGGCCAGTGCGCGAGGCGTCGCTGGAAAACCAGGCGGCTGCTGACGAGATCAACTGGACGATTGAACTGATTACAGCCATTCGTTCCGTTCGGGCGGAAATGAATGTGCCTGCCGGCGCGCAAATTGAAATGCTGCAGGTGGGTGACGATGCGAACGTCTGGGAGCGGCTCGGCGCTCATGATGCGTTGATCAAGCGTCTTGCGCGGCTTTCCTCAATCGATCGGGCTGTTGAAGCGCCTAAAGGCGCAGTGCAGGTCATTCATGAAGGCGCCACCTTCGCGTTACCACTTGGCGATGTTATCGACATCGATGCGGAAAAGGCGCGTCTTACAAAAGAGATTGACAAGGCGGTGAAGGAAATCGCCGGCATCGATAAAAAGCTGGCGAACAAAAACTTTGTCGATAAGGCGCCGGCGAAAGTGGTTGAGGAACAGCATACCCGCCGCGCGGACCATGAAGAGCAGGTTGAAAAACTGAACGCAGCGCTGACGCGACTGGAAACGCTTTAATCGACGTCGCGACGAGCCTTTACAAAGGCGCTGACTGATCGCGTTACGTCTTCTTCTGTTGTCGCCCAGGAGCATACGGAAATTCGGATGGCGCGGCGTCCCCGCCAGTTAGCGCTCGCCGCCCAGCATTCGCCTGATGCTTGCACCCTCGCGCGAACGCGCTCGGTTTCTTCGTTTGTATCGCAAGCAAACAGCAATTGATTGAACGAAGGCTCGATCAACATTTCAAAGCCCGCACGTTCAAGTTCATTATGGAATTGCAACGCGCGCTCACATAGGCCGGACACAAGTTCGTCAACGCCTTTGCGTCCTAAATATTTCAGCGCGGCCCATACTTCTATCGCTCGGGCGCGTCGCGACAGTTCTGGCGTAAAAAACATGCCGTCCCGGTCATCGCTCTGGACAAGATAAGACCCGGCTGCATGAAGCGCCGAATTCAGCGCATTGTTGTCGCGGCATAAAATGACGCCGCAATCGTAAGGCGTGTTGAGCGTCTTATGGGCGTCGCATGACCAGGACGACGCGTTTTCCATACCGGCTGTCAGGTATTTGTAATCTCTGGCGGCGGCGGCCCAAAGCCCGAAAGCGCCGTCGATATGCGTCCATGAGCCTGCTTCGCGCGCAGCCGCGCAAATCGTCTGGAAATCGTCAAAACCGCCACCATTAACATTGCCCGCCTGAAGCAGAAGAATTGTTTTGCCATCAAGCGGCGGCAGAAGATCGGCGCGGATACGACCGTCACGATCGACATCCACCCACTCAATATTGTTCGTACCAAAACCAAGAAGTGATACCGCCTTAACCGCTGTCGCATGGGCGTCACGCCCTGCAACAACGCGCAGGCGCGGCGCGCCCATCAACCCTTGCTTGTTGACGTCCCAGCCGAGGTTTTTCAAGAGCCGATAACGACCGGCCGCGAGTCCTGAAAAAATGGCGAGTGACGATCCGCTGACAAAACCGGCGACGGTTTCCTTCGGCAGTTCGAAAAGGTCGCGCATCCAATCTTCGACGATTTCCTCGAAAATCGCTGCTATGGGTGACGTTACAAAAAGCGGCGCGTTCTGGTCCCAGCTGTCCGACAACCAACGGGCCGCAAGCGCGACGGGCAAAACGCCGCCGGTCACAAAACCGAAATAGCGCCCGCCCAAGGCGTTGACTGCGGCGCCGGCGGCGCGCTGATGCATTAAATCAATGATCTCGCTGGCGTCCGCGCCATTCAACGGCATCGTTTCAATCAGCGTGCGTGCTTCCTCGATTTCGCCCGCATTTGGATAGGGGTGCGCGTCCGGAGTCTCGTCAAGAAACTGATAGGCGCATGTCTTGGCAAGCTCCAAAACCTGCTTGTCTTTCAGTTCTGCAAACATCTTGTCTTGAAGCGTTGTCATTGTTTTGGCGTCCGATGAAACGGTTGGGTTATGGCGCGGGTGCGATGCACAACTTTATACGAGTTATTGTGCAAGGTGCTTGCGAAATCGCGGATTTTTTGTATATGTTCACAATAAATGACGGTATTAGATAATATAGACGAAAGAATATTGCGCGAGCTTCGGGTTGACGGTCGCGTCTCCAACACCGATCTCGCCAAACGGGTTGGCCTTTCAGCTTCCGCTTGCCTGCGCCGGGTGCAGGAACTGGAGCGCACCGGCGTCATCAAAGGCTATCGCGCTATCATTGACGCGGACGCGACTGGTGTTGGCATTGTCGCTTATGTTGGTGTGGGCTTGTCGGAGCATACCAAGAAAGCGCAAAAGGACTTTGAACGCGTTATCACTGCCGCCCCGGAAGTGCGTGAGTGCCATAATGTGTCCGGCACGATCGAATATCTTTTGCGCGTCGAGGTTTCGGACCTTGCCGCCTATAAAAGTTTTCACCTGGAAGTGCTGGGCAACGCGCCGAAAATGAATTCCATCACCACTTACATCGTGATGGAGTCAGCAAAAGACGAACGCGCTTAGGCGAATGCAACGGCGGCGACTGGCGGCAGAAATGCGCTGAGCAGGCGCCAGTCTTCTCCGCCATTTTCACTGACCCATAAATTACCCGTCGTTGATCCCATTACCAGCCGGTCGCCAGTATTGTCGATATCAAGCGCATGCCGATAGATGAGATCGTAGCTTGGCTCCGCCGGCAGGCCGCCGGTCATCGCTTTAAAATCTTTGCCGCCGTTTGTTGTTCGGTTGACCAGAAGGCGCGCATCGACCGGCACGCGGCATTCGTCTTTAACGCCCGGCACAAGCCATGCCGTATCCGGATTATCCGGGTGAGCCGCGACAGCAAAACCGAATACAGCGGGGGGAATGTCAGTGATTTCCCGTGAATGTCTCGCCGCCATCGCGCGAGAGGAAAACACCGTTATGGTGCTGGCACCAGATAGTATCAGGATTGCTCAAGCACATTGCGAGGCGATGCGGGTCTTGCGTGTTCAGCTCTTCCGATTGCTCGGGCGGCGTGTAGTCGGAACGCAACCCTTTTCCGCAAAGGCGCCACGTGTCTCCCCGGTCATCGCTTTTCCAAACGCCGCCGCAAGAGATTCCGAGAGTCAATTTTGCACTGTCTCGCGGATCCACTAGCACCGAGTGAATGCCTGGCTTGTCAAAACCGCCGCCAAACCAGCCCTCGCGTTCCGGGCGATCCCATAATGACTCCACCAGCGACCAGGTTTCACCGTGGTCGTCGCTGTGGAACAAGGCGCCGGGAATCGTTCCGGCCCATATAGCACCCGGTTCATCATCGCCGCCGGCGGCTAGCGTCCAGATCATTTCAACGGACGGCGCCGTATCGTCATTTTCTACTTTTGCAAAAGCGGGCGCGGGCAGTTCCTTCCAGCTTTGCCCGTCATCTTCGGAGCGATGGAGCTTAACGCCAAAATGCCCGAGATTAAGGGCGGCGTAGAGTGCGCCATCGCGATTGTCTCTCAAGACAGCGCTGACAGGCTCACCGAGGAAAGCTGGCGCGCCTGCATCCCATCCCTTGCTATTCTGGCGATACGTGAAGAGCCCTTTGCGGCTCGCGACATAAAAAACTTCCGCCATTTTACCCTCCTGAAAGCGCCTGAAAGACAAAGATGCGATCATTATCCGTAACCGGATCGCTGAGGGCGATGCGGTCCGCAATCATCGCGTCGTTGACGAAGATATTGACGTGTTTGCGCAGGCGCCCCTGATCATCAAGGATATAGGATTGCAAGGACGGGTTCTCGGCGAACACAGCCTCCATGACCGCGCGAACAGTATCGCCGCCCACTGAAACAGGCGGGCAGGGCAAATGCTTTTGAAGATTATCGGTGAATGAGACGCTCGGCATGATCGCCAGTCTCCCGGTTAAACTTCCGAAGCCTGTGTTTACGCTACATGGATTGCGCGACTGAGTTTTAAGTGGTGCGCGCGATTAGCTCGTTTCAGCCAAAAATGAGAGCTGCGTGATCGATGCGTTGCGCTCTTGCGCATCACGGTCGACAAGTCGTGTCGGATAATCCCCGGTAAAGCAATGATCAGTGAAGGCGGGCGCGCTGTCGTCGCGACGGCCTTTGCGGAATGCCTTGTAAAGACCGTCCAGCGATAGGAATGCAAGGCTGTCGACCCCGATCAGTTTCGCGCATTTCTTCAACTGACCGCTCATGACCTAGCAGCTCTTCATGGGAAGGGGTGTTGATGCCATAAAAGTCCGGGTGCTGAATAGGCGGACAGGCGACACGCAAATGCACTTCCTTCGCACCGGCGGAAACGCAACATCTCAGCGATCTTGCGCGAGGTTGTGCCGCGCACGATGGAGTCGTCAATCAAGACAACGCGCTTTCCCTTTATGAGTCCTCGGTTCGGCGAATGCTTGCGCGCAACGCCGGCCTCGCGGATCTTTTGTTCCGGTTCGATGAAAGTGCGTCCGATAAAAGTGGGAGCGGATCAGCGCCATCTCATAAGGCAGCTTTGATTTTTGTGCGTAACCGATGGCGGCGGGCACGCCGGAATCTGGAATGGGTGAGACGAGATCCGCCTCGCACGGCGCTTCTTTGGCGAGGCGTTCGCCAAGGCGCTTGCGCAGATCGTAAACGCTCTCGCCATCGACGGTTGAATTCGGTTTGGCGAAATAGATCAGCTCGAAGATGCACGGGCGCGCATGTTGCGGTTCCCGAAACACCTGACGGCTTTCCACTGTGCCGTCTTCCTTACAGACCACAAACTTCGCCGGGTTTGATGTCCCGCACGAATTTCGCGCCGATGATATCGAGAGCGCAGGTTTCCGAGGCGAGGATAGGCGCGCCGTCGAGGTCGCCAAGGATCAGCGGCCGAATGCCAACCGGATCGCGCGCGCCAATCAGCCCTTCCGGCGTCAGCACGGTCAGCGCATAGGCGCCTTCAACCTGTTTGACTGCTTCAATAAGCTTGTCCCGCCATCGACAGCTGATGAGAAACGGGCGGTCAGCTGCAGGAACAGTTCCGAATCCGACGTGGACTGAAAGATGCAGCCATGTCTGATGAGTTCCGCTTTCAGGGAGCGGGAGTTGGTGAGATTGCCATTATGGGCGATTGCGATGCCGCCGGTGTGGAGGTCTGCGTAAAGCGGCTGCACATTGCGCAAGACGGTGTCGCCTTGCGTCGAATATCGCGTGTGACCGATGGCGCTGACGCCCGCGAGACGCCCGAGTGTTTCCGCGTCGGAAAAATGATCGGAGACAAGTCCGAGCTGGCGTTCGGTGTGAAACTTTTCGCCGTCAAAAGTCGCGATGCCGGCTGCTTCCTGTCCGCGATGCTGAAGCGCATGGAGGCCAAGCGCGCACAGGGCGGCCGCGTCCTTGGTGCCGATAACGCCGAAGACGCCGCATTCCTCGATTAGCGTTGGTCCGCCAAACATCGCATTTTGCTCTGCTTGCTTACGACGGATGCGAGGGTTTTCTTTTTTGAGGTAGGCGGCGGCGCGGTCGATCATCGTCATTGACGTCTCGTCGGGGAGTGGAAGCGATGATGTCACTGAGGATCTTCCTCTTGCAAAATGTCGGCAATCGAATCTGTGTCGTCTGTCGCCGTTTCCGGGGTCTCTTCAACCAGCGTTTCATCGGAAGTGGTCACGGTGGTGACGATTTCCGAAAGACCGTTGCGGTCCAGCCGGTCATAGCCGCTCTCGGCGGGATCGGGTTCTGCTTCCTCATCCCCTGCCGGCGCGCTTTCGATATAGGCTTCATCCGGGGTGAAACTCTGGAACCAGTTGGCCATTCCGGCGGCGACCGGACGGGTAATGGCGCTTTTGACCGAATCCGGCTGACGCGCTTCGTCCAGATAGTAGCCATATCCAAGATATCCAAGTCCTACCAGAACAAGGCCGCGGACGAAGCCGAAAACCCCGCCGCCGATACGGTCCGCGAGCCTCGCTCGTCCTTCCAGCGGTACGCGCTGCAGGCCGAAATGCAGGCCCACATGGGCGACAATAAAAAACACCGCGACAAGAAGCGCGGCGATGATAATGGTTCCAAAAAAGCTTCCGGCAAGGCCGGTGACGGCGAGCATGGGCTCCGCCACGATCAGGGTCAGTCCGCCGGCGATGGCGAGTGCGATCAGCGTTGAAAGCTCCCGCAATCCGCCACGAAGCGCGGCAAACGCAGTCGACAGGCCAAGCACCAACAAAACAAGAATATCGAACATACGAAAGCCCGTCCGCGTTACGCTGTATTTTAGGGCGAGTCGCGATCCCGCCAGTCCAAGTTTTCCATAGCCGCGATGGGGGGTTTTCTCAACCGCTTCACGCCCGTTATTGGCGCGCCCAGGCCGCCAAATCCGCCAGTGTCGCGGCCTCTTTGACCGCCAGCTTGCCGGCTTTCGCGCCGACAGGCGCCAGCGCGCCGGTAAAACCCAGCTTTAGGGCCTCTTTAAGGCGCGCATCGGTCTGGTTCACGGGGCGGATCGCGCCTGACAAGGCGACCTCGCCGAAGACGACTCGCCCCTGGGGCAGCGGGTTATCAAACAGAGATGAACAAAGCGCTGCCGCGGCGGCGAGATCGGCGGCCGGTTCTGCGATACGCAGGCCGCCCGCGACATTCAGAAAGACGTCGTGGCGCCCAAAATCGAGACCGGCGCGGGCATCCAGCACGGCGAGCAACATGGAGAGCCGCGCGCTGTCCCAACCAACTACGGCGCGCCTTGGAGCAGCGAGCGAGGAGGGGGAGACAAGCGCTTGAATTTCAACGAGAACGGGCCTTGTCCCCTCAATGCCGGCAAAGACCGCGGCGCCGGAGACAGCGGCCTCGTTTGTGGTCAGGAACAACTCTGACGGGTTGGCGACTTCGCGAAGCCCGCCGGTCGACATTTCGAAAACGCCGATCTCATGGGCGGCGCCAAAACGGTTTTTCACTGCACGCAGAATACGAAAATCGCGGCCCTGTTCGCTTTCGAAATACATGACCGCATCGACCATATGTTCAACGACGCGGGGTCCTGCGATCTGCCCGTCCTTGGTGACATGACCGACGAGCAACAGGATCGCGCCCGATGACTTGGCGAAACGAACAAGTTCCTGGGCGCAGGCCCGCACCTGTGTAACCGTGCCGGGCGCGGCGGGCAGCGCGTCGGACCAGAGCGTCTGGATCGAATCAATGATGACGGCGTCGGGCCGCTCCGATTTCAAGGTCGAAAGAATGTCCCGGAGCGCTGTCGCGGAAGCGAGATGCACGGGCGTGTTTTCGACACTGAGCCGTTTTGCGCGCAAACGAATTTGTGCTGTGGCTTCTTCGCCGGAGATGTAAGCGACATTCGCGCCGCCTTCGGAAAGGCCGGCGGCAATCTGCAACAGCAACGTCGATTTGCCGACGCCCGGATCGCCGCCAATCAAAAGCGCCGAACCGGGCACGAGACCGCCGCCACAGGCGCGGTCGAATTCCGCATTGCCGGTGAGAAGGCGAGGGACATCCTCTGCGCCGCCGGCGAGCGAGGTGAATTCTATCTTTTTACCTTTGGTTTTTGCGGTCGAGCCGCCAAGCGATCCCGGCGGGCCCGCTTCCGAGGCTTCCTGCTCAATGGTGTTCCATTCACCGCAGGCCTCGCAGCGCCCGGCCCATTTGCCATAGACGGCGCCGCAGGACTGGCAGACATAGGTTTCGCTGTTTCGGGCCAATGCGGCGCTCCGGTTTATTGGAAAAGATTATCATTGATGCGCTGACTCGCGCCGAAAAAAGAACATATGATCGATAAACGCCGTTTTCGATATCTTAAAAGTGGAGGCGCCGCATATGTGGCCCGATATTCCTTATGAGCGATGGAAGCCGACAGGCCAGAGCCTTCATATGTGGACGCAGATCGTCGGCAAGTTTCGTCTGGCGCACACGCCATGGATCAATCATTCCTGGCAGGCGACATTTTATCTTAATGCGCGCGGGCTCACGACTTCCCCGATCCCCGGCGAGTCGACCAATTATGAAATCATCTTTGATCTCTTCACCCACAAATTGTGGGTGCTGACGACGGATGGGCGCGAGGAATATTTTCCGCTGACGCCGATGTCCGTGGCTGAGTTTCACGAACGGTTCCGCGAGACGCTTGCAAAGCTTGATGCGCCGACGGCGTTTCATCACTTCCCGAATGAAGTGCCGGACCCGGTTCCATTCGCCAGGCAAACAGATTCCGGCGAGTATAATGCGCAAGTTGCGACGGATTTCTGGCGGGCGTTGGTTCAAGTCGATAACGTCTTCAAACATTTTCGGACGGGCTTTGTCGGCAAGGTCAGCCCGGTGCATTTTTTCTGGGGCAGTTTTGATCTTGCGGTCACGCGTTTTTCCGGGCGGCCTGCGCCGTTGCATCCGGGAGGATTTCCGGCGCTACCCGATGAGATCACGCGTGAAGCTTACTCGCATGAAGTGAGTTCCGCCGGGTTCTGGCCTGGGGGCGGGCCGATCGACGAACCGGCGTTCTATTCCTATGCCTATCCGATGCCGGAAGGTTTCAAGGACGCCGCTGTTGCGCCGAAAGAAGCTTATTTCGATGAAAACTTCGGCGAGTTTATTTTGCCTTATGACGCCGTACGTAAATCAAATGATCCGCATGCGATGCTGATGCAGTTTCTGCAAACGACTTATGAGGCGGCGGCGGAAAAAGGTGGTTGGGACCGCAAACCGCTTGAATGCGATCTCGGCGAACCGCTCGTACCGCGCAAACTATAACGCCGGAGAAGCTGCCGCTGGTCGCCGTCGGAACGGCTGAAGTTTTCCGTATGTCAGACTCCGCCACAGCCATTCGAGCGGACCAAAGCGAAACCTCGTAAGCCATAAAGGCGACCAGATCAGGATCGCGGCCCATACCGCGAATACGATCAGCATCAGTTGCAGATTGGTCAGCGATCCGAATAAGCCAAACCCATGACCATTGGCGAGGGTCGTGCCGATCAGGGAGCAGGCGATATAGTTCGTGAACGCCATGCGGCCCGTCGCAGCGACCGCCTTCGACGTCCAGCCGGACCGCACCAGCCAGCCAACCAGGCCCGCATAGCCGATGGCGCCGGCAAAACCGTCAAGCTGGTTTAGAATCTGAACGTAGGAAAAAGCGGCGAAATCCCAGTCAGCGGCGCTGATGACAGTCCAGCGGATCGCGTCCATCGCAAACGCACTGCCAAGCCCGATGACGGCGGCGCGCCGATACGTTCTTGAGGATGCCGCTCCGGTCAGAAATCCGGTGCGATAGCCCCACATGCCGCCAAGCATAATGCCGAGCGTTGTCAGCCAGAAGCCGCCTGCAAGCATATAAAACAGGATATATTCGCGCGCCGATGTGAAGCGATAGCCCAGCTGATCGCCAACGCCGCCAAGCATCTTGTCGACGGACTCTTGCAGGAACTCCGGATCCGTCCCCCACAAAACCGGTTCAATCTCGGCGCGAACTTCCGGAATGACAGCGGGGCCGATTGAAAATGCGGTATTCCAGATGACCGCGACGGCGAGACATCCAATACTCCAGCGTATGAGCGTCTTCGCAGCAGCGCGTCGGAACCACATAGCGAGAAAGCCGCTCACCGCATAGGCGAAAAGAATGTCTCCGCTCCAGATGCATAAGAGATGAATGAGTCCGAAGATCGCAAGAAAAAATAGCCGCCGTGACAACAGGCTGAGACTGCCCGCGTTACGCGCCGCCGACCGCTCTGCGATCAGCGCCAGCCCCGCGCCGAACAAGGCGGTGAAGATCGTCCGCCACTTGTCTTCGATAATGAACGCCTGAAGGGCGGCGACGCTCATGTCGAATTCGCCTGGCCACAAGGCCGCGTTGCTGTAATAGGAGAAAGGCGCAAACATCGCCTTAATGTTGACAACGAAGATCGCAAGCACGGCGAGCCCGCGCAGGATATCGAGATAGTCAAGGCGTTCGCGTTCGCCGACCGGCGCATCCATTGTCGTCATTTCTCCGCCCCATTCAATTCAAGTTTAACTGACGATAAGGCTCGCCGTCTTTCAATAAAAAATGCTAGGATTCCTGCGAAAGGAATACGCCATGACTGCGCAAGATATAAACGATCTGAACCCTTATCTCCATGGTCTTTATGCGCCGGTAAGAGATGAGGTGAGCGCCGATAAGCTTGAGGTTATCGGCGAAATACCGCGCGATCTGCATGGCGCGTATTTCCGCAATGGGCCCAATCCGAAGACGCCGCCCAAGGGCATGCATCACTGGTTTGATGGCGACGGCATGATCCACGGGATCTGGTTTGAAAATGGTGAAGCGCGCTATCGCAACCGTTATATCGGTACACAGGATTTTAAGGCGAACGGCGCCGGGACTATGCCGGGCATTTTTGAACGCTCGATTGATGCTGCGGGTCGCAAGGTTCATTACAAGGACACCGCGAACACCGATCTCGTTTTTCATAACGGCAAGCTGCTTGCGCTCTGGTATATCTCCGGTCAACCGGTGGCCGTGGATGCGGGGTCGCTGGAAACCATTCGCACCGAAACGTTCAGCGGTAAATTGCCGGGCAATATTTCTGCGCATTCCAAGGTTGATCCTGAAACCGGCGAGCTCGTCTTTTTCGACTATGCGCTTTACGAACCGAAAATGTGGACGGGGACTGTGTCGGCGGCGGGCGAACTGGCGCATTTTCAGGAAATTGATTTGCCGGGACCGCGTCTTCCGCATGATATGGGCATCACGGAAAACTATGTGATCTTGCATGACCTGCCGGTGGTTTTTTCCGAGCAAGCCATTCGCAATCGCATGTGGCAAATCCATGTTGCGGACCAGCCCACACGCTTTGGCGTCGTGCCGCGCAAAGGCGGTAGCCCGAAGTGGTTCGAGTTTCCGACCTGCTATGTCTATCACGTGATCAATAGCTGGGAAGAGGGTGATGAAGTTGTCATGGCCGCCTGCAAGATGGTTCCGAATGGTCTGAAGCCTGATCCGAAATACGGACCCTATGCAGCCATGGCGGACGTTCTGGCGCTGCGCGCGCAGCCCTTCCTCTGGCGCATGAACATGAAAACCGGTGAGGGACGCGAAGAACAGATTGATGACGAGCTTTCAGAGTTTCCCGTCGTCAACACTGATCTCGCCGGACGGAAAACAAAATATTCCTATCACGTCATTTTTGATGATTGCATTGAACAGCGGTTTTCCGGATTGTTGAAGTATGATCTGACCACCGGCAAAAGCGAACGCCACGATCTGCCGGAAGGCGTTTATGGTTCCGAACCGGCTTTCGCGCCAAAGCTCGGCGCGACGTCGGAAGACGACGGTTATCTCGTTACGTTTACGGCGGATATGGATGGCAAGTCAGAAGCGCATATTATTGATGCTCAAAATATCGGCGCGCCTGCAATTGCGCGGGTGACGTTGCCGCAGCGTGTGCCGGCGGGGTTCCACGGGACCTGGGCGGCGGGTGTTTGATTCTTATTGGCTGTCATCCCGGAGCATGTCCGGGATGACAGAATTATGCATGTTGCCTACTTCCGGTAATCAAGCGGCGGTTCGCGGTCCCCAAGGAGCGAGTAATATTCGTAGTCTTCTCCACGGGCGGCTTCGAACTCCGCGCGCGCCGCTTCGCGCAGCTCTTCGTTTTCGTAGAGCTCGATAGCGGCGAGGGTGAGCGTCTTCGCTGCGACCTGCGCGCCTTTGAAACCAATCGACATGCCGCCGGCGGCGACCGCCTGCCAGGAATGCGCTGACGTGCCGGGCACCCATGTCGCCGTGCGCAAGCCGACGGTTGGTGTGGCGAAGGAAACATCGCCGACGTCCGTTGAGCCATAGCCCAGCGATTTCTGATAAGGCTGGATTTCGCTTTGGCTGCCGAGTTCCGCCCAGGGATTATCCAGTGTCGTATAAAGTTTCTCAGCGAATTTCTGCTCGTCTTTCGTATACTCCACGCCGCCGACAATACGCAGTTTTTCGTCCATCATTTTCGCCAGCGATTCATTGACGAGAAGCGGGTTGTTGCCGTGGATAACTTCCCACTCAACTTCCGTACCGGTGCCCATCGCTGCGCCGCGCGCCGCTTCTTCGACGCGCTCCCATATGGCTTCAACGCCGTTCGCTTCAGGATGGCGCACATAATAGAAGACTTCCGCGAAGTCCGGCACGACATTTGGCGCGTTGCCGCCTTCGGTGATGACATAATGAATGCGAGAGTCTTGCGGAACGTGTTCGCGCATCATGTTGACCATCATATTGAAAGCTTCAACGCCATCGAGAGCGGAACGGGCGCGGTCCGGCGCGCCGGCTGCGTGGGCCGAAACGCCCTTAAAACGAAATTTCGCCGAACGATTGGCGAGGGAAGTGCGCGCCGCGGCTGAATTCTCTGACGAAGGGTGCCAGTGAAGCGTGATGTCGACATCGTCGAACAAACCTTCGCGCACCATATAGACTTTGCCGGAGCCGCCTTCTTCCGCAGGCGTGCCATATAGGCGAATGACGCCCGGCGTACCGGATTTCTCCAGCCATTCCTTGACGGCGATCGCCGCCTGAACGGAGCCTGTGCCAAATAGGTGATGTCCGCAGGCATGGCCGGCGGCTTTGCCTTCAATCGGCGAGCGTGTCGGGACGGCGTCCTGATTAATGCCGGGTAAGGCGTCAACTTCAGCGAGGATCGCGATGATGGGTCCGCCACTTCCATATTCCGCAACGAACGCGGTTGGAATGTCGGCGACGCCGGACGTGACGGTGAAGCCTGCGTTCTTAAGAGTGTCCTGCAAGAGGTTGCTGGTCTTTTCCTCCTGATAGCCGACTTCAGCCCATTCCCAGATTTGCCGGGCGATCTGCGCCGTCTGGTCGTAGCGCGCGTCGATGCGCGACATCATTTCCTGTTCTTGTGCAATTGCGAAGTTAG
Organism: Hyphococcus sp.; assembly: GCA_965230025.1. Taxonomy (GTDB): domain Bacteria; phylum Pseudomonadota; class Alphaproteobacteria; order Caulobacterales; family Parvularculaceae; genus Hyphococcus. The sequence continues at coordinate 32,613 of CBDDKD010000044.1, forward strand.
GTAGCGCCGCCAACGCGGCAGTCAGGATCAGTCTTTTCATCGGTTCCCTCACGAGTAATGCCACATAGACATGCCAAAAAACCCGCGTGGCGGCTAGAGGCTAATGTTGCTGGCCGATGTCGGTTTGATTCGAAACCCGAATTTGGCCAGTGTGTCGCGCCTCAATCAGGGAGAAAAATGATGACCGCAACCGTATCCGTAACAGGGCAAAAAGGCGTGCTTGGCTGGATCGAACGAACGGGCAACCGGCTCCCTGATCCGGTGTTCATTTTCTTTTACCTGATTGTCGGTCTGGTCGCCGTGAGTGTGTTGGCGGCGCTTGCAGAATACTCGGCGCCGCACCCGACCCAAAAAATAGAAGGCACTGATAACCCCCTCATCATCCAGGCGGCCAGTCTTCTGTCTGCGGAGAATATACAGCGGCTCTGGGTGCAGATGCCGGCGACCTTCACGCATTTCCATCCGCTCGGATATGTACTGGTCGTGATGCTGGGCGCCGGTGTTGCGGAGCGCACGGGACTATTCGGCACGGCGATGCGCGGCGCGGTGCGCAACGCGCCAAAGTTTTTACTGACGCCGATGGTGGCGCTTGTCGCGATGGTCGGCAATCTCGCTGCTGACGCCGCTTATGTGGTGTTGATCCCGTTGGCTGGCGTTTTGTTTGCAGCCGCCGGGCGCCACCCAATCGCTGGCATCGCGGCGGCCTTCGCGGGTGTTTCAGGCGGCTTTTCCGCGAATATCTTGCCGGGTCAGCTTGATGCATTGCTCTTTGGCATCACCGAAGTTTCCGCTGAGGCGATTGTGCCGGACTGGGACGCGAACATCGCCGGCAACTGGTATTTCATTCTCGGCATGACGTTTATTTTTCTGCCTGTCATCTGGTTCGTTACGGACAAAATCATTGAGCCGCGCATGGGTGGTTACACGCCGCAAGGACCGGCGGGAGAAATGGTGAAAGACGGCGACAAACCGCTGACGCCGGATCAGAAAAAAGGCCTGATGCATGCGTTATTCGCTGCGCTTTTCGTTTGTGCGGTGTGGGTTCTGTTCACGGTCGGGCCAGGCACGCCCTTGATCGACGAAACCGCGCGTCCTGAAGCGCGTCTGTCGCCATTTTATCGCTCTCTTGTCGCCGGATTTTTCGTTCTGTTTCTGGCGGCCGGCTGGGCCTATGGAAAGGCGGCGGGTACGGTTTCGAACCACCGCGACATTGTGCGTATGATGTCGGAAGCAATGGCGGACCTTTCCTATTACCTCGTACTGGCGTTTGCGGCCGCTCATTTTGTGGCGATGTTTAACTGGTCAAATCTTGGCCTCATATTCGCGGTGCAGGGCGCCGGCGCGATTGAGGCGTCAGGCCTGCCGATGCCAATTACATTGGGCTTGCTTGTATTGCTGACGGGAACCGTCAATATCTTTGTCGGCTCAGCGAGCGCGAAATGGGCGCTTCTGGCGCCGGTGATGATCCCGATGCTGATGTTGTTGAATATCAGCCCGGAAATGACAACGGCGGCCTATCGCGTCGGCGACAGTGCGACGAACATTATTACGCCATTGATGGTGTATTTTCCGCTTATCCTGACCTTCTGTCAGCGTTGGCAAAAAGAGTTTGGTCTCGGCAGCCTGACCGCGACCATGCTTCCCTATTCGGTGTTCCTGATGGTTGGCGGCTTGACGCTGGTGATGATCTGGGTAGCGCTTGGCCTGCCGTTAGGTCCTGGCGCCACCGTCGGCTATCAGCTGCCGACGCCGTAGGTTCAAGTGTCAAGCAGCTGGTCGACAGTGACGGATAAAACATCAAGACCGGCTTTGAGGTTCGCTGGATGCGTTGCTTCCCTAGGGTTGTGACTGACGCCGTTGATCGACGGAACGAAGATCATCGCCGTGGGGCAGATGCGCGCCATCATCTGGGCGTCATGCCCGGCGCCGGACACCATGCGTCTGATGCTGTGTCCTGATTTTTGCGCGACGGCCTCAATGGTCTCAACCAGAGGCTCGTCGAATTTAACCGGATCGTATCTCACAAGTTCTTCTGCGTGAATCTCGAGCTTCTCTTCCGTTGCGATAGCCGCAACCGCATCCTCCATTTTTTGTTGCGCCTCTAAGAGTTGTGCTTTGTCGGCATTGCGAAGGTCAATCGTGACATAAGCGTCGCCGGCGACGACATTGATCAGGTTCGGCCTCAGATCGATCTGTCCGGCTGTCGCCACCTGGCCGTCAATATTGTCTGCAATCTTGCGCGCTTCAACGGCGATTCGTGCGGCGGCATAGCCGGCGTCGCGGCGCAAGCGCATCGGCGTCGTGCCCGCATGGTTTGCTTGCCCTTTGATGGTAAGTCCGGTCCAGAAGATTCCCTGCACGCCTTCAACGGCGCCAAGCGTTATGTCTTCCGCTTCCAGTACCGGGCCCTGTTCGATATGGAGTTCTAGAAAGCAGTGTGGTTTCTTTGCGCCACAGTCGAGGAGACCATCATATCCTATACGTTGGAGTTCGTCGCCGAGCCGTACGCCGTCACGGTCGCTTGCGGCGAGCGCGGTATCGACATCAAGACCGCTCGCATAAACGAGCGAGCCCATCATGTCCGGTTGAAAACGCACGCCTTCTTCGTTCGTAAAAACCGCGATCGTAATCGGACGGAGAGGGGTAAGGCCGGCGTCTCGAAACGATGCGGCAATTTCCAATCCGGCAAGAACGCCATAGGGGCCATCGAGTTTCCCGCCATTTCCGACAGTGTCAATATGCGAGCCGATCATGATCGGCGCGCTATCCCGTTCGCCCTTCAGCGTTCCAAAAATATTCCCGATACGGTCGATTTCGACATGAAGATCAAGTTTACGCATCCACGAGACGACCTGGTCGCGGCCGGCTTTGTCAGCATCGGTCGCCGCAATGCGCCGGACGCCGCCTTCGGGCGTGGCGCCGATTGCGCCCAGTTCATCAATCCATCGAAATAGCCGCTCGTGGTTCAGTGGTCTTGTGGTCACGGCCTGCTCAGTTTGAGTTTGGTTCGCCCAGCGCGCATTCCGTAACAAAACACAAGGCGCGGGCGTTTTCGTCAAGACCAAAACGGCGTCGCAAGTCATCGTCTTGCGAAAGCGCTACAAGGCCTGCATAGCCGGCGGCGCCGGACGGTGTGGTCGCTAATTCCGCGGTCTTGAGCGTATCGACGGCGCGTTCCGCCTCCTCATCGCTGATGGTTATAAACGTATCCGCAGTGTTACGTAGAATTTCAAACGCAAGTATCGATGCTTCCGCGCAATCGAGCCGACCCATATTGGTGCCGGGCGCCTCAACTTGTTTCATTGCACCCGCCCGGACGCTTTGCAGGAGGCAGGCGGCCTTGTCAGGTTCGACGACGATAATTGAGGGTTGCCGCGGCCAGGCGAGGCGAATGTGATTGGCGAGGCCGCCTGCAAGTCCGCCGACGCCAGCTTGCAGAAAAACATGGCTCGGCCATTGTCCGGCGGCAGTGCAGTTTTCAGCGATTTCTTCGCTGATGATGGAATAGCCTTGCATCACTTTGAGCGGGATGTTTTCGTAGCCCTTCCATGAGCTGTCCGAGATCAGTGTCCAGTCATTCTCTTCGCATGCATTGCGCGCAGCCAGCATGCTTTCGTCGTAATTGGCGCCGGCGCAACACACTTCTGCGCCCATAGCGCGCAAACGATTGGCGAAGTCTTCAGGCACAATGTCGGCCAGATAGATGACGGCCCGGGCGCCAAAGAGGTTGGCGCCGGCGAGCACCGAAAGTCCGTGATTGCCGGCGCTGGCGCAGCAAAAGACCATGTCTTTGCCAACAGATTTCAATGTTTCGATCATGTTGGCGTCAGCAGGAACGGGGGCGCTACGCGCATGTTCTGCGCGAGATAGAAGCATGTCGAAGATGGCGTAGGCGCCGCCGAGCGCTTTGAAACTGCCAAGCCCCATGCGGTTTGTTTCGTCTTTGATTGAAAGCCGCCCGATATTGAGATCGGCGGCGAGGGTGGGCGCTGCAGTCAGCGGCGCCTGCTTGTAGGCTGGGCAGAGATCTAAATAAGTGCGCAAATCATCAATAAGCGCCATGGCGCGGAATTTTTCTGGCGCCGTGTTCGCCCATGCGTGTCGATCGATGGCGTTTTCAAGACACTGCATGGGTAACTTTCTGATTAGGCGACGCTCACCTGCGGCGCCGCCTCGGGCAGGTCCTCGCCAAACGCGCGCTGATAGAATTCCGCGACCGTCGGGCGTTCAAGTTCATCGCATTTGTTGAGGAAGGTTACGCGGAAGGCGTAACCGATATCTTTGAAGATTTCAGCGTTCTGCGCCCAGGTGATCACGGTGCGTGGGCTCATCACCGTTGAAATATCGCCGGCGATGAAGGCGTTTCGTGTCATATCAGCGACGCGGACCATGGCGTCGATGGCGTCGCGGCCTTCTTTTGAATCGTAAAGCGGCGCTTTGGAGATGACGATCTCAGCCTCTTCATCATGGGCGAGATAGTTCAGCGTTGTGACGATCGACCATCGGTCCATCTGTCCCTGATTGATCTGCTGGGTGCCGTGATAAAGGCCGGTCGTATCGCCCAGACCAATCGTATTGGTGGTCGCAAACAAGCGGAACCACGGGTTCGGCGTCAGCACCTTGTTCTGATCGAGAAGAGTGAGCCGCCCTTCCGCTTCAAGCACCCGCTGGATCACAAACATCACATCCGGGCGACCGGCGTCATATTCGTCAAAGACCAGCGCCACAGGGCGTTGGAACGCCCATGGCAACATGCCTTCCTTGAAGGCGGTTACCTGTACGCCGTTTTCAACAACGATCGCATCTTTGCCGATCAGATCGATGCGGCTCACATGGCTGTCGAGGTTGATGCGAATGCATGGCCAGTTGAGTCGCGCCGCGACCTGTTCAATATGCGTCGACTTGCCCGTGCCGTGATAGCCCTGGACCATTACCCGGCGATTGTGGGCGAACCCGGCGAGGATCGCCATGGTGGTCTCCGGGTCGAAGCGATAGGCCTCATCGAGCGGCGGCACATAGTCATTGCGCTCGGCGAAGGCGGGGATTTCAAAATCCGTCTCAACGCCAAAGACCTTTTTGGCGGATACGGTTTCGGTTGGTTTTTCCGGGAACTTATCGTCGGACATAACGGCCATAAGGCAAGGGTCTCTTTAACTGATGATCGGGTCTTTGATACGGGCGCAAACTCGCCTGAAAGTTCTCCCCTGACAAGGCCTTATGGCGCCTAGAGAAATTTCGCCTTTTTCAGGATCGTGTGAGCTTTGACGACTTCATTAAGCTGCTGCTCGGCGCTGCGATCGCCGCCATTGGAGTCCGGGTGGAAACGGCGCACCAGCTCCGCATAGCGGCGGCGGATATCGCCCGACGGGGCGTTATAGGGCAGGGCCATGGTGTCAAAGGCGTTGACCTGAAGTTTTGTGAGACGCTTGCCCTCGCGGTGATGTCCTTTGACTTCGGCCTGGGCTTGCGCCTCCTTGCCGAAAACGCCGAACGCGTCCGCCATGTCGCCGGCGCCCCTGGCGTTAGCGGCGGCGCGGGCGCGATCGTTTTTGCCCATGGACCAGGTCGGCCGGTCGCCATAAGCGGCGGCGCGGCGCGCGGCTGCGGCTTCCTGCTCACTCAGGCCGTCAAAGTAGTTCCAGCTTTTATTGTGCTCACGCGCATGGGCGAGGCAATACCAGACACGCTCGCGCGGCTGGCGCGGCGATTTGGGCAGAGAGCAGGCGGCCTGATTGTCGCAGTCCTCCCACTCACAGTCGCGCTCCTCCGGTTTGGACCACGCAGGCGGTTTCTGGCCGCGCCGGGGCGGCTTCACACGGATATCAAATCCCAGTCGGGGCTTGTATTCTTCCTTTGGCATGCGCCCAATATGGTGCAGTGCATCAGCGGATACAATCTTGACAGTTTTTGCGGATATGCGATGACATCGCACCGATGTCTGTCGCCGAAATCATCCAGCGAAAAATCCGCGACCGCCTGTCTCCCTCGGTTCTTGAGGTGACGGACGAGTCGCACCTGCACGCCGGTCACGCCGGGGCGCGAGAAGGCGGCGAGTCTCATTTCAGGATCAATGTTGTCGCCGACCAGTTTGAAGGCCTCAGCCGCGTGGCGCGCCAGCGCATGATCAACGATATTCTGCGCGATGAACTGGCAGGCCCGATTCACGCGCTTGCGATGAAAACCCAGACGCCCGCCGAAGCCGCTGCGTAACAATCATCAACAATAAAGCCCCGAGGCGGGTAGGGAGAGACAATGGAACTGCCCGGCGCCCCGGCGACCTATGCGGTGATTATCGCCAACCTGATCGCCAGCCTCTATGGGCTCTTAATCGATCAGCGGTTTGTGGCGAGTTATGCTTTCAATATCGGCGCGCTTGTCGAGCGCAAGCAGCATTATCGGGTGTTCACATCATCGTTCCTACACGGAAGTTTATTCCATCTCCTCTTCAACATGCTGGCGCTGCTCTCGTTCGGTCCGGTGGTCGAGCGACTTTTAGGAATGGATGGGTTTCTCGTCGTCTATTTCGGTGCTGTTCTCACAAGCGGCATTGTTTCGTTCTACGTTAATCGCAAAAATCTTGACTACTCATCGCTCGGCGCTTCTGACGGCGTATCGGGCATACTTTTGTCTTTCTGTTTGTTTTTTCCAATGGAGAAAATTTACATCCTGTTCCTGCCCGTGGGCATTCCAGCGATCATTTTCGCCGTTATCTTCATAGTGATCTCAGCAGGGTTGATGGGCCGTGAAGGCAATCGTATTTCCCATGAAGGACACCTTGGCGGCGCTATCGCGGGTGTTGTGCTGACGTTGATGATGCGCCCTGACATACTGGGAAGGCTGTTTGGGTAGCTATCCGTGCGGACATTGTAATTGATCAGACCAGGTTTGCTGATTTGCATTCTTGATAAGTTGCCTGAACGCCAAGTGCGCTACGCTTCTGAAAATAAATCCACTGCGCCAGCGCGCGCATGGGCGGCGTGAAGAGTGTTGCGTTTAATACCGCGTTCGGCGGCGCCGCTGACCACAGGCGGCGCATCCATGTTTTGAGACCAAAGCGCGGATAGTCGCGCGCCATCAGTGCGCCGGGGTCCGGGCCGCCGTCTTGTAAGTAGTTGGCGATGGCGCCGCCGGCCTTGCGCCCATATTGAAAGGCAAGGCGGATGCCGCCGGCGGTGAGCGGGGATACCAGTCCTGCTGCATCGCCAGTCAGTAATACGCGGTGCGTCGAGAGTGGCGAGACAAGTCCGCCGCAAGGGATCGGACCTGAGCGTTTATATTTCGCTTCGCAGTTCCATAACGCGAAATGTGGATCGGTGCGTTTTAAAAACGCATTCATATCCGGCTTTCGCTTCGCGCCTAATGGACTATTCGATACGGCCAGCCCTGCTTGCGTCAGGTTCACGCCAGGCACGACCCAGCCGAGATAGCCGGGCGCAAGAGTGCTATCGACAAAGCAATGCAGATAATCCGGATCGACGGTTGGCGTTTCTTCAAACTCTGTTTCCATACCGATCAGAAACTCGGTGTTGCGTCCAAGTCGAAAACACTGCGCAACGCGCGACTTCGCGCCATCCGCACCCAGAAGATAACGCGCGGATAAATCGAGCCCATGAAGATGTACACGATCATTATCTATGATTGAGTTTTCAAAGCGCATTCCGAAAAACAGGTCTGCGCCGGCGCGCGCCGCCTCTCGCGCCAGCCAACGCATGATCGCGGGCGTATCGGTTGCAAGGAAGTAATAACCGGGCGCAAAGAGATCGATGTGATTTGAGTTCGGCGCATAGAGCCTGACGCCGGGTATCTTTCTTGTAAGGGATGATGGGATATCGCATTCATCAACCGCTTCCTTAACGAGGATGCCCGTCGTTCTAACACGTGCGCCGGGTTCGGTCTTTGCATCGATGACAGCGACCTTCAGACCGCGATGCGCTGCGGTGCGCGCGGCGATCAGTCCTGCGAAGCTCGCACCGACAACAATCAGGTCGTATAATTTGTCATCGTCTTTTTGCGCGTGCTTCATATTGCTCTCCCGTTTGGCCTGTGGGTAGCGAACAAATGCGGCGCAACTCCGGCGCCCGCATGGTTTCAAAGAGACATTGGCTTTTGCGCCGCAAAGGCGGAGGTGCTAGTGTTTGTGTTCGTCAGGAGGAGGCGCCCGGATGAAGTTGAATGCAATTATCGCAACCGCATTAATGGTGAGCGCATGCGCCGCCACGGGACCGGTGAGTTATGGACCCGATGATGGTAAATTCGGGTATTCGGACACCCGCGTTGAGGACGGACGTTACCGTATCGTCTATCGCGGGTCGGGCGGCATGCCCCCTGAGATCGTTGAAGACTATGCGTTGCGCCGGGCTGGTGAGTTGGCGCTCGCGGATGGCTACGACTGGTTCCGGCTGATCGCGCGCGATATTGAACGCGACGATCGGGGCGGCGTCGGGCTGGGCGCTGGCCTCGGCACGGGCTCGATCGGGCGACGCTCAAGTGTTGGCGTCGGCGTTGGCGGCAATGTGGGAACCATTGGCGCCAAGACTTTCTATACGGTGCGTATTGAAACGCTGATGGGCTCTGGCGAGGCGCCGGAGGGTGTTGATGTCTATGACGCCCGGTCGATCATTCAAACTCTAAGCACGACCGAATAGCCGATGGACTGGCGATCCCTAAGGCGTGTTGTCACCGATCATAGCGAAGACAATCGCTCGCGGGTCCTCATCGATGGTGAGGCGGCGAAACTTCTCGCCATTGAAGAAACCGGATTGGCGGAAATCTGGTCTGCGCCGCTTGCGGGCGAGAGACTTCTTGAGGCAACCGACGCACTTGCAGATCAGGATTTGAAGCTCGAACCCGACGCCGGGGCAGTCAAAGTTCGGTGGTTTACGGTTGCGCCCGAAGATGATGGCCGGACCGCTGAAGAAAAGGAAGAGGCCGCGGCGATGGGGTTTGCGGCGATTGGCGCATCTCATTGCCGAATCGATACGGTGCGCCACCCAGTGATGCATAAAACAGACTCGCTTGATGTCATTATTCTGGTGAAAGGGGCCGTTGATCTCTTGCTTGATGATGGAGAGGCGACATCGTTGAAGCCTGGCGATGTGGTTATTCAGCGGGCGACCAATCATGCCTGGGTCAATCATCAAAAAGAAACGGCGCTGCTTGTCGCTGTCTTGATCAATGCTGATAGCCAATGACCGATACTGATCTTGCCGCCGCCTATAACGAAAACAATGCGCCTTTTGCAAAGCAGATGGGTGTCGTTATGACGCTGGTTACGAAAGACCGCATTGAAGGCGAGGTGAAGGTTACAAAAGATCATTGCACCATACCGGACGTTATGCACGGCGGCGCTATTATGGCGTTTGCTGATAATATGGGCGGCATTGGCGCCTTCGTGAATATGCCCCAGGGCGCAATGACGACGACGGTGGAAAGCAAGACGAACTTTCTGCGGCCCATCCCGATCGGACAAACGGCGAAAGCGGTGGCGACGCCGGTCAATATTGGCCGTCAGCTGCATGTTTGGCGGACAGAGATTTTTCGTGATGACGGCAAGCTTGCGGCGATCGTCACGCAGACGCAGATCATAATGGCGCAGTGAATTAGCGCATCAAAAAAGGGGCGGATCTAGAATGTATCAGGTCAATCTGACAGAAAGTTTTTTTCCCGCCCGGGTCGAAACCTCGATTGAGGCGGTGACCATCGGCGATATGCTGCGCGCCCAGGCAGCGGCCTATGGTGATCAGTCCGCTCTTCAGGAACTGACCTATGAAGGCGATATCGCCCGCACATGGAGCTACGCAGGGTTGCTCGCCGATGCTGAAAAGCTCGCCCGAGCGCTGGCGAGCCGTCACCAAAAAGGCGCGCGTGTCGCGGTCTATGCGAATAATATTCCAGAGTGGGTAATACTGGAATTTGCATGTGGTCTTGCCGGCGTGACGCTCGTCACGGTTAACCCTGCGTACCAGAAGCGAGAGTTGAAATTTGTTCTGGAGCAATCACACGCCGAGGCGATTTATTACGTTGAGGAGTTTCGCGGCAATCCGATGCAAGAGATCGCCGACGCCGCCTGCGATAGTGTTCCAGCCATCAAACACCGTATCGTCATGACGGATCATCAGGCGTTTTACGACGGGCATGATCGGGGCGGGCTGCCTGACGTTAAGCCCGATGATGTTGCGCAGATCCAGTATACCTCCGGCACGACGGGTTTTCCAAAAGGCGCGTTGCTGCACCATCACGGTCTTGTACAAAATGGTATCGACACCATGACCCGCGCCGGCGTGTGCGCCGGTGATTGCTTTATTCATAACATGCCGCTGTTCCACACAACGGGTTGCGCTATCCTTGTGCTGGGTGGGCTCGGCGTAGGTTCTACAATGCTGCTCGCGCCGATGTTCGACCCGGAGATGATCGTGCGGGTGATTGAGCGTGAGCGAACCCGGTTCATTCTGGGCGTGCCGACTATGATTGTGGCGCTCATTGACGAGGTTCAAAAAAGTAAGCGCGACGTATCGTCTGTTGAACGCATGATGTCCGGCGGCGCCATGGTGGCGCCGGATCTTGTGCGAAGCGCGGAAGCGGTTTTCGGCTCCATGATTCAAATTGTCTATGGGCAGACCGAGTCGTCGCCTGTCATCACGCAGGCCTGGCGCGAGGATTCGCTGGAGGACCTTACTGAAACCATCGGTCAGCCGCTCCCGCATGTCGAGGTCTCCATCCGTGATCCGCAAACCAATGAGGTCACGCCGATTAATCAGCAGGGAGAGATTTGCACGCGCGGTTACCTTGTGATGACGGGATATAACGATAACCCGGAGGCGACCGCCGCCGCTATTGACGATGAGGGATGGTTGCATACCGGCGATCTCGGACGAATGGATGAACGCGGCTATGTGAAAATCACCGGGCGTGTGAAAGAGATGATCATTCGCGGCGGCGAAAACCTTTTCCCGGCGGAAATTGAAAACGCGATGCTGGAGCACGACGAGATCACAGAAGTTGCCGTGATTGGCGTGCCCGACGAAAAATGGGGAGAGCAGGTTGCATGCTTTATCCGGATGGGCGGGTCAGAGCGTCCTGACGCCGCCGCGTTAAAAGCGTTCATCCGGGAGCGATTGTCGCCGCAAAAAACGCCGGCCTTCTGGATTTATGTCGATGACTGGCCATTGACCGGGTCCGGTAAAATTCAGAAATTCAAATTGCGTGAAGCGTTTGAGCGCGGTGATTATGAAAGCGCGCGTCTTTGAAAAGTGGCCAGTTTTTTAAACTGACCGACGCTGAGTTCTTCTGCGCGCTGCGTCTCTTTGATGTCATAGGCTGCGAGAGCGTCAGTGAGTTTGTCGCCAAAGACAGATTTTAGGGAAGATCGCAACATTTTGCGCCGCTGAGAAAACGCTGCCTGCGTGATGACTTCGAGAGCATTAAGATGCTCGAAATATTGCGCAGGTTGATGGAAAACAACAACGGTTGAATCGACCTTGGGGGGCGGCGTGAATGCGCGCGCTGGCAAGTCGAAGGCGCGTGAAGGAATACTCATAGTTTGTGCGATAATTGAAAGGCGTCCATACGTCTTGGACCCCGGCGCTGCGAGAATACGGTCAGCGACTTCTTTTTGAAACATCAGCGCCATGACGGACCAGAGCTTCGGGCCAGCACGCAGCCATTTGATCAGGAGTTCAGTGGAGATATTGTAAGGTAGATTTGCGATAATCTTAACCGGCTTGCTATCCAATAGCTCGAATTCGTTGGCGCCAAGCGCATCCTCCTCGATGATGCGCAGTTTGTTCGGGTAATACTCCGTCAATTCCTGAAGCGCTTCGACGCAACGACGATCCCTTTCAATGGCGATCACATGCGCGCCAGTCTCAAGAAGCGCCCGCGTCAGGCCACCCGGACCTGGACCAATTTCCAGAACGGTGTCGTCGGCGCTGACGTGAGCGTCCCGTGCAATTTTTCGTGTGATATTCAGATCAAGCAAAAAATGCTGCCCGAGCGACTTTTTTGCGCCGAGGTCATATTGTTCAATCACCTCACGAAGTGGCGGCGGCTTGCCGGTCATGAGCTGACATTTCGGCGCTGGGACATTTCAGCGGCGAGTTTGACCGCGGCGATCAGGCTGTCCGGGCGGGCGGCGCCGGTTCCCGCAATATCGAGAGCGGTGCCATGATCCGGTGAGGTGCGAATGATTGGCAGGCCAAGCGTTACATTAACGGCGTCATGAAAAGCGAGAGTCTTCGCTGGAATAAGCGCTTGATCGTGAAGCATGCAAAGCGCGGCGTCGTACTGCGCCCGCGCCTCTTGATGAAACATGGTGTCCGCGGGCAGGGGGCCGCTTACATCGACCCCGAGGGCGCGTAAGGTGTCGATTGCTGGTGCAATGATCAGTGCGTCTTCCTCGCCAAGCATGCCAGCTTCGCCTGCATGCGGGTTTAGTCCGGATGTCGCAATGCGAGGCTTTGCGATTCCGAAATCGTGGGTCAATGCTTCGGCGACAATCAGCGCACAGTTGATGATCAAATCCGGTCTTAGGGCGTTGATCGCCTCTTTCACGGACAGATGGATAGTCGCGGGAACGGTGCGTAGCTGCGGGCCGGCCAGCATCATTACGGCGCCGCGCTGTCGGTCCATCGGCATGGATGTATCGGCTGTCAACGACGCCAGAAACTCCGTATGCCCAGGAAAGGCGAAACCCGCCGCCATCAAAGATGATTTTTGGATTGGATTTGTTACAACGCCAGATGCCGCGCCTTCGATTGCATAGGCGACAGCGCGTTCAATACTCTCAATGACTGCGGCTGCGTTTTCGGGTGAAGAAACGCCAGGGGTTGAAAGAATAGGCGCGTTTAGAGGCATCACCGGCAATGCGCTTGCAAACACGTCATTTGCGTCTTGCGGATTAGATATTTCCGCAATTTCGACGCCCAAGTTGCGAAGCCGCGCAGGCTCATCGATCACGAAAAACACTTGCCTGCTTTCGCGAAGCTGACGCCACGCCGCGACGCTGATTTCGCCGCCAACACCGCCAGGATCGCCCATTGTCAGCGCTAGCGGCGGCGGTGCTTTTTTTGATTGCGACATCAAGGCCGCGTCCTTATCCACCGATGGATATTAACTCTTTTTGTTTGATGTCAATCATGGAGCGGCGTTCGATATCGCGCAGATATTGTTGACCAATTCGCGTCAACTGCCGGCTAAAGATTCGGTCTTCCAAGGCTTCGCGAGAAGGCAAGCCCAAACCTTCATCCTTGTCGCAAACATATGCGGTGTGAAAAGCCCCGTCAGCCCTGATCACCGCACTGGTGTCGCCGCGTTCAAGATCCTCAATAAAATCTCTGAAACGCTCATCGATATCGCCAAGCGTGACATTTTCAAGCAGCGTGACGCCCACGCCTTCGCCAAGGTCAACACGCATCGCGCGATCCGAACAAGCATCTGCTGTCGCCAGCCTATCGAAGGCGAGTCTTGCAGCATTTTCGCCTATATCCTGGGTGGCGGCTGCATATGCCAGTTTGAAAGTTGGTTCGCCGGCGACAACTGCCTCGCGTCGGTCACGAACTGCGAGAATCATAAATGCGCCTTCAGAAGGGATCGGGTTCGTTACAGCGCCAGGCGGCAATTCCCGTATTGCTGTGTCCAACTCTGTCGGCAATTCACCCGCACGAACCCATCCGACGTCGCCGCCGACGGCGGCTGTGGTGCATGCGGAAAACTGTTGAGCAACAACAGCAAACGGTACGCCTGCACGCATCTGTTCGATCAACTGCAAACTGCCTTGATAGTATTGTTGCGCCTGCGCGGGATCCGCAACGGGAATACATATTTCAGAAACAAGAAATTGTTCGAGGCTTATGTCTTCACGCATTCGAGTGAGAGTGTCTTCAACCTCGTCTTCGTTGACGCGGATGCGGTCGCGAAAACGACCTTGCACAAGTTGCGGCCAGACAATTCCTGCTTCAATCTGATCTTTCAGGGAAGTTGGAGAAATGCCATCATTTTTCAACGCCTCGATAAAGGCATTGGTTTCCATGTTTGATTTCGCTGCGACAACAGCAAATTCTTGTTGGAGTTCTTCTTCGCTGATTTCCAGTTCGAATTCCGCCGCCTCTTGAAGCTTCAGTTTCTCTTCGACCAGATCACGCAGCGCCTGTTGCTGAAGGCGGGGAAGCGCTTCAATCGGAATTTGGCCACCTGCAGATACGAGCATCAGCCGCATGCGCTGGCGCAGGTCAAACGTGGTTATCACCGCGTCATTGACAACCGCCGCCACCGCCTCCCGGGGAATTCCTGACCTTTCAATAACCGCCTCGCTGGTCGGTTGTTCCTGTGCCCAGCTCAGAGTCGATCCGCAAAGGGCGCTGTAAACTATTGATAAGAAGAGATAAAAACGCGTCGATGTCATGCTAGTCTACTCTTTGGGCGGCGTCGCGCCGCAGGTTCCCGATACAATGCCGCCCCAGCCGATTCGTATCTGTTATGCACGATAAACCAAAAATAAGGCAATAAAAGCGCGACGCAAGCGGTCAATTCGCCAAGGTTTTCAAGCTGAAGGTCAAAAGCACCGCATTATCCGGCGTCAGGTTATTACCAAGCGTTCGGTCTCGCCGATAGGTTATGCCCAGTGTCGAGCATTCATCCTCGTAGCCAACAATGAAATCCTGGCGGATCGTCCGATTGCCTTCCAGATCCAGTCGCCAAGCGGCGCCAACCGACCAGTTATCGGTCAGTTTTACCTGCCCGCGCGCTGTTAATTCCTCCCGGCGCACCAAATTCGCACGTACATTTTCTTCGTTCAGGCGCACATAACTCACATTGGTTTGCACAGGCCCTACCCGCAAGAAGGCCATAGATTCAGCACGCAAAACCTCACCGAGATTGTCATCCACACGGAACCGGTTTTCGACCCCGATGATACTTTTGTATCGAACGTTAAAGCTGCCAACGATGTCAGATTTTGTTTCGCCGAGCCCTGATGCAGGGTCAAAGGCGCTTGTATCCTGAAGGCGGAATTGTTGACCGATTTCTCCTTCGATTAAGAGACCGCTATCCCATTCCGCAGAAGTTGCAATGCCGGCATTCATGCGTTGTCCGTCTTCGAAGGCGTCATAGCCGGTGGCTTTGTTAAAATCGAATAGTCCCGCATAATCAAATTCGATACTCTGAGAGTCTTCGTTGATGATATCTGCGGTGTTTACGTTTGACGGACTGGCTATGAGTTGAACGCGTGGTTCAACCATCAACCTCGCTCCTCCAATTCTGCGCGCCAGAGGGTACGACCATTCAACACCAGCCGATGGCGCGAAGCGCGCTTCAAATCGAGTTGGGTCGCCTGGAACGCCTGGCAATATCTCCGTGCCTTCATCAAGGTCCTGAAAGAAATAAGCGTCGCCACGCGCCTCAGCGAACAATCTGAAGCGATGTCCGCCTCGGGTGATGATGTCACGATCCCATGACGCACTGGCGGTAAAACGCTGTGAGTCTGCGCCGCTTGTCCGGTAAAGAGAGGCGATATTCGCGCCGATTGAGGCCTGCCCGCCCGCCAGTTTGGATTGCAGGTGATGCCGATAGTTGATCAATGGCAGGACGTAAGGCGTCGTTGAAGAATCGTCCTGGGCGCGCAACCCCTGAAATAAATAGGTGTCAAAGGTAAGATCATTTGGGCCGCGCTGCCATGCTACGCGCGCATTACTGCGCAATTGGTTGGTGCGCCCCCGATCGAGTTCCTGACGCAAGTCTCCGCGACGCTCAATATCATATTGCCTGAGATAATCGTCGTCTGAGACCCGTTCAAAATCGTAGCTGACACGCCAGCTCTCACCGATGTCGCGAAAGCCCTTGCCGAAATAGTGCCACCTGACGCCTGGTGTAGATTCAATAAACAGCCCCCCCGGCGCGGGCGGTGGCGGTTCCGGCGCATTTGTTGAGTCGATAACGCCGCCAGAAAGAACATGATAGCCGCGCTTGCCGCGCCTGCGATACTCTCCCTGCCACAAGATCCCATCATTAGCTGTGAATCGCGGGAAGAATGTGGCGTCTTGGGAATTAGAAATCGCCAGATAGTAAGGAACTTCGAGGTTGAAACCGAGACGGCTCGATGCGCCAATGCGCGGCAGAAGAAAACCAGACTGACGTTCGACCGAAGGATCCGGAACCTGCAAAAAAGGCAGATACAAAATTGGAACGCCTTTGATTTCGAAAAACGCGTGGCTAAAGCGTATTACCTTGCGCTCCTTGTCGCGGGTCACGCGGAGCGCTTTCATCCGCCATGTTGGAGTCTTGTCGTTACCATTTGATTTGCAGACATCACATGAGGTGTAGACGGCGCGATTCAGCCGCGTACGCGCGCCTTGTTCCTGTACCGCATGTTCGGCGGCGAGGCGGGCGTTATCCTCAAGGAGTGCGCTGAAATTCTCTGCTATCCCATCGCGAAGATCGCCTGAAAGTTCGACACGCCCGGCAAACGCGGTTTCGAGGTCTTCATCGGTAATCGAAACATCGCCTTCAGCGATTACAACATCAGTTGCGGGGTTATAAATTAACCGGTCAGCGCGAAGATAACGCTCCCCAAAGAATGCACGCACGTCTCCTTCAGCGACAATGGGTCCATCATCGAATTCGCGAATGACCGCGTCTGCTTCAAAAAGGACTTCGTCTATTTCCTCTTCGTCCTCGCTTGCGATTGCTGAGTCCGGCTGACTTTGCGCAAAAGCAATCATGCATGGCGAAAACACCGCTCCGGCGCTCACCAAAGCAGAGGTCATCCACAGTCGCACAATGCGGCGATTGTGATTCAAAACAGCTCCTCGAATACGCGAATCAATACTAAAGACGCTGTTTAATCGATAAATGAGCGACAAGCAGAGGTCCAGCCAGTCAGCGGTTATCCGTCTTCCAGATGTAAAAGCGCCGTTACTGCAGCCAGGGTGGCGATTAGCGCGGGCGCCCAGGCTGCGAGTGCGACCGGCGCCAACCCTGATTCGCCAAAAGCTGTGGAAATTTCAGATAGAATATAAAGCAGAAATCCGGCGCCTATTGAAAAAATGAGCAACCCTAATGCGCCGCCCATACGCATCGGACGGAGCGAAAATGCGGCTGCGATCAGGACCATCGCGAGCAGTTTTAAAGGCGTTGCGCAAAGGTCATGAAACCGGATGTGATAACGGACAGTGGGAAGGCCAGCCGCTTCCGCAAGTAGAATAAAACGCGGCAATTGCCAAAGTGACATCGTTTCCGGTGGCGCAACGCGCTCACGGAGATCGCCTGGTGTCAGCGCCGTCTGGATAGCGTAAATAGGGCTGCGTCGTTCTTCCTGGTCCAGAATTGATTTCAGCCGCGCTTCATGGAGCTCCATTGTTCGGCCGGAAAGATAAGCTTCATTAGCGTCAATCCGCTCCAGGAAAACACTATCCGGTCCGAACCGCCAGACGGTGACCTTCTCCAGCGCCGCCCGTTCGTCGTCGAAATTTTGCGCATTGATCAGGATCTGTTGTGTCTCATCGCGCTGCCGTAACCAGATACCATCATCGAAGACACGCACGAGACTGCTTTCGCTACCCTCTTTGTCACTTTTAACCTGCTCAGCGTAGGAAAGGAGACTTGAGGATAGGGGGTCGAATACGGTGATGATCAGTAAGCCGGTCAGTGCGGCAATGAGGCCCGCCGGTCCGATCAGCCGCCATACTGATAGGCCTGCAGAGCGCATGACTGAAATCTCGGAGCGCCGGTTCAACTGGTTAAACATCCAGATTGCCCCAAACAAAAAAACAAACGGGATGAGAGATTGCGCCAGCGCCGGAACCCGCATCAGCGTCAGTGTTATCGCGAGCCCAAAATTCCCGCCGTCAGCCTTGCCCGCAAAGCGTATATTTTCGATCAGGTCGATCAACAAAATGAGCGAGGACAGAATCAGCAATAAGGCGCCGACGCCGAGCAGCGTTCGCAACGCAATATATCGAAAGAGGGTGACCGGCGGCATCAGTGGGCGCCTTCGACTGCCGGCTCGCTTCGCAGGCGCGGCAATGGAGCGAACAAAAGCGTTGCATAGATGGCGATCGCGCCGCCAGGGATAGCATAAAGCAGCCAGTAAGCGCCGGAACTTTCGACCAGTCCTTGCGTGACAAAGCTGAGCACCCGAATTGCAAAGACAATGCCCGCCGCCGCTGCAACACGCATGAAATAGCCGCGCCGGCTGTAGGACCCGCCGATCAGAGCATACAAGCCAGCAAGGACATACGCGAAGGCGTGAAGCGGGGTCGCATAACGGGCATGCCCTTCCGCGATCAGCTTGCCGGCATTGGCGCGATCATAGGGTTTTGACATGTCAGGATTAAAAAGTTCGCTCGGGTAGCGTTCGGTAAGCTCCAGCTGTAATTCGCGCCGGCCTTTGCCAAGGCTGGCGATATCAATCGCCCAGTCATCAAACCGGATAAAACTGACATCGCCTGTGTAGCGTGCGACACGTTGAATATTGCCGCGTTTAAGAAACAGCACTGGCCCGGTATCCGTTTCCTGAAGGATCGCGCGCTCAGCCATATAGGTTTCAGGGTTTTCGCCATTACGGTAATCGTTGATGAGAAGCCCGACGAACTGTCCGCCGGGGCGCGCTTCATCCACATAAATCGTGAAACCATCAACCACTGTTGTAAACTCGCCGCTGCGCAAAAGCGAACTGGCGAAATCGGCGCGAATATCCGCGACGGATTGTTTCAGCACGCGGTAGCATCGCGGCATCAGATCCACGTTCACATAGAAAGTTGCGGCGGCGCCGATAAAGGTAATCAGGAGAATGGGGGCGGCGAGGCGCCATCTGCTGACGCCGGCGGCGAACATGACGGCGATTTCACTGTCGGAATGGAGGCGATAGAGGGCGTAAATCGCCGATCCGAAAAGCGCGAAGGGGATGATGATCGCCAGCAGACTTGGGATGATCAAGAGACTTAGGAACGCGAAAACCCCAAGCCCCTGGCCATATTCAACAATGATTTCGATGCGCTGGAGGCTTTGCGTCATCCATACGATAGCGGTGGTGACAATCAGGATCAGCGCCAGCGGCGTCATGGACTGGCGAAGAATATATTTATCTAGACTGTTCAAGCCGCCGGACTTCCTATATTCCGCATCACCGCTGTATCTGCGTGCTCGCAGGGTTTTTGGGTAGCACAAGTCCCCTGAAGGCCCAAAGTCGCATGCCAGCATTGACAATTGGCAACCAGAATTGAGGGGTTCATGCAAGTCACGTTTTCCGCCGCCGCCCTGCCGAAGAGCGGCGCTGTTATCATCCCGCTTTTTGAGGATGGCCAAAAGGCAAAGGCCTTCACCGAACTGGACGCAAAGACCGACGGCGCACTGCAGCGCTCGGTTAAAGCAGCGGCTTTTAAAGCTGGCAAGGGCAAGGTTCTGGAAATCGTTTCTCCGTCGGGGCTCGGCAACAGCCGCGTTATCTTGATGGGCGCCGGAGCCTCAAAGGAATTCGGATTGCTCGATGCAGAGGCGCTTGGCGGCGCAGGTGTCGCGAGAATTTTGCCGACGAATGAGAAAACAGCGATTTTCGCGCTTGACGGGTTTGCAACCAAAAAAATCGATGCCTCAGATATGGCGGCCAGGATTGCCTATGGCGCACGCATGCGCACCTACCGCTTTGACAAATATCGGACGAAAGAAAAAGCGGAAGACAAACCCTCGCTGACGAAGATCACGGTAAACACCTCGACGGTGAAGGCGAAGACGGCCTTCACAGATTATGAAAAGATTTGTGACGGCGTCTTTTTGACCCGCGATCTGGTGTCGGAGCCGGCAAATATTCTTTATCCGGAATCTTTCGCTGAGCGCTGCAAGGCGCTGACCAAGCTGGGCGTAAAAGTAAAAGTGCTCGGCGAAGCGGAAATGAAAAAGCTCGGCATGGGCTCGCTTCTCGGTGTCGGTCAGGGTTCGATCCGGGAGTCCAAGATTGTCGCCATGGAATGGATAGGCGGCAAGAAGTCCGATGCGCCGATCTGTTTTGTCGGCAAAGGCGTCACTTTCGACACTGGCGGCATTTCACTCAAACCCGCTAAAGGCATGGAAGACATGAAGTGGGACATGGGCGGCGCCGGCGCAGTGACGGGCGCCATGGCCGCGATTGCGGGGCGCAAGGCGAAAGCAAATGTCATTGGCGTCATTGGCCTGGTCGAAAACATGCCGGACGGCAATGCGCAACGTCCGGGCGACGTTGTCACTTCCATGTCGGGTCAGACCATCGAAGTCTTAAATACCGATGCAGAAGGTCGTCTCGTTCTCGCTGACGCCATGTGGTGGACGCAGGAAACCTACAAGCCGAAAGTCCTGATCGATCTGGCGACGCTGACTGGCGCGATCATCGTTTCGCTCGCTCATGAGTTTGGCGGCATGTTCACCAAAGACGATAAACTCGCTAAGCAATTGACGGCTGCTGCCGATAAGTCCGGCGACCTTCTCTGGCGCATGCCATTGACCAAAAACCATGATGACATGATCAAGTCCGAGATTGCCGATATGCAAAATATTGGCGGTCCCGGCGCTGGTTCTTCGACTGCTGCTGCGTTTCTTGCGCGGTTTATCAAGGACGATGTTTCGTGGGCCCATCTTGATATCGCCGGCATGGCCTGGACCACGAAAGACAAACCGACCTGTCCGAAGGGCGGGTCAGGTTATGGCGTGCGCCTGCTGGATGAGTATGTGCGGGCCAATTATGAAAACTGATCGGGCGGGAGCCAACTGACAAACGCATGGATATCCTGAAAATCATTTTGCTGGTTGTGATCGCTGTTGTCGTTCTCGGCGCGAGCGGGGCGATTTTTCTTTCCATGAAGTCCAGGTCAGGTTCGGCGCCGGGACTGATCAATGGCGCGTTAGCGCCGTGTCCGTCGACGCCCAATTGCGTCTCAAGTGAACCGGGCACGCCAGCATCGCATTCCATCGCGCCGTTGGATGGCGACTCATGGGACAAACTGCCTGGCGCGATTGAAGAGGCCGGCGGCGACATCATAGCCCGGACCGACAGCTACATTGCTGCGGAGTTTGAGACGACGCTGATGCGTTTTGTCGATGACGTTGAATTCCGTAAAGTGGACGATGCAGTTCATGTGCGATCCGCCTCTCGCGTCGGGAAAAGCGATCTGGGCGCGAACGCCAAGCGCATCGAACAGCTTCGCGCAGCGCTTTCGCAATAGCCGGGGTTTTGCATTCGGCTGACAGACCTCTATTCTCGGTGCGGTCATGACCGAAATTCTGTTCTATCATCTTGAGCGCGCGACGCTTGACGGCGTCCTGCCGGGTTTACTTGAAAAAACCCTGGAGCGTGGGTGGCGCGCGGTGGTGCGCGCCGGTTCGCGCGAGCGTGTTGAAGCGCTGGACGGGCATTTGTGGACTTATCGCGATGAATCTTTCCTGCCTCATGGCGCGGGCGGTGAGGGTGATGACCAGCCGGTCTGGATAACGGATGGAGAGACGTTGCCAAATAATCCGCAGCTGCTTTTTCTGGTGGATGGGGCCGGCGCAAACCCGGCGGCAATCGGTGAGCTTGAACGCTGTGTCATGATCTTTGACGGCGGCGACGATGACGCCGTGCAACAGGCGCGTGGTTTTTGGAAAGCGACAGCGGCGGCGGGGCATGACGTCACCTATTGGAAACAATCATCGGCCGGCCGCTGGGAAAAGCAGCAATGAGCGCGCCGCCAGGCATCGATATCGATGTCTTCCGCACACATCTTAATGAGCGCAAAGCAGAGCTGTTGTCGCTGTCCGTAGCGGCGACCGATGCGAGAAAGCCCGTTGAGCTTGATCAGCAATCTGTCGGGCGTCTGTCGCGTCAGGATGCGTTGCAGCAACAGGCGATGGCGAATGCGCAGGAGGCGCGGAGAGGAAACGAACTGCGGAAAATAGACCAGGCGCTTGCGCGCCTTGATGAAGGTGAGTTTGGCTGGTGCGGCGACTGCGGCGAAGCGATCGATGTCAGGCGCCTTGATATTGATTTGACCGCCACGCTATGCGCATCCTGTGCAGGCGCGCTCAAGCGTTAATTACCCGTCCCAACTCGAAAGCGAAACATGCCCTTTGCGACCGGGCGGTCAGCGTACTGCTGCCAGCCGGTCGCCTCGACAAACGCGATGCGCCTGCCTAAGCGTGTGATCGTGGCGCTGCCTTCCATCGCTTGCGCCCGCGATGAAGCAAGATAGTTGATATCCGCATTGATGGTTTTGATTGAAGCGTCTGTATCCAGGCCGCCGACAAGTTCGCATTGCGCTGCGACTTCCAGAAACGTCGCGATGGCGCCGCCATGAAGCGCCCGTATCGCAGGGTTGCCGATGTGCTTCTCATCGAAAGCGAGGCGGTAGATATTTTGTTCGCCGACAAGGTCGGCGCTGAAGCCGAGCCAGTTTGCGATCGGCGATTCATCGATCATTTTCTGTATATTTGCATCAACCGAACGGCTCACAGTCGCGATCCTTTCGTCTGCCCGCGCGTGCCGACCATAAATGTTCCCGAACCAATGGCGAGCAGTGTATTATTCGTCCGGGTTTTCACATCTCCTGAAACATAGGCGACATCGCCTCGTATCTCGACGCACTCCGATGTGCAGGTGACCCGGGCGCCGGCTTGCGCATCCGCCAGATAATCGGCGCGGAGATTGATGGTCGCGATTGGTTTTAGTTCTTCCATGGCCGTGAATACTGTGAGGCCAAAAATCGAATCCATAATGATTGTCATCAAGCCGCCATGGACCAGACCATCAGCATTGGTGAAGTCCGCCGGCAAGTCCACGTCGAATGTCGCGCGACCTTTACCAATAAGCGTGGGCTCAAGATTGAGAGAGCGAAAAAGCGAGTGCTCATGCGTCAGCCAGTCGCGCGCGCTTTTCAGCATAGAGCCAATTGCTGGATTGATATCAGTTGTCATTCGCCTTTTAGCCGTTCTTCCTCGTACTGAATACCCCAGCCGATGATAAGGCGCCATAAGGCCTCGGCCATCTCCGGGGGCAGACCTGTTTCCGTCGCCCGCTGTTTGACCTTGTCGATCACGTCACGATTTCGCCATGGCACGGACGCCTCCTCGGGCGAACGCTTAAAAACCCAGGCGCGGTCAACATAGGTCCAGCGCTCGGCAAGTAATTGGACGAGCGCACTGTCAACGCGATCAATTTCCGTGCGCACTTCCGTCATATTCGCGCAGTCGGCTGCTTTTTTCATTATTGCTCCTGCTCATCCGCTCCCCTCGGCTTTGCGGGATTTGATCGAGGGGGTCAATTCCAATCCGCAGGGGGTGCGGGATTTGCTCTAGTTTTCGGCCAGATCACGAGCGCCTTCATAGACTTCAAGCGCTTCCAGCCACGCGCTCTCGGCGTTCTCAATTGCGGCGAGGAGGGCGCTGCGTTCTTTGGAGAGTTTCGTTGCGCGGGCGAGATTCTTTTCAAAAAGGCCGGGCTCTGCCAACGCCTCATCAAGGCGTTTGAGGGTTGCATTCAGTTTATCCAGCCGGGTTTCCGCATCAGCCGCCGTTTGTTTCAGTGGCTGGATGGCGAGGCGCGCTTCCGCTGCAGCTTTGCGATGGCTGGTGCGCTCGTCGGTCTTAGGTTTTGCTCCATTGGTCTTGGGCGTTTTGTTTGCAGCGAGGACAAGCTCACGATAGTCGCTGAGATCGCCATCATAAGGCTTGGCGGCGCCCTTGTTGACGAGCCACAAACGGTCGGCCACCGCAGCGGCGAGGTGTGCGTCATGGGTGATGAGTAAAACGGCGCCCTCGAAATCATTCAAAGCTTCGATCAGGGCTTCGCGCGCCTGAATATCGAGATGGTTGGTAGGCTCGTCGAGAACCAGAAGATGCGCCCCGTGAAACGTAATGAGCCCGAGCAGCAGACGGGCTTTTTCACCGCCGGAGAGCTTCTCAACGGCGACTTCCGCTTTTTCCGGTCCAAAACCAAGCCGCGCTGTGGCGGAGCGGGTTTCCGCCTCCGTTGCTTCCGGCAAGAGCGCGCGGACATGATCATAGGCTGACTGCTTTGGTTTCAACTCGTCGATCTGGTGTTGCGCGAAATAGGCGACGCCGAGTTTCTTATGTTTATAGATATTGCCTGCAAGCGGCGGCAGCCGGCCAGAGAGGGCTTTGACCAGCGTTGATTTGCCCTCGCCATTGGGTCCGAGAATGACAATCCGGTCGTCCTGATCAAGGCGCAGATTGACCTTGCGTAAGACCGGTTTGCCTTCTTCGTAACCGAGATCCGCATCGACGACGCGAATGATCGGCGGCGCCATTGGTTTTGGGTTGGGGAAGTGAAACGGCAGGGTTCTTTGCGAAACGGGTTCCGCCACGTTCTGGAGTTTTTCAAGCGCCTTTAGCCGGCTTTGCGCCTGTTTTGCCTTTGAGGCTTTGGCGCGAAAACGATCAACGAATGACTGCATATGCCGCCGACGCGCTTCCTGGCGAGCGCGAAACGAGGCGGCCTGCGCGCGCGCTTCTGCGCGCTTGTGTTCGTAAGTGTCATATCCGCCGGGATGGACGGAGAGCTTGCCGTTCTCCAGCGCCATGATATGCGTCACCGCATTATTAAGGAGATCGCGGTCATGGCTGACAATAAGCGCCGTATACGGATAGCGGCGCAGATAGGTCTCAAGCCAGATGGCGCCTTCGAGATCGAGATAGTTTGTCGGCTCATCGAGCAACAACAGGTCGGGTGCGGCGAAGAGGACTCCCGCTAGCGCGACCCGCATACGCCATCCGCCTGAAAACTCTGCGCAGGGGCGCTTCTGCTCAGTGGCGGAAAACCCAAGCCCTGCGAGGATCGTTCCGGCGCGCGCTTCTGCAGAATGCGCATCGATATCGGCAAGCCGTGTTTGAATGTCCGCGATGCGATGGGGATCGCTTGCCGTTTCCGCTTCTGCGATCAGCGCGGCGCGCTCCTTGTCCTGTGTGAGCACCGTCTCTATGAGGCTGTCCTGACTGGCTGGCGCCTCCTGATCGACGCCGCCGAGACGCGCGCCTTTCTGCAGGGATATCTCTTCGTCGCCTGCGTAGAGCTGGCCTTTGATCATGCGTAATAGCGTGGACTTGCCTGATCCATTGGGGCCGACAAAACCGACTTTCCACCCAGCGGAAATCGCCGCCGTCGCCTGGTCAAAGAGCAGGCGGCCTTCGATGCGATAGGTTAAGTCATTTACGTGCAGCATAGAGGCGCGCTTTTAGCGCGCGCGGGTCAGTCGTGAAAGGGCGGCTTGTCTATTATTCAACCGGCGCCGCGTTCGATGCATTGCCGGCATGCACCCAAACGCCGCCGCGCTTTTCGGCGAGCATCGCCCACGCCCATTGCTGGCTGAATTCCTCGCCAGACTTCTTCGCTTGGCCTTCCGCTCGAACGTTCACAATTGCCCATCCGAGGTCGCCGCTATCAGCGACGCGAATAACAGGGTTGGCGAGATCATGATATGCTGAGTATTCGATGCGCTCGAAGGTGGTTTCGAAGCGGCCTCGCGTTTCGTCCTGGCTGACCTCAACGACGTTACCCCGATTGGCGATTACAGCCGCCGGCGCGGACAACTGCGCCATCAACGCGGCGTCGCCGCGACAATGGGCGGCAAGAAGCGCGCGATGAAGGCGGTGGATGTGCACGCCGTCTAGATTGGGCGCGTCGTAGCGATCCTGAAAGTCGATCGCATCCATCTCGTCGATGTCGATCGTTGAATACGCATATGTAAAGATATTGTCTTCATGGTTGATGACGATCTTATAGGGAAGCGCGCGCTCAGCAGAAGGCGCACGCCAATCTGTAAGTGTTATGGTGATGGGACTTTCGTCCGGAAGCTTCATGATGAGTCCTGCAGGCCTGTCAGGCGCCTCGCCGTCGATCAGGCTTACCTCGCCGCCAGCGGGGTAGAGTCCGGTGCGACCGCTCCGGACTTCATCGCCAAATGGAATTTTCATGTCGCGTTCAACATTTTCCATCATGTCATCGAAGTATAAAAGTATCGCATGATATTGGTGACCCATGGCGAACCTGCGCTCCCTATCTCCGGCGATACTCTCGTCCGTCTCGCCGCGGGTCCATACGAGCGGACCTTCCACCGCAATTGTAGTGGGCGTTTCACGAATAAATTGCGCCGCGGTTTCGTTGACTGCTCTGTAGGTGGTGCGCACCTCATACTTGGCGCCATATGACGTTGTAACATCAGCGGCGGTCATAACGGATGGCGAAAGGCACGCATTGTTCGCAAATGCAGAAACAGGCATCGCGATCACGGTAATCGCCGCCATGATTATGTTGCGGGACATTTTGCGTTGCTCCATCTGTCTACGACTATTTGGAAGATATCAATAGGGCGGGGCGACTGAAAAGCTCAAGTCTTGAGCATAAAACATTTTCGGTAATCTTCAGCGTTTTGAGTGCGCGCCTGTTGCGCTGCAGCAGTATGATATATTTATAACAGCATTGAATGCGTGTGTTTCCGTCACCATCTCTGACTAAAAGAGAGGAGGGCGGATGATATTCAGAAATTTTTTTAGAATCATAACTTGGCCATTGCGCAGGATTGCGCGCTTATTTAAAGCAGGCGCCAGAAACACCAGTAGCGCAGCAGGTGTCTCATCAAAAACCGGCGCGGGCGTCATCGCCAAAACAATTCCTGATGATCTTCTTGAGGCTGAGTATCGAGAAGAACCTCCAACGGGTATAGAAGCTGCGCTGTTCAAACAATTACCACGACCAAGGTTGACCGAGCGTAGCGCCTCCGATCTTACCATCGACCAGGCCTCGTCATATGCCGATGACGCTAATGGATTTTACGGGTTCAAATTCCCACTTTTTGCCCGCGGCGATTTTTTCTATGAAGAAGTTGAGGAACAATATCTCAACGCCGCGCTTGGCTCCCATGAAGACAGTATTGATCGGCGTTTTCTTGATGTTACAACGGTGTTCCGGCGAACGCTGAATGACAATACGCGCCGAATGTTGCTCTATTGGACACCAGTATTGTTTCTGGCGAGCTTTGGTGTCGCTTGCCTTATGGCGCATTCCGGCTTTACGGTTCCTGCGCTTGACCAGTTTTCAGCATTCGCTGGCGGCGGTCTTTATGTTATAGCCGCTATCGCGGGGCTGGCGCTCGCATTTCTGGTCTACAGCTGGCCTTATAAAGTTGTGCAACAGCGCAATCTGATGAATCTCGATAACTACACCACGTCAAAATTTGCGCGCATCAATAATAATTTTCAGGTCGCCAAGCGCCGGGCGCTTAACGTTGAGCGTGACAAGCGGATGGGTCAGAGAGAGGAGTTGAAGGATGAGGCCGGCGCGTGGACGCTTTCCTATCACTGGTTCGCTATGCGGTTAATGTTGTGTGAGCTGGTCATCCGAAACAAATTCTATCAGGTGCGGCGCAATACGACGCTTTACTGGGTTGGCGGCTTAGTGATGACCCTGCTGGTTTTTGCAACACTTCTCATGTTGCTGTGGCGCGGCGGCTCATCGTCCTCGGTATTGTGGATCTTTTTCTGCGCCGGCGGCGCTTATATCTTGCTGTCCGCTGTGATTATGCGGCGTGCGACAGGCATGATGTTCAGCGTCCTGGAGGCCAATGAATGGAGCCGCTTTCATCTGATCGGTCTCGATACGACGATCCGCGATCATGTTGGTGAGGACAAACTTCAGATCGTCACGTTTCGCGACCGCAACCGTTTCGAGTAAACTCGCCTAATGGTGCGCGCCGCCTTCATGGGCTTCGTCGCGCACCTCAAGTTCTATGGTCGCTGGCGGCGCATTCTCGAATTTCAGGGTGATGGTCGGTTTGTCGCCTGGTGCGAAAGCTTCCTGCATGCCGATCAACATGACATGCGCGCCTCCTGGTTCAAGCGTGGCGGTCGCGCCTGCAGCGACGGGAATAGTATGAGACGGGGCCATTGAGGCCATGCCATCGCTGCCCATATTTGTGATGTGCAATTCGGCGGCGTCAGCGCCTGCGAAGGTGACGCCAACCAATGCATCGTCGATGGATGATCCATTGCACAAGGTCAGATAGGCGGCGCTTGTAGGTTGGCCAACTCTGGCTTCGCGCATCCAGGCGTCTGAAACTGATACGTCCTCGCTGGCGCAGGCGGCGCTTTGACTTTCGGCCTCTTCGGCGGGCTCACCACTGCAGGCTGAAAGCAGTAGGGCGGCAATCGGCAGCGAAACAGCGAATTTCATATCGAAAACCTCCTCTAATATGGGCTACCAGTGTTATGTTTGCGTGTTGTCGTCAAGATGATGGTACGGTTGGCGCCCGAAGCGGATATGGGTAAGACAGGTCCGCGAAGTAAGGGATCTACCGCTATGGATGCGTTTGAAATTGGCCGATTGCAGGAATATCTGCGCAGCAAATTCTCAGTGCCGAATTTATCGGTTCGGGGCCGGGCGAATAAGGATGATTCGGCGGAGGTTTATTTCGGTGAGGAGTTCATAGGGGTCATTTTTCGTGACGATGAGGATGGCGATGTGTCCTATGATTTCAACATGGCGATCCTGGAAATAGACCTTCCAGAACGCGCCGCAGAGTAAGGGGCCGGCCTTGTCGGAAGCGCCTGCCGGCATTGTCGGCAACTTCGTCGCGAATCGACCGGTTCTGTCTATATCCGTTTTTTCCATTGGGCTGACGGCGCTGGCGGTTGTCGGCCTTCGACAGGCTGGTGGTGTCGGGGCTTGGACAGCGTCATCTTTCATGATCAATGCGCTGGTGGCGATTGCCTTGCCCGTTGCGCTCGCCGCGATGGAGCCGCGTTCGACCTCCGGCCGCATCATCTTCCTGGTGCTGATTATTTTGGTAAGCAGCGTTTTGATCGCAGCGGCTTTCAGCGATGCGTTTTTTCTGTCCGCCGTTCCCGCGCCGCCGTTTTGGCTGACTGCGACGGCGGCGGGGTTTACACTGTATCTATATGCATTGACGCCAATGACGGGCGGGGTTGTGCGCCTTGGGGTGCTGGCGCCGCTGGCTGCAATTCTGGGCGTCGGCGGAGCGGCTGGACATTTTGCAGTGGAATCCATGTTGCTGACGGCGGAAGGCGCCGGCGCAGCGGCGCTTGCGTTGGCGACGGGCGCAAGCACAGGCGCGGGCGTCAGTGCGGACTTCAGCCGGTTTTTTGCAAAAGGGTTTTCGCGCCGTCGCTCTGCGGCGGCGGCGGGGCACGCCGCTGTTGCGCCGATCATGTTTACGGTCTTGGCGGTCGCCATTCTGTTCGCAGTGCAGTCCATCAATGTGAATTTCGGCGCCATTGAGTGGCGCATCATCTGGCCTGGCCTGACGGCGGTGATGGCGGCGGCGATTGGCGCCATGGTGGCGGTCGCTGGGGCGCTTTCCATCGAAGACGTGTCTGAAATGGTGGCGGTTGATGAAAATCGACGGCGGCAATGGTTTGCGATGAGCTGGCGGCCTGTCCGCCGTCTGCTGCCTGTGACGACGTCTCTCGCAGTCATCGCTATTGCCGGCGTTATTGCCGTAATTGCAATTTTTGAGGCTGGTTTTGCAGCGCCCGTCAGCCTGATTGCATTTTTCATTATGATCGCCATAGCCGCCGGCATATCGTTTGTGTCCATGCGCACCAGCCTTATGATTGCCGGGCTTCTCGCTTTTAGCGCGCTTGTCACGGGGTATGGATATTCGGCGCTGGACTTGCCGTTGCCATCGCTTCTGGAGCGGCTGATTGCGTTAACGCTCAGCGCAGTTGCGCTCGGTCACTTGACGGTTAGTTGGCGTGACGCGGGAGATCACTGGCGTAACGCCCGCGATGTCGCCGAGAACGCTTTGAGCGATGGGTTGCGTCGTTATTTATTTCTTGTCGGCGTCGGCGCAGTCTCATTATTCGTTTCGGCGCAGACATTTATCTGGATGGGCGGCGTATCAGCCGCAGGGTATTTTCTATCGACAGCGTTTTTCAGCTTATTGCTGGCGTCGCCTTTAATGATTGCGATGAGCGCACGCTCAAGCCGTCACTGACTGTCGCCAGTGCGGTCAATGCCCGCAACGAATTCCCTGACTTCTGTGTCAATGGCGCGCCATTCTGGCAGATAGGGCCGTTTGAAACGGTATGTGATTTCAATTCCGTCGCTATATTCATAAGTGCGCCAGCATTCCGGGCTCGGAATATCACTGCGCTCTTTAAAACAGAACAATGCGATCATCGTATCATCCTCATCGGCGCCGACAAACAATTCGGTATTGGCGTAGCCATTGGTCGGAACGCTTGCGCGCTGTTCCGTGAAAGCGAATTTCGTCAGCTGATAGGGCGTACGTACGCCGCGCTGATCCACCGTCTGTGGCAAGTAGAGAATCTCAAAACGCTGAGCTTCGTCAAAGGTCGATGTCCGCTTGGAGATCAGAATATCGATGCGACGCGTCTGTGGGTCGTTTTCGATAAATTCACGGCGATGGGCCGGGGAATAGCCGTTCATTGTCGGCCATAGCGCATAAAGCGAAATTTCGGTGCGCGACCCTCCACGCCGGGCCCTCGGATAGACAGTATAATTGGCCGCCGGCGCAAAACTATGCTCGCCAATCTCGACTGCGACGGGCTCTTCCGTGATTGCAGGGCTCGGGACGTCGCCGCGAATTTCTTCAACGCTTGGGCCGACATAATAGTAAAGAAAGATGGCGCACAGGACGAGCGTCGCCATGAAAATCCCCAGCGGATACCGCCAGCTGGATTCCTCTTTTACTTCATCGCCGCTGAAGCCGTATCCGTTACTCATAAGTCTCAAACCCTCTGGCGCTCGCCGCCGCGCCCCAGGTCCTAGCATGAGCGCGGCGGCGAGAAAATCCCGGATCAGGTGTGAGGGCTAGAGAGCGTCGATAACATCCGCAACCAGCGGGTGCCGCACGACGTCGCCGCGGGTAAAGCGGACAATTTCAACGTTTTCAATGGCTTCCAGCTTATCGACAACATCGCTGAGCCCGGACATGCCCGGTAAGAGATCGGTCTGTTCCGGGTCGCCGGTCACCACCATGCATGAATTCCAGCCCAGGCGCGTAAGCAGCATCTTTAACTGGCCATAGGTGCAGTTCTGGGCCTCGTCGATCACAATATAAGCGTTGTTGAGGGTGCGTCCGCGCATATAGGCGATCGGCGCAATTTCAATAACGCCTTCGGCCATCAGGGCTTTTAACCGCTTGGAGGAAAGTCGGTCGCACAGGGCGTCATAAAGCGGGCGAAGATAGGGAGAGAGCTTTTCTTCGAGATCGCCGGGCAGGAAGCCGAGACTCTCGCCGGCCTCAACCGCCGGGCGTGAAAGGATGATGCGGCGTACATCACCGGCGTCCAGCGCTTCGACCGCCTTGGCGACGGCGAGATAAGTTTTGCCGGTCCCAGCTGAGCCTATGGCGAAAGCGAGAGACGATTTATCAATTGCATCGAGCAATTGCTGTTGAGATTCATTTTGTGCACGGATGTTTTTGCGATATTTTTGTGTGCGGTCCTGATCATCTGTCGGGGACCATGACGGTTCATCAAAAAGGCGGCGGACATTATCGACTTCAGGAAGGTGAGCAGAGTCTTGCATGCGTCGCATTGCGCGCCGCGCCGAGCGTTTCGCCATGGGCGTCTCCCGTTACTGTGGTGATGAAGGAATTGGTGCTGAATTCGAAGCAATAAGTAATGCATGGCGACAAGCGCTGAGAAGCTAGACGCAAAGCGCGAGTCTGACACTCGCATATGTCGCGATAGGGCATTACACCGCCTGACGCTGCCGCGAATCAGTAACCGCTTTCACTATACATCCGAATGCCTCTCTGACCGAGAGCAAATGCGGAAATGTCACGAAAGATTCAAATGGCCGGGGCCCGCCTTACGCGGTGGCTTTCTCAGCCCGCTTGCAGGCGTATGCGGCGGAGAGTTTTGCATGCAATTCCGGTGCATAATTTTGCCACGACGTACGCCCGCGTGTCGTGTCAACGACAAAAATTGATTCTCGCGGGTTCAGATAAGGCGCAATCGCATTGCGCACGCCAACCGCCGTCAATTCGCAGTTAACCGTCCAAACATTATCTGCGATGCGGAAGGCTTCACCAAGCGTTTGAATCGCGGCGGTAACGCGGCTCGCTGCAGCGTTTACGACGTCGAATACAAGAATGAAATTGGCTGGCTGTAATTCAGGCTGTTCTTTGCCAGCTTTACGCTTTCGGGCTGCAGCATAGGTGCGTATGTCGATATGGCCGTCACGTCTGCCAAAAGGGTGTTCATCTTTATGGTTTCCGTTCGCTGGAGCCTTATGTCCAAAGAAGCTTGAGAATACTGACTCTTCGGCCGCTTCACGCCAGGCGCGACTGCCGGCGGGCGAGATCAGAGATGTGGCCGCCAGCCGTCCCTCATGCGCATATTTGCGCATTTGTTCGGACGTATACGGTCCATAGATTTTCTCGTCGACTTTGACGCACCAGTTATCTGCGGCAAGCATTAAATTTCCTCGTCAATCTTAGGCGCCAGCGCCTTTCTTGCCGAATGGCGGTGCAAAGCCGGCGCCAGGATTGGCGGGAACGTCGGTTGCGGCGGTTTCGGTGATTATATCGTCAATATTTTCGGCGGCGCCTGTAAAAACGACGCCGACGCCGGTTTCGTGCCGTCGGACCACTTTTGCGGTCATGCGTCCCAAAATGAGCCGCATTCCGAGCGGCGGGCGAGGGTTTACCGCAATGGAGGCGCCGGTGAGTGAAATATCGAGAATGGCGCATTCTTCCGTACGACCGTCCTCAAAATGGATAAGCGCGGGAGCGTTGTGGCGAAGCCGCGGCGTGTTGCGCCGGTCAAGAGATCGTTTACCCTTGTGCATGACTTCAGTGATGTCATCGGCGACGCGTGCTGATTTTTCCCGCTTTTTCTCGTAATTTATCGCGAAGCTCGTGCCGCCGGAACGGATAACGCGGCCTTCAAAGCGGCCAAGACGGTCGATATAAAGAACAACGGCTTTTCCGAAGGCAGGTGGGTTTTTAGCGCGCAAAAGCGCGCCGCCGGCGGAAACATTAACCACCAAACATGGGCGCTCTTCACCGGCTTCGTCCAGAAAACGTGCTTTCAGTGGCAGTTGAACGCGCAAGTGCTTGCGGCGATCGCTATGATCGACCGGTTCGTTGTTCGCCTGGCCAAATTCACCAGTGTTCTTAACCATTCGGAAACCTGCATCTCGTTGTGCGCCCTGATCTTATGCGCCTTTGGTGAACAAAGCTTTGCGCGCCGCGTTGCAAATGCTAAATCGGACGCCAAGTAACGGTTGGCGGATAGGCGGCTTTTCTTGGGATTGTCGCTTCGCCTTAGAAATGAAGGCTCGAGCCCTTAAAATGCCTGACGCCCCGCGCCAGCCGTCTTATATTCTCCGCCGCCCTGGGGGTGAGGTCGATCCGAATCGCCTCTTCAACGTGCCGGGCGTCGTTCTCGTGGTTGCTAGCGTCACCATCGCGCTTTTTTTCTTGATGATTCTGGCGCCAGAACGGGCTGCGCGCTTGGTGGAGTTCTCTGCCGCGGTGTCCCCGCCGCGTTTCCTGGCCGGGCCGGAACAGAATGGCGGGTGGTTACGTTGGTTCTCGCCATTAATCGGTCACATGTTTGTCCATGCCAGTATTCCGCATTTACTATTCAACTGCTTATGGCTTCTGATTTTTGGCGCGCCTATCGCGCGGCGAATGGGCGCAGAAAATGCGCTTAAATCGGCAAGCGCATTTTATGGTGCGTCGCTTTTTCTTTCCTTTTATCTATTAAGCGGCGTTGCCGGTGCGCTGACTTATATTGCAATGCATGCGAATGAATACACGTTTCTAGTCGGCGCATCCGG
Source organism: Hyphococcus sp. (assembly GCA_965230025.1). Lineage (GTDB taxonomy): Bacteria > Pseudomonadota > Alphaproteobacteria > Caulobacterales > Parvularculaceae > Hyphococcus. The sequence goes on from CBDDKD010000044.1 coordinate 66,394, forward strand.
GGGCGTCTCCGGCTTGCTCGGCGGTCTTGTGCGTTTTGCTTTTAACCGGACATCACTGCTCGGGCCCGAGCACGCCAAGTTCAGTTCGCTGTTCAGCAGACCGGTCATCATGTGGACGGTGATTGTGATCATCATGAATTTGTCTGTGGTCGTATTCAGCGGCGCTTTGGCGGGTGGAATGAATATTGCCTGGGAGGCGCATCTTGGCGGATATTTTTTTGGACTCATGACATATCCATATTTTGAATTTCTGGCGCGCGGGCGCCGATAAGATGAGTGACGCCATGCGATATGCGCGCTTTGACGCTTTTCGGCGGCTCATGGGGCCATTTGCACAAAAAACCCGTGGTGCGCGGATGCAGCAAATGGAGCGTGTGCTGAAGCTGCAGCCGGGCATGCGGGTTCTCGACCTTGGCGGCCAACCGGATATCTGGAAATTTGTCTCCGCGCCGCTGAATGTAACAATCCTAAATCTGCCGGGCGTTGCAGTGCCAGCGCCAAGAGAATCAGCGCACCAATTTGAATTTGTTGAAGGCGACGCCTGCAACGTGACGGCCTATGCAGACAGCTCATTTGAATTTGTCTTTTCCAACAGTGTCATTGAGCATGTGGGCGACGAAGAAAATCAACGTGCTTTCGCTGGCGAAGTGAGGCGTCTCGGCGCGAAATACTGGGTGCAGACACCGTCCATATGGTTTCCGGTGGAAGCCCATACCGGTATGCCATTCTGGTTTTTCATGCCTGAGTTTGTCCGTGAAAGGTATATTCGGGACTGGGAAAAGAAGCTGCCCGACTGGACCGAAATGGTGAAAGGAACCACAGTGCTTTCAAAACGCCAGATGCAGGACTATTTCCCCGATGCGTCGGTGATGATCGAGCGTAAATTCGCCATCCCAAAGTCTTACATATTCTTTAAGGCCTGATCTTGTAAGAATATAACATGTCTTGACGCCTATTGCCGTGGCCGCTTCCTTGTCGCAATATTGTGCCTAACGGGGGGAGAAGGAGGCGATTATGAAGGTTGAGCATATCCTTCAATCCAAGGGCGCTGATGTTTTTTCTGTTCAGGCGACGGACACGATCACCCAAGCGGTCTCGGTACTGAATGAGAAGAATATCGGTGCTGTTGTTGTTCAGGATACCTCGCAAAACGTCATTGGCATTCTTTCCGAGCGGGATGTGGTTCGTTATATGGGCTCACGTGGCGCTGGAGCGCTAACGATGAAAGTATCTGAATGCATGACGCCGGACCCGATTACTTGCGGGATTGACGAGACCGTCGATAACTTGATGGGAAAAATGACGGAGAAGCGTATCCGTCACATGCCGGTGACACAGGAAGGCCGGATCGTCGGGGTCGTTTCGATCGGCGATGTCGTCAAACGCAAGATTGAACAGGCGGAGCAGGAAGCCGCAGCGCTTAAAGATTATATTGCAAGCTAAGGGATTGGCTTTTCGTCCATAGCGAACAGGTGACGCATTCCTGCAGTATAGGCTGGCGCTATGACGGCCATATGTGAGGCGTTGGGAAAAACCTCATATGCGATTGCTTGATTTGGTGATTTCGATCTTAACATAGCGATGACTTTATCAAGTAGCGGGCGCGTCTCTTCTTCTTCGCCGCCAATAGAGAAGAAGAGTTTCGGCAATGTTTCGCCATCATAACGCTCTACCAATCCCTCCGCCCAGTTCTGTTCTTCTTCAAGCGATGGGCTGCTGATCAAGACGCGGTCAAAAAGCGCCGGCTCCTGGAATGCTGTGAACATTGCAAACAAGCCGCCGGAAGAGTGTCCATAAAGTACGTGACCGCTATCAGAGAGTGCGTACCGGTCACGAAGAAATGGCGTCACTTCGTTCTTCAGGACATTTAGAAATCTAGCTGCGCCTTCGCTTTCCGGAGCAGTTGAAGACGGGTGATAGTCTCGTTGGCGCGCGTTAATCCATGATCCAAAGTCGCCGTAAGACACAGAGACGGTAATGACAGGCGAGACGTTGCCTTCAAAACTCATCAATCGCAATATTTCCGTCCCCATCGCGAACATGACATCGCCATCGGTATGAAATACCATCGGGTAATTTGTGGTGTCAGGCTGATAGTTGAAGGGCAGCCCAACCGTGATGGTGATGTTTTCACCAAGCAGTTCTGATTGAAATTCGTGTATTTCGCTGGCCATCAGCGAATAGCGCGCTGGCGTTTGCGAAGCGCTTGCGACTGTCGGGGACGCCATGACAATTAGTAAAGTAAGGTACTTTAGCAGTTTTATCATAACCGAACCGCCGCCTTATTTTTTGCTGTGATGTCTCAATTTATTCGTTCATGCGTGACGCGATAGAACGGGTTCCATGTTTCGCCGCCGTCAACGGACATATCAATCTTCGTCACACGCGTGTCGCCGTTGACAGGAATGAGAAGTCGAAAAAACATCTCTCGCCCGTCGTCAAGAGGGAAGCTGGTGCCGGCGCGGATATTGTTGAGGTCAAGAACATCATTCTTGAGCTGTCCTTCGTAAATGTCCATAAGCCCCCAGCCATTGCCAATCGCAGACAAACGATACGTATCTCTGTATTGATCGTATGATAGGTCGGTGATCAGGACAAAGCCTTCGCCTGAGATGCGATCATGATGTTCTTCCGTGATTAGCAATCCGCCTAATTCAGACCTGAAGCCGACGCGATCTATATTTTGTTGAACCCAATCGCCTTCCGGGTTGATCATGTCGGTCGTCGCCCTCCACTCGCCAAGCATGTTCGCTAGTTTTGCCATCTCTCCATGAGGCTCAATTGCAGTTTCGGCAATTTCTTCTGCTGTCGTTACAGAGCTTAAACCTAATACAAAAAGTGACGCGAGCGCAGGAAATGCGGAACGAAACATGAGATACCCCGTTTAAAAATCTCTGATTTGGCGATGCGTATCACTCTGACTTTCGCCTATCCAGTAGAGTAATAGTTCAGTGCGGCGACTTGCTGGAAATCTGCGTCGAAACGAAAAAAAGCCGCGCCGATTACGCCGGCGCGGCCTTTACGCAACTCACTGGGTCGAGGGATCTTTATTCGTCGTTCGCGGGCGGCAGGATAACCGCGTCGATGACGTGAATAACGCCGTTGCTTGTCCAGATATCGGCTGTGACAACATTGGCGCCGTTGACGGTAACACCATCAGTACCATCAATGTTGACGTCTGCGCCATTTACCGTAGCGACAGAAACTGTCTGGCCCGCAAGGTCAGCTGATTTCGTTTTGCCGGGAACAACGTGATAGGTCAGGATGCTGACGAGCTGATCTTTGTTTTCTGGCAACAAAAGGCTTTCAACAGTGCCGTCCGGAAGCGCCGCAAACGCGTCGTCTGTCGGGGCGAAAACAGTGAACGGGCCTTCGCTGCGCAAAGTTTCTTCAAGGCCTGCAGCCTGAACAGCCGCGACGAGCGTGTTGAAAGAGCCTGCGCTAACAGCCGTATCTACGATATCGGCTTTCTCCGCGTCGTGCATTTTCTTGTCGCCGTGATGATTGGCGAGCACTGGCGTTGCGATCATGGCGAGCGCCGCACCTGCGGCGAGAAATTTCTTAAATGACATCAAGGGTCCTCCTATTTGATTGTCGGACCTCTCTA
>CBDDKD010000044.1:75000-144020 GCA_965230025.1 Hyphococcus sp.
CGGGGATTAAGCCATATACCGAAGCTTCGGGCGTGATTTATCACGCGGTAGCGGAGCGTTCTCTAGGCGGATGAAGCGTCATCGCGAGGTGGCGTGGACGTATGAGAAGTGAGAATGCTGACACGAGTAGCGATAAAGAGTGTGAGAGACACTCTCGCCGAAAGTCCAAGGGTTCCTGCGCAATGCTAATCAGCGCAGGGTTAGCCGGCCCCTAAGGCAAGGCCGAAAGGCGTAGTCGATGGGAACGAGGTCAATATTCCTCGGCCAGTGGGTGTGTGACGGATTTTGTAACTAGTTCGAACTGATTGGATTGTTCGGGCTGGGAAGAAGTCCCTGGAAATAGCCCCCACATTAGACCGTACCCGAAACCGACACAGGTGGACTGGTAGAGCATACCAAGGCGCTTGAGAGAACTGCATTGAAGGAACTCTGCAAATTACTCCCGTAAGTTCGCGAGAAGGGAGCCCCGTTTGGAGGCAACTCTGGGCGGGGGGCACAAACCAGGTGGTATCGACTGTTTACTAAAAACACAGGGCTCTGCGAAGTCGCAAGACGACGTATAGGGTCTGACGCCTGCCCGGTGCCGGAAGGTTAAAAGGAGGGGTGAGAGCTCCGAATTGAAGCCCCGGTAAACGGCGGCCGTAACTATAACGGTCCTAAGGTAGCGAAATTCCTTGTCGGGTAAGTTCCGACCTGCACGAATGGCGTAACGAATTCCACACTGTCTCCAATGCAGACTCAGCGAAACTGAATTCTCCGTGAAGATGCGGAGTACCCGCGGTTAGACGGAAAGACCCCGTGCACCTTTACTACAACTTTGCAGTGGCATTAGCGTCACCATGTGTAGCATAGGCGGGAGGCTTTGAAACGGAGGCGCCAGCTTTCGTGGAGCCGCAATGTGAAATACCGCCCTTGTTGTCGCTGATGTCTAACCGCGGTCCATGAACCTGGATCCGGGACCCTGCATGGTGGGTAGTTTGACTGGGGCGGTCGCCTCCCAAATGGTAACGGAGGCGCGCGATAGGTAGGCTCAGACCGGTCGGAAATCGGTCGTCGAGTGCAATGGCATAAGCCTGCTAGACTGCGAGACTGACAAGTCGAGCAGAGACGAAAGTCGGCCATAGTGATCCGGTGGTTCTTCGTGTGAGGGCCATCGCTCAACGGATAAAAGGTACGCCGGGGATAACAGGCTGATGATGCCCAAGAGTCCATATCGACGGCATTGTTTGGCACCTCGATGTCGGCTCATCGCATCCTGGGGCTGGAGCAGGTCCCAAGGGTTTGGCTGTTCGCCAATTAAAGCGGTACGTGAGCTGGGTTTAGAACGTCGTGAGACAGTTCGGTCCCTATCTGCCGTGGGTGTAGGAATATTGAGAGGAGCTGTCCTTAGTACGAGAGGACCGGGATGGACATACCTCTGGTGGACCAGTTGTCATGCCAATGGCAGTGCTGGGTAGCTATGTATTGAACGGATAACCGCTGAAAGCATCTAAGCGGGAAACCGACCTCGAAACAAATATTCCCTTGAGAGCCGTGGAAGACCACCACGTTGATAGGCCGGGTGTGGAAGCACAGCAATGTGTGAAGCTTACCGGTACTAATTGCTCGATTGGCTTGATCGTCCTCATGCAATTCTTCGGAATTGTCATGAGACATTGCTCATGCGTGGCGAACGATTCGTTGTGATACGGATCGAACGCTGAAGCGTTAGAAATTTGGAACTCTCGCATTTAATCGTTTTTGCCGGCCCGGTGGTTTTGGCGGGGAGCCTCCACCCGATCCCATCCCGAACTCGGTCGTTAAATTCCCCAGCGCTGATGGTACTGCGTCTTAAGGCGTGGGAGAGTAAGTCGCCGCCAGGCCTGCAAAGATGATTTGACCCTTCTTCGATTTTTCAACCGCGCTTCGGCGCGGTTTTTTATTGCCTGAAATTCTGCGCCGCTGGAATTGCTAACCCCCTCTAAATAAAGCCCTTTTTTGAGGGACGGCTGGCGTAAACAATCCTATTTCCCAAAGAAATCATATGTTTACGCGGTTTCCGTAACGTTGACGCCTGTTGGCAATTGGATTTTTGGCGCGTTGATGTCATTGACGGAAAACATTGTTGATTGTTGGTGGCGTCTTTTCGGCACACTCTACCAACCTGTTGAGGGGGAAGCGTTCGAATACGGCATTGAACGTGAAGAGAACGCTGAATTGAATACGCTGGGGCCGTTTTATTGGCGTCCATTGAAGCGGGCGGCTGGGTGCTTCGCAACTGGTAAGACGACCCCGCCAGTACGACCGGCGGAGTAGGCGATGCTGTTTTCCTCTCTGCCTTTTGTTCTCGGTTTCTTGCCACTAACGTTTACAGCCGTTTTTCTTGCGGCGAAGTTCGGTGGCGCGCGTGCGGCCGTTCTCGTGTTGCTCGTCGCGTCGCTGATTTTTTATTCATGGCAAACGCCGAGCTATCTGTTGCTGATTGCGTCGTCGATCGGCGTAAACTTTTTTTTCGGACGGTGCATCGCCGCTACTGGGTCAAGAGCGCTTGCCGCCCTCGGCATTGCATTCAACCTGGCATTGTTAGGCTGGTTTAAATATATCGGCCTTTTTTCGTCGACCCTTAGCGATCTCGCACGCGTTGATGTAACGATTGACGGCGTTGTTCTGCCGCTTGCAATTTCTTTTTTCACCTTTCAGCAGATTGCTTTTCTCGCTGATTGCCTGAAGGGCGACGGTCATAAATATGATTTTCTTGATTACGCGCTGTTCGTTGCATTTTTCCCACAACTGATAGCCGGACCGATTGTTCACCACAAAGAGTTGACGCCGCAATTTTCCGGAGCCCACTTCGCCCGGTTTCTGCCGGAGGATATTGTTGCGGGAATATTTCTTTTTTCGATTGGTCTGGCGAAAAAAGTATTGATCGCCGACGGACTGGCGCCCATCGCCGATGGGATGTTTGAGGCGGCTGCAGCCGGTCACTCGATTGCGCCGGCGGAGGCGTGGATCGGGACTGTCGCCTACAGTTTTCAGATCTATTTCGACTTTTCAGGCTATTGCGACATGGCGCTTGGGCTGGCGCTTTTATTCGGCGTTAAGCTGCCGATGAACTTCAACTCGCCTTACAAGGCACGCAGCATTGTCGACTTCTGGCGACGCTGGCACATCACGCTTTCTATCTTCCTGCGCGATTATCTCTACATTCCGCTTGGCGGCAATCGAAAGGGCGGTCTCTTGCGTTACCGCAATTTATTCGTTGTCATGTTGCTTGGCGGGCTTTGGCATGGCGCTGCCTGGACTTTCGTAGTATGGGGCGGCCTGCACGGTCTTTATCTTTGCATCAATCATGCGTGGGATAAAACCATGAACGGCAAGCTGCAACTCAATCCGGTTGCAACTGTCGCGATGACATTTCTGGCTGTGACAGTTGCCTGGGTATTTTTCCGTGCTGAGAGTTTCGAGGCCGGTTTTCTGGTTCTTGCAGGGATGCTTGGACAGAATGCGGGCGCGCCAACGGTTTTCTCGCCGGCCATGCTGTTTTCTTTTCCGCTTCTTTTCGTCGCCGCTTTGATCACCTGGTGCGCGCCGAATGCGCTGGAACTTTTAGAGAGGTTCAAAAAAATAGGGGCGCCGGATATTTCTGGCGAACAAACGCTGGCAGTAAAAGGCATCGCTGCATTTAGCGACACACGCGCTCTGACCATGATAATTCTTGGCGCATTAACCGCCGCTGCAATGTTTATTCTAATGACAACCGGTCCTTATGAATTCATCTATTTCCAGTTTTAGGCGCTTGGCGTTCGTCTATGTCGCTGCCTGTGCAGGCGCCTTTTCGTTGCTCGCCGGCGCAAGTGAATGGCTGGTGCGCACGCAAGTCTTCCCGCAGGACACCTTGCGTAAGCATGTTGTGCTATTTGAACAGACGACATCGCCTTATGTGGCTTTCGGCGACAGTCATGTGGCGCGCGGATTTGATGCGCAAGACCCGGTGGTTAATCTCGCTTACCCGTCCGAGAGTGTCGAGAAAATGGCGTGGAAATCATCACGCTATCTTGAACAAATGCCGAATGTGAAAACAGTGCTTATTCAGGCAGACCCACATCTTTTCGCCGCATATCGAAAAGACGCCGGACTTGGAGGTTATCCAATTGCGTTCGCTGGGGAGGGCGGCTCGGCGTTACTCTCTTTGAGCGCGCGATACCGGCCGCAGCTAATAGCCTTGTGGCAGGCCTTTATAAAAAGCGGCGGGCGTATGACCTCAAAAATTGAAACGACGCCGCAGGGTGCATTGTTGTCACCAGGAAACCTGTCCACATGGACGGCGGCGCAAGTTCAGGAGTTTACGGCGCATAGAGTCGACTTACATGTGCCGGATATGGGAGCAGAGCAATCAAACATGGTCGCCCTTTATCGTGACATGGTGGCGAAATTTGTTGATGCAGGCGCCGATATATGTCTGGTTTCTTTCCCAACAGCGCCGGTTTATCGCCAATATGTCGAAAATCTCAACGACGCTGAAAAGCGGCAATGGAATGCGGCGCAAGGCTTATTTGCAGAACTCGCCGAACACCCTCGGGTGCGGTTTATAGATGACACAGCGCGGTTTGACGATCCGGCGTTATTTCGCGACCCAGATCACCTGAACAAAACCGGCGCCGTTCAATATGGCCCGGTTCTGCAGAGCACCTGTTTCAATAGTCATCGGCGCGATGTGATTGCTGTAACTGAATTGCCCGCCTTTTAAACGACTGGTGGTGCTGGTTCTGCGGGCGTACTGCTGCGTTCATGCAAGACGTCAACACTTTCTCTCAAAGGAATTACCCAGGCTTCTTTCAGTGTTGCGTGAGGTTGGTCAAGTTTAACTCCGTTGGCGTCCGCCAGGCCGAATTCAAGCTGTTCATAGCTCTCTGGAACATAAAGCGTACCGAACATCCAATCCCAAAAGGCGAACACCTCCCCATAATTCTTGTTGTGATGGGTAACAGCGCTGCTATGATGGATTTGATGTTGCGCCGGGCTGATCAGTATACGATTGATGATCGGACCGTAAGAAACCCATATATGGGTATGGCGCAGATTTGATCCCAGCCAGTGAAACAAGGCGTAAGCTGCATTGACGCCAAGGATCACAGCGACATCGACTATACCGAATGCAGCAAAAATCAGCCCTTGCACTGGTCCGACAATAGCCGCGTTGGAAAGCGCCCCGGAACAAATCATAGACCGGGTGCTTACGCGCGAAAGTCAGGGGCGTCATGGTTTCGGCGCTGTGATGCAGTTTGTGGAACGGCCACAGCACAGGGTGCTCATGATGCAGTCGGTGTACCCAATAAGTCGTAAAGTCACTCGCCAGAACGACGGCCATGGTTACGCCGATTAATGCGAATAGGCTGATATTTTCAATCGGAGCACTTGATCCAGCCGCCTCGCTTCCAAGGATCATCAAGGCGGTCGCCTGAGCGGAAATGATAATCGCCCCCCGGCCGGCGAGCACCAGCAGCGGCGTAAACAACCGATTGGCGAGCGTCACCTTCAGATCGACGAGCGCCGATGGATGGGCGTACACCTCACGCGCGAACAGATATTTGAAAAAACCAGCCTGATGCCTATCCGGTAAGCTTTTGCGATTGGTGTAATATGCTGCGCCAGCCAGAATGATTGCAGCCAGGATATAGGGTGGGGAAAAATCTCGAATCAGGGGCGAATAGCCCGGCCAGGCTATCGACCAGGGCGATGGGTATTTTGGATGCGGCCCAAAATGCGCTATCAGCCTCATTCGCCATGATTATTGCTTAAACGGCTGGGCTGAATCGAGCGTTAAAGGTTTTTGCTGATTTTTCCCAGAAGCGGTTTGACGGCGGCGATCGGATAGTTAATGACCGGGTTAAACGGGGGCGGCTTTGGGTCGCCAGTAAAAAGAGAGTAGAGCAATGAGGCGCGCGCGATATCTGACAGCAGCGGCGTTTTTGCTGGCGGCGTGCTCCGAGCCGGCAAATCCAGAGGCGGACACGGGCAATCCGCCAGCTATCGAAACGCCTACCATCGACGACGGCGAGGTTAATCTTGATGTATGGCTGGAGCGTCTCGAAGTTGGCAGCCGCGAGCTCTACAGTGCGCGCGAAGCGGTTGTGGCGGCTGCCGGATTGAAAGAAGGCGATGTTGTCGCTGATATCGGCGCTGGCACCGGTCTTTACACTTTGCTGTTTGCCGAAGCGGTCGGCGCGAAGGGCCATGTTTATTCTGTCGATATCGAGCCGTTATTTCTGGATCTTATTAATCGTCGTGCGGAGGATATGGGTTTATATAATATCACCGCCGTGCTTGGTCGCCGGAATGATATCTCGCTGCCCGAGCAGTCCGTCGATGTGGTTTTCATTGCGGATACCTATCATTATTTTGAAAATCGTGAAGACATTATGCGCACGGTTCGCAATGCGCTGAAGCCCGGGGGATCGTTGATTATTGTCGATTATGAAATTACGTCAGAAACGGTGCGCCCCGACGATAAGTCTCATGTTCGTTTCGGTAAAGCCGGGGTAATTTCTGAAATGGAATATGTTGGTTTTGAAACGTCAGACGACGTTACTGTCGATGGGTTGAGTGAGAATTACTTCGTACGATTTCAAAAAAGTTCGCCGTAGCCGTTTCCCAAGTTAGACCAGCTCCGCGTCAGTCATCACTTCTACAAGAACCGGTCCGTTATGCGCGATCGCTTTTTCGATTGCGCTCTCAAGATCTGATTTTTCCGTCACGCGAATTCCCATGCCGCCACAGGACTGAGCGAACTCTGCGAAATTCGGGTTGGTCAGGCCAGTCTGCCAGACGGGCCATTCGCCAGATCGTTGTTCTTTGGAGATTTTACCAAGCTCGCAATTGTTCATCAAAATGTGAGTGATATCCATATTGTAGTGAACGGCTGTTGTGAATTCCATGGCGTATTGGCCAAAGCCGCCATCGCCGGAGATGGAGACAACCTTGCGCTCGCGATAATCCTCAAAGTCTTGTGTCGCAGCCCAGGCGCCCATGGCGGCGGGAAATCCAAATCCGATTGAACCGAGATAGCCGGACATCAGGATGCGTTGTCCACAAGGCTCAAAATATCGTCCGAAAGAATAAGTATTGTTGCCGACATCGACTGGCATGACCGCGTTTGCTGGAACAACTTTGGTCATTGCGGCAAACAGGGAAGCCGCGTTGATGCCGTTGCCCCGATCGTCGCCAAGCCTGCGTTCTTTCTCTCGCCGCCAGATAGCCCAGCGTTCTGCAATCTCTTGCGTTTGATCAATATTTGATGTGCTTGAGGGGCGTTTATTGCGAAGTATTGAGAGGGTTTCGCCAATCTCACCCCAAACGGGCACAGTAACAGCATGCCCCTTGCCGAGATGCATGCGATCGAAGTCGATCTGCACGATCGGTTTTGACGGCTCAATCCCCTGTGTGGTGAGAGAACGACGCCCCAATCGCGATGATTAAATCACACTCGTTCATGAACCACGAGGCGATTGGCGTGCCCGAACCGGCCGAGAACGCCGCCCGCATTCGAATGCGTGTCAGGAATCTGACCTTTGCCCTTGAATGTCGTGACAACGGGACATTTCCAGATATTCGGCCGAGTTCCGTAACGCTATCCATCGCCTCGCGCGCGCCATATCCGGCAATTATCAGCGGACGCTTGGCGCTGATAATTTTCTGACCGGCTTCTTCAACAACGTCATCCGGCGGCGCCATGCGCGTGTCCGACAATCGGCCTTTGGGTGCGCCTGCCTTTTCATCGGAAGCGGGCAAGGTCTGCGCGTCATCTGGAAAAATCAGTACCGAGACATCACGATCGACAATTGCAGATTTCATCGCCAAATTGGCGGTTTCAGCATAATTCGAGGCATGAAGAACCAGCTGGTTGAATTTTCCAACCGGCGCAAATGCGCTATGAAGGTCAATGTCCTGGAATGCGAAGGGAGAGAACACCTGTACTTGTACCTGTCCGGCGCAGGCGATAATCGGCGCACGGTCAACCTTTGCGTCCCATAGGCCGGTCATCATATTGGTGGCGCCGGGGCCGGCGATTGACATGCAGGCGGCGGGGCGGCCTGTCAATTTTGCATAGCCAGAAGCAGCAAAAGACGCTGCGCCTTCATGGCGGATACCCACATAAGTCAGTTGTCCTGCTTCTTCCCGGCGACGGAAGGCGTCGGCAAGGCCAAGATTTGAATGCCCAACCATGCCGAAGACGCGCTTGAGGCCCCAATTCACCATAGTCTCGGTCACAACATCCGTAGACGTGCGAATATGTTCTGGCTCCGATGCGATTCCGACATAGACCCCGTCAGCGCGATCCTCGACTGGGAACATTTCCTGGCCGCTATCCTCATGACCGCCTGGCGGTTTGCCGGTGAGGGGGTCAAAATCCCATCCATGCCACGGGCAACGCAGCCAGCATTTATCGTCAACGCCTTTTTCGATGGACCCTTCGCCAAGCGGCCCGCCCTGATGCGGGCAGCGATTATCCATCGCTGCGTATTTGCCGTCGAAATGGACTAGCGCCAGTGTTTTGCGCCCTGCCGTCACGGTAATGACCCGGCCTTCCTCAATTTGATTCTTGTCAGCGACCCGATGCCATTTCAGATTCTGCTTATCGGTTTGCTCGGCCATTTGAGCGCCTTTCGTGGTCATATGCGGCGTTTGCGGATCACCGTCCGTGGCCTTGCGTCCAAACAAAGACCTCACGAAAGATAACATGCTGTTCATCTGATCTATATCCTGAAAATGTGTTTTGCAATTTCCAGCGGGACCGAGGATAAATCAAATCACAATAAGACTAGGACGTGCAGTTGGCGAAGGGGGTGATAATGGGGCGCAATTTGGGTTTCCATAGCGAAATGGTCCAACCTGAAAGATCGTGAGCCGACCTATGCGCTGGTGGCTGATGTTGACCTTGTTCTGATCCGATATGACAACGAAGTGTCGGTTCTTTATGGGCGGTGCCTCCATCGCGGCGCTTTGTTGAGCGATGGGCATATCGATGGAGATAATCTGATTTGTTGGACTCCATAATTGGGATTACCGCTACGATACGGGCGTCAGCGCTTATGATAACAAAGAAGCGTTGCATAAATTTGAATCAAAAGTCAGCAGCGGCAAAGTCTATGTCGACCAGAACGATGTGGAGGCATGGGCGCGTGAGCATCCACAGCCATTCCAGCGCGATGAATATCAAGGCCTTTACGCGGATACCCATCCGGAGCCCGAAGAGCCATTTGTCGATTTAATCCAAGGCTATGCAAAGGATGGCTTGTCAAAGACCGGGCATCATGGAGTTGTCGGCGCCATGGGCGTTCCGCGCGACCAGCTTCCCACTTGGGATGATATTCAAATACTGACTGCGCAGTTTCATAAAGCGCCGTTGCTTGACAATGAGCCGGTTGATACTGGCGTCGTGATTGGGCCAGGCGCACAAAAGCCGTTGCATTTAAAAATTCCGCTGTTTGTTTCTGACATGAGCTTTGGCGCCTTGTCCCGCGAAGCCAAGATTGCGCTCTCGAAAGGCGCGGAAATGGCGGGTACCGGTATTTGTTCAGGTGAGGGCGGCTCGCTTGATGAGGAACGCGATGCGAACAGCCGGTATTTTTATGAGCTTGCGTCCGCCCGGTTTGGATTTTCCTGGGACAAGGTTCATGACTCTGCAGCGTTTCATTTCAAAGGCGGACAGGGCGCAAAAACGGGCACGGGCGGCCATTTGCCCGGCGCTAAAGTCAAGGATGAGATTGCGAAAGTCCGCGGGCTGAAACCCGGGCAGGATGCGATATCGCCATCGCGTTTTCCTGAATGGACAGAAACATCACAATTCAGAGATTTTGCTGACGAGGTGCGTGCGCAAACCGGCGGTATTCCGGTGGGTTTTAAAATGTCAGCGCAGCATATCGAAAAAGATATTGATGCAGCGCTGGAAGTTGGCGTTGATTATATCATTCTGGATGGCCGCGGCGGCGGTACCGGCGCAGCGCCGCTTATATTTCGCGATAATATTTCCGTACCCACCATACCGGCGCTCGCCCGCGCGCGACGCCACCTGGATAGAAGTGGCGCGCGTAATGTCTCGCTGATTGCAACGGGCGGTCTGCGCAAACCGGCTGACTACGTGAAAGCGATGGCGCTTGGGGCGGATGCGGTGGCGCTATCTAACGCCCCGATGCAGGCGATCGGCTGTCTTGGGATGCGCGCATGCCACACGAATAACTGCCCGGTTGGCATAGCGACGCAGAAAGAGAATTTACGCGCTCGGCTTGAGATTGCGATTGCCGCCAAGCGCCTTGCCAACTTCTTTGAGAGTGCGACAGAGCTGATGTCTATTCTTGCGCGCGCCTGCGGCCATCGGCGACTTTTGGATTTCAATATTGATGACCTGACGACATTCAAGCGGGACATGGCGGACCTGACGGCCATCAGTTTCGGCGGCGTCGGCATGTCTGGAGATTGCTGAGATGGCTCTCGCAGAAGGCATTGTCGCCGCACTTGCTATTTATTTTGGCGTCGGCGTTATCATTGCGTTGCTGTTTCTTGTTTTCGGGGTGACGAAGCTTGATGACTCGGCTAAGGGCGCCAGCATTTTTTTCCGGCCGATGGTTTTTCTGGGATGCGTAGCCCTTTGGCCGTTTATCATCATACGATGGCTATCCGGCAGGCGCATCAATCAACCGACTGAGGGGCAGGAATGAAAAGACCGCATCGTCGCGCTCATCTCATTATCTGGATTGTGCTGGCGCCAATAACGGCGCTGTCGGCGGTATATTTCTGGACGATGCGGCCGGCGACCCCCATCAGCGACTTACCCGGCGTTATTCAGACATCTTCCAGCGTGGAGAAATAGACAATGGCGCATGAGTACAAAGCCATCCAGTGGAACGGAAATAAGATCGCTTACGATCTCTACCTTCTTGTCGCGATTGCTGCGTTTATCACCATCTTCATGGTTGTCGGTCTGGCGACACATGAAAGCGGCCACACGGCGGACCCGGTTGTTCTGCTTATCCGTGCATTGGGAACGGCTGCGTTCGCACTATTGACTGTTGTGCTGGCGATTGGCCCACTAGCGCGCATGAATAAAAGATTTCTGACGATGCTTTATAATCGGCGCCATCTTGGCGTCATAACATTTGTTGTAGCCTCTGCGCATTTCGGGTTGGCGCTGCTTTGGTATCATGGGGGCGGGCCGCTCAATCCGTTTGTTTCGCTTTTTGTCAGCAACTCACAATATGACTCAATTCCCGGTTTTCCGTTCGAAGTACTGGGCTTCGCTGCATTTTTGATCATTCTTGTGATGGCGTCGACCAGCCACGATTTCTGGCTCAACAATCTTTCCGCGCCGGTTTGGAAGGCAATCCACATGCTGGTTTACCCGGCTTACGCGCTGCTAGTGATGCACATTGTGCTTGGCGCGTTGATGACGGAAAAGTCGATGGTTTATCCGTTACTGACAGCGGCTGCGTTTCTCGGCGTTTCGGGGCTACATGTCGTGAGCGGCCTGCGAGAATGGGGCGCCGACAGTGGCATGAAGCGCCTTAAAGCCAAAGGCTGGGTCGAGATTTGCGCGCCGGATGATATCGCGGAAAACCGGGCCGTCATCGCGCCGTTGCCGAAGGGCGACCGTGTCGCCGTGTTTCGTTACGACAACAAGATTTCAGCGGTGACGAACGCTTGCCGTCATCAAAATGGGCCGCTCGGTGAAGGGCGAGTTGTGGACGGCTGCATTACTTGTCCATGGCATGGCTGGCAGTATCGTCCGGATGATGGCGTGTCTCCGCCGCCCTTCACGGAAAAGATTGCGACCTACAATATCAAAATCGAAGGCGGGCGTATTTTTGTTGATCCCAAACCCAATAAGCCGGGCGTTAAAACGGCGCCGGCGATGATTGAACCTTCGGGAGCGTCCGCATGACCAGAACGAAAGGCGTGATCGACCCCTCTCAGACCGACAAGCATGACATGTTCATTGGTTGGGCGCCGGCCCCGGCAGTGGATCGGCGGTTTTTGCTGGGCGCTTTACCATTAGGTTTGGCTGCGTCAACTGGCGCGAGTTGGTTGGTTGCAAAGGAGCTTGACGATCCGGGCGCCGGCGCATGGCTCACTAACGCGACACACAAAGTATCCGGTTTGCTCATCACCGACCCTTATCCGATGATCCGAATGGGGGACCCGTCCTCTCCGTATGGAATGCGCACTGTGTTGCTCGTCTCACAAGGAAAGTGCACCTCTGCGCTTGAATTTGGCGATAATGACGCTTCGCCGATTACGGCCTCAGGCGCTCTTATTCAGCGTAAGGATCGTCAAATGCTGGAGGTGCCGCCATTCTTGGAAAAATGGCTGGAGCCTGCGGAAATTCGTTTCACGGCTGCGGTCGCCAACCCACAGCCGGAAAGCCTGGGCGCCTTCAAACTTTCCGGCACGGTCATGGATTCAAAATGCTTCTTCGGGGTGATGCGTCCTGGCCGCGGCAAGACTCACAAGGCGTGTGCAAGTTTGTGTATTCGTGGCGGTATTCCACCCAGTTTCTGGGCGCGCAATGGCGCTGGTGGTGAATCAGTTCTGCTCCTCACGGATGCGGATGGCGGGCCGATGCCCATGGATATCCTGCCATTCGTTGCTGACCCGGTCGCCGCCAAAGGGGAAATCGTGCGTGTCGGCGATCTCCTGCAATTCCGCGCGGACGTTAAGGCATTCCGCAGGGTCTAAGCGCCAGCTTTATCCGCTTCTGCGGCTTTCGATTTTCCATAAAGGCGCGACAATGGCGATGCACTCGCGCCATGTAACACGACGCTGAGGAAAACGGTGACATAAACCACGGCTTCGATTTCCGTCAGCCGCTCCATCTCCTCATGTTCGACAGCGATCAGCAGAAAGAGAATTGAGGCGAGACCGCGCGGCCCAAACCAGCCGATAAAACCAATTGTTGGCCATTTGAGTTTTAAGCCCAAGATTGCAACCGCGGTTGGCGCCATTCGAATGATGGTCAGACTGAGTAAGGCGTAGAGCACGCAGAATGTTGTGAAGTTATCGAGTGCTGCCGGTAGCAATGTCGCACCAAAGAAGAAAAAGATAATCAGGCTGAACAGCTGCCCTTCTTCTTCAACGAAGTTTGTAAGCGAGCCTGCTCGGCGCGTGCAGAAGCTGCCGAATACGAGGCCACCAACGAAAGCTGCGATAAACCCGTTGCCGCCTGCAATATGCGCGCAAAAAAGCGTCAGAACTGCAACACCTATGCAGACGAGATTGCGGAAGCTGTGAGCGATCCATTGCTTGCCATCGGCGTAATGGATGAACTTGCCAAGCGCGCCGCCGACAAGCGCGCCAACGATCGCGCCAATAGCGATCTGCTTAAAAGCAAAGCCGAGCCAATAATCCAGCCCTCGTGCTTCACCTGACATGGAGCTAAAAGCAAGCGCCGCGAACAATAGCACCGCCGGCAACGCCAGGCCATCATTGAGGCCGGACTCAACCAGGATCGCTTGTCGAATGCGTTCAGGCACATTCTTGCTGGTGACGACGGCGTATCCAAGCGCTGCATCCGTCGGCGCCAGTATCGCAGCAACCAGCGCCGCTTCCTGCCAGGAAAGGTTTGGAAAAATCACAATCGCGATCAATGCGCCGATGAGGACCGTAAGCGGAAGCGCGCCTAACAAAAGCCGCCTTGGTATGCGACTCTCGCGGACGAGCTTTCGGCTGTTTGTAGACGCGGCGTCAGCGAACAGGATGAAGCCCAGCGTTAATTCGCCGAAGCCTTCCAGCACATGGCTTTCGATATCGATCTGAAATACGCCAAGGCCGGCTTGCCCCGTCGCCAAACCTGCAAGCATGAAAACCATCGGCGCTGAAATCACAGATTGTGTAAGCAGGCCCGAAAAAGCGCCGTAGAAGACAATGCACAGTGCAATGACGATAAGCGGTTCTGTGATCATGGCGCAAGTTCCCGGTGACGCGTGAGGAGAGTATTATGCTCTTCAGTCTGAGCGTCTTCGGTCGGATAGGCCAATCACAATTTTCGTTAGTTTTTGCGCGCTGCCTGCCGGGCAAGCGTTACCTTTGAGGCCGGTTTGCGGTTAAGCTTTTCGGAAATCCACAGGCTGGTATCGACCAGCTTATCCATATCGACGTCTGTCTCCATGCCTGACCCGTGCAGCATATAGACAACATCTTCAGTGGCGACATTACCGCTGGCGCCGGGCGCATAAGGGCATCCGCCAAGACCGGATACGGAGCAATCGAATGTGGTGACGCCTTCCTCCAGCGCCGCCCAGATATTCGCCAGCGACTGGCCATAGGTGTCATGGAAATGACCGGCGAGAGCTGTCATTGGCACCTCGCCGGCGACGGCTCGCACCATAGATTTCGCCTTGCCCGCCACCCCGATGCCAATGGTGTCGCCGAGAGAAATTTCATAACACCCCATTTCGTAAAGCGCTTTTGCAACGCGCACGACATTTTCAACCGGGATGTCGCCTTCATAAGGGCAGCCAAGCACGCAGGAGACATAGCCGCGGGCGCGAACGCTATCGGCTTTGGCGGCGTCTACCACAGGTTTGAACCGCTCGAGACTTTCTTCAATTGAGGCATTGATATTCTTTTGGCTGAAGGATTCCGATGCTGCGCCAAAAACAGCGATTGTATCTGCATTTGCAATACGCGCGCCTTCATAACCTTTCATGTTTGGCGTGAGCACGGGGTAAGAAACGCCCAGCGTGCGCTTGATTTGGGCCATCACTTCATCCGACGCCGCCATTTGCGGCACCCATTTGGGTGAGACAAAGGCGCCGGCTTCAACGGTTTTTAGTCCAGCGCTGGCAAGGCGTTCGACAAGCTCCACTTTCGTGGCAACATCAATCGTCTGTTTTTCATTTTGCAGGCCATCGCGGGGACCGACTTCAACGATGTTGATGTGACTGGTCATTCTGCTTCCTCGAATTCCACCAGCAGGTCGCCGTCTTTCACCTGATCGCCGGGTACGAATTTATAGGCTTTTACGACGCCATCATATGGAGCCTTGATGGCGTGCTCCATTTTCATCGCCTCCATGACGAGCAGCGGTTTACCTGCTTCGATGGCGTCGCCAGGTTTTGCGGACAGCATGGTGATCACGCCTGGCATCGGCGCGGAGAGAGAGCCTTCGCTTGAATGATGTGTCGATACGCCGGCGAGGGGATTGGGGAACGTAACGTCCCAGCGTTCGGCGTTTATCCAGATGCGTAACCCGTCAAGATGAGGCGCGACAAAGGCGTCAATTGTCTCATCATCGATTTGCAGTGTGACGGCGCCATGCTTGTCGATTGCTCCAGAGAATTCAAATATGATCGGCTCTGCGATGTCGCGCCCTTCGCGCCGCGCTGCCGCCGATGCGTCCGGTTCCAGCGTTGCATGAAAATGATCGCCGGATTTTTTGAGGCGCAGGATGGCCGCGCGGCTCTCATGTTCAATCCACATGATTTCATGACGCGGACGGTTGAGACGAAAACCGGTCAAATCCGCCCATGGATCCTCATCGTTGCTTTGAGACTGCTGACGTTTCCATAGCGCGGCAGCAGCCCATATTTTTGCGCCAGCAGTTTCTTTGTCGAATAGCGAGGCCTCATGCTCTTCAATAAATCGCGTGGAGACATCGCCTTCTATGAAATCACCTTCCGAGGCTAGCGCATGCAGAAAGGCCGCGTTGGTCTCCAGACCCGCCACATAGGTCTTCTCCAGCGCAGCGCGCATGGCGCCCAGAGCTTCTTTGCGGCTGGCGCCATAAGTGATGATCTTTGCAATCATTGGGTCATAGAAAGGCGTAATGGCTTGCGTTTCTTCTACGCCGGAATCAATGCGGGCGATATCCGCCGGAAGGCGCAATGTCGTCAGGTCGCCAATCGATGGGGAAAAATTCTGCGCCGGATTTTCAGCGTAGAGGCGCGATTCAAATGCGTGCCCGCACTCCTGAATATTATCCTGTGTTCGAGGCAAGCCTTCACCCGCTGCGATACGCAACTGCCACTCGACAAAATCAAGTCCAGTGATCATTTCCGAGACAGGATGTTCAACCTGAAGGCGTGTATTCATTTCCATAAAGAAGACGCTCTCCGACGCCGGGTCGTAAAGAAATTCGACCGTGCCGGCGCCGCGATAGTTGACGGCCTTGCCCGCATTCACCCCGGCTTCCAACAAACGCTCGCGTACTGCTGTGGGGAGGTTGGGCGCCGGGGCTTCTTCAATGACTTTTTGGTGGCGTCGTTGCACGGAGCAGTCGCGTTCAAACATATGCACGACATTACCGGTTCCGTCGCCGAAGATTTGCACTTCGAGGTGACGCGCACGCGCAACATATTTTTCAACGAGAAAACGGTCGTCTCCGAAAGCGGATTTAGCTTCGCGTTGGGCGGAGTGCAGCGCTTCTTCCAGCTCCTCCTCGCCTGCAACCATGCGCATGCCTTTGCCGCCGCCACCCGCCGTAGCTTTAAGGAGGACCGGATAGCCAATGCGCGCCGCCTCACGCTTGAATGTTTCCACGGATTGATCTTCGCCTTGATAGCCGGGCGTGGTCGGCACGCCGGCGGCTTCCATCAAATCCTTGGCCGCTGATTTTGACCCCATGGCGCGAATTGTTTCCGCAGCCGGGCCGATAAAAACAATGCCTGCCGCATCCAGTGCGTCTGAAAACTGTTCATTTTCAGACAAAAACCCGTATCCCGGATGAACAGCTTCAGCGCCAGTCTTGCGGCAGGCGCCGATAATTTTATCGGCGCGTAAATAACTTTCCGCCGCGGCAGCTGGCCCAATATGTACTGCTTCATCGCAGGCGCGGACATGGGGTGCGTTTGTGTCCGCATCGGAATAGACAGCAACTGTGCTGACGCCCATTCTACGCGCTGTCCTTGCAACGCGTACAGCGATTTCTCCACGATTGGCGATTAGAATTTTCTTGAACATGATGTCCTCAGGATAAAGCGATGCCGTTGTGATCATCATCGCGTACGTCGTGAATGAGCAGGTCGGCAGGGGTCATTTATTCGATTGTCCAATCCGGCTTTCGCTTTTCAAGAAAAGCGCTGATGCCTTTCTTGCCTTCCTTGCTGGCTCGAAGACGGGCGATAAGGCCGGCGGTTTCATCAAGGATATTCTTATCAATTACGCGTTGATTGACCGTGCGGATAAGGCGTTTGGATTCATCCTGCGCAGAAGGTCCGCATTCGAGAATGCTTGAAAGTGTTTCATTAAGCGCATCGTCAAGCTCGCTCGCTGGCTTAAGTACGTGCAACAGCCCAATTTCTTTTGCGGTTGCAGCGTCGAAGCGTTCGCCTGTCACAAAATACCGGCGAGCATGGCGCGCGCCGATAGCGTCAATAACGAAGGGCGAAATGACGGCAGGGATTAAGCCGAGGCGGACTTCCGAGAGGGCAAAGAAGGCGTCGTCCGAACCGATTGCGACGTCGCATGCCGCGATAAGTCCCAACCCGCCGCCCATGGCTGGACCGTTCACGCGTGCGACAGTTGGTTTCGGCGACGTGTAGATGGTATTAAGCATATGAGCGAGACGACGGGCGTCATCTTTATTTTCGGCGGCTGAATAACCAGCCGCGCGTTTCATCATGTTGAGATCGGCGCCTGCCGAAAATGCTTTACCTGCGCCGGTCAAAACAATGGCGCGAACATTTGGATCGGAATGAAATCGTCCAATAGTTTCGCAGATCTCAGCGATAAGCACTTCATTAAATGCGTTACGCAGCTCGGGCCGGTTCATCGTGAGACGCGCAACGCCGCGATCATCAACCGTAGTGATCAGCACAGGTTCCGTCATTTTATCTCAGCCTTTTTTCATATGCTCTGCCAGCAGAGCAATTAGTTACATTCGGAAAACGCCGAATTTTGTTTCTTCGACAGGCGCGTTCATTGATGCTGAAAGGCACAGGCCCAGAACATCACGGGTTTGCGCGGGATCAATAACGCCATCATCCCAAAGTCTTGCCGAAGAATAATAGGGGGAGCCTTGCGTTTCATAGCCATCGCGGATTTTCGCCTTGAAGGTCTCTTCATCCGCTTCCGACCATGTTTCGCCCTCACGCAAACCGTCACGCTTGACTGTTGCGAGAACGCTTGCCGCCTGTTCGCCGCCCATCACGGAAATGCGTGCATTCGGCCACATGAACATGAACCGTGGCCCATAGGCGCGCCCGCACATGCCGTAATTACCGGCGCCGTAGGACCCGCCGACAACGACGGTAAACTTGGGTACGGCGGCGGTGGAGACGGCGGTGACAAGTTTAGCGCCATCTTTCGCGATACCGCCCGCCTCAGCAGATTTGCCAACCATGAAGCCGGTAATATTCTGTAAAAAGATCAATGGTGTCTTGCGCTGGCAACACAGTTCAATGAAATGGGCGCCTTTCTTGGCGCTTTCTGAAAAGAGGATGCCGTTATTGGCAAGGATGCCGACGGGGAACCCATGCAGCCGCGCAAAGCCGGTGACGAGCGTCGATCCATAAAGCGGTTTGAATTCATCGAACGCTGACCCATCAACAAGACGCGCGATAATCTCGCGGGCGTCGTATGGTTTGCGGGCGTCTGTTTCGACTACGCCGTAGAGTTCCTCACTGTCATAAAGCGGCGGCTCCGGTTCAGCCATCACCACATCACCGAGCTTCACCCAGTTGAGACGCGAGACGATCTGGCGCGCGAGACCCAAAGCATGATCATCGTCTTCGGCCAGATGGTCCGCGACGCCGGACGTGCGCGTGTGGACATCGCCGCCACCGAGGTCTTCAGCGCTTACGACTTCTCCGGTTGCAGCTTTCACCAGCGGCGGTCCGCCGAGAAAAATCGTGCCCTGTTTTTTGACGATAATGGCTTCATCGGACATGGCCGGCACATAGGCGCCGCCGGCGGTGCACGAGCCGTGCACGATCGCAATTTGCGGGATGCCGCGCGATGACATTTGCGCCTGATTATAAAAGATACGGCCGAAATCATCCTTATCGGGAAAAACCTCGTCCTGCATGGGCAGAAATGCGCCGCCGGATTCGACGAGATAAATGCAAGGCAATCGGTTTTCGAGGGCGACCTCCTGCGCCCGCAAATGTTTCTTGACCGTCATCGGATGATAGGTGCCGCCTTTCACCGTGGGATCGTTGGCGACGATCATGCACTCTGCGCCAGCGACGCGTCCGATCCCGGCGACGACACCGGCGGACATGACATCGCCAGAATACA
Source organism: Hyphococcus sp. (assembly GCA_965230025.1). Taxonomy (GTDB): domain Bacteria; phylum Pseudomonadota; class Alphaproteobacteria; order Caulobacterales; family Parvularculaceae; genus Hyphococcus. The sequence goes on from CBDDKD010000044.1 coordinate 94,207, forward strand.
TTTCCCAGGCGGCGAACTGGCCGATTTCCAGGAATGGCGCGCCCTGATCCACAAGGCGCGCGATGCGCTCGCGGGCTAGCAGTTTGCCCCTTTGTTTGTGGCGCGTGGCGCGGGCCTGACCGCCGCCTTCAGCGATCCTGTCACTGTTTTGGCGCAACACTTCAACCAGCTCGCGCATGGCGGCGGCGTTGGCCGCGAAACTCTCTGATCTTGGATCGATCTTGCTTTCGATGATGGACATGGACGCCCTTTATTCCCTATGGTTTTGATTGGTTTAACAAAGGGTTGGGGCAAAGGGAACCATTAAGCATGGGACTTGTCGTTGAGCCTCTCGACGCCGCCTGCGGCGCCACGGTGCGTGGTCTGAGCCTGACCGAGCCGCTTGATCCAGAGACCATTGCGGCGATCAGAAGCGCCTGGCTGGCGCATCATGTTCTGGTGTTTCCCGAACAGGAGATGAGCGACGATGATCTGGAGCGTTTTACACGCTCATTCGGGTCGTTCGGGGATGATCCTTTTATCGCGCCGATCAAGGGACGCGAGCATGTCATCGCAGTCAGACGCGAGGCGGACGAGAAAAGCCCCATCTTTGCCGAAAGCTGGCATACGGACTGGAGCTTCCAGGAAACGCCGCCGGCGGGCACATGCCTTTATGGCATAACAATCCCGCCTGTAGGTGGCGACACGCTTTTTGCGAACCAGCACCTGGCGCTTGACCGTATGCCGGCCGCGTTACGGGCGAAGCTGGAAGGCAAACAGGCGATCCACTCCGCTCGCCTGCCTTATGCGACGGACGGATTTTACGGCGAAAAAGATGCGGCGTTGAGGTCAATGGATATCCAGCCGTCGGAAGAGGCGCTGGCGGAGCAGATGCACCCGATACTTCGAAAGCACCCCGAAACCGGACGCGAGGGCGTTTTTGGATGCGCCGGGTATATCACCGGTTTCGTCGGTATAGATGAAGACGAAAGCATGAAACTGCTTGGTGAGCTTTATGCCTGGCAAACTCGCGACGAATTTGTGTACGTGCATCGCTGGTCGCCGAACATGCTGGTCATGTGGGATAATCGTTCTGTGCTGCACAAGGCGACAGGCGGTTATGATGGTCACGCGAGATTGTTACATCGCACGACAATCGGCGCGCAGTGATTTGAATCGCCTGGTGCGAGTTAAGTAGCGAGTAGTATTTCGAGTGCGACGCGGAAATCATTCGGTAGATTGACTGGACGTCGTGTCTCCCGATCTACATAGACATGCACAAAATGACCTTCAGCCGCGGGTGTTTCGTCACCTGCCTTGAAGATTGCCAAGGCATAGCGCACGGAGGAATTACCGATTTTCATAACGCGCAATGCGCCTTCAAGATCTTGCGGAAATTCGAGCGGTGCAAAATATCTGCACCCTGTTTCAACAACGAGGCCAATCACGTCGCCGCCGTGAATATCAAGCGCGCCAGCACTGATAAGGTATTCGTTTACGATGGTGTCGAAATAGCTGTAATAGGCGACATTATTGACGTGACCGTAAATATCGTTATCCGCCCAGCGTGTTTGCAGGGGAAGAAAGTGTATGTAATCGGCGCGCGTTGTATGATCGCTCATATTTTCCGGTCCTTCACAGGAATGACGAGTTTGAGGCCTGACCAAATATCGTCGATTGCGCACACTTTAATATCGACGAGGCCGTATTTTAAAGCACATTTGCGCACGATATCTTCTGTGACAGTGGAAAGGACGCCCGACGACTTTTTCGGCCAGGAGATCCAGATCATGCCCGCCTGTTGAAACTCTCGCTTCAAAATTGGTATGGCGCGCTGGAGAAGCCCCTCATCTACCGTGAAGAAATGAATATAATCATACGGGCCGCCACTGCAGCCGCGCAGCGTTTTTGCAGTCTTCAAGCGGCGCCATTTATTAAAACTGTTCAGTTCGGTGACAGTTTCTGGAACGCTCACAAGAAGCGCCGTTTGTTCGTTCTTGACGCCGAGTTTCTTAAGTAGCGGCGTGCCCGAATAGCCTGCGCTCGGCACTACAGAACTTCCGTATAAAGCTTCAGCGCATCGTCATAGGTCACTTCGCGCGGATTGTTTCGCATAAGCCGTTCGATCTTGACGGCGTCTTCTGCAAGTTTCGGCAGGACATTGTGAGAAACGCCAACCTCGGACAGGCGTTGTTTCACGCCGGTTGCGATGCAAATCTTCGACAGTTTTTCAACGAATGCAGTGGCGCTTGAGTTCGCGCCTATGACTGGACCGAGCTCCGCATAGAGTTTGTCGGCGGCTGGAATGTTAAAATTGAGAACCGGCGCCAGCATCAGCGAATTTGCCAGCCCATGAGGAACATGGAAATGAACGCCGAGCGGATAGGCCATGGCGTGCACAGCCGCGCAGGGTGCGTTTGAGAACGCCTGCCCCGCCAGCATGGCGCCCAACAGCATCGCTTCACGGGCGGCGACATCACCGGGCTCGTCGCAGGCGCGCACAATATTTGATGATAAAAGCTGCAGCGCTTTGGTTGCGAGCGCGTCCGACACCGGGTTCTTCTTGTGTTTTGTTGTGTAAGCTTCAATGGCGTGCACCATGGCGTCGATACCGGTCGCAGAGGTCACATGACGCGGCATGGAGAGGGTCAGGGAAGCATCGAGTATGGCGGTGTCGGCATAAAGCTGGCGCGCAAGCACGCCCATCTTCTGCTCATCGTCCGTTGTTATGACTGAAATGTTCGTTACTTCCGAGCCGGTGCCGGCGGTGGTGGGCAAAAGGACCAGCGGCGCCCGCGCGCCGTCTAGCTGATCCATGCCGTAGATTTCCTCCAGTGATTGCGGTGATTTCATCAGTACAGCGATAACTTTCGCTGTATCCATTGAAGATCCGCCGCCAAAACCGATAACGCCGTCGCTGTTATGGGCGCGGGCGGCGTCGATGGCGCCACGCACCGTGGACGCTGGCGGATCGGCCTCGACGCCGTCGAAAAGATAATAGTCTAGCCCTGCTGTTTTCAGGCTGCTTAACGCATCATCGATCAATCCAGCGGCGATTACACCTTTATCAGTGACAACACACGGGCGTTGCATCTGACCTTTGACGATATCGCCGAGCCGCGCTGCAGCGCCTGTTTCGAAAACAATCTGCGGAACTGTTTCAAAGGAAAAATTCATCCATCGCCTCCGACCTCCCGGGAAGATGGGAGATTAGAGGCGAGGATGAAACGTTGTGGGAAGAAAGACAAGCGGCCTTAGCGCTTAGCGCGGCTTGCTTTTACTCGCCAGCTTCAAGCTCGCCGATAAACGCCATGACGGCGTCTTCGTCCGGGCCTTCGACTTCGATCAGTGCGTGGTCGGCTTCCGACATCATAAGCACAGACAGCGAGCCGTCGTCTTTGCGGTTCTTCAGAGCCTGTTCGCCGCGCATTTCAGCAATTTCGATATTGCCTTTTTCAAGCATTTCCGTATCGGAAGCGATGAACATGAAATCCTTCAGATCGTCATCTTCGCCAAAGACGCGCACAGTTACGACGCGGCCCCTGTCATCCTTGAACCGGCGCTCATAGGCGCTGCTGGCGCTGATGAAATTCTCGAATTCCAGGGTCGACGAGCCGGTGAGCGCAAATCTGGAGTCTTCGTTTTCAAAGGACGGTGTTACCAAAGAAATTTCTTCGGTGATCGACTTAAGGGAGAGGCGATTGGCGTTGGCGCTTGCTGCACGCAGCAGCGATGTCGCTTTGGCGTAATCTCCGGCTTCAAGCGCTGCGACGGCGGCGGCGGTGTCCTTTTCGACCGTATTCTGGATCGATTCCGTAGCAATCTCCGTCACGCTGGGCGCGGTCTGTGCAAATGCTGATATTGGCAGGAGAGTAACGGCGAGGCTTGCGGCAATGATTTTCATGAGCAGTTTCCTTTGTGCGTCGGGCAGATGCCGAATGCACGAGGGGCGGCGCGCGCGCAATAACCTCGCGCGCCTGCTTTCGTTCTTGTGACCTTGCGTGAGATTAGTGGAAGCGAACGAGCCGCCCTGGTCGCGCGTCCGTGATCTGATCATTGGCGATGACCTGCTGGCCCGCCACAAATGTTGCGCGATAGCCTTTCACGGGCTGGATCAACCGTTGACCGCCGGCGGGCAGATCCTTGACCATATGCGGTGCGCCAAGGCGCAAGGCGTCATGGTCGATAACATTGATGTCGGCTCGCGCGCCGACTTTTAAGCGGCCACGGTCTTTCAATCCTAAATAGTCAGCACCGTCCGCCGTGAGCATCTGGATGGCGCGGGCGAGCGGGATTTGACCATGATCCCGGTCCCGGCACCAATGGGACAGGAGATATGTCGGGAAGCTTGCGTCGCAGGTCGTGCCCACATGGGCGCCGCCATCGGACAGGCCGAGCATGGCGTGTGGATGCGTCAGCATCTTATGCACATTATCGTAGTTGAATTCGGTGTAGTTGTAGATCGGGAAATAGATAAGCTGGCGGCCGTCGAGTTCCAACAGCGTGTCATAGAGTTTTTCCATGGCGGTGACGCCGTCCCGGCGCGCCTCGGCGCCAAGGGATTGCTCCGCATCCTGTTCATAGTCAGGCTTGTCGCCAAGCCGGAAAAACTTATTGGCGACAAGTTCAATCGCGGCGATCATGGTGTCGGCAATCGGCGGCACGGATGAACCTTCGACGGCGAGTTTAACAGGCGTTTCGGCAAGACACTTTTCGCGGAAGGCTGGGTCACGCATGATTGCGACGCGTTCTTCCAGCGGCTTGTCCTTGATCGCGATGTAACTTGGTTGCGCCATCATCGGGTGGAACGTGCACTGAAGACCCTGAAAAACGCCAATGGCGCGAGGCGCAACCTGCACGCGGAAGTCAACGCCATCTGCGTTCAATCGTTCGGTCGCGCCTAAAATGCGCAGCCATTGATCCGGCGCCATGTCTCGCTGCATGAGAGAGATAGAGGCTGGGCGCCCGCCAGTGCGGACGAACGCTTCTACAACAGCAAACTCTTCCTCGAACTGGTCGCCTTCGCGCTCCAGATTAAAGTCGCACACGATCTGCATCACGCCGCGCTCAAGACCGTCAAACGCGCTGGCGATGCCAGTCAACTCCCGCGCGCTGGCTTCTGCGCTGGGCGTCCAGTCGCCGTCGGCGGTCCGATGCACATCCGTGCGGCCGATAGAGAACCCTGCCGCGCCGGCGTCCAGCGCTTCTCGCACCATGGCGCGCATATTAGCGATGTCTTCATCCGTTGATTGTTCGAATGCGGTGGCGCGTTCACCCATGGCGTAAACGCGCACAGGATCATGAGGAACCATGACAGCGAAATCTATGGTGTGAGGCATGGCGTCAATGGCGTTCATATAATCGGCAAAGCTTTCCCAGCCCCAGGTCAAGCCTTCGTGCAGCGCCGTGCCGGGAATATCCTCAACGCCTTCCATCAGCCGGATAAGCCGATCGTGATCATGTTTTTTTACCGGCGCAAATCCGACGCCGCAATTGCCCATGAGGATTGTCGTGACGCCATGATTGACAGACGGCTTCAATTCTTCATCCCAGGAAACCTGGCCATCGTAATGAGTATGGAGATCAATAAATCCGGGGGTGACGATTGCGCCTTCAGCGTCAACGATCTGGTCGGCTGGAGCAACGCATTCGCCAATCTCGGCAATCAGACCATCTTTGACGCCGATATTGGTTTGCAGGGCGTTGCCGCCATCGCCGTCATAAACTTGCCCGCCGATGATTTTATAGTCAAAGCTCATGAGCCTGCCGCCTTTCTGCGGTCCAGATATCGATAGAACGCCACCATAGCCCCGCCGGAAAAGAAGTGCCAAACGCCCCATACAGCGGCGATGGCCGCCGCGCCGCCAAGACCTTTCAACTGTGCAAGCAACAGGACGATAGCGAGCCCCGCATTCTGAATACCGACCTCGAAGGTTAGAGACCGTTGTTGAGCAGGTGAGGCGGAAAGGATGCGCCCCGCTGCGGCGCCGAGCGCGAAGGCCGAAGCATTATGGAGAACTACAGGGATCATGATCATTGCCCAGGCGCCGATCAGGATCGGCCAGAAGTCGATGGTTCCGCGAATGATGACGACCGCTAATATTCCGGCGCCAAATAGGGCCAATGGCTTTCTGATTTTTTCCGCAGCGCCTGGGCGATAAAACGCCGCCGCCATGCCGAGGCTTAGTGGCGCGGCGAGCATCAGGGTGGTCTGCAGAACAAAAGACAGCCTGTTAAAAGCGATGGTTTCAAGAAGGTCTGCGGTTGGCGGATAAAGTCCCGACCACAACAAAATCGCGGCTGGTGTCCAGATAGCGGCGATAACGCTTGACCCGGCGGTAAGCGAGACAGAATAAGCGGTGTCGCCCCGCGCGCTCCAGGTCATGAAATTGGAGACATTGCCGCCAGGGCAGGCGGCGACAACGATCATGCCCAGGGCTATCGATGGCGGCGGCTGCAAAATAGCCGCAAGCGCAATGGTCATTGCCGGGAGTGCAATAATCTGCGCAGCGAGACCACCCCAAAAGTGGAACGGATCTTTCCGGAGAAACGAAAAGTGTTCGGGGCGCAGACCCAACGCCATTGCAAACATCATGATAACAATAGCGCCGGCGAGCATGCTTTGGGCCGCCGGGTCGAGCGCAATGGTCAACTGATCAAGCGTCTGTGCATCCATCGGCGCTTAGTAACCGATCGTTTGTTGCTGCATAATGATATATTTCTCGAACGAGAAGGCGATTGACGCGATCACTCTAATAAAAGCCCCAGAGCAAAAGCCGGCTGGTAATCAGCAGGATAGAAAGCCCGGCCCAGAAGGTAAGCCGTGTACGGAGCGTACCGTACCACCGGGGCAGTGCGCCACCGTTAACTGCATTGAGATCGCGCATCAGGAGATAAATCAACAAGGCGAGGATGATGACATGGCGCCAAGCGGCGCCAATTGACAAAAAGAAAACACCGCTTGGCAGGATAGCGGCAAATGCGACGAGCGTGATTAACTGGCCCGGTAAAAAAGATTCTCTTGATTTGAGTTTGGGCGTTAGAAATGCGCCACCCCCTACGCCAGCCAGATAGGCGACAATGAGGCCGCCATAAACCAGCGCGAATTGATGAAAGTCCAGCGCAATATGTTGCGGCAAGAGCATGGGGCTTAACCAAAGCGCAACTGCACCGGCGACGAAGGGGATGAGCCCGTAAAAACCGAGCCGCGTCATCTCTTCCTGTTGTCGCGATTGCCGCATGAACCCCTCCTGACGTCAGGTTAGCCGATAATTATCATTTGCGAAACGCAAGGCCTGCGATCCAGCCAGCGAAAAGCGACAGGGCGACGCAAAAGACGCCGTAAGACACGGGTCGGTTGTGTGCGAGCTCATAAATACGCCGTTCAATTCCCACCTTGTTGACGGCGAGCCGCGCCGTGTCCTGTCCCAACATCGTTCCATTCCGATAAAGGTATACAGACACTTCATAGTCACCGACCGGTGTGTTGGCGGGCAGATTTACATTGATGGTGAATAGCCCGCCTTTTTTAAAATCGACGCCGCCGACATTATCCTGATAAAGGCCTCGATCTTCGATCTCAGTCAAAAATGCGTTCCTGAATAGACCCGTATGACCATCTTGCGGGGGTGGCGCCTCGTTGTCAGGCGCATCGCCCGCCATCTCGATATCAAGGAAGTCAGCGCCAAGACTGTAAGCGTCCTGATCCGGGAGCGGTGCGATGTCGGTAAGGCGTTTGGTGGCTGTGGTTAAATAAAGTCCCGGCGCTCGTTCAACAGTGTGCGTTTCGCCGGGCATCCAGATAAGATTTCGTTTCTCCATGCGACGAACATCAAAGCGCGTATCAGGGCCACGCACGACGGAAACGATATCGACGGCGCCGTCCGGACTTTCCACTCCCGTGACTACGCCAAAGAGCACCAGGCGGGCGCCGGAAAAGCTTGTATCGACCTTGATCAGTTCATCGGTGAGAGCGATGGCGATATCGGCGGCTTGCGCCTGCGCGGTGGAAAGAAACGCGAGGATTGCGATAAATGCTCTCATGACGCAGCCTCGATCACAAAGGGCGATATTGGAGGCGTGACGAGCCCAAAAATCAATCGAGCACAAACGGCGAGGACGATCAGAGCGAGAAGCGCTCGTAAATGCTCTCCTTTAAGCTTGACGCCGACACGTGCGCCGATTTGAGCGCCAACCACGCCCCCGGTGAGCAGCAGGAGCGCGAGCGCGATATCAACCGTTTGATTGGCGGCGGCATGCAAAACGGTTGTAATCGCAGTGACGAAAATGATCTGAAAAAGCGATGTGCCAATCACCACATTGGTGGGCATGTTCAAAACATAGAGCATCACCGGCACCATAATGAAGCCGCCGCCGACCCCCATGATGGCGGCAAGAATGCCGACAAAAAATCCGAAAATAACTGGCGGGATTGGACTGATGTAAAGTTGCGACCGACGAAACCGCATGGCGAATGGGAGAGCCGCCATCCATGCAACGCTTCTACGCTTGCGCTTTTGAGGGCCTGATTGCGGCGAGCGAAACAAAACGCGCATGCTTTCCACCAACATCAATACGCCGATAACGCCGAGAAAAAGCACATAGGCGAGGGAGATGAGTATCTCGACCTGACCGATCTGTCGCAGATATCGAAAAATCAGAATGCCGACGATTGCGCCCGCGCCCCCGCCAAGCACCAGAAAGCCGCCCATCAGAAAGTCGACGGTCTTGCGTTTGAGATGTGCGAGCACGCCGGAAACCGATGAGGCGACAATTTGCGACGCTTCCGTGCCGACAGCGACAGCTGGCGGGATACCGTAGAAGATCAGGAGCGGGGTCATCAGGAAGCCGCCCCCGACGCCAAACATGCCTGAAAGAAAGCCGACTGCGCCGCCCATGAAAATGACGACGAACGGATCCACTGGGATCTCCGCAATGGGGAGATAAATTTGCATGATGCGGAAACCGGAACGTTACGGAACACCCTATGCGCTTATAGGGCCGCCCTGTTCAGCTTCGCAAGCAATCGGGCTTAGTTAAGCGGCGCCATTTCGTTTGCCGCGTCATCGACGGGTTGCGCTTCCCAGGCGGCGATCTGCGCATCGACCTCATCGCGCTGGTCAGCGCTCAAGGCGCCAGCGACGCCGGCAGCAAGCGGTGTCGCTTGTTCATCGCCGTTCTGAGCGGCGAGTGAGTACCAGAAATAAGCTTTTGCCGCATCCTGCACGGCTGAAGATGCTGCGTTATCGCTTGGGTGGTAAATGGCGCCGAGATTATATTGAGAATCAACCAGACCGCGGTTGGCGGCAAGTTCGAACCAGCCAATGGCTTCAGCCGTATCAGCAGGCCCTCCGTCGCCGCGCGCCGTCATCACACCGATGCGGTGCATGGCGAGTACATTGCCACCATTTGCAGCGCGCCGAAACCATGTTCGTGACTGGCCGAGATCCTGATCGACGCCTTGGCCGGTCTTGTATAGCTCGCCAAGCTGTAATTGGGCGGGCGGATGACCAAGGGCGGCAGCTTCCTCCAGCGTACCAATGGCGGCGCTTGTTTCGTCGCCGCTGTCGGCGTTATTCAGCGCGGTGACTGCGTCAAGGTAAAGCGTGCGTGGATCAATAACTGGCCCCGCCGCGATTTCCGATAGAGGCGGCGTTTCGGTTCCAACATCTTGACCACTCGTTTCTGAGGGTGCGCTTGTTGGCGCCGCCGCTACGGGGCGCACGGTATTTGCAGTTGGTGATTTGAAAACGAGGTCTTTTACGAGAAAGAAAAGCGCTGCAGCGGCAAGGAAAATGGCGACGCCCAGCGCAAGCGTTACTGGTCGGGCGGCGGCTGTCGATTTCAGCGTTGCAAATGCAGCGCTGTTTCCGTCAAGCTCATCATCAGGTTCGTCGCTGTGAGGGGCTTCGGATTTAATGCTTTCCGGCTTTTCCTCTGGTTCATCAGTTTTGCCGATGAAGGGGAGTTTCCCGCGAAGCGCGGTCACGGCCGACATGATCTTCGCTACAGGACTTTTTGCCTGTTCGCTGTCATCGCTCTCGCTGATAGCATCAGTCGTTTGCGCGATCGCAGTTTCTTCGGATTTTTCTGATGTCGGCGCTTTTTTTGGCGGCGCTTGCTTGAGATCGTCAGCAGGGTGTTCGCCTGTCGGTTTGGCGGTCAGGCGTTTTTGGCGAGCGCGCGCCGCAAGGATTGCGCGCTGTTTCGGGGTTAGTTTGCGGCGCGTTGGTTTTGTGGTGGCCGCTTCCTCAGCAGCTTCCCGCGCGCGTCGTCTTGCGGCCTGCAGGAAATCCTCTTTCGCAGGCGCCTCTTCTGAGATCGCTTCCCCGCTGTCAGCATCAGAGCCTGATGGCTCGCCGAACAGCATCGCGCGTGCAGCTTTGCGTTCTTTTGCGGCAGCGTTGTTTTGCTCCGCCTCATTTGAGTCGACGGCTGGCTCTGTGTTTTCGACACCGTCTTCAAGATCGGCAAGGATGGCGTCCAAATCATCTTCAGCAGATGGTGAGGTATCGTCTTGTCTTGCAATTGCGCTCTCATCAAGCGCCGCTTCCTCGTCACTTGCGGGTTCTGCTTCAGATGATGACTTTGCGCCGTCTCGTTTGCCAAAAACTTCCTGAACTTCCGACAGTAGCGCTCTGGCGTCGCTGGAGCCTTCCTCGTCATCATCGTCGAGGTCAAATGTGAAATCGGCGCCGGGTTCTGATGTTTCCTCTATCGCCGCCTCAATTTCGTCAGCGAATGCGAAAGGATCGGCCTCATTGTCGTCGTCACTGGTTTGAGTCAGTGTTGCGTTGTCATTTTCTTTTGGTGCATCAAGGGACTCTTCATCCACCGTGAGGTTTTGCGCATCTTCTGAACCTAGAGAAGGCGCCGCATCAGCCTGTGCATCGTCATCATGTTCAGCAGCAACCTCATCTGTTGCGTTATCGCTTTTCGCAGCGCCAAGGCGCCCGACAATACTGTCGATACGATTTTGTAATGCGGCAATGTCTTCTTCGGAGTCCTGATTAGCAGCTGTAATCGCCGCATCGATTTCCGCACGTGTGACGCCGTTCCCAGTATCACCCGAGAAGTGCTCACGCATTTCGGAAATCGTATCGGTGACTTTTTGTACGCCTTCAGCGCTGCGCCGCTCGGCGGCGTCAATCTGCGCTGACAGCTTCACAATTGTCGCCTCAAGATCGCGGATTTGATCGCCGCCGCGTTTGATCTCGTCACCCAGAACGCGCAACCGTTCCCCAGTGCGCTCAACAAAGTCCGGATCGATAGAGCCGTTGGCGTCTGCTTTCAGCGCCGACGCTTCTGCTGCAATGCTTTCCGCATGCGCGACGCGTTCGGACAGTTCGTCGATGGCGTTTTTCAGGAACGCGGCCCCGGCGCCATCCTGGTCGCCCACGCCGACAGTGTCGATGCGCGCCGCCAGGGTTTGAAGTTCACGCTCATTGGCGTCGAGCCGTTCAATTGAAGTTTTGTGTGCGCTGTTGAATTGTGCGGCGACTTGCGCAACCGCCTTTTCGAGCGCTTTGAGTGCTTCAATCCGCTGGCGGTCACCGCCCGCTTTTTCAAGCTTTTCAACGCGCGCGCTAAGGTCGGCGTTTGTGCCTTCGGCGGGCTTCACCCTTTCCAGGCGCTGGATGCGTTCGACCACGCCGCCGATATTACGGGACAGATCGCCCAGGGAGTCTGCGTTCTTTGCTTCTGCTTCGCCAATGCGTTTGTTCAGATGCTCAACGGCGGTTACGAGGTCGCGCAGTTTCAGGCCTTCGATTTCGCCCTTGGTTTCTTCATCCGAACCGGCGGTGTAGATAATCTGATTGAGCCATTCGCCAACCGTCATGCCTTCTCGCTTGGCGGCTTCCTTAGCCGTTTCGCGGGCGTCGCGTTCTATTCCTTTGACGCTCCAGGGGGCGCTCGACTTCATGCTTGTCACCGTTTTTCGCTGGGGCGACTTTCGTCCCCGAACCTTCTATTTGGCCTGTGCGTCGAGGACGCCGACGCGTAACAGTTCACCGTTAAGGTGCTTCGCAAAACGCGCAAAGCCTTAATTACTGGTGGTTTTCCCCGTTTTTGCGCACCTGATTTCAATCCACAGTAAACGCCGATTCGTACCATTTGAGACCGTGCGGATTGGGCGCTGCAAAGGATGCTTTCACCCGCCGTCTCAGATGACTACATTCCTCAGGTTCAAATCGACTGACACCTACGGAGAATATGGCCCCATGACCGTCTATAACGCGCCTGTCCAAGACATGAAGTTTGTCCTCAACGACGTCCTGCAGATCTCGAAATATTCGAATTTGCCAGGGTTTTCTGATGCTTCGGAAGATGTGGTTGAGGCGATCCTGGAAGAGGGCGCCAAATTGGCCGCGAATGTGCTGCACCCTTTGAACCAGTCCGGCGACAAGGAAGGCTGCACCCGGCATGAGGACGGGTCGGTGACAACGCCCAAGGGGTTCAAGGAGGCCTATGACCTGTTCTCCGAAGGCGGCTGGCAGGGACTTTCCTTTGATCCGGAATATGGCGGACAGGGGTTGCCCTATATTTTGTCCGTTGCGATCAATGAAATGATTTCCAGCTCCAATATGGCTTTTGGCATGTATCCAGGGCTGGCGATGGGAGCTGCGCTCGCAATTCACGCCCACGGCGATGACGCGCAAAAGCAGAAATATCTGCCGAAAATGGTTTCCGGCGAATGGGGCGGCACCATGAACCTGACCGAACCTCATTGCGGAACGGATCTCGGGCTCCTGCGCACCAAGGCGGTTCCGCAAGGCGACGGCTCTTACAAAATCAGCGGCACCAAGATTTTCATCTCCGCCGGCGAGCATGATCTGACCGACAATATTATTCACCTTGTGCTTGCGCGAATTGAGGGCGGCCCCGAAGGCGTGAAAGGTATTTCACTCTTTATCGTGCCGAAGTTCCACGTGAATGATGATGGATCGCTGGGCGATCGCAATGGCGTTTCCTGCGGATCCATTGAAGAGAAGATGGGCATTCACGCCAATTCCACCTGTGTCATGAATTATGATGAAGCGACAGGCTATCTTCTTGGAGAGGAGCATAAAGGATTGCGCGCAATGTTCACGATGATGAATGAAGCGCGCCTCGGCGTCGGCCTGCAAGGATTTGCAATTTCCGAGGTGGCTTATCAAAACGGCGCGGCTTACGCGAATGACCGGCTTCAGGGCCGGGCGCTCACCGGCCCCGCAGCGCCCGACAAGCCCGCTGACCCGATTATCGTTCACCCTGACGTGCGCCGTATGCTGATGGATCAACGCGCCTTTAACGAAGGCGGACGGGCGTGGATGTACTGGACTGCGCTGCATGCCGATCTTCATCACAAGTCTGAGGATGAGGCGACGCGTGAAAAAGCCGACGACTATATGGGTCTGATGACCCCGATTCTGAAAGCGTATCTCACCGAGAAAGGCTATGCACACGCCACGAATGCACAGCAAATACTGGGCGGGCATGGCTATATTCAGGAATGGGGTATGGAGCAGTTCGTTCGCGATGCGCGGATCGCCATGATCTATGAGGGCGCTAACGGCATTCAGGCGCTTGATCTCGTTGGCCGAAAATTGATGAAAGATGGCGGGCGCGCCTGGCAATCTTTCTTCAAGGAAGTTGATGAGTTCATTGCCGACAACAAAGACAATGCTGACCTGAAACCTTATACGGACGGATTATCCGCCACTAAAAAAGATGTTGAGGAAGCAACCCAATGGATGGCGGCGAACGCCATGCAGAATTTCAATAATGCTGGTGCAGGGTCAATGGATTACTTGCACATGTTTGCGCTGTTGTGCCTGGCGCATGGATGGGCGCAACTCGCCAAAGCGGCGTTGGAGCGCAAAGCGGCTGGTGATGACAATGCATTCTTTGAGAATAAGTTGATCACCGGCAAGTATTTCCTCGAACGCATTCTTCCCGACACCAAGTCGCATCTCGCCAAGCTTAAAACAGGTGCGGAGAGCATGATGGCGCTGCCAGCAGAAGCGTTTTAGACGATCACGCTTAAACAGTAGAAGTTTTTGATTGAAGGGGCCTTTTGGGGCCCCTTCTTTTTTATTTTGATCGGTTCGATTAGTGTGCGTTCGGGTAGCGCCCTTTCTGTGGGCAATCAAAAAACAATAAGAGGGATCATCATGCGTAAACTGATATTGGCGCTTTTAGGAACAACGGCGCTTGCTGCGTGCGGTCAAAGCGGCGAAGCGCCGGGAAATTCAACCGAAACAACGGCGACTGCAACGCCAGGCACCGAAGCAGTCGAAGCGGAAACCGCAAGGCTCAATGCATGGTTTAGCGAGAAATGGGAAGAAGAGCTTGATTTTTCGCCGATCTTTAAGACCTTTCTTGGCCGGGATGATGACAAAGACAAGATCGATGACTTTTCGGAAGCTGCCGAAGATGTTCAACTTGAGTGGCGGCGCAACACCGTCGCTGAAATGGAAACGAGCTTTGATCGTAGCCTGTTAACGCCTGAAGCAAAGGTTTCCTTTGATCTTTATGCTTACCAGTTGACACAAGATGAAGCGGCTCGTCCATTTCGCCGCCGTGATTATGTTTTTCATCAGATGAACGGACCGCATTCGTTTTTGCCGAATTTTCTGATCAATTTTCATTCAGTTGAAACCGCCGATGACATGGCTGCTTATGTCGCGCGCATTGGCGGCGTTTCGCGAGCGCTTGGCCAGGCGCTGGAGCGCGCGCAGATTAATGCGTCCGAAGGCGTGCGTCCGCCGCAATTCGCCTATGATGGCGTCCTTGAGCAATCTCGCGCTCTTATTGCCGGCGCGCCGTTTGAAGGCGACGGCGATGCGCCGCTTTGGTCTGATGCAAATAGTAAGATCGATGGCTTAGTAGAGGCGGGCGCCCTGGACGAAGAGCAGGCGGAAACCATGCGGCGTGAGGCGCGCCAAGCATTGGTCAACGAGTTCAGGCCCGCGTATGACGCGCTGATTGCGTGGTTTGAAGAAGATCGCGCAAACGCCGATGAAATCGCCACCGGCGTGCATAAATTGCCGAATGGCGAAGCCTATTACGCTGAACGTCTGGCGTATTCGACGACGACCGATATGTCTCCGGATGAGGTTCACCAACTTGGTTTGGATGAAGTCGCCCGCATTCGTGGCGAAATGGAGGCGATCAAGGATCAGGTTGGCTTTGACGGTGACCTGCAGGAATTTTTCGCATTCATGCGTGAAGATGAGCAGTTCTATTATCCAAATACGGATGAAGGTCGACAGGCGTATATCTCGGCGGCGGAGGAATATCTCGCATTCATCAAGGAGCGGCTGCCGGAATTCTTTGGCATTCTGCCGAAAGCTGACCTTATCGTGAAACGCGTAGAGGCGTTTCGGGAGCGCGACGGCGCGGCGCAGCACTATTTTCCGGGTACGCCGGACGGCTCTCGCCCTGGTATATATTACGCACACCTTTCCGATATGAGTGCGATGCCAATTCCGCAACTTGAAGTAATCGCCTATCACGAGGGGAATCCCGGCCATCACATGCAAAACTCTATTGCGCAGGAAATGAAAGGCCTCCCGGAATTTCGCAACCAGGCCGGGTTCACCGCATATGGCGAGGGCTGGGGCCTTTATTCGGAGTTGCTTGCCAAGGAGATGGGCGCCTATCAGGATCTGTATTCCGATTTCGGGCGGCTGACGACGGAAATCTGGCGTGCAATCCGGCTTGTTGTTGATAGTGGTCTGCACTCAAAAGGATGGACCGAAGAAGAGGCGGTCGCCTATTTCATGGCCAACTCCCCTGCGGCGGAAGGTCAAATCCGTTCCGAGATTCAGCGCTATATTGTGATGCCCGGCCAGGCGACGGCGTATAAAGTCGGCATGCTGAAAATTCTCGAACTCAGGGAAGGCGCCAAGGCGGAGCTTGGTGATGATTTTGATATTCGCGGATTCCACGACACCGTGCTCGGAGGCGGCGCGATGCCGCTATCCATGCTGGAAGACCGTGTCGACGCATGGGTTAAAGAAAACAAGGCAAGTTAGCCGCTGATCGGAAGAGAGGCGGGATCGAGAGATTTGATCTCGCATTCCCATACCGTAATGACGCGCCAGCCGAGCTTTTTAAGCTCGGCGGCGCTTTTTTTGTCGCGGAATTTGTTGCGCGCTATTTTTTCCAGCCAATAGGCGGTGTTTGATTTGGGAATGCGCGCGCCGCGTTTGCAATCATGCCCGTGCCAGAAGCATCCATGGACGAAGATCACTGCATGGTGTTTCGGGAATACGAGGTCGGGTTTGCCGGGCAGATTTTTCACATTGAGACGGTATCGATATCCAAGAGCGTGCAGCGCTTTTCGAAGGGCAAGCTCCGGCTTGGTGTCTTTTGATTTGACAGCGCGCATGACTTCGGCGCGTTTTTCCGGGGTAAAGACATCAGAGCTTCGCCCCGCGGTCATGCCGCCGCCGTTGCCTGCCGGCTTGATAGCGCAGGCGCCAAAATATTCTCGCCCAGCCATTGAACAACCGGAACGCAGACGCCGTCGCCGCATAATTTCAGCGCCGTTGTGGCCGTCTCTGGCAGCACGTAGTCATCAGGGAGCCCCATCAGCCGGGCGGCTTCTCTCGGTAAAATGAGGCGTGTACGGATGAAACCCTTGTCAATCGCGATGATGACTTGGCGTGATGAGCCTCCTGCAGGCGTGCGCAGGCAACCGGCAAGACCGTCAAAACGCGCCTCAAGACGCTGTACGGATTTTCCGTTTTCAATCCGCGTCCGCCGAAACGCAGCGCCAGCCCGGCGTGCGCGGTGTTTGACAATCGCATCAAGACGTGTGCGTTGAGTATCGCTCATCATGGACAACAGGTTTTGTGTCTGGTTTTCATCATGCCAATGTGGGGCGTCCCAGTCGATGATGTCAGACAATCGAATATTGCGCTTTGCTTGTGGTTTGGAGGCCAACCAGAACCATTGGTTTTTTATTGACGGCGATAGTTGCTCGTAAGCTGTCAGTACGCTTGGCGGCGTCGTTTCGTTTTGTGTTGATAGTGCGGTGTTCATCGCCGCGTCAGGTCCGAAGCCAAGAATGAAAAGCCTGGGCCGCGACTGCGGTGTAAAGGATTGGGCGTCAAGCACCATGGCTGATATCCGATAACCTACGGACGTCAGGCGCTCGCAAATAATCTGGAAGTCGTGACCTCCATTTGATGTCAGAAGGCCAACTACATTTTCCAGTGCGATCAAGTGCGGCGTGCGCGCCTTTTTGTGCAAGGCTTCGATCAAGCGCCAGAATTGAAAGAAGGCGCCGCTGCGCTCTGCGTTAATGCCGCCGCGCCCACCCGCCAGAGACAGATCCTGGCAAGGAAACGATCCCCAGACGAGATCCGCTCGTTCCTCCGGGAGATCCGTAATGTTAATCGCCGCAACATCGCTTTCAACGATATCCGGGCCAAAATTGGCGCGGTAGCTCGCGCATTTCTGCGGATCCATGTCATTCGCGTATAAGCATCGCCACGAATCACCGAGTCCCAGACGGGCCATGCCTCCGCCAGCGAAGAATTCCAGAAAGGTGAATTCGGTTTTCATCAATGTGATGATATCTCACTTCGCCTGATTGTCGCCATAGTTATCCGCATACGCACGGTGCTAGCCTTATTTCCGTCACACTCGCCGTGTTTTCGCCCTAATTCAAGCTTCAAGTTTGCGTCATGACGGCGTCCAAATGTTGACGTTATGTAACCGGCGCCGCACATTGCGTTCGGGCGCTAGGGGGCCTCGCTGTAACGGAGAAGCGAATGCCCTTGATGGAAATAAAACACGCGGCGATTGCAGCCGCTGCGGCGCTTGGCGCCGCAATATTGATGGCGCCCGCGCATGCTGCGCCTTCCGACAAACACAACTTTCCGAAATCCGAGACTCAATACGAGCCTCGCGAACCCATTGTACTCGCGCAAAATCAAAGCGATCGCCGGGGCGACCGATCCGGCCGGCGTGGTGGCGGAGACAGGCGTGGGGATCGCTCTGGCGGGCGGCGCGGGGGCGACAATCGCGGCGCACAAAATAATGAGCGCCGCCGGGATTCGGGGTCTCGCAATAATCAACGTCGTAGAGATGCTGACAGGCCGCGTAATCGCGACCGGGGTGCGCGAAACAGCGAACGTCGCCGCAATGCAGACAGATCTCGTCAGCGCGATAACGGCAATGCCCGTAGAGAACGCCGTAATGATGGCGCTCGAAATGCGCAACGTCAGCGGCAGGCAGAGCAGCGCAACGAAAGACGGTCGGACAGACAACGTCAGCGGCAGGCTGAACAACGTGATCAGCGTCGTCGCAATGCGGCTAATGCAGACAGATCCCGCAGTCGGGATGGCAGCGCATCGCGAAGAGGACGTGGCGATGATAGCGCAAGTAACCAGCAACGTCAGCGGCAGGCAAGGCAGAGGGATCAACGCAGGTCTGACAGCCAGCGTGATCGGCGGCGCGCTGATCGTCGCGCAGACCGGCGTCGGGATGCTTATCGTGATGGCCGTCGCGATCAGCGCCGATCGGATCGCCGCGCTGATGGCCGCCGGGATGCATATAGGGAAGGTCGTCGAGATCAACGACGGTCGGATCGTCGCGCCAACGGTCGCCGTGACGCCTATCGAGACGGGCGCAGAGACCAGCGCCGCGCGGATCGTCGCGCAGACCGCAGACGCGACGCTTATAGAGACGGTCGCCGTGACCAGCGCCGTGCTGATCGACGCTTCGATCGCCGGGATTCCTATCGTCAGGGGCGTCGCGACCAGCGGCGGTTAGATCGCCGTCGCTACCGCACCGGAGCTTATCGTCATCCGGCGCGAGTTTATGGCGGTCGTCATTTCCGTCATGGCTTTGGGCCGCGGCGTGGCCACGGATACTTTTGCAGCCATCACAATATTTTCCACTATCACAGGGGCTACAGTCCAGTCGGATGGCTCTATGCGAGTTTCGGTTGGGATCTTTATTCACGATCCTATATCGGAGATTGTGATGTAGTCTCCCAGACATTCTTCCGTCGGGGCCGACGCTTTCAGGAGGTTGCGCTGCTTTGCTACGACGCTTGGGGCTACGGCTATATAAGGCCAGGCAGCCGGCGCGTTTATCGCGGCTAACCAGCCTGCAAATAAGAGAATGAGAACAGGCGCCGCGATCATCGGTGTCTGTTTTCCCTTTGACTGTGCTCATTGACGCCAGAACCCGACTCTGACGAATATCATAGATTGAAAAGTTCCGATTGCGCTGGCAGGCATGATTTTCACTAAACGCGTTGTTGCGCCGATTGCTTTTGCGTGGACCCTTGCGGCTGCGGGCATGGCGGCTGTGGCTCTCACGGCCGGGCCAGGTGGCGCGCCGCGCGTTAGCCTTGAAGATGTTCAAGTCGGAGAGCGCGGCAATCAGACCCGCATCGCCTTGATCTGTGACGCGCCTTGTGTGGTCGAAAAACTAGGCGCCCGCGAGTTTCTTCTGCGCGGCGTGGATGCGTCGATGGATGTGGATTTGTCCGCACGGACCAAAAACGTCGCCGCGCTTCAGGCCTCTCCGAGTGATGAGGGCGCGTTATTGAGCATCTCCACGCTTGCGGTCATCGAATACGCCAACACCAAAAACTGTACCATTGGCGGCCGGTCCGCGGCGTGTATCGATCTTTTCTTTGACCTCTCATCGAGGTCAGCGGCTGTGGTGGAGACGTCCTCTTCCACGACTGTGGCCAAAGCGCCGCAAACTCTTAGAGAAAGTCCCGCGCTTAAAGAAAGCAATGCTGCAAGTTCACAAGTGGCGGCGCCATCCAAGATAGAGAGGCCTGCGCTGCGTGAGGGTGCGCCGGAACGCATGATGGTGTTTGCAGGCCTGACCCCGCCGGAACGACTCAGCCCGCCAACCGGGGCCATTCTCGCCAAGGTCCAGCCAGCAGAGCAACTCGCGACCGTCCAGCCCATTGAGCGAAAGGTTGAAATAAAGCGGCCATCCATCCGTCAGCCTGAGCCGATGGCGCCGCCTAGCTTTAATTATTCAAAACGCGTCGCGGTGATTCTCGGTAAGAAATTGACTGCCAGCTATTGCGCCACCGCCGATGCAATGTTGCGCGCAGACGCCTGGGCGTTGAGAGCCATGGGCGACGCCGCCTTGTGTGCGGCGGCGCGAGGCGATGTTGAGGAAGCGGATGCAATGCTGGCGCGGCTTCTGGAGTATACGCCCGACAACTATGAAGCATTGGTGGGGCGCGCTTTGATCGCCATCGATGCTCAGGAAAAAAGCGTTGCGCGAAAATATTTTCAGGATGCCCTGAACGCGTTGCCGCCTATCGAGGAATCCAATCGCATTGTTGAAGCGATGGCTTCGCTCTAAACTACGGCTTTACGTTCTGCGAATTTCGGATCGCGCCACATTTCGCTGGTCAGAATCTCTTCCAACATATTCGTTGCATCCCAGATGTCTGTGTACTGGATATATAGCGGCGAAAACCCGAACCGCATCAGGTCTGGAGGGCGAAAATCCCCAATGACGCCTTTGGCGATCAAAGCCTGGATGATTTCATAACCATTCGGATGGCGTACCGATATATGGCCGCCGCGTTTTTCACCGATTGCCGGTGCGATGCTTTCAAGGCCAAACTGGGCGCACCGCGTCAGGAATAAATCACCGAGTGCGGCAGCCTTGGCTTCAACAGCACTCATGGAAACATCGTCAAAAACATCAAGAGCCGCGTCAAGGGCGCTTAAAGACAAGATGGACGGCGTGCCGCACGCAAAACGGCCAGCGCCCTCCGCTGGCGTATAATCGTCCGCAAAGTCAAACGGCCTTGCATGGCCCATCCATCCTGACAAAGGTTGCGCAAGTTTTTCGGCGGCGGCTTTGTCCGCATAAATATAGGCTGGCGCACCTGGGCCGCCATTCAGAAATTTGTATCCACAGCCGACGGCGTATCTGGCGCCCGCTTGTTTTAACTTGATATCAAGAAGGCCTGCAGCGTGACTGAGATCCCAGATGATGGCGACGTCATGCGCCGCCGCCGCCTGTTCCCACGCAGAGATATTCGTGACCGCCGCTGACTTGTAATCAACGACGCTTTTAATAATGATGTTGGCGTTACCGTCAATGACTTCTGGCCCAGCATCTGGAAGGGCGTTCAACGATGCGCCCGTGAGGCGTGCAAACCCCTGCAGAATGTAGCCGTCTGTTGGAAATTCGCCGCGGCAATAGGCGATCGGACCGGGCGCCTTGCTCCAAAGCGCGCTGACAAGTTTGAAGATGTTGACGGAAACGGAATCGCATACAAGTACGTCGTCTGCATCAACGCCGATCACTGAGGCGATCTTGCGGCTGCATGTTCTGGGCAGGTCGATCCAGCCTGCAATATTCCAGGATTTAATAAGATCTCGCCTCCACTCAACCTCGGCCGTCTGGCGTAATCGGGCTAAAACAGCCTTCGTAGGCGCGCCAAGGGAATTGCCGTCCAGATAGATGACGCTATCATCCAGAGCGAATTGGCCGCGTAACGCACGCAACGGGTCTTGTTGATCCATTGCTTCTGCCTGATCTCTGGAGGTCGGGATCGCCATGCCTAAATGCATCCTATGTCTTAAATCCTGATCCCAGCGGCCTATGGGCTCGCTATTGCTCCGTCAAGCGCCAGGCTGCTTGACTGACGCCCCGATTTCCGGTGCAACCCCCAGCAAAAGTGCAACCGGGCGCCGCCATGACCGATAAGAAAAAACAGTCTTTTCAGGGCCTCATCCTGACTTTGCAGCAATATTGGGCGGAGCAGGGCTGCGTCATTCTGCAGCCCTATGACAAGGAGATGGGGGCGGGGACATTCCATCCGGCGACAACTTTGCGGTCTCTAGGGCCAAAGCCCTGGAAAGCGGCCTATGTCCAGCCCTGCCGTCGCCCGACAGATGGGCGCTATGGCGCCAATCCCAACCGCTTTCAGCATTACTATCAATTCCAGGTGGCGCTAAAACCAAGCCCGGAAAATATTCAGGAACTCTATCTGGGTTCGCTGGACGCCATAGGTGTAGATCGTTCCGTACACGATATTCGCTTTGTCGAGGATGATTGGGAAAGCCCGACGCTCGGCGCCTGGGGTCTGGGCTGGGAAGTCTGGTGCGACGGTATGGAAGTCACTCAGTTTACGTACTTCCAGCAAGTTGGCGGTTTTGACTGCAAGCCTGTCACTGGTGAGTTGACCTACGGGCTTGAACGCCTCGCCATGTATGTGCAAGGGGTTGATAACGGTTTTGATCTCGATTTCAACGGCGAGGGCGTCACCTATGGTGACGTCTTTCATCAACAGGAAGTTGAATTCTCCGGCTATAACTTCGAGCTGGCTGATACAGATGTGATATTTGAACAATTCAAGGAAGCAGAAGCGGCGTGCCTGGCGATCATTGCCGCTGGCGAAGAGGTGGGGCGCTCATATGCGTTGCCAGCCTATGACAAATGCATTGAGGCGAGTCATTTGTTCAATCTGCTTGATGCCCGCGGCGTTATTTCCGCCACTGAACGACAGTCCTATATTTTACGTGTCAGAACTCTCGCCAAGGCCTGTTGCAAGGCGTGGCTGGATAGCCCGCAAGGGCGCACGGAAGGCGCTGGCGTTGTGGATTTTGAAAAGGCCTGACTCAATGACGAACCATTCTGTAGAGGAATGCTAATCTTCGGTTGATGCACTATCCGTAATCTCGCCGTCTTCCTCTTCAGGGTCCTGGTATTTATCCGCATCCGGATCAGCGAGCACCAGGGAATCATCCTGACTATCTGATATCACTAATTCTGCGATCATCGGGTTTGGTCGCAGATCGAGATTGGCGCCGGTGCCTGCGTCGACGCCGATGCCGATAATGCCGCCTGCAAGCACATTGCCGGCGCCTGAAGCGACGCCGCCGCCAGTGACTTTTTTCTCAAGCACCGCTTCGACTGACTTATATCCGTCTTTTTCGAAAACAACTTTCCAGTCACGCTTACGCTTCAATTCAAGTTCGCAAGGGGTTGTGCAGGAAAACGGCCCCAGCTTGTCAGCGCTGATGGACTCCGCTGTAACTGTCGCGCCAGACGGCGTGCTCTGAAATTTTGCGGTTTCTTTTGTTCCACGAATAACGGTTGCGCATGAAGCGACGCTGAGCGCCGCCGAAATAAGAATAATGGTTCTCACGAATTATCTCCCGTCACTGTCGCGTCTATCGGTGAAGCCCTGTTTGAGGCGGGAATACGGCTATATTGGGGCGAGGCAAGTAACGGAAGAGTGATGATCTGCGGGGGGGATAAACTTGCTTCTCGCCATTCGCCGTAATGTTGCGCAAGCGCACCTTTTCACGTCCATATTTCGATGCGATATTGGGCAACAGCGCAGGCGGAGCGACAGGGGACACAATGAAAGCGCCAAAAAGACAACGGAAAAAGCGGTGGCGAGATCGCGGTCCCATTGACCGCCTTACGATCATTTTCCGTGCGCTCGCATTTGGCGGCGTATTTTTGGTTGCAGGCTCACTTATCTGGGCGGGCGCTTATCGGTTTGCTGCGCCGCCGGGCACAATCTTGATGCTGGAACGCAAACTCTCCGGCGATGTCATCATTCATCCATGGGTGTCGCTTGATGATATTTCACCGCATCTCGTTACAGCGGTAATCGCGGCGGAAGATACGCGTTTTTGCTTGCATAACGGCATCGATTTTGAAGCAATCGACGAGGCCCTTGATGAAGCGGAAAATGGCGGAAGATTGCGTGGCGCGTCGACCATATCGCAGCAAACCGCCAAGAACGCCTTTTTGTGGAGCGGGCGAAGCTGGGTGCGCAAAGCCGGCGAAGCGTGGATGACGGTGGTCATTGAAACGCTATGGCCGAAGCGGCGCATCATGGAGGTTTATCTTAACATTGCTGAATGGGGTGACGGCTATTTCGGTGCGGAGGCCGCAGCGCAAAAACGTTTCGGCAAGTCCGCTCGAAACCTGACGCAGCATGAGGCGGCGCTGCTGGCGGCCGTTCTACCCAATCCCCATAAATGGCGGGTCGATCCGCCGGGACCATATGTGCGCGGCCGTGCGGCGACGCTTCGTGGGCGGATGGGGCAGGTGAAACGCGATGGTCTTGATGTCTGTGCGTTGCAAAAATAGGAGGCCGTTATGAGTGTGATGGTGATTGCTTGCTATAAGCCCAAGCCAGGTCAGGACGAGGCATTACTTGCGTTATTAAAAACCCACCTGCCGATTTTACGAGAGGAAGGCCTTGTTGGCGATGCGCCTTCCTTGTGCGGGCGCGCGAAAGATGGAACGTTTGTTGAGGTGTTTTGCTGGAAATCGCAGGACGCCATCGACGCCGCCCACAGCAATAAGGCTGTCGCGGGTATGTGGGAAAAATTCGCGGAAGTCTGCGATTACACTGTGATTGCCGATGTTGAAGGCGCGAAAGACACGTTTACACCGCTGACGCCAGTTGATTTAACCTGAAGGAAAAGCGCATGTCAGATCCCGAGATTGCCGGTAAGGCGCCGCTGCCTGTCGATGTTGAGGCTGGTAAAAACTATTTCTGGTGCGCCTGCGGGAAGTCCAATACCCAGCCCTTCTGCGATGGCTCTCACGCGGGTACGGCGTTCGCGCCGATGAAGTGGACGGCGAGTGAAACAAAGCGCGTGTTTTTCTGTTGTTGCAAGCGCACCGTCGGGCAGCCTTTGTGCGATGGCAGTCATAACAAATTATAGAGCGATCCTTTGACCAGAACGACAAGCGAACGTCACACCGATATCCTGAACGGCTACAAAGCCGGCGGCTCCCGCTTTAATGATTGGGCGGAACAAAAGCTCGGGAGTTTTATTCTCACGGATTGGGAATGGGGCGCCATCGCCATACGGTGGGATATCGACGACCGTTTCGTGATGCCCGACGGTGTCATGTTTGGCGGCCACATTGCGTCCGTTGCTGACCACGTCGCCGGCCTGACGGCGATGACGGTGCTGACTGACAACAAAGAACGCTTTCGCACCTCGCGGCTGGAGACGAATTACTTCCGCCCGCTCATGATGCCGCTCGCGACCATGGAAGGCCGTGTGACCAACGCCTCGGCGTCCCTCATTCATATAGAGGCCGATATTTATAACGCCGATGAGAAGCTGGCGGTTCGGGTGAATGCGGTGCAGGTGCGGCGGATGACTGGCTAGCTGTCATCAGGCGATCTCTGAGCTTAACCTTCTAAACTCCTCCGCACCGCCGAGCTATTGCGCGCCCGTCAAACCGCCCCTAGAACGCGCTCATGCCTGATCTGTTGCTCGAAATATTCTCCGAAGAAATCCCTGCGCGCATGCAGGTTCGCGCCGCCCGTGAGCTTGAGCGCATGGTTAATAAGGCGCTGCTGGACGCCGGTTTCATGCCCGAAGGGGTGAAAGCGTTCGCGACGCCGAGACGCCTGACATTGGCCGCGACGGGGCTGCCAGCGAAGCAGCCTGACAGGCGCGAGGAGAAAAAGGGGCCCCGTGTTGGCGCTCCCGAAAAGGCCGTTGCAGGGTTCTTGAAATCCGCCGGTCTTTCCTCGCTCGATGAATGCGAACAGCGTGAGGATAAAAAGGGCGCCTTTTACGTTGCTGTGATCGATCAGAAGGGAAAGGACACGAGCGAGCTGATTGCCGCTTTCGTGCCGGAGATCGTGCGCGGGTTTTCATGGCCGAAATCGATGCGTTGGGGTGATGGTGAGTTACGCTGGGTGCGCCCGCTCCATTCCATCCTGTGCGCGTTCAACGGCGAAGTTGTCGATTTTGAAATCGGCGGCATAAAATCCGGTGACAAGACCGCCGGTCATCGCTTCATGGCGCCGGAGGAAATCCAGACTCGAAACTTCGATGACTATGCGTCGAAGCTTCGTACAGCCCGGGTCGTTCTTGACACGGATGAGCGCAAGGAAATTATTGCGAACGATGCGGCGACGTTGTGTCGTGCGCAAGGGTTCGAGCTGGTCGAGGATGAGGGCCTGTTGAATGAGGTCGCCGGCCTTGCCGAATGGCCTGTCGCGATGATGGGATCGTTTGACGAAAAATTCCTGATGCTGCCCGACGAAGTCTTGACCGCTTCCATGCGCGGCCATCAGAAATATTTTTCGGTGCGCGATCCGAAGACAGGGCGTCTCGCCAACCGTTTCATTTGTATCGCGAACATTGAAGCGCCCGATGGCGGCAAGGCGATGCGCCAGGGCTATGAGCGGGTGCTTGAAGCGCGTCTTTCTGACGGTTGGTTCCTCTATAAACAGGACCTTAAAACCCGGCTTGAGGATCGCATCGCAGACCTCGACAAGGTGACGTTTTTCGAAGGGCTTGGGAGCGTTGGCGACAAGGCGCGGCGGGTCGCTGCGGTGGCGAAAGAGATCGCCCCGACGGTTGGCGCCGACCCCGAAACGGCGGCGCGTGCGGCGATGCTGGCGAAAGCCGACCTTGTTTCAGGAATGGTCTATGAATTCCCTGAACTTCAAGGGGTTATGGGTCGTTATTACGCGATTGAAGAAGGTGAATCTGCTGACGTCGCCGACGCCATCCGCGACCATTACAAACCCGCCGGACAGGATGACGAAGTCCCGACCGCGCCAGTCTCCGTCGTCGTCGCGCTCGCTGACAAGATCGATACGTTAACGGCGTTTTGGGCCATCGATAAAAAGCCGACTGGGTCGAGTGACCCGTTTGCATTGAGGCGTGCGGCGTTAGGCGTAATTTCGATTGTTCTGCAGAACCAAATTCGAACAAATTTGTTTCACGTTTTTCTACCCCACTTCAAACGACTTGAGGTGGTCCACAGTGATCAAATCGAGGCTCACCTGACCCATGGCTCAAATCTTGTGGAATTTTTTCACGACCGCCTCAAAGTGCACTTGCGGGACCGTGGCAGTCGACATGACCATGTAGATGCCGTCCTGGAAGGTCCCAATGGTGATCTTCACGATGACCTCGTACTAATTGTACGCAAGCTAGAAGCGCTCGAAGCGTTTTTGAAAACTGATGACGGCGCCAATCTCGCGGGCGGCTACAAGCGCGCTGTGAACATCCTGAAAGCGGAAGAGAAGAAGGGCGCGTTACCGGAAGGCCTTTCAGTCAACGCCGGGAAATTTGCTGAGCCACAGGAAAAATCATTCTTTGCGGCGCTGTGTGACGTAGAGGCCAAAACTGAAAAAGCTGTCGCCGTTGAAGATTTTGAAGCGGCGATGACAGCGTTAGCAAGTTTGCGCGCGCCGGTGGATCATTTCTTCGATAAGGTCACTGTGAATGCTGACGACGAAGCCTTGCGCGCCAACCGCCTGGCGCTTCTTGATCGTTTTCGCGCCGCCACGGCGACGGTCGCGGACTTCTCTAAACTCGAAGGGTAATACATCCCGGATTTGCATGGGGTCAGCTACGCATACCCTTATGCAAATCCGGGACGACAGGCGTTGGTTACCGGGACTGTGACGCTGCAACCCAGTTGGCGAATTCCTCTTCGGATAATTCGCCGGAACCGTCCGCATCGTACATTGCAAAGTCATCGCCGGTGAGGCCCGGGGCGACCGCTTGCGCTTCGGCAAGCGAGATGCCGCCGGAGACATCCACATCAAGCGATGTGAAATTGACGTCTTCCGCACTGGCTGCGCTCGCAGCAAAGCCCAGGATCGTTGTCAAGGCGATAATTCGAGGGGTCATCATACATCCTTTCAAGATACACGTTTTCCATGTTCCAACGGCCCGATCATTCCCCTCAGTTTTACGACGACCGAAACAACAGTGAACAGTGATGATCGGGCCTGCGCCGCCGTTGGTCGAGATATGATCAGCGGATAGGAACAATTCAAATAAATAACGTGTAAGGATGAATTTGATTTAATATTACATTGGTGACAGGGCGCAATGTTTGCGTGGGTCAATCTTTAAAGCCGGCGGCCCGTTCCGCGCTTGGGAAGAACAAAAATGCGAACATCAAAACATAAGCGGCGTAATCCCAGCTGATCGCCAGCGCCCAGATGTCGGAAAAGATGTTAGCGTTTTTTAAGACTGCATCGCGCGGCGTAATGGTTGAAAGGCCGGGCACAAACTCGGCCGCGACGACCGCTTGAGTGCGCGATACGCGCTCCTGCTCCGTCACCAGTTCTGGCGGCGACAGAAGTTCATTGACAATCTCAAGCCCGCGCGCCGGCGATAATTCTTGCGCGGATTTAATCGGAACTGGCGGCTTGGCGAGTTTCTGTTTGCGTATCAGCGACCGTAACGCTGATTCCACGTCATCGGTGTAATCGTCAATCGCCTGGCTTTGTCCAGCGGTGAGCGTTGACGCCACAGGTTTCGGGTTGGATCGGGCGATGCTGGCAAGCTGCTGATCGAGCAGCCGTTCGATCCTGCGGTCGTGGCGCCAACGGTTCAGGACGCTGGCAAAGTCGTTATAGGCTGTCTCAAAATCGCGCGCCCAGAGATCGTAATTATCATGCGCATTACGGCTGACGAGTTTTTTCAAGTCATCGACTGTATCGGCGCAGATTGCAGGCTCGTAAGGATCGACGCCGGACGGATCCGGGCTTTCGATGATCGTTTCAACGCTGGCCCCAAGCGCGCGATACCATTCCGCCAGACCGTTAAAATATTCGGTCGCGGCGCCATAACCCGCCGCGCCGGAACGGGCGCCGCCAAGACGCTCATTTCGTGCGACTCGCGTCACGTCGTTTACCGACAGTCGTAAATCTTCAAGGAACAAGAAGTCCCGCTGGCGATAAGCGGTGATCCCGGCGCATTCCGATTGAAGTCGGTCGATTTCATAAGTGTAGGTGTGGCGCACGGCATCTGCGCCGCCAATGCCGACAACTGTTGTCCAGGTTGAAACGAAAAATAAAATAATCCCCAGCACTGGAATGACCACAAAGAGTTTGATCAAGCGCTCGATGAAAAACAGCATGTCGCCAATGAACCCGTCGCCAGCGGCGCGGAACCAGTCGCGGTGCCGAACGAATTCTGCGCCGCCGACCCAGATCGCCACCGCCAGGAAAAAGACAAAGACGCCGAATGCCGGTGGGAGAATGACATTGCGCAGCAGGTCTTCGTTCTCCTGCGATGTGATAAGGCTGAATCCGATGGCGGAGCTGAGCGCCGAAAAAAAGCCGGAGGTCACTGCGACGACAATGAAAAGCCGATTGAAGAGGGAGGAGCCATGCAGGCGCCGGGAGGTCAGGATGGACCCCAGAACGACAACCATGATGGCGAGGAGGGCTGCGGCGCCGGCAAGCCCTGCAAACGGAATGGCGCCTGGGTCGATACCGTCAAAGGCCTTTGCCTGCGCCCCTGTGGAAAAGAACGCCGCAGCTGGCAGAATTGCCGCCTTTGTCCCGGATTTACAAAATATACGCCATTCTGGCGCGATATTGCCCACCTGTCGCATGCGCCCCCTCAAGCAGCACAACGCTTGCATCTCCGATTCATGTTAGCACGGAAAAAAACGAAGAGGATACCGTCCGTTGGTTTTTGCATGATGGTGGCGATTGTGCTGGGGCAGGCACTGCAGATTCGACAATTTCAGGCTTGGCCTTGGCGGGCATGCGCTTTATTGCGGTGCCGCACGTGGTGAGTGAACAATCATAAGAGGGTCCGGCCATGCCGGACAGGATGTTGATGGGTAACGACAGCAATACGGCGAATTCTCCCAAATGGGTCTACAGCTTTGGCGGCGGTGCTGGGGAGGGCGACGCCTCAATGAAGCATTTGCTTGGCGGTAAGGGCGCCAATCTCGCTGAGATGGCGAGCCTTGGGCTGCCGGTGCCGCCGGGGTTCACGATCACCACCGAGGTCTGCACCGCGTTTTA
Organism: Hyphococcus sp.; assembly: GCA_965230025.1. GTDB lineage: Bacteria > Pseudomonadota > Alphaproteobacteria > Caulobacterales > Parvularculaceae > Hyphococcus. The sequence continues at coordinate 123,962 of CBDDKD010000044.1, forward strand.
CGAAAATGACCGCGAATACCCGGGTGGATTAACGGCCCAGGTTGACGCCGCGATCGCTCATATAGGCAAGGCGGTGGGGCGGGTCTTTGGCGATATTGAAAAGCCGCTTCTGGTGTCGGTGCGTTCCGGCGCGCGCGCGTCGATGCCTGGCATGATGGATACGGTGCTTAATCTCGGTCTTACGGATGAGACCGTCAAAGGCCTGGCTTCCCTCGCCGGCGATGAGCGCTTCGCCTATGACAGCTATCGGCGCTTTATTCAGATGTACAGTAATGTCGTACTCGAAGTTGATCACCACGAATTCGAAGACATTCTTGAAACCTACAAGGAAGAGCGCGATTATTTTCTTGATACTGAGCTTTCGGCGGATGACTGGAAGGCCGTAATTGCGGACTACAAGAGAGTTGTTGAGAAGGCGCTTGGCAAACCGTTTCCTCAAGATCCGACAGCACAGGTCTGGGGGGCGATCAGCGCCGTCTTTGGTTCATGGCGCAATGATCGCGCGGAAACCTATCGCCGGCTGCATAATATTCCGGAAAGCTGGGGGACGGCGGTGAACGTTCAGGCCATGGTCTTCGGCAATATGGGCGAGACCTCTGCGACTGGCGTTGCGTTTACGCGCAATCCCTCAACGGGCGATAATGAATATTACGGCGAGTTTCTCATCAACGCTCAGGGTGAAGATGTCGTCGCCGGGATACGCACGCCACAACCGCTGACTAAGGCGTCGCGTGAGGCCATGGGCGATACGGACCCATCGCTCGAGGAGGTCATGCCGAAGGCTTATGGCGAGCTTGTCGAGGTTTTCGATAAACTCGAAAATCATTATCGCGACATGCAGGACATTGAGTTCACCATTCAGGAAAACAAACTCTGGATGCTGCAAACCCGCAATGGCAAGCGTACGGCAAAGGCTGCGTTGAAGATTGCTGTCGATCTTTGTGAAGAAGGGTTGATCTCTCAGGAAGAAGCGATCCTGAGGGTTGAGCCGGGCTCGCTCGATCAATTGCTGCATCCGTCGCTCGACCCTGATGCGCCGCGCGATCTTGTTCTGACGGGCTTGCCGGCGTCGCCCGGGGCCGCCTCCGGCGAGGTCGTATTCAGCGCCGATGAGGCCGAACGCCTCAATCAGGAAGGGCGCAAAGTCATTCTTGTCCGCGTTGAAACCAGCCCGGAAGACATTCACGGCATGCATGCGGCGCAGGCGATTGTCACAGCCCGTGGCGGCATGACCAGCCATGCGGCAGTGGTCGCACGGGGCATGGGCCGTCCATGCGTTTGCGGCGCTGGAGATTTGAAAATCGACAAGTCGGGCGCATTTTTCAGCGTTGGCGGTCGTCAGGTGAACAAGGGTGATCTTGTCACGGTAGATGGCGCTGCCGGCAAAGTGTTCTTCGGCGAGGTTGCGACAGTTCAGCCTGAGCTGTCAGGCGACTTCGCCAAACTCATGGGCTGGGCTGACAAGGCGCGGCGCATGGCGGTGCGTGCGAATGCTGACACGCCCAATGATGCAGAGGTCGCCCGCAATTTTGGCGCAGAAGGGATCGGCCTTTGCCGCACGGAACACATGTTCTTCGACGCTGAACGTATTGTTGCTGTTCGCGAGATGATCCTGGCGGAAGACAAGGCTGGTAGGGAAGCGGCGCTCACGAAATTGCTGCCGATGCAACGTTCTGACTTTGAAGATATTTTTCGTGTGATGAGCGGGTTGCCGGTGACTGTTCGTTTACTGGACCCCCCATTGCATGAATTCCTTCCGCACTCTGACGATGAGATTGAGGAAGTTGCAAAATCCTCTGGGATGGATGCGCAAAAACTGAAGGATCGCGCGCATAAGCTGCAGGAATTCAATCCCATGCTTGGCCACCGTGGTTGCCGGCTCGGGGTTTCCTATCCGGAGATTTATGAAATGCAGGCGCGTGCGATCATTGAGGCCGCTTGTGCGATTGCTGATGAGACCGGTGAAAAGGTTGTGCCGGAAATCATGGTTCCCCTGGTGGCGAAAAGCGAGGAGCTATCGTTTCTGAAGGAGCGCATTGACGCCGTAGCAAAGGCGGTGCTGAAAGAAAGGGGCGTCGCGCTCGACTATCTTGTTGGCACGATGATTGAGTTGCCGCGCGCCGCGCTTACGGCAGATGAGATCGCAACCGACGCCGAGTTCTTTTCATTTGGCACCAACGACCTGACGCAAACGACGTTTGGCCTTAGCCGCGACGATTCCGCGTCCTTCCTGCCGGATTATCTTCGTCAGGGCGTGTTAGAACGCGACCCCTTCGTGACAATCGATGTCGCAGGCGTTGGCGCATTAATGGAAGTTGCTGTGGAAAAAGGCCGAAAAGCGAGATCCAGGATCAAACTGGGCATTTGCGGTGAACATGGCGGCGACCCGGATTCCATAACTTTTGTGGAGTCACTTGGGCTCGACTATGTGTCCTGCTCACCATACCGGGCGCCAATTGCGCGTCTTGCTGCAGCGCAAGCAAAACTTGGCGAAAAGTCGCCCTCGTCAAACGCATAAATGGTTACTGTTAATTTCATGAATGAAAAAGCGCTTTGAAATCAATGATCTAAGACACGCATCGTAACCTTAATAAAAGGTTAACGCACGGTTTTTTTATTTGCGAATGCATCATTCTGGCGCCATATACTGGGCTCCGGACGCGCTTTTACGGGCGCGTTTTTTGCGTCTAGGTAAATACGGCGCCCTGAACCGAGAATAAAAGCCATACAACCGAACGGCTGTTTGCGGCGTAGAAAATAGAGATTGCGAGAATTGAGACGAAATAAGTGACGAACCGGTACGCACATAAGGATCACGAGGTTAACTGGACCCTGCGCAGCCTGCTGGCGGCGGGTTTGTTGTCCGTTTGTGTCGTCGCGAGCGCCATGAGCGCAACGCTTAATAATCAGCGAGCAGAGGCTGAGCGCCGCGCCGAGCAGGCGATCGCCGAAGAAGCGCAGTTGGTGACCGAACTTGCGAATTACCTTGCAGCAGAAACTGCTGCGGTGCGTACTGCCTTGGATGCGCCGCGCCTGAAGCCGGCAAAACCGACGGCGGCGGTGGTGTCCGCAGAGGATGCGCTTGCAGACCTCGCTAAATTTGACCTGACGTCTTTGACCATTGCAAAGCTCGACGCCGAAGAACGCACCTGCCTTGCGCAGGCGATTTATTATGAAGCACGGTCAGAACCACGCATTGGCCAGCTGGCTGTTGCGGATGTCGTCTTGAATCGCACGGCGAGTCCTCTCTATCCGAATTCAATTTGTGAAGTAGTGTTTCAGGGGTCGGAACGACGGACTGGTTGCCAGTTTTCGTTCACTTGTGACGGGGCGATGCAGGCTCGTTTGAACCAACGCAAATGGAAAGCTTCGCAAGACCTCGCCGGAGCTATCCTCGCAGGTGTGCACGCACCGGTCAGCCGAAGTGCAACGCATTACCACGCCAATTACGTATCACCCTATTGGGCCGCAAAATTAACGCCAACCGCAACGATTGGTACACACAAGTTTTATAAATTTCCAAGCCGGCGCACGGTCGCTGCGGCGCCGGCTGCGATGTAAATCTGAATTTTTAGACCGTGCGTTATTATGTGAAATCTAAAATGCGATTTCATTATAAGCTTTATTTATCAGAATTTGATTTTGTCAATTTTCCTTAGTCTAAATCTGCTGTATAGCATTGTGAGCATATGAATTTTCTTCATACGCAGTTCGTCGCTTAGCGAACTGCGGCTTACCTGATCAGGTGAGCATGATTTGACGTGCATAACTGAAGTACAATCAAAATTTAAGGAGAGCCAATATGAATACTCATATGGTGGTGCTGGCGATTTTTACTTTGGCTGTAAGCACCTATGCAAACGCCGCCGAATACCGCGTCAGTAATAACCCAACCTCCGGAGAAATTTCCGTCAGCCAGCTCAAGGCGATATCCTGTTTTAACGCAGGTGACTTTATACGTTTCAAGCGCGACCAAAGCTTTCAACACTATTTCACATTCAAATCGTGTTCGAGCAGCCCTGCAGGGGTTGTTCAGGTTGGCTCTTATGGCTCCGGAGCTCGCCCGCGGCTGATTGGTTCAAAAAACGCTGCCCAGAACGGCTATTCCTGGTCATTCGAACCTAATCCGACGCAGGGCGGCCAAGTCATTACTTTCCTGCAGAATACCGGCATTTACAGAATGAATAACCTTCCAGAGGAAGTTGTTGGCATCATATATAACAATGAACAAATGGACTTTGCCAGAAACCCTAACAGAAGTCTCAACGTTCGCTTTCGGCCAAATTATTTTGATATACAATTAACGTCTCGCGATGTTGACGGATGTGGCATGTCAACTTGTGTACGGCTGGAGCTCCGCTCTGATGGATCAGATCCGCTTTGGATGTTCAAAACCTACGGCTTGCCTTCCAATTCATACGTAATGATGCGCGAAGAAAACTGGGCGATCAAAAGGTTTTCGCTTGACTGGATTAGTCCCACTTTACCTTCTTTCGCATCGCAAACGCCCATCACCATTCCGGGCGGGCAAACTGACAAGAAACTGAATGGTATGGGCGCAATTGTCTTTGGCGCGCTTTCGCTACTGAATACACAGAAAGAATGGTATTTCGACCCGGTCGATAACACTCTTTATTTCTGGCCGCCCGCCGGGCAGTTTCCGCCTGTCGCCAATAACACCAAGCTTATCTTTAAATCGGGGCATACTGGCTCCATTTGCGGGAATGGTTCTGCAAGTGATCGCGTTGGCGTCGTGTGCGCCTGGGGGCGCGGCAATGTCGGGTTCAAGCTCGTCAACCTCGACATTGAAAACGCTGCGAACGACGGTATCCGCGTTGTTGATCCAAAATCTGTTGAGGTTTCCAATGTTATTGTCGAGCGATCTACCAACTACGGCATTCGAGTTTTTAATCGTTCTTCAAAATCGCACACCACATCTTTCGTAAAAATTCTAAATTCTACGCTGAAGTTTAATTCCATGGCTGGTCTTCGAGTTTCTGGCTATGGCATGTCTACAACGAAAGCGCCGGTCGGCCTTGTCCAGATTGACGGCAATACAATTACTGACAATGGCTTTCTCAACAATCAGACGAGCACGGATCGCCAAGGCTTTGCTGGCGTCAGAACTGAAGGTCGGATCAATAACCTGACTGTCACGAACAACGCCATCAAGCGTTCAGGCTATGCGCTGATGATGAGTGGGCCTGCTTTAGCTTCGCTTGATGTTTCTAATAACACGATTTCGCATTATTGCATCATGCTGAACGATTGCGGCGGCGTATATATCAATGCAACGGGACAACCAGGAGGCGCCGCCAACCGGAGCATTGTTGATAATGATTTCTCGCTGCCTTATGGCAACACCGATGGGACGAATGGTTCTATTGCCCTTGTGGCGGGCGTTTACATCGACTTTGCAGGAGATGGATACTACATATCGTCAAACAACTTCGACGGACACAACAACTTCATAGGCGGGGTTTTCATGAACGGCGGACAGGGAAATCTTGTCAGCTCGAATATTTTCAATACCTATACGCCGCCGCACATTGGGTATGGAACTTTTCATTCTGCAACCGAATGTATAGGCGGAAACGATGTTATTGCGAATGTCGTCGATGGACCGTCCGGAATAGTGGCGGCGACTTATGCTTATACAAATCCAGGCACAGACCCATGTCTGAACTAGCGCATTTTTGAATTGCGGTTTTTTCTGACTTTTGGAAGACGATTCAGCAGGCTAAAGGCATACTGTTTCGTCTTCCTCACTAATATTGAATCCGGCCTCCACAACTCGCTTACGTTCTGCAGAGTCTGGCGACAGCAGGGAGTTGGTATGGTTCATATGGATGAACCGTATCTTTGCTTTCTCTGTGTCAGGCAGCGTTTTGAAACGCGCCATCGAATGTGACGCAAAGGGATGCGGGAAGCCCGACATGTCACGGCCCGGGATTTCGCCATCCGCAAAAAACGTGGCGTCAAGATAGGCGATATCCGCGCCCTCTATCATGTCTTCTATTTTAGTGCCGTCTGCATCCCAATCTTCCCAGCTGTCGATATCAGGGATGAAAAGTACTGTTTTGTCGGGGCCTTGAATACGAAATCCGACAACCTCGGAAAACTCCTGTCTGTGGGGCACAAGGAAGGGTGTAACAGAAACATCGACTGCGATTTGCTCGGGCTCGCCCTCTGACATAATCGCGAGGATGATATTGTGATAGCGAACCAGTTGGCTCCACGGTCCATTTTGAGCAAGAAAGTCAGCCATGCGCGGCATGGCGTAAACGGTGACGTTCTCAGCACCGGCGGCTTCGTGCCCAAGCATTAACAGCCCAGCGTAATGCCCAATATGCGCATGCGTAATGAAGACGCCATCGAGTCCAATCGAACGATTTACAGGCGCCGTCTCGTCGAGTCGCTGTAGTTGCGATGAGATAGCGGGTGTTGCTTCGAAAAGCCATCGCTTAGGCGCTTCGTTGCGCCGGTCAATTAATGCGAGCGCGGTTGGCAGTTTTTTCAGGGCGGGATCGTCCCAGGCCGGATCATCCGGATTGCCAATTTGCGGTTTGCCTGCGTCCTGTGCGACGCCAAGCACAAGCAGAGAAACGTCGCATTGAGGCGCTGCCGCCTGTTCTTCCAGCGGCTGCGTACAAGCCGTTAAGCCTAAGAACAGCGCAGAAATTTTTTTTGCGGGTTTTGCAAACATTCTGATCTTTGGTCACCGTGACGGCTATTGGTTCGCTTCAGAGACTAGGCGAAATCCAGACCCAGATCGAGGCTTGGCGCTGAATGGGTGATCCAGCCGGAAGAAATTACATCAACACCCGTCTCGGCGATTGCGCGTACGGTCTTCACCGTCACATTGCCTGAGGCCTCCAGCACCGCCTGGCCATTGTTTCGCTTGACGGCTTTTTTCATGTCGTCGTTCGACATGTTGTCTAACATGATGATGTCGGCGCCGCCAGAAAGCGCTGCGTCCAGTTGATCGAGTCCATCGATCTCGACTTCGATTTTTACTGTATGCCCGAAGGATGCACGGCAGGCTTCAATGGCTTTTTTAATGCCGCCGACTGCGGCGATATGATTGTCCTTGATCATGACGGCGTCATAAAGACCGAAGCGGTGGTTGCGTCCCCCGCCGCAACGGACGGCGTATTTCTCAAGCGCGCGCAATCCCGGTGTCGTTTTGCGCGTGCAGACAATGCCTGCGCCAGTTCCTTTGACAGCATCGACGAGCGCGGCCGTCGCCGTTGCAATGCCGGAAAGATGTCCAAGAAAATTCAACGCGACCCGTTCGGCGGTGAGGATGCCGCGTGCGGGTCCTTCAATCGTCATGATTTCATCCCCGGCTTTTACACTATCTCCATCGTTTTTGCTGAAGGATACTTTAAAAACGTGATGTATTTGAAATGCACCGTACGCAATGCCAGCGCCGGCAATCACGCCTGAACCGCGCGAATTGATCGAGGCTTCTGTTATTGCGTCATGGGCGACGCATGCATTTGTCGTAATATCGCCGGCGTCGCCAAGGTCTTCCTTCAGCGCATGTCTTACCGCTTCTTCGACAACGTGTTGAGGAGGAGTGAGGGTCACGTGTTGTCGTCTTCCTCTTCTTCTTCATAAACGCCCGTCGCGCAAATCTCCGTGTGAAATGCTTCCTCGTCGGCATCGGGAAAATCCGAACGATAATGACCGCCGCGCGATTCTTCGCGCATCAGCGCGCCCTGAGCAATCAGTTCCGCGGTAACCAGCGCGCTTTTCAGGCCGCTGGTCATGGCCGGGTCGTTGTTGAGATCGTGAATAACATTCAGAGTCATGTGAAGGCTTTCCTCCGATCGAATGAGGGCGCAGCCGCTCGACATGGCGGCGCGCAGTTTCATCATCGCCATCGGGTCGGCGGGTTTGGAAGCAAGCTCCATGCGGTCTCCGGGTGCGCCTGGCTCATGGCGCGGCGTAATATCTTTTTCACGCAGTTGGTCGGCTATGCGGCCGCCAAAAACGATGGCTTCGAGAAGCGAATTGGACGCAAGGCGGTTCGCGCCGTGAACGCCGGAGGAGGCGACCTCGCCAACCGCCCATAATCCTTCGGCGCTCGACTTGCCGTCGATATCTGTCATGACCCCGCCCATATGATAGTGCGCCGCGGGGGCGATCGGTATCAGATCCGTTCGCGGATCAATCTTTGCTTTCTGGCAGGAGGCGAAAACAGTTGGATAGGCGTCCGGGAATGATTTCCCAATTGCTTTTGTGGCGTCGACATAGGCGCCGCGTCCCGCCTTGATTTCCGCCTCGACCGCTCTGGCGACGACATCCCGCGGCGCCAGGTCTTCCGCTTTGTGGTAGTCGGCCATGAAAGCGCGCCCATCTTTATTGACGAGCGTTGCGCCATCGCCGCGTAAAGCTTCGGTTGCGAGCGGGGCCGGGTCTGCGCCTATATCGAGCGCTGTCGGATGAAACTGCACGAATTCCGGGTCGCGAATAACAGCGCCGGCGCGGGCGGCGAAAGCAAGGCCATGGCCTTGTGCGGCGATGGGGTTGGTCGTCACCGCATAAAGGCCGCCGAGGCCGCCGGTTGCAATAACGGTTTCGCCTGCATCGAAGCTGGCGCGTTCATCGTCTTCGACGTCATAGACCAGCGCGCCGCCGATGGCGCCATTGCCATCCACAAGAAGGTCTTCAACAACGATCCGTTCAAGGATGGTAATATGCTCGGATGCACGGGCCGCCTTTACAAGTGCGCCCATGATCGCGGCGCCGGCCTGATCACCGGTAGCGTGAACAATGCGGTCGCGACAATGAGCGGCCTCGCGCCCAAGCTTCACGGCGCCGTCGTCTCCGACATCGAATTGAACGCCAAGACGGATCAGATCTTCGACCGCCGCTGGACCGCCATCAACAAGGACGCTCGCAGCCTCCGGATCGACGAGGCCAACACCGGCCTGCATGGTGTCCGCGAAATGAAGATTGGGCGTGTCGTCATCGCCGATCGCTGCAGCAAGTCCACCTTGCGCCCAAGGTGTGGCGCCGCCCTCTCCAAGCGGGCGTGCAGTGATGATGGTGACGGGCCGGGGCGCCAGCTTCAGGGCTGTATAAAGACCGGCGACGCCTGCACCGATGATCATGATGTCGGAATTTTCAGCCAATCTTAGCCCCGCTTATCCTCGCGAAAGCGGGGACTTGTCTGTTCTTTTTCTAAATCCCCGCTTTCACGAGGATGAGCGGTAGAAAAGGCCGCTCGATATTCTAAACCCGTGCCTCAATCGCTTCGACTTCCGGCGTGCGTTCATGGGTATACATGGATTGACGGGTGAGGGGCAGGGCGATCATGCGTTCAATCGCTTCGCGCGCCTTGTCCATCACGGCCGGGTCAATCTCGACCTTATGCTCCATCGTCTGCAAGCTCGCCAAAATCTTCGGCAGGGATATCCGCTTCATATGCGGGGCAAAGGTTGCAGGGGCGGACGAAATTCACATTAGGGTTTTCCAGGGCCACATTGTCAGACATGGAGCATTCCGTAATCAAAACAACATTCTTCGGTTGGTGTTCTTTCACATAGTTGCTGAGGCCGCTGGTTGATCCGGCGAAGTCTGCCTCGGCGAGTACTTCTGGCGGGCATTCCGGATGGGCGAGAACGATAACGCCGGGATTGCCTTCGCGCAGCTCGCGAATGTCTTCCGCCGTGAACCGTTCGTGAACCTCGCAAGCGCCAGCCCAGGTGACAATCTTGATGTCGGTCATCGCCGCGACGTTTTTGGCCAGGAACTGATCCGGCAGGAATAGGACTGTATCTGAATTCCACTCTTTTGCGGCGTATTCAACGACTTCAACAGCATTTGATGATGTGCAACAGATATCGGTTTCCGCTTTCACATCGGCGGTAGAGTTCACATAGGTTACAACCGGCGCGCCCGGATACTTCTCCTTCAGCAGACGCACATCATCGCCTGTGATCGATGCAGCGAGAGAGCACCCTGCTCTGACATCAGGTATCAGCACAGTTTTTTCCGGACACAGAATTTTTGACGTCTCCGCCATGAAGTGAACGCCCGCTTGCACGATAATGTCGGCGTCAGTGCGCGCGGCTTCCTTGGCGAGCTGCAGGCTGTCGCCAGCAAAATCACCGACACAGTTGAAGATTTCCGGCGTCATGTAATTGTGGGCGAGAATGACGGCGTTCTTTTGCTTCTTCAGATCGTTGATCGCGGCGATATAGGGCGCGTGCAGACGCCACTCGAATTCCGGGATGAATTTTTCAACCTTCGGATAAAGATGGTCGGTCTTCGCCTTCACCGCATCGGTGTAAGGAAGCACCTTGGTCGTCGTGTTTTCGCCAAACTCAGGACCAGAAGAATCAGGCATCGCCGCCTCCAGCTTTTTTGCCCGAAATACGCACCAGGCAGTTATACTCATCAAGAGCATATATGGTGTCAAAAAATCAGCCCGTAAGGGCTGAAGAGGCGCAATTTACTCAAAAACGTCGGGGCGTCAATAAAGCTTCACAGAATCAGAATTCCGGGGGGCTAATTACCGCCAAGGTCGCGGGTTTCGCCTGGATCGGTGAAAAGGTCGCCGCCAACCTGGGCGCGCCACTGATCGCCATTGCCAGCCGCTCGGGCGGGCACATGGACGCCAATGGCCTGATCCGCCGCGAGAATGTCTTCAAGAATCGCCTCGCCAGCGTCATCGCCAAAGAACCAATAGGGTGGGAAAGCTGCGTCTGTTTTCTTCGCAGAGAAATGGTCTCGATGGCGTTCGAAATCGGCGCGGACTGTACCTGCGTCACCGAGATGCATAACCGTTGTGTGATCGTCCAACGTGACGCGCCATGCAAAGTTTTGAATAGTTGGGCGATTGCCTGCATGAGGAATGGCGACAACGTCAACCGACAACGCGCCGATATCAAAGCGTTCAGCTTTATCCTCCGGGGAGAGATCAAATCCATGAATACGATCCATTAGCGGATCGTCTTCTGCGATGCCGGCGGCGCTGATTGCTTCAACGACTTGCACAGATCCGTAGAGAGAAACACCGGGCTGCGCCTGTAAATAAGCGATAGCCGGCGCCGCCGTGAAATGATCGCCATGAACATGAGAGACAAAAATTGCATCAATATCATCATATGGTTCTGCGCCTGACATCATGGCGGCGCTGATGTCGTCAGGAACCAACGCGTACTGGCCGTAGCTGTTTGCATAAAATGCATCAAACAGAATCTTCGTATCGCCTCTTGCGACCATGACGCCTTCATTGCCGAGATAGGTCGCGTGCGCGCTTGTATCGTGTGCGACCGCATTGTTAATCACAGAGAAGGCGATGCAGAGCATAGCCATCCAGTATTTGATCATTTCTTTTTCTTCATCATTGTTTCGATATCTGCATTGATGCGATTTAGCGTCTCAAATGATTCTCTTGCAGAATCTGTGATCAGCTCGCTTTGAATGACCTCCGCTACTTCAAGAAGATGTTTTTCGGATAATTCCGTTCTTGCGAGCGGGAGGAATTGTGATTCCTCATCCGCCATGTGCAGTTCCTGCATCTCGATGTATTTTCCGACATCAATAATCATCGACCATTTCGGTGCGACATCATGGGCGACGAGACCGGCAAGATTTTTTGAAAACTGAGCTTTCAGTCCACTCATCTGTTCGTGTTCGGATTTTAGGCGGCTTAAGTAAGCCGTTTCCAAGACATTGTGCTGGATGAGCGCCTCATAAATACGATCTTCTTTTTTGTGATGAATTTCATCGGGAAAAATAGAAAAATACTGAATCAGCAAATGCAAGAGATCATAGTTGGGCTCGCCGTGATGGGACCAAACGTGAATCTCATTCTTCAGCAACGCAAGACGGGCGTTGAGCAAGTCATGCTCTTTTTTGAGTGTGTCGAGGATGGTCACTCTTTATCGAGCCTCGTAACCTGATGAAGTGATTTTGCCAATCCTATCAAGAAGCTGATATGTAGTCGAGCAGCCCAAAGGCTGATAAAATGCGGTGTTGTTTGCAGGGTAAAGTGCCTTGTGGGTCCAGCTAAATCTTACGCAATCGCGGTATCGCCAGGCCGGACGCCGCCCGGTCCTTCAGTCCCGCACGATCGACGCGAAACAGCGCCGCGGGCCGCCCGCCATCTTGTCCCGTAGTTTTGCCGGTATTTTCAACGAATCCTGACTTCTCGACGCTGCGGCGAAAATTTTGTTTATGGAACTGAAAGCCGATAATCGCTTCGACGGTTCGCTGCAGTTGCAACAGTGTGAAAGTCGATCCCATCATTTCGAAAATTACCGGACGATATTTGAGCTTACCCCTTAACCGACCAATTGCTGTGGCGAGAATGCGCCGGTGATCGGATATCATCGGCGAACCGGTCTCTACGCCTTGCGGTCGTGGCGATCGCGGGGCGGCGAGACCAGCCGCTTCGCGGTCACGCCACGCCTCTATCACTAAGCCTGCCTCATAAAGAAGTTCAAACCGGTCTAAAGTCCGCTCTTCTTCCCAGCCCCAGCCATCAAATCCAAATGCAATATTGATCCGCACACGGCGCTGTTCACGTTTGGCGCCTTCTTCGGCCCGGTCTGCCCATTCCGACAGTCCGTGGGAAATCGTTTTTGCGATGACCGAAGGCGGACCGTCGCGCCAGTCTTCCCATGGGAAAAACGAATACCAGTCACGCCAGATTGCGTCCGCCGCAAGCACCTCAACCGGCGCTGGCGCCAACGCAAGATAGCCAACTGAAATAACCCGGTCGTTTTGAGCGCCGCCTGCAAGCGCGGCGGCGGGCGCTTCACGACCTTTATCGCCGAAAGTGTAAAGCTGTTCGATAAAGCCAAGCGAAACATTTGTCTGACGTTCGACCCATTCGCGCACGCCAATTTCAAAAGTGCGATGGCGTTGAGGGTCGAAGGGACCATAGGGGAGACCAAGCGTGTCCTCACCTGTATGCACGCATAAGACTTTGGGGCGCCCGCGATCGACCGCCGCGAGAACGGCGTTCAGGCCAATTGCGACATTGGCGGCGAGTGTGGCGCTAGAAGGGTCACTCATGCCCCGTCTATGACGGAGTCAGGCGGCGAGTGGCAAGGTCACAATTGGCGCGCCGACGGTGGAACAGCACGGGCAAAGGTCAAGGATCGCCTCAATCATGCGATCATTGCGTCCCAGGGCGGCGTCAGCTTCGGAGATCAACAGGAGATTGGGGTCTGCATGGGGAGCAGCTGTGCGCAGGCGTACAGCGATGTCCTTCTCACAGTGATCAGGTTGGATTGCGCACATCAGGATATAGGCGACAGCCATTGAGCGTGCGGCGCCTTCATTACAATGGATCAGAATTGGTGATTTTTCGCTGTCCTGACCCCAGCGCCGCGCAAGATCCAGAATCTCGTTGCAGCGCGCCGACTGGCCGTCGCAATCGGCCCCGCCGCGACTGCAATCGCCAATCAGTTTTATATGGTCCTCTGGCGCCAGCGCATCAAAGGCTGGCGGTGTTGGTTCATCAACATCCAGGATCGACACGACATAGGCTGGCCGGTGTTTCCGGAAGGCTTCCACTGCGTGGTCGAGGGAACTCACAATGATCATTGGATCGCTTGTCCTGGACGCAACTGCGCCGTCGGGTGATATTATCAGACTTTCCATAAGGCGGAAATAATGCGCTGAACCCACTCTTGTGAAGACGTTCAGCCTCACAGTGGGTTGATATCGCGATAATGTTATCAGATGCAGTACTTTCAGCGATTGCGGTCGCATTCATCCATTAACGATTTAAATCGTTCGATATAGGCGCGTTGCGCCTGGGTCGCTGTCATGGTCTTGAGGGTCAGCGGCGCCACGCCGCGCGGCGCCCCGAAGAACTTGCGCGCCTCACTGGCGTCAAATCCGGCAAGTTGCGTCGCCTCGAAAAACGCGGAGGCGCGATCCGCCCGTTTGATGGTTTTTTCAATAGTTTCGGGCAAATCCGCCGGCAAACCAAAGCGCAAATGCACTGCCTGTTGGAGCCGATGGTCGATGGTTTTGTAGCGCTCACCGAGTTGCGCTTTGAACGGCGAGATCATGTCGCCGATAACAAATTCCGGCGCATCGTGGAGAAGCGCGGCGAGACGCCACTTTGCCGGCCATCCCGGCTTTAACTCGGCGCAGAAGTTTTCAACGATCACCGAATGCTGGGCGACGTTAAACGGCAGCGGACCCGATGTCTGTCCATTCCAGCGCGCAACGCGTGCAAGCCCGTGCGCAATGTCGTCGATTTCGATATCGACCGGGGAAGGGTCCAGCAGATCAAGGCGGCGTCCAGACAGCATGCGCTGCCAGGCCCGGGGGGCGTTCTTTGGTTCTGGTGTCTTGCGCAATGCGGCCATAAGTGACGTAGTTTCTGTTGATGAAGCGTCCGGTTAGCAGAGCGCTGCGTTCCTCGCAAACATTCGATGAGCCGCCATTGCGGCGCGGCGGGCGGCCTTGCGCCGCCAAAGCAAAAACGCGATTATTTTGATCAGTAAAAGAGTTCAAATGACGAACCGGAAACTGACAAGAAAAGGCGGGCGACGACATCGTCCGAAGGGGTGCTGAAATGGCGACAACGGATTATGGCGATGTTAAACGCGGCGGCGGCTCCGGCTGGTTTTTCGCGCCGATTATTCTGATTTTATTTCTGGGCGGCGCGCTGTCAGTGGGCGCATTTTTCTATTCCGACCCACAACTGACCGTACTGGAGTCGATTACCGCAGGTTTTGCCGGTCTGGCGGGCCTGATCATCGGTTTGCTCGCGGCGGCTTTTGGTATTCTGCTTGGTTTGCTGGGCGCGCTGATCGGTCTTGTGGCCGCTGGCGGCGCTGTGGCGATGACGATCTTCATTATCGGGTCGCCGCTTCTTGCGATTATTTTGATCGTGATGTTGATGCGCCGGTCAAAGTCTTCCGACTGCCCTGACCCCTCCGCACACGAATAATCAATATCGATCAAGGTGAAAAAACCGCTTCCCGTAAAGGGAGCGGTTTTTATTGGTCCGGCTTTTCGTCTTCGGTTGCGGTTTCTTCCGCCGGGGCTTTCTTCCTGCCGAAGAGGGCGTTCAGGGCGTCGTTCGCGATTGTTTCCGTTTCCGAAGTATCGCCTGACGCATCTTGTTGATCGTTTGAATTATCATCGCCTGAACCGCCGAGAATGCCTTCAATAAGGCCGCGCGCCGCATCTTCGGGCGTCGCTGGATCGCCTTCCTCATTATCGTCGCGCCCGCCGCCAAGCACTTGTTGCAGAACGCCGCCGGCCAATAATCGCGTCAACGCTTCCGGATCGAGGCCAACCGTCGGTCGGGAAAAAGTACCGCCAATGCGCACAGGGATGGCGACGCTGCGTGTCGTCTCTCCGCCATCAGTCGAAGCGGTGGCGCGTGGCGAGAGCCTCAGGTCAATCGTTTGCGCAGGCAAGTTGATCGATCCATTCCCTGTCATGGTGAGATATTGGCCATTAAGAGAAATCGTCGGTGCATTCATAAGCCCGTCTGTAATCGTGAAATCAGACAGAAATTCGGAAAAGTCTGTTGTCTCA
The DNA here is from genome assembly GCA_965230025.1 of Hyphococcus sp. GTDB lineage: Bacteria > Pseudomonadota > Alphaproteobacteria > Caulobacterales > Parvularculaceae > Hyphococcus. The sequence goes on from CBDDKD010000044.1 coordinate 139,493, forward strand.
GCGGGCCCACGCGCGGTGGCCACAATGGTTTGCAGGGCGGTGGGGTTAAAGCCCTGACGCAAATCCGACGCAGCGCGCACAATCTTACCCAGATTGACCCCCTTGATCAGGCCATCGGCGATATCAAACCCGCCGGACCCGTCGAGAGACGACATAATTGCCGCCTGACTGGCGCCGGTTGCGGTGAAATCGAAGGTGAATGAACCAAGCCCCAGGAGATTGTCATGTTTTAAAAGGTCTAGCGACATGGGTTCCGCCTGCACGGCGGCCATGTCGAAATTTCCGGAAAATGAGGGCGTGGCGCCGCGGGCATTGACAACCAACCGGCCGGAGCCTTGTCCGCCATACATTGATAACTCCGGTATATCCGCAGTCATCCGCCCATTGACTAGCGTCATCTTCAGCCGGCTTTCGCCGATCTTGAGATCGTTCAGGAAAATGTTGTCTGTGGAGATATCGAAATCGGCGTCAATGTTGCGAAGGCTGGTAAAATCCATTGGCGCGGAAGACCATTCGGGGAACCCTTCCGCATTTTGCGCTGGCGGCGGCAGGTAGCGCCGCAGGTCCAGTTCATTCGTGGACAGAACACCGCTGGCGCGTGGCCGTTCGCCCGACCAGTCAAGGGTCAGGGCGCCTTGCGCCGCGATATCGTCAAAATCGATCCTGGCGTCGGAAAGTCGGAACGACGCGTCGCCGCCATCAATATTTCCGGCCATCGCCAGCTTGTCGAAGCCCGGCGCATCGGCGATCTGCGTGCCTGTCAGCGCCGCAAACGCCGGCAGGTCCGGAGCGTCGATCTGTACCGGACCACTATAGCGCAGGCCGTCCTTTGTCTCGACAGTGAGATCGGCGCCGGCGCTCGCCTCGCCAATCTGAAGATCGAGCTTCAAATTACTGGGCTCATTGTCCATCACATCGGCAAGGCTTGCGAGAACAAGGTCGATGCGTGATGGCGCGCTTTGAAAGATCATCGTGCCGTTGACTTCCAGGGGTTCCGCAAGGCTTGACAGAATAACCTGAATATCGATGTCATTTGCTGCGTAGGTTGCGTCTGCGGCAGCATCCGTAAACCGCGCAGAGCCATCGACAATGCGTACGTCGCCAAGCCGAATATCGCGAACCGAGCTGTCCCTGTCGGCGGGCGCATTCTCATCGGTTGCGCTCGTATTCGCGAGGTTCCAATTCACCTCTCCATTCGCCTTGCGGGCGAGTGTGATATCCGGCTCTGTCAGTACAAAGCGGTCAATTTCCACGCTGCTGGAGAAAATAAGCTTGAGCAACTTGACGCCGATATCGGCTTCTTCGACCTGGGCAAGATAATCGCCTTCGAAGCCATCCTCATTAGCGATGGTAAGGTCCGTTACGTGAAACGCCGTGCGCGGAATAATGCGAAAGGATAGATCGTCGCCGATCGTCACCTCGCGGCCAATGGCGTTTGACGCTGCGGTTTCGATCTGCCCCTTATAGGCGGCTACCGGCACCACGCCCGGCGCGACGACCAGAACGGCCAAAATGACGGCGATTAGCGCAACGATGAAAAATAGAAGCCGGCCCATAATGTTCTCAGTTCCGTGTTTTGTGTGCGGTGGGTAATGATAATCTGTGCGTCGGGTTTAGTTCCTACAGCTAAGGCCTGTATGTGTCGAAATCGAAACACGGTTTCGACCTGCGGCGTTCCCAAACCAGATGCTGTTCAAATAAGCGGAATTCCGGCTTTTTTGAAGACGCGCGCCCATACGAATCGGTAAGTAGGGGCGGCTTATCGTCAGGGTATATATTCGAATAATGCGATGTCAGACAAAAAAAGAACAAATCTTTTTCTCTATATAAAATCAATATCTTAAAACATATTGCCAAATAAGAACAAAAAGCGTACAAAGAGATTTCATTGACAGGGGCGCACCCTGTGACACAACGGAGGCGGTGATGGCCAGAGGCGGTCTGAAATTGGTGGAGACGGGCAACGTGGACAAGGCAAAAGCGCTGGAATCAGCAATCTCGCAGATTGATAAAGCGTTTGGCAAAGGCTCGCTGATGCGCCTTGGCGATCGTGAGGTTGTCGATATCGAATCAATTTCCACGGGCTCTCTGGGATTGGATATCGCTCTCGGGATTGGAGGTCTGCCCAAAGGCCGCGTCGTTGAAATCTACGGCCCGGAGAGTTCGGGCAAGACCACGCTAGCGCTGCATGTCGCTGCGGAAACACAGAAAAAAGGCGGCACGGCGGCGTTTGTCGATGCTGAGCATGCGCTTGATCCGGTTTATGCGCAAAAGCTTGGGGTTAATCTCGATGATCTTTTGATCTCGCAGCCGGATACAGGCGAGCAGGCGCTTGAGATTGCGGACACGCTGGTGCGCTCCGGCGCGATCGATGTTCTGGTCGTCGACTCCGTTGCGGCGTTGACGCCGCGCGCCGAACTCGAAGGAGAAATGGGTGATAGCTTGCCAGGCCTTCAGGCGCGATTGATGAGCCAGGCGCTTAGAAAGCTCACCGGTTCGATTTCAAAATCAAACACGCTGGTGATTTTCATCAACCAGATTCGCATGAAAATTGGTGTGATGTTCGGATCGCCCGAAACAACAACCGGTGGTAATGCATTGAAGTTTTATTCCTCCGTTCGTCTCGACATTCGCCGCATTGGCGCGATCAAAAAGGCGGACGAGGTTGTCGGTAACCAGACCCGCGTTAAAGTCGTGAAAAACAAGGTGGCGCCGCCATTTAAGCAGGTTGAGTTCGACATTATGTATGGCGAAGGCGTTTCCAAAATGGGCGAGCTTATTGATCTCGGGGTCAAGGCTGACGTGGTGGAAAAGTCAGGCTCCTGGTTTTCGTATAATTCGGAACGGATCGGGCAGGGGCGTGAAAACGCCAAACAGTTCATGCGCGACAATCCGGATATGGCGGCCGAAATCGAAAGAGCGATCCGGCAGAATGCAGGCCTCGTCGCCGAGGAAATGCTAACTGGCGAAAGCGATAATGAAGAAGATGATATCGGTGCAGCCGAAGCGTCCTGACAATTGTTTCTAACGACAATGCAAAGCGGCGCTGAGCGCACCGCCTTGTATAATTGTGTTTTGCTTTCGTTACTAAAGCCATGTGCTTAACTTGATGGGAGAGGCGGATGATCGGCTATGTGACCTTGGGGACTAATGATATCCAAAAAGCTTCGGCGTTTTATGATGCGCTGCTGGGGGAGATGGGCGCCAAGCGCATGATGGAAAGTGACAGCTTTGTTGCTTGGAACACTGGCCCCGGACAGCCAGGCGTCTCGGTGATCAAACCCAATGATGGGAAGGCCGCGACGGTCGGTAATGGAACCATGATCGCTATCGCCTGCGATAAGCCGGAGACTGTCGATAAGCTTTACAACAAGGCGATTGAACTGGGTGCAAAGGATGAAGGTTCGGCTGGCCCGCGCGGCGATCAGTTTTACGCGGGCTATTTTCGTGATCTTGATGGGAACAAGCTGAATTTCTTTTGCATGACCTGATGCGGCTATATCTCGTCCGGGCGCAGCTCTGCAAGCGCCTAGACGGGCGGCCTCCATCGGCCTAAACCATTGATCCGCGCTGGTTCCCGCTGAGCCAGCGCGGATTTGTGTTGCTGGACTTAGAAGGCTTGGCTCGAATGACGTCGCTGAAAGACATACGTTCTCAATTTCTGGATTTCTTCGCCGCGCGCGATCACATGATCGTGCCGTCCGCGCCGCTCGTCCCGCAAAATGATCCGACATTGATGTTCGTGAATGCGGGTATGGTGCCGTTTAAGAATATTTTTACTGGCGCGGAAACCCGCGATTATGTCCGTGCTGCGTCATCGCAAAAATGCGTGCGGGCAGGCGGCAAGCACAATGACCTCGACAATGTCGGCTACACCGCACGCCACCACACCTTCTTCGAGATGCTCGGTAATTTTTCGTTCGGTGATTATTTCAAGGAACAGGCGATAGAGGCGGCCTGGACTTTAGTACACAAAAATTTTGGGCTGCCCGCGGACCGGTTGACTGTGACCGTTTATCATACGGACGACGCCGCGTTCGACTTATGGCGAAAAATCGCCGGCTTGCCGGAAGAGCGGATTATCCGTATCGCGACAAATGATAATTTTTGGGCGATGGGCGATACGGGCCCTTGTGGGCCGTGCTCGGAAATTTTCTACGATCATGGGGATCATATCCCTGGCGGGCCGCCAGGTTCGCCGGATGAGGATGGTGACCGGTTTGTCGAAATCTGGAATCTCGTTTTCATGCAGTTTGAAAGGCATGCCGGCGGCGATCAGGTTAACCTGCCCAAACCTTCAATCGATACCGGCATGGGACTGGAACGCATCGCCGCAGTGTTGCAGGGCGTGCATGACAATTACGATGTCGATCTGTTCAAAACCCTGATAGGCGCGTGCGTGGAGTTAACAGGCCGCAAGGCGGAAGGCGCGGATGCGCCGGCGCATCGCGTTATCGCCGACCATTTGCGCGCTACCAGCTTTCTGATTGCAGACGGCGTTGCGCCGTCGAATGAAGGGCGCGGTTAT
>CBDDKD010000045.1:0-20685 GCA_965230025.1 Hyphococcus sp.
TGCGACGTTAAAGTCGAGCTTCTACAAGGTTCTTGAAGCTGGTCATTCACATGACCTGCAAAGCCGTGCATTCGAGGCGGCAATGGCGACGCTCATCGTTTTGAACGTCATCGCTTTTTCGTTGGAAACGGTCCCAAGCATTCATGACAGATATGAGCTTTTTTTTCGAGTTTTTGACCTCGTTTCCATACTGATATTTTCAATAGAGTATATTGCGCGTTTGTGGGTGTGTACTGAGCATCCACCGTTCCGAGGCTTGTCGCCCTTGCGTGCGCGATTGAAATTTGCCCGCAATCCGCTGATGGTTGTTGATTTTTTAGCAATTGCGCCGTTTTATCTAAGCTTCATCGTGCCGATGGATCTTCGTGTGTTGCGCATTTTGCGATTGGTGCGTTTCTTCAAGTTGGCGCGGTTTTCGCCAGCCTTCAATACAATGTTGCGCGTAATTGCAGGTGAGCGCTCGGCGCTGATGGGCGTCCTGATTGTGATGTTCGGCATGATTATCATCGCTGCATCCCTCCTTTACCTAGTTGAAGGCAACCAGCCGGGCAGCAAGTTTGCGACGGTGCCGGAAGCGATGTGGTGGGCGGTCGCCACGTTAACGACCGTTGGATATGGCGATGTGACGCCAGTAACGCCCTTCGGCAAGCTTCTGGCGGGACTGGTGATGATCAGCGGGCTTGGGTTTTTCGCACTGCCGATCGGTATTATCGCTAGCGGATTCATGGATGAATTTCGGCGCAAGGATTTTATTGTGTCATGGGGAATGGCGGCGCGATCTCAGCTTTTCAGCGCGTTGAAGCCTGATGAAATCACGGATGTCCTGCATGTTCTGAAGGCGCGTACGGCGCCGCCGGGTTCGGTAATCGCAATTGATGGGGAGAAACCGGGAGCGCTTTTCATGATCGGTTCGGGGGAGGTTGAAATCCGCGATGCGGACCGTCCCGAGATTGAACCGGTTATTTTAGCTGAGGGGGTCTTTTGGGGCGCTCGATCGCTTTTGACTGGTAAGCAGGAGGAAACCGCTACGGCGTTAACGACATGCGACCTTATCGTTCTTGATCAGGAAGATTTCAGAACGCTGTCGCGCACCCGACCGAACATTCACCGGCGTTTGCTTGCAAATATTGCGGATGTGCCCGACCCATTTATCAATAAAAATTCGTCGGACTAATCTCGACTTGCTTGGGCGATTGTTTTGATCTTGATCCGCCCGCCAGATGATTTATCGACATCAACGCGTTCCGGGCTGCCATAGACTGCAACATGACCGCCGCTGGAAGCATCGGCGATAACCGTGCGGTTCACGCTGAGTTCGCCATGGCCGCCGCTTGAGACATCAATGCGCGCTGTATCGCAAAGCAGTTCCTTGGCGTCGAGATCGGCGCCGCTCGACAACTCCAAAACGCATTCTGCGCATACGCCTTGAAGACTGACATGAGCGCCGCTCGAAAGATCGATCAGAAATTTCTCAGCGTCGATATTGGAAACTTTGGCATGAGCGCCGGAGGAAGCTTCAAGAGAGCTGAGGTCTCGAACTGAAACCAGGACTTTGTAATCGGATTTGTTATTATGCCAGGAGAGGCGGTTCCATTTACGAGAGACCGTAAGTTCTCCATCGTCAACTTCGATCTCAAAGTCGCTGAAATCTCCGTGGTCAGTTTTGACCTCGACTGTTTGTGGGCCTCCGACTTCTGCGACAACGATGACGCCTGCTGAGGCGTCGATCCGGTCGAATTCAGGTAGGTCAAAGGTTCGGCTGTCCCCTGCGATAGCGGGCGCGGCAAGCGCCGCTACAAAAGTGGCGGCAGAGGCGATCAGCGCTAATTTCATCACATTCTCCATTGGAGTCGACGCAACCATAAACCAACAGACTTTGCCATAGCAAAACGCCCTATGCGAGCGGTCATGCGACGAGGCGCTCCGAAACAGCGAGGAAATCGCTTATTCACCCGGAATTTTGCTCAAATTGTGGGCGAATTTCTTAGCTATTGAGCGCTTTTTGGAAATTTTCATCGACCTTATCGAGGAAACCTTCGGTTGTAAGCCACTTCTGCTCAGCACCGATAAGGAGCGCCAAATCCTTGGTCATATGGCCGCCCTCGACTGTCTTGATGATGGTGTCTTCCAGTTTGGTCGCAAAATTGATGAGATCATCATTGCCGTCGAGCTTGCCGCGATGAGCGAGCCCACGGGTCCAAGCGTAGATCGAAGCGATCGAATTGGTCGAGGTCGCTTCGCCTTTCTGGTGCTGGCGATAATGGCGGGTAACCGTTCCATGAGCGGCCTCTGCTTCAATGGTCTTTCCATCCGGAGACATCAATACCGACGTCATCAAGCCGAGTGAGCCAAACCCCTGGGCGACAGTATCGGACTGTACATCGCCGTCATAGTTCTTACAGGCCCAGACATAACCGCCTGACCATTTCAAACAGGCGGCGACCATGTCGTCGATTAGCCGGTGCTCGTATGTCAACTTGTGTTCGGCAAACTTTTCCTTGAATTCCGTTTCATACATTTCAGCAAAAAGATCTTTGAAGCGACCGTCATACTTCTTCAGGATCGTATTTTTTGTCGAAAGATAAAGTGGGTATTTGCGCTGCAGGGCGTAATTGAAACAGGCGCGAGCGAAATCGCGGATTGATTCATCAAGATTATACATACCCATGTAGATGCCAGAGGAAGGCGCATCGAAGACTTCGTGCTCTTCGACTTCGCCATTCTCGCCTTCCCATTTCATGGAAAGCTTGCCCTTGCCGGGAAACAGCATGTCGGTGGCGCGATACTGGTCGCCGAAAGCGTGACGGCCAATGATTACCGGCTGGGTCCAGCCCGGCACCAGGCGTGGAACATTGCGGATGATGATCGGTTCGCGAAAGACAACGCCGCCAAGGATGTTGCGGATCGTTCCATTGGGCGAGCGCCACATTTTCTTGAGGCCAAATTCCTCAACGCGGGCCTCATCGGGCGTAATAGTCGCGCATTTGACGGCGACGCCGTATTTTTTGGTGGCCTCCGCTGCATCGATGGTGATCTGGTCATCGGTGGCGTCGCGGCTTTCCATGCCGAGGTCGAAATATTTCAGGTCGATATCGAGATAGGGAAAGATGAGCTTGTCCTTGATCATCTGCCAGATGATCCGGGTCATTTCGTCCCCGTCCATTTCGACTACTGGATTTTCGACTTTGATTTTTTCCATGGAAAGACCTACCGGAATTGTTTGATGGCGCGGATATCGCGCGGATGACAGGAATTAGCTGGCGCGCCTATAGCATTGGCTGGGCGCGGCGCAAAGGGGGGGCGCCACTGATGTTGGGACGTCGATGACGAAGCAGAGGATCAGCCGGAAGAATGCACGAGATGGCGTGTCACCGGCGCCGATTTTTGTGCTGGTTGAGCCGCAGATGGGTGAGAATATTGGCGCGGCGGCGCGCGCGATGCTCAATTTTGGCGTATCAGGGCTGCGCCTCGTGAATCCTCGTGACGGCTGGCCCAATGCAAAAGCAGGCGCCATGGCCGCTGGCGCCGCTATTGTGATTGACCAGACAGAGGTTTTTGAAACCCTCGAAGACGCAATCGCAGATTGCCAGTATGTCATTGCGACCACGGCGCGTATGCGGGAATTAGCATTGCCAGTGCTCCCGCCTGTCGAGGCCGCAGCAAATCTGGAGACGCGAATCTCCGCCGGCCAGCGATGCGCTGTTGTTTTCGGGGGAGAGCGCAGCGGCCTGTCCAGTGACGACGTCGCTCGCGCTGACGCCATATTGTCTGTGCCGGTTAATCCGGCCTTTGCATCGTTGAATCTCTCGCAAGCGGCGCTGTTGATTGCTTATGAATGGTCGCGCGCCAGCGGGTTGGCGGCAAGTGAAAATCCCATGGCGGATGAAGTTCCAGCAAAGCGCGAAGACCTGTCGCGATTTCTGGATCGCCTCGAGGCAAGCCTTGATGCTGCAGGCTATTTTTTTCCGCTGGAAAAGCGGTCAGGGATGGTGCGTAATTTGCGCGCAGCGTTTACGCGCGCTGGATTTACAGAGCTGGAGTTGAGCGCGCTGCATGGCGCTATCAAGGCGCTGTCGAGAAAAGCAGGGGATCAGGCCGACTGATTGGCGCCGGTTTGGTTCTTGAGACGGACAGCTTATAAGGGGCGCTTGCTGACGGGAGCGGCCCAATGAATAAGACTTCAACCCTCATCGCCATTTTGCTGACAGTCATTGTGGGATGCTCGCAAGAGTCCACGGGCGGCTCGGCGCCGGAAAACCAAGCCGTCAGCTACGATGTCATCATCCAGAATGGCGTCATCTATGACGGGTCTGGCGAGCCAGGGTATCGCGGCGATGTCGCAATTCTTGATGATCGGATTGCCGCCATTGGCGACCTGGATGCCGCAAGCGCCGACGAGATCATCGACGCCGACGGTATGGCGGTCGCGCCGGGTTTTATCAACATGTTGAGCTGGGCGGTTGAGGATTTGATTGCGGATGGGCGCGGCCTTGGCGACTTACGCCAGGGGGGTGACGCTTGAGGTTTTCGGGGAGGGCGTCTCCTACGGTCCGTGGTCGGACGAAATGAAGCAACGGGCGAAAGAACGGCAAAGCGATATCCAATACGATATCGAGTGGACGACGCTTGGCGAGTATCTTGAATATCTGGAGGCGCGCGGCGTTTCACCCAATGTCGCATCTTTTGTGGGGGCGACGACATTGCGTGTTCACGAAGTTGGATATGACAATCGGCCAGCGACGCCTGAAGAGTTAGAGCGAATGCAGGCGTTGGTGCGTGCGGCAATGCAAGAGGGCGCCATGGGCGTCGGTTCCTCATTGATCTATGCGCCGGCAAATTTTGCAAACACCGATGAACTGATCGCCTTGATGCAAGCCGCCAGTGAGTATGATGGCATGTATATTTCACATATTCGCAATGAGGCTGCACAATTGCTTGAGGCGGTTGATGAACTGATTGAAATTGCGCGGGCGACAAATTCGCCGGCGGAAATCTATCATATCAAGGCGAGCGGCCAGGCGAACTGGTCGAAGATGGATGAGATGATTGCGAAGGTTGAAGCAGCGCGTGCTGAAGGGCTTCGTATTACGGCGGACATGTACACATATCCGGCCAGTTCAACCGGACTGGATGCGGCGATGCCGCTTTGGGTGCAGGAAGGCGGGTATGACGCCTGGGCGGAAAGGTTGAAAGACCCGGATAACCGCGCGCAGGTAATCGACGCTATACGAAATCCGAGTGATGAGTTTGTGAGTGGTATTGTCAATGCTGGCGGGCCAGAGGGCGTGTTGCTGGTTGGCTTTCGCAATCCGGAGCTGCGCGGCAATATCGGAAAGACGCTGGCGGAAGTAGCGGAAGAACGCGGCGTCTCACCGGAAGATGCGGCGATTGATCTTGTTATTGAAGACGGCAGCCGCGTTCAGGTCGTCTACTTTTCGATGTCTGAAGATAATGTGCGAAAGAAGGCGGCGCAGCCCTGGGTCAGCTTCGGTTCCGATGGCGGCGCCATGGCGCCTGAAGGCGCTTTTCTTGAACAAAGCACACATCCGCGCGCCTATGGCAACTTTGCTCGTGTTCTTGGCAAATATGCGCGCGATGAAGGCGTTTTTTCTCTTGAGGAAGCTGTGCGGAAATTGACTGCATTGCCGGCGAGCAATCTCAAGATAAGCGATCGCGGGAAGCTTGAGTCGGGCTATTACGCGGACATCGTAGTTTTTGACCCGGATACAGTCCGCGATCATGCAACTTTCGCTGAGCCCCATCAGCTTGCAACCGGCGTCGTTCATGTGTTCGTAAATGGCGTTCACACAATAAAGGACGAGCGCCACACAGGCGCCAAAGCGGGGCGTGTGGTGCGCGGGCCCGGTTGGGTGGGGCGTGAAAATGCATCAGCGCTGAATAATGCGTATTCAGGCATTCCACAAAGCCGGTTTTAATTCCTTGATGGCATGAACGACAAAACAATACAGCGTGTTGAGTCCGCATCTGCGCTCAGCACCCACCGCTTTAAATATTACGACTTCGCCATGGCCGCGTTTGTCGCTATCCTGATCTGTTCGAACCTGATCGGCGCCGCGAAGCTTGTTCAATTCACAGAGTGGAAGGTCTTCGGCTGGCAAGTTGGCGTCTTTGGCGCGGGCATCTTGTTTTTCCCTTTGTCCTATGTGCTCGGCGACGTGCTGACGGAGGTTTACGGCTATGCTCGGGCGCGTCGTGTGGTCTGGGCGAGCTTTGCGGCCGTCTCATTTATGGCGTTTATGGCCTGGGTGGTGGTTGCCATGCCGCCTGCGCCCGGTTGGGAAGGACAAGCCGCCTATGAAGAAGTGTTTGGTCTGACGCCGCGCATCGTCATTGCATCGATTGTTGCGTTCTGGGCGGGAGAGCTATCAAACGCTTTCGTCATGGCGCGCATGAAAGTCTGGTCTGGCGGGAAACATCTTTGGCAAAGAACCATCGGCTCGACAGTAGTCGGGCAGGGCGTTGACAGCCTGATCTTCTATCCGGTCGCCTTTCTCGGCATCTGGACCGTGGAGCAGGTGATCACCGTTCTGATAACCAACTACATCCTCAAAGTGCTTTGGGAGGCGTTTCTGACGCCAGTAACATACCGTGTGGTTAATACGCTGAAGCGTATCGAGGGCGTTGATGTCTATGATAAAGACACGGAGTTCACGCCATTTTCGATTAAGTCATGATGGCGGTGTAAAGGAGAGAAACATGCCAGACGTAAGAGCACTGATAACAACCGCCATCATGATGCTTACAGCGTGTGGCGCGCCGGAAAGTGAAACGCTGGCTGTGGACAATGACAATTCTTCGGCGCTTGCCGTAGAATTGCATGCCATCGCTGATGAATATCTCGCTGCCAATCTTCGTCAATCACCGTTCTCTGCAACCTTCGCCGGGCTTGGCGATGCGGCGGAGCAGGACCAATCAGCATTCAATGACATTTCCACTGATGTGAGAGTCGCTTTCGAGGATGTTGAAGATAACCTCCTGGTTCGGATAAACGATATCGATGCGGATCAATTCGAAGGCGCAGACTGGGCGCTATACGAAACTCTGCGTGAGGCGATGAAAGCAAATGCTGAAACGCGTATTTGCAATCAGCACTTATGGAGTCTGAACCATATGTTTGGTTGGCAGAACGCATTTCCAATTGTCGCCGCTGCGCAACCGGTTGAGAGTAACAAAGACCGCGCGACGGCGCTTGAACGTTGGGCGAAATTACCCATGTTTCTAGTGCAAGATCGCACCAATCTCGAAGATGGACTGTCGCAAGGCTTCAGTGCGCCGAAACGCGTTACGAAGCGTGTCATCGCGCAGCTGGATTCCCTGCTGGAGCGCCCCGCAGACCAATCCCCATTCATCACATTTGCGGTGAACAGCGAAGACCAGGTTTTTCGCGAAGCTGCAGAAAGCCTTGTCTCGGATCAAATCAATCCGGCAATCGCCGCCTATCGCAACTACCTTCGGGATGAGTACTTACCTCGCGCGCGCGATGCGTTAGCGATTACAGCGCTGCCCAACGGTGCAGCATGTTATGAAGCAATGCTTCGCGGCTACCACACCGCTGCGATCGGCGCAGAGGAAACCTATCGGCGCGGGCGCGAAACCGTCGACGGGCATGTGCGATCTGTCATTGAGCGCGGTGACGCGATGTTTGGAGTCCGTGACTTCACCGAGATTTTACGGCGCGTGAAGGAAGCCCCTGAAAACAGATTTGAAAGTGAAGACCGGCTTCTAGCAGAAACTCGTGCGCTTATACCGGTCACAAAAGAAAAAGTCGCTCCATTCTTCTCATCGCTACCGGAGCAGGAGCTGATTGTTGAGCCTTATCCAGATTACCTGAAGGGAACGGGGCAGTCGTCCCGGTACGAACAAAAGCCCCTTGCCGAAGGGGCGGCGACATACCGAATCAATACCGATGACTGGCGGGACGACACCAGGGGTGGAGCGGAGATTGTCGCTGTGCATGAGGGGTGGCCAGGTCATCATTTACAAATTTCGACCGCGCACGGTCTTGGCGATTTACACCCGGTCATGAAATTGCTGAGATCTACGGCTTATGTCGAAGGCTGGGCGCGTTATTCGGAAGCGCTTGCCGAAGAAGCGGGCGTTTATGAAAGCGGCTTTGGCGAGATTACGCGGCGCGCGTGGCCGGCGCGCGGCATGGTCGTTGATCCGGGACTTCATCTTTACGGGTGGACCAACGAGCAAGCCAAGTCCTTTGTAAGGGAGTCAGGCCGTTTCGAGAGCGAAGAAGCTGGCGAAAACCTTCTCGATCGTCTTGCCGTCATCCCCGGTCAGCTAACGGCTTATGACACCGGCGGGCTTGAAATCTTCGCCTTAAGAAGTGAGGCGGAAGAACAGTTGGGCGAGTCTTTTGACATTCATGCTTTCCACGACCGGATTCTTGAGAATGGCGCCTTGCCGCTTGGCGCCCTGCGCGCGCATGTGCGCGCCTGGATTGCGGAAGAAGAAGCGCGCATGTCGCAATAAGCTGCAATCCTTCGCCAGCTCTAAATGCGAGTTGGCGATGCAGATAAGCAGGCGCCATCGACCATGGTAAACTGACCAGTTTCCGGCTAGTAGAGATTCATGGATCAAGGAAACGGCGCACATTTAAAAGACTCCGATACGACGCCAACGATCGCTATTCTGGGGGCCGGGTTTTCCGGTCTCGGCATGGCGATTCGCCTGCGTGAGGAGGGGATCGACACCTTTACGATTTACGAAAAGGCTGATGAGGTTGGCGGCACCTGGCGCGAGAACACTTATCCCGGCGTCGCCTGCGATGTGCCATCCCATCTTTATTCATTTTCATTCGAACCCAATCCGAACTGGTCGCAGCGGTTCTCGCCCGGCGATGAAATCTGGGACTATGCACGCCATTGCGCAAAGAAATACGATCTCTATCGCTCTATTCAGTTTGGCAAGAAGGTCACGACCATCAGCCATGATGGAGCCAAGTGGCGTGTTGCGTTTGCCGATGGTTCTTCAATAAAAGCCGATTATGTCATCTCCGGGATAGGCGGCCTGCATGAGCCGAGTTTTCCAGATATTGACGGTCGAGATTCCTTTAATGGGCCGGCGTTTCACACAGCGCAATGGCGCCATGATGTCGATCTTGCTGGCAAGCGAGTCGCGATTATTGGATCAGCTGCCAGCGCAGTTCAGGTCATTCCGGAAATTGTCGACAAGGTTGCGCATCTGGATGTTTACCAGCGCACGCCAAACTGGGTGATGCCGCGCCATAGCTACCGCTACCCAGAGTGGACGAAAGCGATGTTTGCGAAAGCGCCGAAGTTGGCGCGTTTTTATCGCGGCGTATATTTCACGCTGATGGAGCAACGGTTCGGCGCTTTCAAAAAAAATAATAACGCCGTCAAGCGCCATGTGCGGCGGCTTTTCACGAGGCATCTTGAACGCCAGGTGAAGGACCCGGATCTGCGCGCGCGGTTAACGCCGGATTATCCCATCGGATGCAAGCGCATCCTGATCTCGGATGATTATCTTGGCGCCATTCAAAAAGACAATGTTGATCTGGTTACTGATCCCATCGACGCAGTCACCGAAAGCGGGGTGCGTACAAAAGATGGTCACCTGCGCGAAGTAGATGTTCTGATATACGCAACCGGCTTCCAGCCGTTTAATATTCTAACAACGCTTGAAGTTACTGGTCCGAATGGGCGGCATTTGAAGGAAGCCTGGAAGGACGGTATCGCTGCGCATCGAACGCTTGCGGTTCCGGGTTTCCCGAATTTTTTCATCCTGCTCGGCCCCAACTCGGCGCTGGGGCATAACTCAGTGCTGCTAATGATCGAAGCGCAGGTCTCTTACATCATCAAGCTGATGAACGAGGCGCACGCCGCAGGGGCTCGGTTTATTGCTCCCAAGCCGGAGGCTGCCCGCGCTTTTGATGAGAGTATCCAGCAGGATCTGCAAGGACGCGTCTGGGCGGCCAATTGCGGGGCGTGGTACGTTGACGAGAACGGGCGGAACTACACGCTCTATCCTCACGCGGTGAGGCGATATTTACGGGATATGAAGGCGCCTGCTTTGGATGAGTATGAACTGACCGCCGAAACCACCAATTCCGCGCCTCATCAGGCCGATACCTCTGTATCGTGACGCGGTTCAAAATTGTTTGACAGGCCCTGTTTTGGCCCCTATACCCCGCCGCTTCAATACGGGTAGGCGTGTGGACCGCCGTTGAGATCGCCCCGGGGATAGGCCCCGAGGCCGGGCCACGTCGAGAGTGAGGAAGATATGTCTAAGCGCATTAGCGCCAAGCACAAGCTTGACCGCCGGGTTGGCGAAAACGTCTGGGGCCGGCCAAAATCACCAGTAAACAAACGCGATTACGGACCTGGCATGCACGGCCAGCGTCGCAAGGGCAAAACGTCCGACTTTGGCCTGCAGTTGATGGCGAAGCAGAAGCTGAAAGGCTATTACGGCAATATCACTGAAAAGCATTTCGAACGCATCTACAACGAAGCTGATCGCCGCCGGGGCAACACGGCAGAGCATTTGATTGGTCTTCTGGAAAGCCGGCTCGATGCGATTGTGTATCGCGCGAAATTCGTGCCGACCGTTTTCGCGGCGCGCCAGTTCATCAACCACGGTCATGTAAAAGTGAACGGCGTACGCACGAACATCCCGTCAATGCGTCTTCGCCCTGGCGATGTTGTCGAGGTTAAGGACAAGTCCAAAAATATGGCGCTGGTTCTGGAAGCGCTTCAGAGTGCTGAGCGCGATATTCCGGACTATGTCGATGTCGATCCAAAGAAGATGACGGCAACTTACATGCGTGTGCCGGAATTTGCCGAAGTGCCTTACGCCTGCACCATGGAACCTAACCTGGTAGTCGAATACTATTCATCATAACGATTGCCGACATGTCGAATAGGAAAGGCCGCCCAACGAGGCGGCCTTTTTGTTTGTCTAAGGGGTAAGGAAACTGAGATGCGTTTGAGAAAGCCTGAAATCAGCGAATTGCCTGCTCTCTCGGCGTTAATCGTGCGGTCCAAAGCCGTACACGGTTATGACAAGGCGTTCATGGAAGCGTGCCGCGAGGAACTGACGTTGACGCCAGAGAAAATTGCCGCCGGCCCAGTTGTTGTTACAGAGCTTGACGGCGCGCCTGCCGGTGTCGCGCAGGTTATGGCTCATGATGATGAATGTCATCTTCAGCTATTGTTTGTTGATCGGGAGTATATGGGTCCGGCCTTGGACGTCGCATGATCGCATGGGCGGTTGAGGAAGCGCGCCGTCTGGGCGCCACGGAACTGCTCATCGAAGCCGATCCCGATGCTGAACCTTTTTATCTGAAAATGGGCGCTGAGCGCCGGACCGAAGTTCCGTCCGAGTCCGTTCCCGGCCATATGCTGCCACTGTTGGCTCTAGCGCTCGACGCGGCTGGACGGGCGCCGGCCCGATAGAAAATGTGTGTTCGGGTTACCCACCAACCTGATCGCGCAATTGATCAATTAGCGCCTGTATGCCTGCTTCCCCGCCGCCATTATTGGCAATGACGGACTTGAACTGGCTTTGCTGTTCGATCGCGAGCCAGACATCATTTGCGCCCGCATCAAAGATAAACATCTCGCCATCGCGATTGCGATAAACGCGCCAGTGAAACACCGCATCCGCCAGCGGATCGCCCGGTGCAGGATTGGCGATCTTTGAATTGACAATGATGTCGCGCTCCGACCGGTCGACGGAACTCGTCACATTCAGCTTTTGACCGGCGTAATCCGATAGAGTGTTTTGATAGATGCGCGTTGCGTATTTATCAAACAGTGGAAAATACTCTTCTTTCTGTGCGTCACTCATCTGCCGCGCATACTGGCCGAGAACAAAAAATCCAACGCGGCGCATATCGACATATTTATCGACAAGTGTTTCGATGCCATCGAAGAAAGCGGCCTGATCATCTAATTCCAGAATTGGTTCGGCTTCGTCCAGAATTCCTTGAACAAACGCTTCGGCGCTGTCATCAGCATGCGCGGGTGAAGTTAGTAAAACAACGCCGGCGCAAACCGCAGCCCATACAGTTCTGGTCAAGATGCGTCCCACCGTATTCAGCATCCGCAAACTCCTTGATGCGTCATCATTCGATTTCGTCGAATTCCTCAAAGTCCCCGATATCCGGAAGGTCTTCGAAATTGGTGCGCCCATTGGCGATCTCCCGCTTGCGCGCCTGCATGTAGAAGCTGCGCAGGGATGCGTAATAATCAAGTGAATTTGCCTCAATGTCGGCAAGTGGTTCGATAAGCGGCTCACGGAGCGCAAGCGCTGTAGCGCCCGCCCGTGAAAAACGGGTATAGCGTGCGGCGTCCGTGCGGAGCCAGATTACGGGATCTGCGGCTGTGTCGACGGCGGCGCCAAATCCATCCCTTATAGAGCTCGGACCAAAGAACGGCAAAAAGAGATAAGGACCGGAGGGCGCACCCCATACGGCAAGCGTCTGACCGAAATCCTCCGAGTGCTGTGGAATGCCCATACGCTCTGCCGGATCGCCCATGCCGCCAAAACCGATTGTCGTATTAACCACGAAGCGGCTTGCCGTTTCTCCAGCGCGTTTGAACTCGCCTTGCAGAAGGTCGTTAATCAGGATGATGGGCGTGCGCGCATTTGCAAGAAGGTTGCGCAAACCCTTGCGCTGTTTCTTGTGGGTAACGGCGCGATAAACCTTGGCGGACGGAACCAGAAAACCATCATCGATGACCTTGTTGACCGCAAACATCTTGCGATTAAACCCTTCCCAGGGATCAGACTCGGCGCCCTCGGTAGTGTCGGCCTCGCCGCGTTTAAGGTCCTCAGCAAAGTCGCTGGGGTCTCCGGCCTCGGTCATCTGAGCATGGCCCGTTGCTGCGGAGAGCATAAAAATAGCCGTCAGAGCGGCGATGAATTGCTTTGCGTCCACTGTTTTGCCTCAAAAAGCGTCTTCGGCGCATCATGGTAAGTTTGATCCAAAAATATAGGGGTGAGAGCCATGTGAACAATGAGCTTTCGATGATTTCCAGTCGGATGCGCCCGAAAAGCCTCATATCGCCATTGTTCGTGAAAACGATGCTTGCCATCATATAAAGATATCTTTATATCTTTTGCGTTACGAATAAGAATGGCTGCCGCTATGACTCTTGACGAGACGCTCAATGTTTTTCGCGCCATAGGCGAAGAAACTCGGTTGCGCATTATGGCGCTGCTGGTGCGTGGCGAACTGACGGTGAGCGAACTCACTGCTATTCTCGGCCAGAGCCAGCCGCGCGTAAGCCGTCATCTGAAAATTCTGGCTGATGCGGGTCTTGCGGAACGTCACCGCGAGGGCGCGTGGATGTTTTACCGCTTGGCTGGGGCCGCCCAAAATGACCCCAGCCTCTCTGCCGTGTTGGAGACGGTCTCGTCGATCATCGATGCAGGCGATCGTATCGTCGCGCGCGATGGCGAGCGTTTCGCCCAGAGCCGTGAAGCCCGCTCTGCGTTGGCGGCGGAGTATTTCCGCGACAATGCGCGTGAGTGGAATCGTCTTCGCCGATTGCACTTGCCCGAGTCCGATATCGAGGCGCGCATTATTGACCTTGCTGGCGAAGGCAAGGCGGATCTGTTTATCGACCTTGGGACCGGAACGGGCCGTATGCTCGAACTGTTCGCCGACCGGTATGCATCCGGTGTGGGGTATGATTTATCCCATGAGATGCTGTCGATTGCGCGCACCAATCTCGAGCAGGCTGAGATCGCGCATGCGCAGGTGCGTCACGGTGATCTGTTTTCTCTACCCCTGGAAAGCGAATGTGCGGATATCGTTTGTGTACATCAGGTCTTGCACTTTCTGGCTGAGCCAGGTGGCGCTGTTCGTGAAGCAGCGCGTTTGCTGAAACAGGGCGGGCGGCTGATCATCTCTGACTTTGCGCCGCATGATTTGGAATTTTTACGCGATGAGCATGCACATCGGCGGCTTGGGTTCTCTGATGATGAAGTGCGCGACTGGTGCGCTGTGGCGGGATTGCGTCTTGCAAAAGCGGAAACGCTGTCTCCGTCTGCCAAGGATAAGCAAAAATTGACTGTGAAAATCTGGCTTTGTGAGGCGCCGGCAGGCGTGCAGCGGCTTCGTGCGCGAAGCGCTGCGTAAGGAAGGTATCGGCAATGTCGCAACTGAATGTGTCCTTTGAGTTTTTTCCGCCAAAAACAGAGGCGATGCAAACTAAGCTCTGGAATGCGGTGGAAAAACTTGCGCCGCTTCATCCGGATTTCGTTTCCGTAACCTATGGCGCGGGCGGTTCGACGCGCGAGCGGACGCACGAAACCGTTGCGCGCATTGTCAAAGAAACCAGTTTGCCTGTCGCCGCCCACCTGACCTGTGTTGCTGCAACGAAAGAGGAAATAGACGACGTGCTGCGTGATTATTGGCAGGCTGGCGTCAAACATATTGTGGCGCTGCGTGGCGATCCGCCCGGTGGCGCAGGGGAGCCCTATACGCCTCATCCGGGCGGTTATGCGAATGCGGCGGAACTGGCGGCGGGCGCGAAGAAAATCGCACCGTTTGAAATTTCCGTGGGGTGCTATCCGGAACAGCACCCTGACTCGCCATCGCTGGCGGCGGATATCGACATGCTGAAGCGAAAAATCGATGCAGGCGCCACTAGAGCGATCACACAGTTCTTTTACGATAATGCGGTCTATCTTCGTTACGTTGAGCGTGTTCGGAAGGAAGGCGTTGAGATTCCGATTGCGCCGGGCATCATGCCGGTGACCAGTTTCGCAGGCATGCGGAAAATGGCTGATGTTTGCGGCGCGACGATTCCAGGCCGCCTCGTCAAACTATTTGAAAATCTGGATGACGACCCCGCGACCCGCCAGTTGATTGCCGCCACTGTGGCTGCTGAACAATGTCTCGATCTCGCTGAGCAAGGCGTTACGAATTTTCATTTCTACACATTGAACCGTGATGAAATGGCTTATGCGCTCTGCCGAATGCTTGGCGTGCGCCCTAAAACGCAGAGCGCCGGACAAGCGGCTTGAATATGTCACGGTAACATTAGATCCGATTTTGGTGAGAGAGTAATGGCGAAATCATACGATTTGTTGAACAATCAGCATATCGAATTCATCCGTAAGCAGAAACTTTTCTTTGTAGCGACAGCTCCATTGTCGCCCGAGGGGTCAGTCAACCTGTCGCCGAAAGGGTACGACAGTATTGCACTTCTGGACAATCACACTGTCGTCTGGATTGACCTTGGCGGGTCGGGCATTGAGACGCTGGCGCATCTTCGCGAAAATAGACGCATTACTTTGATGTTTTGTGCTTTCGAAGGTGCTGCAAACATATTGCGCATCTATGGGCGCGGCGAGGCGATCTCATTCGACGACGCGGAATTTCCAGAATTGATGAAACTGTTCCCAGCGTTTGATCGGGCGCGCGCTATTATTCGCATTAAGGTTGATCGCGTCTCCGACAGTTGCGGCTGGGGTGTTCCGTTTTTCGAATTTAAGGAGGAGCGTGAACAACTCCAGCGGTGGGTCGACAACAAACCGTATGATGAGTGGAAAGAGCATCGCTATAAAAGCAACGAAAAATCTGTAGACGGCTTGCCTGGTCTGGTTCGGTCGTCGTCCTTCAACTCGGGTGGCGCATCATGACGTCACAAGCAACAGCTAGCTTCGTCAATATCGGCGAGCGTACGAATGTGACAGGCTCGGCAAAGTTTCGGAAATTGATCAAAGAGGATCGTTACGAAGAAGCGCTGGCTGTGGCGCGACAGCAAGTCGAAAACGGCGCACAAATTATTGACGTCAATATGGACGAAGGCATGCTCGACGGCGTCGAAGCCATGGTGACGTTTATGCGTCTGATTGCTTCTGAACCGGACATCTCGCGTGTGCCCGTGATGATCGACTCGTCCAAGTGGGAGGTAATCGAGGCGGGCCTGAAGAATGTTCAGGGTAAGGCTATCGTC
The DNA here is from genome assembly GCA_965230025.1 of Hyphococcus sp. Classification (GTDB taxonomy): domain Bacteria; phylum Pseudomonadota; class Alphaproteobacteria; order Caulobacterales; family Parvularculaceae; genus Hyphococcus. The sequence continues at coordinate 15,963 of CBDDKD010000045.1, forward strand.
AACTCGATTTCCCTGAAAGAGGGTGAGAAGCCGTTTCTTGAACAGGCGCACAAAATTATGCGCTATGGCGCCGCGAGCGTCGTGATGGCGTTTGACGAAGAGGGGCAGGCGGATACGGCGGATCGTAAATATGAAATCTGCGAGCGGTCCTACAACTTATTAACTGGCGCAGGTTTCGCCCCTGAAGACATCATTTTCGATCCGAACATTTTTGCTGTCGCGACCGGCATCGAAGAGCATAACAATTATGCAGTGGATTTTATTGAAGCGACTCGACGGATTAAAGAAAACCTTCCGCATGCCAAAGTCTCCGGCGGCGTTTCTAATATCTCATTCTCGTTTCGCGGGAATGAACCGGTTCGCGAGGCGATGCACTCGGTCTTTCTCTATCACGCCATTAAGGCCGGCATGGATATGGGGATCGTCAATGCGGGTCAGCTCGCAATCTATGATGAGATTGCGCCGACTTTGCGCGAGCCTGTGGAAGACGTCATCCTGAACCGCCGTGATGACGCTACCGAAAAATTGTTGGCGATCGCTGAAAACTATCGTGGGGAAGCGGGACAGACCCAGGAAAAAGACTTAGCGTGGCGCGAGACTCCGGTTGAGGAGCGCCTGCGTCACGCACTCGTTAAAGGCATCACCGAGTACATCGTTGAGGACGCCGAAGAGGCGCGGCAGAAATTGGGCCGGCCCTTATTCGTGATCGAAGGCCCATTGATGGACGGTATGAATGTCGTCGGAGATTTATTCGGCGACGGAAAAATGTTTTTGCCACAGGTGGTCAAGTCTGCACGGGTGATGAAGCAGGCGGTCTCTTATTTGACGCCCTTCATGGAGAAAGAAAAAGAAGAGCAGGGACTCGAACAGGGAAAGCCGAATGGCAAGATATTGATGGCGACTGTAAAAGGGGATGTTCACGATATAGGCAAGAATATCGTTGGCGTTGTTCTGCAGTGTAATAATTATGAAGTCATCGACCTTGGTGTGATGGTGCCGTCGGCAAAAATCCTTGAGGAGGCGAAGACACACGATGTGGATATCATCGGTGTCTCTGGCTTGATTACACCTAGTCTCGACGAGATGCGCCATCTGGCGGCGGAAATGCAAAGGGAAGGGTTCACGAAGCCGTTGTTGATTGGCGGCGCGACCACTAGCCGCGCTCATACCGCCGTAAAGATTGCACCGAACTATGATCATGGCGTGGTTTACGTCACAGACGCGAGTCGCGCTGTGGGTGTTGCAGGCTCACTGGTCTCTGATGAAAAGCGGGGCGATTACCTTACATCGGTCGCGAATGATTACGATAAAGTGCGTGAGAGCTACGATAAAGGAAAAGGGCGCAAGTCCAAGACTCACACTTGAGGAAGCGCGCGCCAACAAGTTCTCGATCAATTGGTCTGGCGATGCGCCGCCGAAGCCTTCATTCACCGGCGTCAAGGCGCTGCGTGAATATGATCTGCAAACGCTAATTGATTATATCGACTGGACGCCCTTTTTCTCTGCTTGGGATCTTTACGGAAAATATCCGCAAATTCTTGATGATAAGATCGTCGGAGAGCCGGCAAGAGCGTTGTTTGATGACGCCCAGAAGATGCTGCGCCGTATCGTTGATGAGAAAGCCTTAACCGCGCACGGCGTCGTTGGCTTTTGGCCGGCGAATTCGCGCGAAGACGATATCGTCCTTTATACGGATGAGAGCCGGAAACAAGAACTCGCCGCTTTTCGTGGCCTGCGCCAGCAGATCAAAAAACGCGAAGGCGGCGCTAATTATTGCTTGTCGGATTTTGTCGCGCCCGAAGGGGCCGGGATCGCTGACTATGTTGGTGGTTTTGCCGTGACGGCGGGCGTGGGCGAAGAGGCATTCGCTGCTGGCTTTGATAGCCGGGATGATAATTATTCCGCAATCTTGTCAAAGGCGCTTGCAGATCGTTTGGCGGAAGCTTTTGCAGAACATCTACACGAGCGTGTGCGGCGGGAATTTTGGGGATACGCCCCTGAAGAAAAAACTATCGCCTGTAGATCTGATCAAGGAAAGCTATCGCGGTATTCGACCGGCGCCAGGCTATCCGGCGCAGCCCCGATCACACGGAAAAGGAGATTTTGTTTCAGTTGCTTGATCCCGGCAAGCACGCCAGCATTGAATTGACTGAAAGCTTTGCGATGACTCCGGGTGCTTCGGTAAGCGGATTATATTTCTCTCATCCGCAGTCGCTTTACTTTGGCGTTGGGAAAATCGAAAAAGATCAGGTGGAAAGTTATGCAGACCGGAAAGCCATGTCGGTGGCGGAAACGGAGCGTTGGCTATCGCCAATTTTGAACTACGATCCGGATTTAAGACAGTCAGTGAATGATGCCGGTGATAAACAAAGCAATGATCATAAAACCCGCGCCACAGGCTAGGCCGCCCCATTAGCACGCCGATCTCATGCATAAGGCCCTTCCATCATATCGCCCCCTTCTGTGTCACGATGATGGGTACGAAAAAAGTGTGTCGGGAAAAATTAGCTTTTGCAAAGCAGTGGTTGGGCTGTGAAGCGCAACAGGTGCGCAGCAGGTACCGTAAACGCCTTCAAAGGCTTGAAAACTTTTTTCTGAAAATATTTTCCACAGGTCGAATGTCCGGTGTCATCACTGCAGCAGAACATGCTGGCGTTTCGCGCAGCGGCGCTCTAAACCGTCGCCGATGAGCATTTGGGATCGTATAGAGTCTGGGATTGCCGAGGCGCGAAAGCGCACGCTCGGCGCCTTTTTAGAACGCCTTTCAGAGCAAAAGCAAAAACGCAACGAGGCCTCTTTTTCCATTGCGTTGATTGCGCTCTCAGCGAAGATGGCGAAAGCGGATGGGGTCGTCACTGATGACGAAATCGCTGCTTTTCGGGAGTTTTTTCAGTTTCCTGAAAGGGAGGCGGACAAGGTCCGGATGATCTATCAGCTTGCTCAGCAGGATGTGGCTGGGTTCGATGAGTATCTCTCCAGAATTGCAAAAAATTTTCGAGGATGCCCCGGAAGTTTTGGAAGATGTGCTCGACTGCCTCTTTCATATTGCGGTCGCGGACGGTGTCGCGCACCCGCGGGAATTGGAGTTGCTGGAGCGGGCGTCCAGGGTATTTGTGGTATCGGAGGGCGCCTTTCATCGACTGAAGGCGGCCCATCTGGGCCTTGGAGAGGACGATCCGCATCTCATTTTGGGAATAAAGCCCGGTGATTCTGAGGAAACCGTTAAAGCCGCTTACAGAACTTTGGTGCGCGATCACCATCCTGACGCTCTGATGGCGCGGGGCGTGCCCAGCGACCTTGTGAAGATCGCGGAAGGCCGTATGGCGGCCATCAATGCGGCTTATGAGCAAATTTTAACTGATTTTACCTAGAATTATAGTGTCGGCCAGAAGCGTCGGCTGGACGTCAAGGTCGGTCTTTGCTTTGATGGCATAGTTGTTAGGGTGAGTAGCGTTTGGTGGGTGTTTTGGATCAGCGGAAGCCGCGTCAGTCAGGCGTTTTGAACCAATCCAGTTCTACATATGAGCGCATTGCAGACGCGCTTGTTTTTATCATCCTTCTTTTGTTTGCAGTTATCGCGTTAGCAGTGGTCACCGTAGCTGCGCCCATAGCTCTCGCGTTTCTCTGCACTGGCTGGCCTGCTGACTCAGAACCAGGATCGCAATGGCTGGCGCCCTGCGAGCGCCTGATATCGGGTTGGCAAAAACTTTAATATAACAGAATAGTATTTGCGGCAGTGGGCAGGTTCGGCGTATTGGCTGAACCTGAAACAACCTTTTCCATGGAGTGACGGTTTTGGGCTCTCGCGAGTTGGCGGTTTTCTTGACCATGTGCCTGGTCTGGGGATTTCATTTCGTTGTCATCAAAACCGCCGTAGCGGAGTTGCCGCCGATTTACTATGCAGCAATCCGCATGACACTTGTCGCCGCCCTTTTGGCTGTATTCTTGCGGTGGCGGCCTGGGCATATGGTGCGTGTGCTGAGCGGTGGACTTTGCCTTGGCGCTGTAAACTATGCGCTGATGTTCAACGGTGTAAAGTTTGCAACCGCCTCCGCCGCTGCAGTTGCGATGGAACTCTATGTTCCCTTCGCGACAATCCTCTCGATCTTCTTTCTTGGCGATAAATTGGGTTGGCGGCGAGCTGTCGGTATCGGGCTGGCCTTCACTGGAGTGGCGATCATTGCTCTTGGAAAGCAGGACGATGTCGGTGCGGAAACACGCATAGCTTTGGGGATCGGTTTCGTGTCTGCCGGCGCATTTGCGGAGGCGATCGGCGCCGTGCTGGTAAAGAAGTCAACGGCTTTTAAACCATTAGAGCTCCTCGCCTGGTTTTCATTGGTCGGCGCTGCGGGCTTATGGATTTTGACATTTACATTCGAGACAGGGCAGTTAAAGGCCCTCGCTGTTGCTGATAAAACTTTAATCATGTGCGCGATCTTATATTCGGCGATTGGCGGCTCGATCTTTGGCCATACAGCGTATTACTGGCTCTTGCAGCGGTTGCCGGTCAGTGTTGTTGCGCCAAGTGCTTTGTTAACAACGCTGCTCGCTGTCTTTTTCAGCGTTTTGATATTGGGCGACCCTTTTGGGCCGCCTATGATTATCGGTGGTCTGCTGACGCTGGCCGGGGTTGGCATCGTTCTTGTCCGTACTGCACGAAAAGAGGATATGAAGGCGCCTGTAATCGAAGCCGATGTCGTGCCATAAGGGTTGTGCTATGACT
>CBDDKD010000046.1:0-103016 GCA_965230025.1 Hyphococcus sp.
GCGCATCCTTGAAAAGGGCGAAACCATTGCGGTCGGCATGGTCAACGCAGCGCCCGCCGGGATCGATACGCCTGAAGATTATCAGGCGTTCGTTCAGCGATGCGCTGCTTCCGTCTCTTAAACCAGCGCGGCGTAGGTGTAATAAGCCGGCGCCAGCGCAACGCCGATAACAGTGACGGACATCAGTACGGTAACAACTTTGGCCATGATCTCTCTCCTCATTTATGAGCTGGAGATAGGGCCGAAGAATTGATATTGAAACAGGCGCACAGCGCTGCTCACCGCGCCAGATTGTCATTTTGTCGAATGTTGATTTTTTAAAATCAACTCGTCGCCTGACGCTGGCTATTCGTCGTGTTGGGTTTTGTTAACGTTTTGCGTTTGCTCCACAAAATGTTCTCGCCACGCCATTGGGAAGGTATCGACGGATGTTCCCTGCATCGCCTGGATGCTGTCGCGCATATTGGCGTTGCGCTTAAGGTCGGCGAAAGTTTCATGTTGGGCCCCAAGGAATCCAAGATCGTGAAGGCGCTGTCCGGAATAGCCGGTAAGCCAGTGCGAATAATGCGGAGGCAGCGCCCCCGGGAAGGCGTCATTAACGGCCTTAGCGAGTTCATTAGTGCAATTGGAGGTTAGCGTGTTGTAGTGGCGCGGGCGCTCATGGAGTTCATTTGTTCTGCGAATGAAGTGTTGCAATATAGCCTGCGCCTGCTCTGGCGTGACGTTCAGGCGATAAGCATAGATGTCGTGATCAAGGCTGACGGCGATGCGCGTCAGGATATCCTTCTCGGTTGACCAGACATTTATCAATTCATAGGCGTTGAAGAGGCCGCGAAACCCGGAATAGGTCTCGCCTTCCTCCCGGCGCGCCTCTACGGAAATGCTGAGCGTTTGTGGATCGTCGCCGTCAAAGACGAAACTTAACAGCGTGTGTGCAACACCGCCCCAAGCCTCAAACGGTTCGACGAAAAACCATACTTCCGTCAATTCCGTGGGATTGAATTCAACTGTCCGCCATGCCTGATTTGCAGAGCCCGCATCATCAAAGGTAAAGGCGCGTAAATCTGTCAGCCGCCATTGGCTGTCGCCGATTTCCGTGAACTGTGGCGTCCGCGAAAAACCAGTGTCCCATTGCCTGTCAGCCCGCGCCGGCGCGCTTAGTGCAATGAAGAACCCCAATAGCAAGGCGAAGAGCAGTATAAAGAACAAATAGCGTATGGGCCGTCGCGCCAGCATATTTGCTTGATCTACATGGCTGCTCAGTCCATTGGCCGGAAGATCAAGGTCAGAACGACGCCGATCAGTCCGATGACGCCCCACAGCGGCAGGCCCATGATCGTGTTGAGCGCCTGGCTGACACCGCCTGGTGAATTCGTTGCAACCGCGCCGCCATCGATGCCGACCAGCGAGAGGATCTGCGCTGTTGACCGCATCACGGGCTCGCCCGATTCAAGCGATGCGACGCCGTCCGCACCCAAGAGCGCAATAGCCAGCGCCACCAAAACCCAAGCAATAAAACGAAACGCCGCCATTGAAGGCCCCCTCATATGGTTAACAAAACCCTTACAGCCCCAGAATAACGCGCCGCGTCCAATCGCGCAATTGCGCCGGTGTCAGGCGTCGGAACCCTTGCTACGCTTTGGCCTTGCGCCGCAGGCGGGCCAAGCTATAGTCCGGCGGTTCCAGCCGGACAGGTGGCCGAGTGGCTGAAGGCGCACGCTTGGAAAGCGTGTAGGCGGGTAACCGTCTCGAGGGTTCGAATCCCTCTCTGTCCGCCACTCCCAGCCGAGCAGAATAAGCAGGACCATTTCAGCAAGTGCTTTGTCCGAACCCTCGTTTTTAAGGTATGCGCACCGAAGGCGCGCGGCGGTTCGAATCCCTCTCTGTCCGCCACTCCCAGCCGAGCAAAATAAGCAGGACCGTTTTCGGGTTTTGATAAGCTTAAAAAAGGCCGATGGTTTGTTTGACGAATGTGCGGTTTTAAACGGAAGAGCTATCGTCGCCAGGGTGACTTCCATAGTAGAGGGCTCAAAGCCGCCGGCGGCATGTGTGTAGGTTGATATAATCTACGGAGTCTCGCCAAAGTCGATTGCGATAAGACGTCTTTGTTTCTGCGGCGCTAGAAACCGCGACAGAAAACAGCGTGGCTTCGATTGCTTTCGGGAATAAAATATGTTCCCGAATATTGTGAAATATAAACGCTTACAAAATTGGAGACAGCCTTGGCTATGCATTCGCCCAACAAGAAAGCTGTGATTTGAGGCCGATGCCATTAATGGCGAATGCATCAATGAGGTTATTAATCGCTATACAGATTATTGTTTGATTTAAAACTAATTTACGTATCGAAAATTTTCGACGTCCCGTATCCCTTCAAACTTGCAAAAGAATGCATGTTTAGGCGCTGATATAGATTATCTTAGTACAGAACTGCAGCTCATCACTTTAGTCTATGCCCTCATAACTTTAAATGATTTGACGTGGCGACGTTGAATAATAAAAATCTAATAAAAATCTAACGTCGAACCCTGATTGAGTACAGTACTGAGGTGCTATGGCCAGCCGATATGCGAAAAATATCAAACTTTTATGTCGTGACTTGGCTTTGAAATTGCGGAAAATTTTCACTGCGTCTCCGGACAATCATAACCTTCAAGTAGGTAGTGTTATTTATTCGTTTGGAGAATTTGAACTGGATCCAGACAACCGTCGCATCGCTATCAGCGGCAAAGAAATACGTTGCAGCTCCAAGGCGTTCGACCTTTTAGTGTTGCTGGTTTCGAATGCCGGCGCCTTGGTGACCCGCGATGAAATAAAAGAAAAATTATGGGGCGGGCGCACAGTTGAATTCGATCAAGCCATCAATAATTGTATTCGCAGCTTGCGGCTCTTGTTGGGTGATAACGTTAAATCGCCCACTTACATCAAGACTATTCCAAAATATGGATATGTGTTTGTTTATAACACCTCAACACGTTCCAGTGCAAAGAATGTCATTCGGCCGCGGTTAGCCCGTGTTGGTGCTGTATCTTTTGCTGTTCTGTTGTGCGCCGCTATCTTGCCGGGCTTCTTTTTAACATGAGTGACTTACGGATATTCCAGCTTCTCGCGAAGCGTTTTTAGCGCCTTGACCATATATTTTTCGACACTGCTTTCCGAGACGCCAAGTTTTTGAGCAATTGTCCGATATGTGCAACCGTGCATCCGGCTAAGTATCATGGCTTGTCTTTGTCGCGGCGGAAGGCTGTTGAGGGCGTCGGTAAAACGACGCATGTCTTCTCTGCTGCTGGTGGTTTCTTCGGGAGTCGGCGTTTCTGAAGCGATTATTTGCGTGATACTGGGGGAATCGTAGTCGTCGGTAGGAACGAATACCGCTTCAAACCGCTTTCGCCGCCGTAATTCGTTAACCGCTAAATTGCGCGCGATTTTAAACATCAGCGCTTTAGGGTTATCTATTTCCTGTTCTCTGGCGTATTCAAGCATCTGAACAAAAACGCTTTGTTTCAGATCCGTAGCAGTCTCTATATCTCCTAAAAATTTTTTCAGCCAGTTCGTGATAAACTGATCGTAGTGGCGCATCTCCTGAGCGACAAATTCATTTTGACTCGACATTTGGCCAACGCTTGTTTCGGTCGCATTTGTAGAGAGATTGGCTTCATTCGATAAAGAACATGGCCCGGCGATATTTGGCTGGTTTGAAGTTAGCTTAATCGCCAGTATCGGTTTTCTGACTAAGGCCCGACACGCTTACTCTCGATTTACATATGTTGAGGCTAGACATGTGCGCCGCCATTGCATCTAAATTTAAAATACAAAAAAAATATTGTTTGTGAGAATTGCTGGTTTTGCGGCTTTTAATACTCCATGCGAGATTGCGGAATAACGTACAAGCGGTGTCTTCATTCATGAGCGGCGATTTGATTTCCCTCTTATTGTTGCTCTTCAACGTTAGTCGGGAAGCGTAACTGCTTCCCGACCTTTGCTGCTATTCAACGTTGGCCGGGAAGCGTTATGGCTTCCCGGCGCACTAGACGTGTTTGGTGAGCAGACTCACTTTTCCGAAACGAGAATCTTCTGACTGAGCTTTGCCGGCTGCGCTTTGTTGGGATGTCTCATGTTGCCCTTTAGACACAGAGCCATGCGTTCTTCATTTCTTCTTTGCGGAAATCAATTCGCCAAGCGACCTCAATCACAGGGTAGCGCGGCTGTGATTCCTGGGGGGCTTTGCTCAACTTGCACGGTTTATTTGCGCAACTTGGTTTGAAAAGCAAAAAGACAGAGGGATACAGATAATGAAAAACTCACGTCTCGTCGGGCGATTTTTGCGCTCCACGATGCTCACGGGTGTCGCCGCCGCAATGGCCGCGCCGGCATTCGCACAGGATGACGATACGATCATCGTCACCGGTTCTCGCCTGAACCAGGCGAACCTCACCTCGTCCAGCCCGGTCTTCCAGGTGGACGCGGAAGAGATCAACACCCGTGGTGTTACGCGCGTTGAAGATCTCATCAACATTCTGCCGCAAGCCTTTGCTGCGCAAACATCTGAACTCGCCAACGGCGCCAACGGTACGTCAACCGTCAACCTTCGCGGTCTCGGCGCAGCGCGGACACTCGTCCTCATGGACGGCAAGCGCCTGCCTTATTCCACGGTTATCGGCGGTTCAGGCGCTAACGCTTCCACGGCCAACCTGGATACAGTCCCGGCGCAGCTTGTCGAACGTGTTGACGTTGTGTCAGGCGGCGCCTCAGCTGTTTATGGTTCTGACGCTGTTGCAGGTGTTGTAAACTTCATCATGCGCCGTGACTTTGAAGGTCTCGAACTGGATGGCCAGGTCGGTTTCTTCCAGGACGGCAACAATGACGACTTCGCCAATCAACTGCTCAGCAATTTCAACGTACCGCTTCCTGGCAGCGAGCTTGACGGTCGCGGTGTCAACGTCTCCGCTACATGGGGTGCGAACACGGCGGACGGCCGCGGTAATGTGACAGCGTTCTTCCAGTATCAGGATCAGAATGAAATCCGTCAGGGCGCGCGCGACTACAGCGCCTGCTCTTACAACGACGATAACGGCGCGGTAGCAGACCCGCGTGGTATTGGCCGTATTGTCTGTGGCGGTTCTTCAACCTTCCGCCGGATCGGCCTGTCGAACTCTAACCCGAATTTCCCAGCCGGTCTCTTCCTGAACGAAGACGGCACGCTGGTGCCGTTTGACGCCAACGATCCCACTCAGCTATTCAACTTTGCGCCGGATAACTTCATTCAGCGTAACAATGAACGCTTCAACATTTCGGCCTTTGCACGTTATGAAGTGACGGACAATATTGAAGCATTCATGGATCTCGGCTTCACAGAGAACACCACCGATTCGCAAATCGCGTTTTCGGGCACGTTCTTTCGTAACTTCCTGATCAATTGCGACAACCCGTTCCTGCAAGCTGCCGTTCCAGGCGGCGGCACGGTTGCTGACGCTGCGCTTGGCTGTACGCCGGCGCAGATTGCAACCGGTCTGAACCCGGACGGGACGCAAGCCGATGTCAATTTCGGCGGCTCCGCAGGGCCGGGCTACCGGAACGTCAACGGCAATCCTCGCAGCACGGGCACGGCGCTTTCTACCTTCCGCGCTGTTGGCGGCTTCCGCGGCGCGTTGGGTGAAAACTGGAACTGGGATGTGTTCGGTCAGTTCTCTCGCACCCGCCACAACTCGCAGTCGATAGGCGACTTGGGTTTCCAGAAAGTCCAGGACGCATTCTTCGTCGTTGATTCGCCAAACGGTCCGGTTTGCCGCTCCGGCAATACGGGCTGTCTGCCTTTCAATATCTTCCAGCGCCCTGGCGGTGTTGATCCGATCACGGCAGAAGTTGCTCAGTCTATCCAGGGCAACGCGTTCGTGACGGGTACGGTCGAACAGATTGTGCTCGGCGGCACCATTGGCGGCGACCTCGGCGGCTACGGCTTCCAGTTCCCGCTGGCGGAAAGCGGCGTTCAGGGCCTTCTCGGCGTTGAATTTCGAGAAGACCGTCTTGAGCGGAATCCGGATGACGTTTCTCAGATCCCGGGCGGTTTTGGCCTGACCGGCGTTGGCGGCGGCGCTACACCGCTCCAGGGCGAGGTTAAGGTCTGGGAGATCTTCACAGAAGCCCAGATCCCGCTCATCGAGGGTAAGCCGCTCTTCGAAGAGTTTGGCATCAATGGCGCGTATCGTTATTCGAACTACACAACGGATTCGGATCAAACGGCTGAAACGTCATTCGACACGCACACATTCTCGGCTGGCGTCAGCTGGACGCCAGTATCTGACCTTCGTCTGCGTGCTCAGTTCCAGCGGGCGGTGCGCGCGCCGAGCATCTTCAACCTGTTCAATGCGCCCAATACCGCCCTCTTCAACGCAACGGATCCGTGTTCAGGCCCAACCCCAACGGCGACAGTCGCCCAGTGCGCCTTCACAGGCCTTCCAGCGGCGCAATATGGTTTATTGCCTATAAACCCGGCGGCGCAAGAGAACGCGGTTACCGCCGGTAACCCGCTCCTCAATCCGGAGAAGTCGAATACTTATACCTTTGGCGCTGTGTTCCAGCCACGCTGGATTGACGGGCTAACGGTCTCTGTTGATTATTTCGATATTTCGGTGAAGGACGCCATCGCGCCAATCCCGCCGCTGACGACACTGACCCAGTGCATCACGACGGGCGATCCGAACTTCTGTCAGAACGTTCAACGCGACCGTGACGGTTCACTGTTCGCCAGCCCGGTTCCGCCGGCAGGCTCGCCGTTCCAGTTCGCCGGCGTGCAACAACCAGTCGTCAACATCGGTCAGTTGGATACGCGCGGTCTTGACGTGTCGGCGTCCTACAGCCTCGACATGGCGGATGTCGGTCTTGGCGGTTGGGGTTCGTTGAACTGGAACTATGTCTCGACCTTCCTGATGGAGCTGTCATCAATTCCGGTTCCGGGCGTGACGACAACAGTTGAATGTAAAGGGCTCTATCGTGGCGGCTGTCTTGGTCCAAACCCTGAATATCGTCATCGCCTGCTGACCACATGGCAGACACCATGGAACATTGATATCACGGCGACGTGGCGTCACTTCTCCGGCGTCGATTGGGCGAATGGCCAGCAGACCGGGGGCACGTTTACGCCGTCGGGCAATATCCTCGACGACAATCTGGATTCTGCCGAGTATCTCGACCTCGCAGCGCAGATATATGTTCGCGAGAATATGACCTTGCGGGCTGGTGTCCAGAACGTCTTCGGGCGTGATCCTGAGCTGACCACCACTGCCGGTACGGCGCCTGGTAACGGCGGCACTTTTCCAGGCACATACGATCCGGCTGGTCGTTTCATCTTCTTCGGCGTGAACTTGCAGCTGTAAGCACATCCTGAAGAGACAAGAAACAAAGCGCCGCAGATGAAAGTCTGCGGCGCTTTTTTACTTTTGAGAACGGCGATATTTGTGTGGCGCTACACGCACGAGTTCTTCGGCTTCTTATACTACGTACCGAAATGTTTCATTGCTGATTTGGCGGCAGGCAGAAGGTCTTTAATAATCTTGGATCTTGAACTGTTTTTGTTCAAAAGAACTCCACAGGACCAGGCAAAATCTTCCTTAAAATCCGCAATGTGAACCTGCTCTTTTAGCAGTTCAGCGATAGACTTGTTCATTATCGCAATGCCTAATCCCAAATGTACCAATGAGATGATTGCTGTTTGGGTTCGGGCATACATTATGCAATTGGGAACAAAATCTTTGGCTGATAAATAGCTATCTAGTGATACTTGCAGCGGACTGGAGGGAGGTAAGGTTATAATGGGCTCGTCCTTGAGATCGCAAAGGGATAAGCTTGTACGTGTGGCTAAGGCATGATTTTTTGGCGTTACCACCACTGCCGGTTCATGTGATAAAGCATACTCAATGAGCGATGGGTATTCTGAAGGCAATGAAGTGAATGCAACGTCAATTTCCTCGACCTGCAAAGCTTTTGTAAGTTCATTTTGCGGTAAGACTTCCAAACTTACGAATACATCTGGAGTACGGTTATAAAGCAATTCAATAAAAATTGGGGCGACTGTTTCTGCATAAACTGGTATGGCGCCGAACTTGACTATATGTTTTTGATGTCTGGCCGCGACGGTGGCGATGTCGATGAATATGTCAAAACTGGCGTGAACTTTTTCGAATTCGTCCAGAATTGTATATGCAATACTGGTAGGTTTCAGTTTTGTATTAGATCTAATAAAGAGTTTCGTTTCAAAGTAGGCTTCAAGATCGGCAATTAGTTTGCTGATTGCGGGTTGGGTAACGCCAAGCCGTCGTGCGGCATTTGTGAAAGTGCCGGAAAGCATAACTTCCCGGAATGCTTCGAGCTGCCGAATGGTTGCTTGCCTGAGCATGAATCCTCTTGTGAAAGTCCATATCGTAGCGAGCGCAACCCGCAGAAGTCTTCAGGAATTGTTCCAGAAAAGCTCAGGACGACTTTCGGCGTGATTTTTTCAAAGTAACCGTGCTGCATACAGAAATTTGGAACCGATTTCTCTTCACGCCATGATTCCATTTAGTGCGTTGCAACTCAAATACATTTATTATATCAGAGTTATGCTGCATCGGCATATCACATGAAAATACATAATTTTTTTATTTTAGCAGAGGGCAACGGTTGTTAAAATATATCTATACTGATTGATTTGAAGAAGATTTAGAATCTAGATTTTGCTTTTGGTGATAATAGCTAAGTTCACGTCACCATTAATTTGCTTGAGTTGCGAGCGGCCCTCGAGCTTGCATGAAGCTATGCCTTCTTGCTATCAAGCCACCGGCAGTTATTTGCTGGTTTTGACCTGTTTGTAAAAACGGTGCGCAAAATCGAGGTGTCCAAAGGTATCATCTTCTAATTTCGCCAGACCACCAAAGATATGATATGAAGGTTGGCCCCAACGGTTTCGGGTCACGCAAGGTTAAAGGCGGAAATGAACACAAATAAACTTATCCATGTCGTCGGCTGTCATGCGGAAGGGGAAGTCGGCGACGTGGTTGTCGGCGGTGTTGCGCCGCCGCCCGGCGATACACTGTGGGCGCAATCGCGGTATTTAGATAAAGATGGAAAGCTCAAGGCGTTCCTTCTCAATGAGCCTCGCGGCGGCGTTTTTCGTCACATCAATATTCTGACGCCGCCCAAGGACCCGCGCGCCGATATCGGTAATATTATTTTAGAACCGGAAACGACGCCGCCGATGTCCGGGTCGAATACTATATGTGTTGCGACAGTCGTACTTGAAACAGGCATTCTTCCAATGCAGGAGCCGATAACGCGTTTCGGGCTGGAAATGCCCGGCGGGCTTGTCGATATTTGCGCTCACTGCCGGAACGGTAAGGTCGAGAGCGTCGAGTTCATAAACATTGCTTCGTTTGTCGATCGCGTGAATGCGCCGCTTGAAGTCGCAGGGCATGGAACATTGTCGGTAGACATTCTTTTCGGCGGCGATAGTTTCGTCGCGCTTGATGCATCAACACTCGGATTTTCTCTTGTTCCCGATGAAGCGCGAGCATTAGCTGAGCTGGGTATAAAGATCGCACACGCCGCGGATGAACAGATAGGGTTTCAACATCCTACGCTAAGCGAAATGAATGAAGTAACGTTTTGCTTGATGACGCAGCCGGCGAAAGTTGTCGATAAACGCCGGATCGCGCGACATTGTGTTGCCATACGCCCCGGGAAGATTGATCGCTCTCCTACAGGCACCGCAGTGTCCGCCCGTTTGGCATTGATGCATTCACGCGGCGAAGCGACAGTGGGAGACGAAGTGGTCTTTCAATCTGTGTTGGGCTCAGAATTTGTTGGCGGCATTCAAAGTGAAACCGAAATTGAAGGAAAAGTCGCCATTCGCCCGAGCGTTCGCGGGCGCGCGTGGATTACGGGAATGCGGCAATTGATGCTTGATCCTGATGATCCCTGGCCAACTGGTTATCGGTTGAGCGATACCTGGCCGCTTTACAGGTAAAAATGACGCAAGCGCCATTATATATTTCTGAGACCACTGTCGCGGGAAAGCTTCGGTGGGATGCGGTTATTGCTGCGCTGTACGAGGGGCATAAGCTCGCCAGGGCGGAAATCAAAGATGCGATGGTTGGTGGTGACGATCGCAGTTTTTTAAACCGTGCGGCATGGATTGCAGGGTTAGGCGGCGGCGTAAAGTCCGTCACAGTTTTTCCAGAAAATCCTTATAGAGAGGAAAAGTTGCCAACCGTACAGGGCGTTTTTCTCTTTTTTGATGACAAAACTGGCGCTCTTAAAGCGATCATAGACGGTCCTCTTATCACTAAGTGGAAAACCGCCGCCGATTCGGTTCTGGGCGCCCAGTTTCTTGCACGCAAAGATGTCTCAAAAGTTCTTGTCATAGGCGCAGGTGCGCTCGCCTCGGCGCTTATTGAAGCTTATGCTCATGCAATGCCGCAAGTCGATGAGATTGTTGTTTGGGCGAGAAGCGAACAAAAAGCGCAGGCGGCGGTAAAAGGGACTGCGAATGGTAATGTGCAGGCCGTTGCTGTCGGCGGGCGCCTGGAAAGTTACGTTCGTGCTGCAGATATTATTGTGACGGCGACGTCATCGCCGACGCCTGTATTGAATGGCGACTGGGTCAGGCCTGGTTCGCATGTAGACCTTGTTGGCGCGTTTCGCGCGGACACGCGCGAAGCAGATGACGAACTGATGGCGCGAGCGAAGATATTCGTAGACAGCCGGGACACCACACTCGATCATATTGGTGATTTGGTCATACCGATTGCTGCCGGGGTTATTCAGCGCGCCGATGTGCTTGGTGATTTTTATGACCTTGTATCTGGCGCTGACGGCCGGCGTTCGGAAGAGGAAATCACTGTCTTTAAAAATGGCGGCGGCGCGCATTTGGACCTTATGACCGCCAAGGTAATTTATGATGTTGTTACGAGCTGACGGCTTTATTCTAAAAACTGCAAAGGATTGAAAAATGGGGAATGGCGTTGGCGGGTCGAGCGCAACGGTTGAGCTTCAGGCTATAAAGCCGCCTGCATCGCGGGTGTCGAGAATAGGTAAGGCGGAGCGTGAAGCGCGCATTGCGCAGCTTCGTCAAAAAATGCGCAGCCGTGGCGACGACGCAGTGTTGCTGACGGCGGGTTCCAATCTTCGGTATTTTGCCGGCGTGCCCTGGGGGCAGACCGAACGTTTTGTCGGCTTGATCTTGTCTGCGCGCGATGCGGTGATGATTTGCCCGAAATTTGAAGATAGCGCGCTTGCTCCTGTACTGCAGATTGAGGCTGACTGTCGATATTGGGAAGAGGATGAGGACCCGAACACGCTTGTCGCTGAAGTTTTAACAAGCATGAGGGTAAAGGCCGTCGCCATTGATCCGAACTGCCCGTTGTGGCTTTACGATCGAATTCGCGAAGCGACTGCGGGCGTTGTGGTCCGTAACGCCGAGCCAATCACGACTGCGATGCGCGCACGGAAGTCGCAGTCGGAGCTTGCACTACTAAACGAGGCAAAACAGATGACCTTGGCGGTGCACCGGCATGCAGCACGTATTCTGTATGACGGAATACGCGCGAGCGAAGTGCGCTCCTTTATCGACAGCGCGCACCGCGCAATCGGCGCTGACGGCGGCAACACGTTTTGTGCGGTGCAATTTGGTGAGGGCACGTCACATCCCCATGGCGTCCCCGGCGATCCGGCTTTGAAGGATGGTGACGTCGTTCTTATCGACACGGGATGTTCTGTTGACGGCTATCAATCGGATATCACCAGGACCTATGCTTTTGGCGCGCCGGATGAAAATGTTCAGCGCATCTGGAATATTGAGAAAGAGGCGCAGCAGGCTGCATTTGACGCCGCCAAACCGGGCGTTAAATGCGGCGATGTTGACCGAGCGGCGCGCCGTGTTTTGGAAGCGTATGACATGGGGCCTGATTATCGATTGCCAGGACTGCCGCATCGTACCGGGCACGGTATTGGTCTCGACATACACGAAGGACCGTATCTGGTACGCTCCGATGAAACGCCTTTAGCGTCTGGCATGTGTTTTTCAAATGAACCGATGATCGTTGTGCCAAGTGAATTCGGCGTGCGTTTGGAAGATCATTTTTATATGACTGAAGAAGGTGCGGTCTGGTTTACCGAGCCGCAGCACAGCTATGCCGAGCCCTTTGGCGGCGCCTGAATGTTTTTCCCGCGCGCCTGCCGGAACGCGGAAGGCGTGAAGCCGGTGGCCCGAACAAACTGTCGTGTGAAAGCGCTCTGGTTACAATAGCCGGCGTTGAATGCAATTTCTGCTATTGGGAAGTCTGTTTGCAATAATTGTTGACGCGCGAGATCCAGCCGCTGTTTTAAAATCCATTGCCCCGTGGAAAGGCCGAACACCCGGCGGACGCGGCGATCGAGTTGATAGGGGGAAAGGCCAGCGACTGCTGAGAGCGTATTTATATCGGGCGGATCGCTGAGATGGTCAGCCGCATGATTTATAACCGGTTGCAATTGCTTGCTTGGCTCATGGCTCATATCAGGCGTGCGCAAATCTTGCGATATGCCGGTGAGCCCGGTCATGACGCCGTTTGCGTCGCGTAACGCCCGCTTGTTGGTCAGGCACCAGCCAATTGAGCGATTTGGATAAACATGAAGTTCAAGCTGGTTGAGGATCGGTTCGCCGGTTTTCAAGACGGTGCGGTCCTGCTTTTCGTAGCTGACGCCGAGGTCGGGGCCGAGAACCTGAGACGGTGTTTTACCGACAAGCGCCGACTTATTATCAGCGCCGCATCGCTTCACCAGCGTATCATTGACAACGACATAGTTCCCGGCCGCGTCTTTGATAAAAAACACAACGTCAGGGAGGCAGTCAAATAGCTCCTCAACCGGCCATGATTGCTCATAAATCAATGAATATTCCCATTTTTCACATTTCAAGTTTTTGCTGAATTGTGCAAAAAATCAAGTTTTCGATAAAGGAACTGACAAGACGGCGCCAGACTTTGGCGCTATGTAATGCGGCATCGTAACTTCACTATTAGGGAGAGGCCGAATGGTCACGAACGCCGACATTTTTTCTGGGTGTATGCCTGCTCTCATGACGCCGTGCGATTCTAAAGGGCGTCCCGATTTCGAATCGCTGGCGCGTAAAGGCAAAGAGCTGGTCGATGCCGGGATGCGCGCCGTCGTCTATTGCGGGTCCATGGGCGATTGGCCGCTTCTCAGCGATGAGCAGCGCATGGAGGGTGTGGCGGCGCTATGTGAAAATGGCGTGCCCGTTATTGTTGGTACGGGCGCTCAGAACACGGCGAGAGCCGTCGCCATCGCAGAGCATGGCGCATCCGTTGGCGCCGCCGGGTTGATGGTAATCCCTCGCGTTCTCTCCCGAGGCGTTTCTCCGCATGCGCAGTATAATCACTTCACTGCTATTCTCAACGCCGCCCCCGGTCTGCCAGCGGTCATCTATAACAGCCCGTATTACGGCTATGAAACAAAGGCCGATCTGTTCTTTAAGATAAAAGCGGATCATTCAAATCTTGTTGGATTTAAAGAATTTGGCGGCGCGCAATCACTCAGTTACGCCGCCGAACATATCACGTCGGCTGACCCCGATCTCATTTTGATGGTTGGCGTCGATACGCAAGTCTTTCATGGCTATGTGAACTGTGCTGCGGGTGGGGCGATCACTGGCGTTGGCAACGCTTTGCCCCGTGAGGCGCTTCGTTTGGTTGCGTTATGCGAACGCGCGGCGGCAGGCGATGCGCAGGCAAAGCGCCTTGCCAAAGAACTGGATGATGCGCTCCACGTTCTGGCGACCTTCGATGAAGGGCCGGACCTTGTTCTCTATTACAAGCATCTCATGGTGCTGGAAGGAAACTCGGAATATGCGCATCAACTGAATGCGACAGATAAAATGACGCCATCCCAAAAGGCGTTCATAGAGCAGAGCTGGCGGCAGTTCCGCGAATGGTGGTCGAACTGGCCGGGCAAGAAAGATTAAGCGCCCTATTATGCATGTTATCGATTCGCATACTGGCGGCGAGCCGACGCGGGTGATCATTGAGGGCGGGCCTGACCTTGGGACAGGGCCGCTCTCCGAACGATGCGCGCTTTTTGCTGAAAAATTCGATCACGTTCGAACCATGTCGGTGCTTGAGCCGCGATGCTCGGACGCTGCGGTTGGCGCGTTATTGTGCGAACCGTTCGATCGGACCTGCTCAGCAGGCGTCATCTTTTTTAACACGGCCGGCTATCTCGGCATGTGCGGGCACGGCACGATAGGGCTGGCGGTGACGCTTGCCTATCTCGGGCGCTTGCAACCTGGAGAACATCGAATTGAAACCCCTGTTGGCGTCGTCAAAGTGAGTTTACTTGGCGCCAATGAGGCGCGGATTGAAAATGTTGAAAGTTATCGTTTTCAATCCAGCGTTGAGGTGAACGTGCCTGGCCTTGGTTTGATTTGCGGCGATGTTGCGTGGGGCGGCAACTGGTTTTTTCTTGTCGACGGGGCGCCGGAAAAACTGGCGATAGAAAATATTTCAACGCTTACGGCAGCGGCTGCAAAAATTCGCTTCGCGCTTGTTGAAGCGGGCGTAACCGGTGAAGACGGCGCCGAGATTGATCACATAGAGTTTTTTGAAAAACCTTCCGACAGCGACGCCGACAGCCGCAATTTTGTTCTGTGCCCCGGCGGCGCTTATGACCGGTCGCCTTGCGGCACAGGTACTTGTGCAAAGCTTGCGTGTCTTGCGGCGGATGGAGATTTGGCGCCCGGAGAAATCTGGGTGCAGGAAAGCATTGTCGGCAGCCGCTTCACCGCGACCTATCGGATGAGCGAGGAGGGGCGTATTATTCCTTCCATCACCGGGACAGCCTATATTTGCGGCGACACTCATTTGATTTTTCAGGATAGCGATCCCTTTCGTTTGGGAATTGCATGAGCAACGTCAACACAGATGGATCAGTTGTGGTTATTGGCGCTGGGATTATTGGCATAGCCTGCGCGCATTATCTCGCTGCTGACGGACGCAAGGTCACTGTGCTGGACAAAGGCGCAATTGCCGGAGGGTGCTCACACGGTAATTGCGGTCATGTCATTCCCAGTCATGTTTTGCCATTGAACTCTCCCGGTGCGATGAAGGCTGCAATCCTGTCGCTGTTCGACCGCGCCGCGCCTTTTCGCGTGAAGCCGCAACTCAGACCCTCATTTCTCTGGTGGATGATGCAGTTTGCACGGCATTGTACTCGCGGGCGAACGCTGGAAGGCGCCAGGCGCCTTAAAACAATCCTCGATTCGTCATTCGATGAGTTTGAATCATTATTGAAAGAGGGCGTGTTCAACTGCGATTGGAAAAAATCGGGTCTTTTATACCTTTATCAATCGCAGCGCGCCTTCGATGACTTTGCCAAAACAGATGCGCTGCTGACCGAACGCTTTGGCGTTTCTGCGCAACCAATTACAGGTGAGGACTTGCCCGCATTCGATCCAGCAATAAAGCCAGGATTGGCGGGCGGGTTTTTCTATCAGAACGATGCGTTGTTACGGCCGGATATACTGGCGAGAACATGGGCGGCGACGCTTCGGGAGAAGGGCGTTGATTTTGTCGAGCATTGTGACGTCCATGGATTTCAAAAAGAAGGGCGGTGCATCAAGTCAGTGAAGACATCGAAGGGTGACTTTTATGCAGATAGTATTGTTCTTGCGGCTGGAGCGCTAAGCAGCGCCTTCGCGAAAGAAATTGATTGCGTCATTCCGGTTATTCCCGGCAAAGGATATTCGGTCACCGTTTCACGGCCGGCTCAATGCCCCAAAACTTCGGTCGTGTTGCCGGAGCGCAATGTCGCCATCACCCCATTTGATGACGGGTTGCGCTTTGGATCGATGATGGAGTTTGTCGGTTATGATAATAGCATTCCCGCCTATCGGGTGCGCCAGCTTAAGGAGAGTGCGACGTCTTACCTGCATGGCGCTGCGCCGGCAGACCACGAAGAAGAATGGTTCGGCTGGCGCCCGATGACGTGGGACAGTCTTCCGATTATCAGCCGCACGCCGAAACTCTCGAACGCCGTTGTTGCAACCGGTCATGGTATGCTCGGCGTGATGTTGGCGCCGGGGACCGGTCGGCTGACCGCGGAAATACTGGGGGAACGGCCCCGGCATATTCCAGACCAGCCGTTTTCACTTGCCCGCTTTGCAAATTAGCTCACATAACCCTTTCTATGGAGGCAATCATGTCGATTTTTCAAAACTATATTGGCGGACAATGGGTCCCGTCTGACTCGTCTGTCAAAAACATCAATCCGTCCAATATTGACGATATCGTCGGAGAATATGCGACTGCGGGAACAAGTCAGGTTGATGACGCGATAGCCGCGGCCGTTGCCGCAAGCGATGACTGGAGCCGTGGCGGCATACAACAGCGTTTTGATTGCCTCGATGCTATCGGTACGGAAATTCTTGCACGAAAAGATGAGTTGGGCCGTCTGTTGGCGCGTGAAGAGGGTAAGACCCTGCCTGAAGCGATTGGCGAGGTTGCGCGTGCCGGTCAAATCTTCAAGTTTTTCGCCGGCGAGAGCCTGCGCATACAAGGAGACTATGTCGCATCCGTGCGCCCGGGCGTGGAAGTTGAAGTCAGCCGCGAAGCGCTTGGCGTTATCGGCGTTATCACGCCTTGGAATTTTCCAATTGCAATTCCAGCATGGAAAATAGCGCCTGCGCTCGCCTATGGTAACACGGTCGTTTTTAAACCGGCTGAACTTGTGCCGGGAAGCGCTTGGGCGCTCAGCGATATCATTGCACGATCCGGTCTGCCGGAGGGTGTGTTTAACCTCGTTATGGGATCGGGGCGTGAGGTTGGGCAAATACTGCTTGATGACCGGCGTATTAACGCCGTCAGTTTTACCGGGTCGGTTCGCACCGGCGCGACAGTTGCCGCGGCATGCAGTTCGCGGGGCGCCAAATACCAGCTTGAAATGGGCGGCAAGAATCCGCTCGTTGTTCTTGCTGATGCAGACATTGATAACGCCGTAGCCTGCGCCCTGAACGGCGCGTTTTTCTCAACCGGTCAACGCTGCACCGCGTCGTCGCGTTTGATTGTCGAAGCATCTGTTCATGACCGTTTTGTTGACGCGTTGAAGGCTAAAGTCGAAACCCTAAAGGTTGGCGATGCATTGGCTGAAGGCACTCAGATTGGCCCTGTCATTGATCAGCGGCAGCTCGACCAGAATATGAAATATATCGATATCGGAAAAAGCGAAGGCGCCGACCTTATCTGCGGCGGCGGCCTGATTGAAGGTGAAACGCCTGGCTTTTATATGGCGCCCGCACTCTTTGCCGATACGAATAATGAAATGCGCATCAACCGGGAGGAAATCTTCGGCCCTGTAGCAACAACAATTAAAGTTTCTGGCCTGGAAGAAGCGATTGCGGTCGCCAATGACACTGACTTCGGGCTTTCCGCCGGCGTTTGCACGACATCGTTGAGCGCGGCGACCAGGTTTAAACGTGAAAGCCGGGCCGGGATGGTGATGGTCAATCTGCCGACGGCGGGCGTTGACTATCATGTGCCGTTTGGCGGGACGAAAGGATCAAGCTTCGGTTCGCGCGAGCAAGGACGTTATGCCGCTGAATTTTATACAACGGTCAAAACAGCGTATGTGGGCGCATAATGAGTAGCTTGTCTTGCGGTTGCGGATAACCCATTTTTGATTACGCCAGAACGGTTTTCGACTCGATATCTATCGGAGTTCGACCATAACTTAGAAAACCAGGATCAACCGTTGTATCGAAATTACTGCTCTCGCCGGTAATTGCCTGCGCGATCAGCGATCCTATTGCGGGCGCCAACTTGAATCCATGCCCGCTGAAACCGTTAGCAACGAAAAACCCATCCAAGGGCGTACGCCCGACTATCGGGTGAACGTCTGCGTGATTGATGGTGTAAAGGCCGCTATATCCGCGGACGCTGCTTCGATAACTCAATCCACGGATCTTATGATGTAAGGCGTGAAGTTTGGTTTGCGCAAAGTTGTCATCAATATGCTTTGCGCATTCATCGGGGTTTTCTATGTACTCCTTTTCATCCTCTTCCAGCACTGAACCGACAATGATTTGCTGTCCGCGATTTTGAGTTCGAAAATAAATACCGCCGCCGGTATCTATGCAAACCGGAATATCGCCGATGACTTCCGCAGGGCGGTCAATGTGAACCATTTGAATTCTTGTCGGTGTCAGCGGCCAGGGGCACTCAAGGCCGGCAAGCTTGAATATCTGATTGCACCAGGGCCCCGCTGCGTTGATGACTGTATTACAGCTGACTTCATCGCCGGATTTGAGCTTTACACCGTCAATTCTGCCATTCCTGATAGAAAGGCCTGTGAGTTCGCTCTGGAACCGAACGTCGCCCCCGTTACGGCGCGATGCGCGTATCAAATCCTGCAGCGCATCGACAGGGTCAACATAGCCGCCGTCTGTTTCCAATAAATGGCGCCCGCCGCCCTGACATTCGTGTGGTTCTGCGGAGACAAGATCCGGCGGAACAATGCACGGATTTAAAGCGGGAAACCGATTTTGGAGTTCTTTATCGTCAAGCACTGCAGTACGAATGCCAAGAGCGCCAAGCCTTTCTGCTTCCTGCTCCGGCCAGTCAGGGCGGCCGTCGGACATCCATAATGCGCCATGTCGGTGATACTGAGCGACTGGATCAGAGATTTCTAAAAACTCTTTCCAGTTCTGATAGGCGTTAATGCCATCTTTGGCCAATTGCACCGTTTGCGGATGCGTATACTTATACCGGCATACGGCAGACGACGCTCCGGTCGAGCCTTCGCCAGGGGCAACTCCTTTCTCCAAAACAACGATTTTGGCTTTCGCTCGTTTTGCCAGTTGCAACGCTGACGACATTCCGATAATGCCAGCGCCGATAACGACAATGTCTGCAGTCTCCTTCATCATTAGTTTCGTTTTATTGTACTTGTCGGAAAATTATCGATAAGCGGTGCGAAACGTGCAGTTTCAATTAAGTCATCAGAGGATTTTATTGTAATTTCAGGGCCATTCACGCTAACGCCTTTTTTGCGCAGCATTGCGAATGCGCGCGATAAATTTTCAGGCGTCATGCCCAGCATTGAGGCGAGTGTTTTTTTATCAATGGGCAGTGAAAGCGCGCCACTTGCGCCTTGTCGTAAATGTTGATGGGCCAGATAGCTTGCTAATCGCTCAACACCTGTCCGCAGTTTTAAATTCTTCTGATTGCGGACGACGCCGCGATAACATGTTGCGAGTTCTCTGACGATTGAACGTGCAAACGCAGCATCTTCAGCCATGGCGTCACGCACATTCTGCGATGGGATCATGAGAATTTGGGATGGCGTTCGAGTGCGCGCAGACATCAGGTAAACCGCATCTTTCAAGACGGCGGCCAGAATAAAAGTTGAGACCGGAGACAGGACCGTCATCGTGCTTTCGCGCTTGTCGAGGGTCGCAAATAATTCGACCGTACCGTCGATCACCACATGCAGGAAGTCCGCCGCGCCGCCTTCCTGAATGAGGGTCACGCGCTCGGGAAATCGCTGGAAAAAGGCGGCTTTCAAGAGCCCTTCAAAGCGCGTCTCGTCCATGTCGCGAAACAACGCCAGTTCCCGGACGCGTTTTTTGTCCTCTGCGCGCAAGCTTTCTCTCCCAAAGTCTCGCAATGTCGCCAAGCTTGATATTTTTGCCCATGCGCCTTGATAAATGTCAAGAAGCTATTCTGCGCTTCTCAAATGCGTGGCGGAGAATGTCAGTTTCCCCATTCTCCAATTGCAAACGCTCAATCCGTGACCAGACGCCAAATGTAATCGGCGCCCGTTTCATACCAGTCTGATGCCGGATCGCACGATCTGAACGCGCAATGAGGTGGAGCGATGAAAGAGCTTGATGGCGTAACCGCAGGTCAACAAAACAGAGCGCTTGGCGCGAGTACGATTGCGTTTACGGCGTGTTTCGCCGTGTGGACAATATTTTCTATTATTGGGGTACAGATTAAAGAAGACTTGGGGCTTAATGAAACCCAGTTCGGCCTTCTCGTTGCAACGCCAATATTAACAGGGTCCATCAGCAGAATTTTTCTAGGTATCTGGACCGATCAGTTCGGCGGTAGGCGTGTTTTCTCCGCAGTGATGTTCTTCGCCGCCATCGCGGTCTGGTTATTATCCACTGTCAGCACCTATCCGATGTTTTTGCTCGCAGCGCTTGGTGTTGGTTTGGCGGGCGGGTCATTCGCTGTTGGGATCGCTTACACATCCAAGTGGTTTGATGCGGATCATCAAGGCACCGCCCTTGGCATTTTCGGCATGGGGAATGTAGGGGCGGCCGTCACCAACTTTGCCGCGCCGTTTATTCTGGTCGCGGTGGGTTGGGAAAAGACGGCTCAGATTTACGCCATAGTGCTGATGGCGATGGCGGTCATCTTTTTTCTGGTCACCAAAGAAGATCCGGCGACGCGCGCGCGCAAGGCGAGAGGTGAAAAACCTCGCAGTGCGCTGATGGAGTTGGAGCCCTTAAAAAACTTACAGGTTTGGCGTTTTGCGCTTTATTACTTTTTTGTTTTCGGGGCCTTTGTCGCGCTCGCTTTGTGGTTGCCCCGGTATCTGATCGGCGTTTACGGACTTGATATCAAAACCGCCGGCATGCTGGCTGCGTTTTATGCGGTGCCTGCCAGTATTTTCCGCGCTTATGGCGGATTTCTCTCCGACAAAATCGGCGCGCGCAAAGTCATGTACTGGACATTCGGCGTCTCAGCACTCGCCACATTCATGTTATCTTATCCGCATACAGACTATATTATTCATGGCATTGAAGGGCCAATTGAATTTTCCACCCAGATGAGCCTCGTACCTTTTGTTATTTTGATTTTTATCCTTGGGTTTTTCATGTCGCTGGGGAAAGCGGCGGTCTACAAACACATTCCGGTTTATTACCCGGGGCATGTGGGCTCCGTCGGCGGGCTCGTCGGGATGATTGGCGGGCTTGGCGGGTTTATCCTGCCAATCCTTTTCGGTGTCATGAACGACTTAACCGGCGTCTGGACAAGCAGCTTCATGTTGTTGTTTGCAATTGCTGTTGTCTCCCTCGCCTGGATGCATTTTGCGATCCGCCGTATGGAAGAAAAGGTGCTGGGGACGCAGCTTGAAGAGTTGCCGCAGTTCCCGGAGATGCAGGAAATCCATACCGAGGAACGCGGTGAAAAGGTCAGTCCGGTGCTTGAAGACTGGCGCCCTGATGATGATGAATTTTGGCGGGAAAAGGGAAAGCGCATCGCCAATCGCAACCTGTGGATTTCAATCCCGGCGCTGTTGCTTGCCTTCTCTGTCTGGATGGTCTGGTCCGTCGTCGTCGCCAAGCTTCCCTCGATCGGGTTTAACTACACGACGGATCAGCTGTTCTGGCTGGCGGCGCTGCCGGGTCTTTCCGGCGCCACGCTAAGGATCTTCTATTCCTTCATGGTGCCAATTTTCGGCGGCCGTCTTTGGACGACCCTGACGACGGCGTCGCTGCTTGTTCCGGCCTTCGGTATTGGGTACGCGGTGCAAAATCCGGAAACGCCATACTTTTTGTTTCTCGTGCTGGCGCTTCTTTGTGGCTTCGGCGGCGGCAACTTTGCGTCATCGATGGCGAACATCTCCTTCTTCTTTCCAAAAAAACAAAAGGGCAATGCGCTCGCCTTGAATGCCGGCCTTGGCAATCTCGGGGTCAGCGTCATGCAATTCCTGGTGCCGCTTGCGATTACCGCGAGTGTTTTCGGCGCCATGGGCGGAGAGGCGCAAACGACCTCAGACGGTCAAATGCTATGGTTGCAGAACGCCGGCTTTGTCTGGGTGCCCTTCCTGCTGATCGCAACCATTGCTGCATGGTTCGGCATGAATGACATCGCTTCGGCGAAAGCGTCGTTCTCTGAACAGGCGGTGATCTTTTCGCGCAAACACAACTGGATCATGTGCTGGCTTTACACCGGCACTTTTGGCTCGTTTATCGGTTATGCAGCCGGCTTCCCGCTGCTGATGAAAACCCAGTTTCCGGATGTCAACGCGTTGCAGTTCGCGTTTCTGGGGCCACTGGTTGGCGCGCTGTCGCGGTCGCTGACGGGATGGATTTCCGACAAGTGGGGCGGCGCGCGCGTCACATTCTGGGTGTTCACGCTGATGATTGTTGCTGTCGGCGGCGTGCTTTATTTCCTCGGCATCAAAGATCAGCCAGGCGCTTTCTGGGGTTTCTTTGCAATGTTCATGATCCTGTTCTTTGCAACAGGCGTCGGCAACGCATCGACCTTCCAGATGATCCCGATCATCATGCGTGAAGAAATGCCGCGCGTGATGCCGCAGCTGGATGCAACACAGCGCATTCGTCAGGCGGAAAAGGAATCCGCGGCGATCATTGGCTTTACCTCGGCAATCGCTGCTTATGGCGCGTTCTTCATTCCGAAGTCTTACGGCACATCGATTTCTATGACAGGCGGGCCGGAGGGTGCGCTTTGGGCGTTCCTTATTTTCTACGCCACCTGCGCGGCGCTCACCTGGTTCGTCTATTCACGCAAAGGCGGGATGCTGCACGACATTGAACGCGGCCGCGCCCCTAAATCCGCCCCACAATCCAACCTTCCCCAGGGAGAGCCCGCATGAGTCACGTTCTGAACCGGCTGACCTATTTCAAGAACCGCGTCAGTGATTATTCGGCTGGTCATGGTGTTCTTACAAAGGAAGACCGGACATGGGAGGATGCTTACCGCAAGCGTTGGCAACACGATAAAGTTGTCCGCTCAACCCATGGCGTTAATTGCACAGGGTCCTGCAGCTGGAAGATCTATGTCAAAGGCGGCATTGTCACCTGGGAAACACAGCAAACGGACTATCCGCGAACGCGGCCCGATATGCCAAACCACGAACCGCGCGGTTGTTCGCGCGGGGCAAGCTACAGCTGGTACCTCTACAGCGCTAACCGGTTGAAACATCCGCTGATCCGCAGCCGTTTGCTGAAAGCCTGGCGCGCTGCGCGGGCGACGCGCACGCCGGTGGCCGCCTGGGCGTCTATCGTGGAAAACCGGGAAACACGTGAATCTTATGTAAAACAACGCGGCCTCGGCGGTTTTGTGCGCGCCGAATGGGCGGAGGTGAACGAAATTATCGCTTCGGCGAACGCTTACACGGCGAAGAAGTATGGGCCGGACCGCGTCATCGGGTTCTCGCCCATCCCGGCGATGTCGATGGTGTCTTACGCGGCGGGCTCGCGCTACCTGTCGCTGCTCGGCGGCACATGCATGAGCTTTTACGACTGGTATTGCGACCTGCCGCCTGCCTCACCAATGACTTGGGGCGAGCAAACCGACGTTCCCGAAAGCGCAGACTGGTACAACTCCGGCTTTCTGATGCTTTGGGGATCGAACGTGCCGCAAACGCGCACGCCGGACGCGCATTTTTATACGGAAGCGCGGTACAAAGGCGCAAAAAGCGTCGTCATCTCGCCGGATTATTCGGAAGCGTCAAAGTTTGGCGATATGTGGTTATCGCCAAAACAAGGTACGGATGCAGCGCTCGCTATGGCGTTCGGTCATGTCATCCTGAAAGAGTTTTATCTCGACCGGCAGGTCGCGTATTTTCAGGAATATGCGCGCCAATATACTGACATGCCGATGCTGGTGCGACTTATTAAAAAAGACGGCCGGCTGGTTCCCGACCGGATGCTGCGCGCGTCGGATTTCGATAATGCGCTTGATGAAGACAATAATCCGGAGTGGAAAACGATTGCGTTCGATAAACGCGCGAACAAAGTTGTCACTCCGCGCGGTTCTATCGGCTTCCGATGGGGCGAGCAGGGGAAGTGGAACCTTGAGGAAAAATCCGCAGCCGGTGACGACACCGACCTTGCGATTTCGCTGATTGAAAACCGCGATGATGTCGCTGATGTGGCGTTTCCGTATTTTGGTAATCGCGAGCACGATCATTTCCATGGCACTGATCATCCGGACGTTCTGGAGCGCCGCGTCCCGATCAAGCGGCTGCAACTGAAAGACGGCGAGATCTTTGTCGCCACTGTATTCGATCTGCTGGTCGCAAATTACGGACTGGATCGCGGCCTGGGCGGCGATTGGGCGGCGGCGAGTTTTGACGATGATATTCCTTACACGCCGGCCTGGCAGGAGAATATCACTGGCGTTTCCCGCGACAAGGTGATCGCTGTCGCGCGCGGCTTCGCCGACAATGCGGAAAAGACCCGCGGCAAGTCGATGGTCATCCTCGGGGCGGGGCTGAACCATTGGTATCACATGGACATGAACTATCGCGGCATAATCAACATGTTGGTGATGTGCGGATGTGTCGGGCAGTCCGGCGGCGGCTGGTCGCATTATGTTGGCCAGGAGAAACTGCGCCCGCAAACAGGCTGGCTGCCGCTGGCGTTCGGCCTCGACTGGGCGCGCCCGCCACGCCACATGAACTCCACCTCGTTCTTTTATGCGCATTCGGACCAATGGCGTTATGAGACATTAGGCGTGGATGAAATCCTGTCGCCGCTCGCCCCTGAAGGCAAATGGACTGGCAGCCTTATCGACTTTAACGCGCGCGCAGAGCGTATGGGGTGGCTTCCCTCCGCTCCTCAATTACAGCGCAATCCATTGGACGTCGCCAAGGACGCAAGCGCGGCAGGTCTGGAGCCAAAGGACTATGTCGCGCGCGAGTTGAAATCCGGCGCCCTTGCCATGTCATGCGAAGATCCGGACGATCCGGCGAACTGGCCGCGCAATCTTTTCGTCTGGCGGTCGAACCTGCTGGGTTCTTCCGGCAAAGGACACGAATATTTTCTGAAGCATCTACTTGGAACCAATCACGGCGTACAGGGCAAAGACCTTGGTGCTGCCGGCGGGCAGAAACCGGATGAAATCGCCTGGCATGAAGAGGCGCCGGAGGGAAAACTTGACCTTCTGGTGACGATTGACTTCCGCATGTCGACGACCTGCGTTTATTCCGATATCGCGCTGCCGACGGCGACCTGGTACGAGAAAAACGATCTCAACACCTCGGATATGCACCCTTTCATTCATCCGCTGACAAGCGCAGTGGACCCGCTTTGGGAAAGCCGCAGCGACTGGGATATTTTCAAGGGCATTGCGAAATCATTCTCTGAAGTGGCGCCGGAAGTTCTGGGCGTTGAAAAAGACGTTGTCCTGACGCCGACTCTGCACGACACGCCCGGCGAGCTTTCGCAAGCCCTTGATGTGAAGGACTGGAAGTCGGGTGAGGTTGAGCCGATCCCCGGCAAGACCATGCCGGCGGTGACTGTAGTCGAGCGTGATTACCCCAATCTCTACAAGCGGTTTACGGCCCTCGGTCCGCTGATGGAAAAGGTCGGCAATGGCGGCAAAGGCATTGCGTGGAATACGGAGCATGAAGTTAAGCATTTGAAAGCGCTGAACGGCGTCGTGACAGAAGAGGGACCGACCAAGGGCATGGCGCGCATCGACAGTGCGATTGATGCGTCGGAAGTCATCCTGATGCTGGCGCCGGAAACCAATGGCGAGGTGGCGGTGAAAGCCTGGGATTCGCTGACCAAGGCGACGGGCCGGGAACATGCGCATCTTGCGTTGCCGAAAGAGGACGAAAAAATTCGCTTTCGCGATGTCGCAGCACAGCCGCGCAAGATTATTTCATCACCTACATGGTCCGGTATTGAGTCTGAAAAGGTTTGTTATAACGCCGGGTATACCAATGTGCATGAATTGATCCCATGGCGAACACTAAGCGGGCGCCAGCAGCTTTATCAGGATCATTTATGGATGCGTGCGTTTGGTGAAACG
The DNA here is from genome assembly GCA_965230025.1 of Hyphococcus sp. Lineage (GTDB taxonomy): Bacteria > Pseudomonadota > Alphaproteobacteria > Caulobacterales > Parvularculaceae > Hyphococcus. The sequence continues at coordinate 25,815 of CBDDKD010000046.1, forward strand.
CTCTGTGTTTACCGCCCGCCGGTCGATACGAAAACCATTGCGCCGATCATCAACGAGAAGTCGAACGGTAACGATCAGATAGTTCTCAACTTCATTACGCCACATCAAAAATGGGGCATCCACTCAACTTATACGGACAACCTGCTGATGCTGACGCTCTCGCGAGGTGGGCCGATCGTCTGGCTTTCGGAAGATGACGCCAAGTCCGTCGGCATCAAGGACAACGATTGGGTCGAAGCCTACAACACTAATGGTGCGTTGACGGCGCGCGCAGTTGTCTCCCAGCGCGTCAAGCCCGGCATGATCATGATGTATCACGCCCAGGAAAAGATCGTGAATGTGCCGGGCTCAGAAATTACCGGGCAACGCGGCGGCATCCACAATTCCGTCACGCGCGCGGTGTTGAAGCCGACTCACATGATCGGCGGCTATGCGCAGCAATCATACGGATTCAACTATTACGGCACGGTTGGGTCGAACCGAGACGAATTCGTCATCGTTCGCAAAATGAACAAGGTCGACTGGATGGACGAACCATCAAGAGCGCCCGGAGCGAAAAAACTGGAGACGATGTCATGAAAATTCGTGCGCAAATTTCCATGGTTCTGAATCTCGACAAATGCATCGGTTGTCACACCTGTTCCGTCACCTGCAAGAACGTCTGGACCAGTCGCGAAGGCGTTGAATATGCCTGGTTCAACAATGTCGAGACCAAACCCGGTATTGGCTATCCCGATGACTGGGAAAACCAGGCCAAGTGGAACGGCGGCTGGGAGCGCAAAAAGAACGGTAAGATCCAACCCAAGATGGGTGGCAAGCTTGGCGTGCTGGCAAAAATTTTCGCTAACCCGGACCTGCCGGAAATCGACGATTACTACGAACCTTTCACTTTCGATTACGCGCATCTTCAAAAAGCGCCGGAGATGAAAACCGCGCCGACAGCCCGGCCGCGTTCTCTGATTACTGGCGAACGTATGGAGAAAATTCATAAAGGCCCAAACTGGGAAGAAATTCTCGGCGGTGAATTTTCAAAACGCTCCGAAGATTACAACTTTGCGAATGTAGAAAAGGAAATCCATGGGCAGTTCGAAAACACCTTCATGATGTACTTGCCGCGGCTGTGTGAGCATTGCCTCAATCCGGCGTGTGTCGCGGTGTGCCCGTCAGGCGCTATCTACAAGCGTGAAGAAGACGGCGTTGTCCTGATCGATCAGAACAAATGCCGTGGCTGGCGCATGTGCGTCTCCGGCTGTCCTTACAAAAAGATTTATTACAACTGGAGCACCGGCAAGTCGGAGAAATGCACGCTGTGTTACCCGCGCCTTGAAGCGGGCCAGCCGACGGTATGCTCGGAAACCTGCGTTGGCCGCATTCGTTATATCGGCGTTGTTCTTTATGACGCCGACCGTATTGAAGAAGCTGCGAGCGTAGAGAAAGAAACTGATCTCTATCAAAGCCATCTCGATATTTTTCTCGATCCCAACGATCCGGAAGTTCAGGCCCAGGCGCGTGCTGACGGGGTCCCTGACGCATGGCTTGAGGCGGCGAAGACTTCACCGATCTGGAAAATGGCGATGGAATGGAAGATCGCTTTTCCGCTGCATCCGGAATATCGAACGCTCCCCATGGTCTGGTATGTGCCGCCCTTGTCGCCGATCCAGTCCATGGCGCAGGCGGGCGCCTTTGGTGACAAAGGATCGATGCCCAATGTCCGCGACCTTCGCATCCCGATGCAATATCTCGCCAATTTATTGACGGCGGGCGACGAAGAGCCTGTCGCCAAAGCGCTCGAGAAACTGATCGCGATGCGTAGCTTTATGCGGTCGAAATCCTTTGAAGGCGCGGTCGATGAAACCATCCCCGGCAAGGTTGGCATGACCAGCGGACAGATCGACGAAATGTATCAATTGATGGCGATTGCCAATTTCGAAGATCGCTTCGTCATTCCGACAACGCACCGGGAATATGCGGAAGACGCCTATGATTTGCGCGGCGAGTGCGGGTTCAGTTTTGGCGATGGCTGCGGTGAACCTAAACGCGCTGTCCAGTGGACCGGCTTGTTCGCAAAGAACGCAGCCAAGGAAAAAGCATAAAGGAGCGCCCACAATGACTAACAAGTATAAAGCTTTGAGTGCGCTTCTATCTTATCCGTCAGCGGACTTGAAAGCAGCAGTGGAGGATATTCGAACTGTTCTTCTTGAGGAAGTCCCCGGGCCGATTTGGGCCCTTCACAAGATTGATAAATTAATCGACGAAATAGAAGCGCTTGATCTCTACGAATTGCAGGAACGTTATGTGTTCCTGTTTGATCGCACGCGATCATTATCGCTGCACCTCTTCGAGCATGTTCATGGCGAGTCACGCGATCGCGGCCAGGCGATGGTGGATTTGAAAGCGCTTTACGCCGAGGGCGGCCTTGAAATTGGCGCCAGTGAGTTGCCGGATTTTCTGCCATTGTTTCTGGAATATCTTTCAACGCGCCCCGACAATGAAGCGCGCACTTTGCTCAAGGAACCCTTGAGCGTTATTGCGGCCTTGAAAGAACGTCTTGAGAAACGAAAGACGCCTTACGCCGCCGTCTTTCGAGTTCTTGAAACGATTGCCGGGCATGACCCTTCCGCACAGGAACTCAATGATCTGCGCAAGGCGCCGGATGACGATCCGAACGATCTCGAAGCGCTTGATGCGGCCTGGGAAGACCAGCCCGTAACGTTTGGACCGGGCGAGGAGGCGTGCCCGAAAGTTTCCGAGATGCTTGACCGCATGAACGCCGGCGAGGCGCCGGGCGCGGTTTTACGCAATGCAAGGGGGTGAAGCCATGAAAGATTTTCTGCACCAATTTGTTTTCGGCTTTTATCCTTACATCTGCCTTACCGTCTTGTTTTTAGGCAGCATCCTTCGTTTTGACCACGGACAATATTCCTGGCGGTCCGGTTCAAGCCAATTGCTGCGTCGTAAGCAGCTTATGGTTGGCAGTGTGCTTTTTCATGTTGGCGTGCTGATTGTCTTCTTTGGACATTTGGTTGGCTTGTTGACGCCGATAGAATTGTTTGACTGGATAGGCGTTTCGCACCCTTTCAAGCAACTGACGGCCATTTCAGTGGGCGGCGTTGCCGGCGTGATAGCGTTTATCGGCGCTACAATATTGATTCATCGCCGTCTGTTCGATGCGCGCATTCGGCTCACATCAAGCTTCGGCGACCATGCAGTGATTATCTTGCTGTGGTTACAACTTGCGCTGGGCCTTGCGACCATTCTGGCGTCCATGGAACATCTCGACGGCGCCGAAATGGTGCGCTTCATGGCTTGGGCGCAAGCAATATTCACGCTTGATTTCAACGCAGCGAAATATGTTGAAGGCGCCCACTGGATATATGAGCTTCATATCTTCTTAGGGCTGACGATCTTTCTTGTCTTCCCGTTCACTCGCCTTGTCCACATGCTGTCAGCGCCCGTCTGGTATCTCAATCGGCGCGGATACCAGATCGTGCGCACCCGTAAACAAACCGCCAATACGCAAACGCAAGCAACGCCTGCGGAATAATTCGCTCAGGCGACAGATACGGAGAGGTAAAATGTTTAAAAAAGCCTTGGCCATTGGCGCTCTTATCGCCCTGCCGATAAGCATCGCGAATGCGGATGAGGCCGCACCTGCTGGCGACGATGGCCTGATCGTTGAAGCGATCAAAGGCGGCAAACCGATTCTTGACGTTCGCTATCGCTTTGAGACGACGGAGCAGACTGAATTTGTTGAAGACGCCGCGGCGCACACTGTCCGCACAAGGTTAGGCTATGAAACGGGCGAAGCATACCACTTCAAGATTCTTGTGGAGTTTGAGAACGTCTTTTCAATCGGCGACGACAACTTCAATTCAACAACAAATGGACAGACTCAGTTTCCGGTAATCGCCGACCCGGATGCAACGGAAATCAATCGGGCCCACCTAACATTCACAGCTATCGAGAAAACGCCGGTCACGGTCGGCCGGCAACGGTTTAACCTCAACAATCAACGTTTTGTCGGTGCGGTGGATTTTCGTCAGAACCAGCAAACATTTGATGCGGTGCGGCTGTCATCGGCGTTCATCGAGAACCTGACAGTGGATTATCTCTATATCAATCGCGTCCATCGCATATTTGGTGACGATAATCCGCTTGGTGAATTTGACAGCGACAGTCATGTCATCGCTGCTGCGTATAGCGCCGGTGAATTCGGGACCATCAAGGGCTATGGCGTTCTGCTCGACTTTATGGAAGCGCCGGCGCTGTCCTCGGCGACCTGGGGCGTGCGGTATGAAAACATGATTTCCATCGATGCTGATACGAACATAAAGTTCGGCGTCATTGGCGAATATGCTTCACAACGCGATTACGCCGCGAACCCCTTCGACTACGAGGAAGCTTACATCCATGGAGAAGCGGCGCTCACCATTGCGCCCTTTACAGGCAAGATTGGTTATGAACAGCTCGGTGGGAATGGCGTAATCGGGTTTTCGACGCCGCTTTCAACCCTGCACAAGTTTCAAGGCTTCGCCGATCTCTTTCTGACGACACCTACAACTGGCATTGAGGATATTTACGGTACGATAAGTTACGTGTGGCCCGACGGCCCGCTAGGCGCGAAACTCACGCTCTATACAACATACCATGATTTCAAAAGCGAGCTTGGCGATGCCAGCTTTGGTGAAGAGGTTGATGCGGGCCTGAACATCAAATTTCCTAAAAACTGGTCGGCGGAAATCAAAGGCGCGCATTTTGACAGCGCCGGTGTTTTGCCGAATCGGAACGTTATCTGGGCGTCTTTGCGGTTTCAGTATTGAGGCAGGGAGTATTCGCATATGGCGGCGGCGCAACGATACGACCACTCGCTAAATGGAGATAATGGCGGCGAAAACGGAAATGGTCGAAGTCCATGGGTCATAGAGCCAATACCGGTTGATCTTATAGAGAGCCCTCTGGATTTTATTTTTGCGGAACACCATCGCCAGCGCGAGGCGACAGATATAATTATGATGGTGGCCGATGGGCATTTTGATAAGGATGGCGTAACAGCGCTGATCGCTTTTCTTGAATACGATTTTGCTCTTCACATCGGAGATGAGGAAGTTGTTCTTTTTCCAGTTCTGCGAGAGCATTGTCTTCCGGAGGATAATGTAGACCGGGTTATCGCCCGGCTTGAGGAAGAGCACCGCGAAGATGAAACAATTGCCGACCAGGCAATATCTATTTTAAAATCCCGTTTGTCCGGCAAGCTCATAAAACCACCTGAAGCCGGACGGCTGCGTATGTTCGCCGAGCATATCCGACAGCATCTGGCGCTGGAAAACGGCGTGCTTCTTCCAATCGCTCGCGTGAGATTAGAGGCGGATCAGTTGAAGGTCCTGACGGGGATGCTTAAAGAGCGCCGGAGATAATTATCCCTTTCAAATGAGACTATGCTCTTATTTTTTGTGGTGCGGTTACTAGCAGCTTAATCGACTGGTTGCTGTTGGGAAATGGCTCAAAACGAAAAAAGCCTGAAAACACATATTGAATCCCATCAGAATTTTTCGACTGGATTTTGCGCCTTTTTAGCGTCAATGTTATTCGAAAAATTGATATGGGAGGCGAGATTGAGTTCACCATTTATGGGCGCGTTAATTACTGTCATTTCTGCGTTGTTAGTGATCAACCCTGCTGCAGCGCAAGATGTTCTGATCGAAAACGTAACGCTTATTGATGGTTCGGGAAAACCATCCCGAGGCGGGGTTTCCGTTCTTCTTTCAGGTGAACATATTCAACGCATCGCCGATGGTGAAATTGACGCCACTGCCGATACGCTCCGCATTGATGGAGCCGGAAAGTATTTAATTCCTGGGCTGATTGATACGCATATACATCTTCGCGGCGGGCGCGCTTTTCTTCAAGGCGGCCGGTCGGAAAAAAGCATCGCCCGCGAGGCCGGCGTCGCCGCTCTCGCAAGCTATCTGCACAGCGGTGTGACGTCAGTATATGACGCTGGCAACGCGTCACCCTACATCATGGGGCTGCGTGATGACGAGCGCGCGGCGCGCATTGCTTCGCCTCGGATATTCGCGACTGGCGGTATCGTGACTTATCCGGGCAGTCATGGCGGCGGTCCGGGGGCGACGCTCGTCGATGACTGGCCGGAGGCGATTCCAGCGCTCGAAGAACACCTCAGCCATGGGCCCGATGTCGTTAAGTTCACGCTGGAGGAACGAGGGTGGGGCGCACGCCCGTTAATCCCTATGTTGCCGCTTGATCTGTTTCAAACGCTCATCGAATTTTACAATGACAACGGTGTTAGAACGACAGTGCACGCGTCGAGTGAGTTACGAGCGCGGCAAGCCATCTTCGCCGGCATTGATACGCTTGCGCATGTTATTATCCAGGGACCCATATCTGAAAGTTTTGCAAAACTGATGGGAGCAAAGAAAATCCCAATGTCGACAACCTTGACGATAGGCGAAAACTACAGCCGGTTGGCGGAACACCCTGAATATCTCGACCAGCCGCTCTATCGTGCGGCCTTGTCATCGGAGGAAATTGAAGACCTGAAAACAAAAAACCAGCAAGGAGTATAATGAGCGTAGCTGGACATGGTGGATGAAAATCATGACGCCGATTGCGCAGGAAAATCTGCGGCAAATTCATGCGGCGGGCGGTATTTTAGCGGCGGGCACTGATCAAACGATCGGACCGGCGGTGCACCGCGAACTGGAGCTATTGGCCGACGCCGGTATTTTGCCAATTGATATTATTACTATCGCGACGCGGAACGGCGCCATTTTTTTGGGCAAGGAAAACAAACTTGGCACAATTGAGGTCGGAAAGCTCGCTGACATGGTGTTGTTAACCGCCGATCCGACAGTCGATATCAATAACGCGAAGCAAATTCACATGGTCATCAAGAACGGCGAGGTCATTGATCGGGCGTCATTACCGGTAGCGGGCATTGCAGAATAAATTACTTTTCAGTGCATCCTAATAGTTGATGGCGGGGCTCCCGGACGGATAGAAGACGCCCATCAGCCGCATGCCTTCGCTTGCCGTGCATTCAAGAGAGTGCTCCTGACGCGGCGGCAAGTAGATTACATCGCCAGGCGCCACGGACGCCTTGCGGGTGCGCGTCCACATTGTTCCGGCGCCTGACAGAATAACGATGGCTTCTTCATAAAGGTGTCGGTGAAATGCGGCGCGCGATTGTGGAATCTCACCGATGAACTGGGTTACATCGGCTGAGCCGACATTACCGTCAATCAGCACTTGATAGAATCTGTCGGCCATTTTTTCTCGCGCAGACGCGTCAACGCCGACACAACGTTCCGCATGTTCCGCTGCGAAAGACCCGGCGGGTTCTTCAAGCCAAGCGGCGGGTTCGACTTTCGGCGAAATCGCCGCCATGACGTCCATATTTTCAACTGCCTCAAGCCGAAACGCTTCGCCCATTCGAACATAAATTCCGGTTTCCGGGCTGACGTTGAAACGCTTTCCCTCAATATTGACAGCGCCCCTTCCGGAGACAACATAAAGCACTGTGTCGCCGCCATTATATGTGCGCCATGGTGTTGTTCCGTTCGTGGTGAACTGGAGTAAGTCTAAATTTCTGGCGCCGTCTGCGCGCCCGATCAGCGATTGCCATGAGAGTTTATCTTTTTGTGTCATTGCGGTTGGGTCGGGCGTAACAACATAAGCGCCGCCGTCGAGTTCAGACTTTCCATAGGCGCCATTTTCTCTTGGAACATGCAGGGCGTTTTTTGTTTCTGCGATCTCCGCTTGTGAAGCAATCGCATACTCATCTTCCAGATTGTTATGCGAGCCGTCGCAAAAAGGCGGGTTTTGAGTATGTTTACAACCGCACAACAATAAATCTTCCGAGGCTTTGGCTGTAAAAACAACCGGCTCTATATTTGTTCCCTTGTGCGACCCATCACAGAATGGTTGGCGCCGGCTTTTGCCGCATTTGCACCAAGCATATCGTTTTCCCGCGGTTACCGAGGCCAGTTGAGGTTTATTGTTCCCCTTCGTCATAACTCCATCCGCCATTTGCTTCACTTCCCTCACGCCGGTGATATGCAAAGAATATCATTGTTGATCTCGTTGGCCGACTAACGATTGTTATGGCGTCAGCGGATTCAGTGTTGTTGTATTTGAATAACAAGATCAATTGAAAATGAAAATAATAATTTTTTATGCTTGACGATCTGATCGGGCGCAGCGCCCTCTTTTCATTATCAATATCAATGAGGGCGTAACAAATTTTTGCAGGAGGTGGGGGATTCGACAGCGTTCCAGGCCTGGAGCGAAAATGGCGAATTACCTCAAAACCAGAAAGAGCGGGCGCCAGGCGCCGGCTTGGTTAGTCTCTGGCGCCAAATGAACTCTTCGTGGAGACGAGCGTCACTCCATTGAAACAAGCTGAACCGGCGCCGCGAGTCGATAGCCGCGTTTTGGAACTGTTTCGATATATTGAGAGTTTTTCCGGTTATCCCCGAATGCAATGCGCAGCGAGGAAATTGCATTATTCAATGAATCATCGCCGCCGCCGGACTGCCATACATAACGCAGGATGTCTTCGCGCCCCACAACTTGCCCTTTACGATGCACCAGCAGACGCAACACATCGATAGTCTTTGGTGGAAGTCGAATTTGCTCGCCCTTTGGGCCGATAAGCAAATTTCGATCAGCTTCGATACGCCAGTCTCCTACGAGAAACTCGGTTGGAAAGTCCGTCATTGAAATGCGCGCCTGACTAACATTCTGAACTTCGGTTAAAGGTTACCCTCTTGTTGATGACACGCCGATAGAGGCTGTCCTCAACAATTTTTCAAATTAATAAATGAGTCGCTTCACATGGAATCGACTGTTGCTGCTGGTTAGATGATAGACGAACTGTGAAGAGATGCATTTCGTAGACTCGCTATTCGTCGCATTTAAATATCGTTTCAGCAGATTTCAGAGTTTCGTGAGAAATTTATGAGTTGCACATGAGGACTTTTTGAATCGCTTCCGACCATACCGAATATACGCACTGATGACTGATCAAATGAGCAATGTGCGCATGAGTAAGGTCGGTTTTCGAAATGAACTGCAGATCGAGATTGATTGTCGAAAAGGCGATCCAACGTGACGAAAAGAAACTGATTAACTATCTAACCAAGTTTCTTGGCGATGCGGACACCGCACGTGATATTGCGCAAAGCGCTTTTCTTCGGACATGGGAATATGCAGAAAGGTCGCAAATCGACAATCCGACAGGGTTTTTATTCAAGACAGCCACAAACCTGGCGAAAAACGAGATACGCCGTCGTGTCCGCCACAACCTGAGATATGTTGGGACAGGGGCCTACAGTGAAGATGAACTGGATCAAGAGCTTGCATCGCTTTTGCCAAACCCTGAGCGCCACGCCAGCCTTCGGGAAGATGTTGATATTATTTCGGCCGCCATTCACGACTTGCCGAAGCGGCCAAGAATCGCCTTCCTGTTAAATCGCTTTGAGGGCCTCAGTTACAAGGAGATATCCGGTGTTCTGGGTGTTTCGGAGAGCAGTGTCGAAAAATACATTATGAACGCGCTTAAAATACTCCGCATCACCCTGAAAAATGAAGAATCTTTTCGTAAACAGGACTGTAAAGACGATAATCACAAAGTATTGAGAAAGCGAACTCTGGCGAATTCGCTTTTCGCAGAGTTATCGATTTAGCCGCCGAATTTTCAATGAAGACGTCTCGCCTATTGAGGGATAAGCCTCGTGATGTGTCATTGAGGTGAAGTGATAATTCGATTTCCCTCTTATTGTCGCTTTTTCAACGGTTACCGGGAGGCGTGCAAGCGCTTCCCGGTAATACGCATAAAGATCGAGGGGTAGTTTATTGCGTTTCGTTGGCGCGTGTGACTATGGCGTATAAGCTGAAGAGGCATGAGAAGATCAACGCACAAATGTTTATTGCGCCGTTGATGCTCCCTCCGCAGACAATGTTGTTGTAATATTAACACACTTTGCTTTGAAGGTTTAACCTTCACTGAGGCTCCCCTTCTTTCCCGACACTCAAGAACAGCGGTGCGCTGATTTCCTAAAGGCGGTCCGTGCGCGTCGTCGTTTGGCGTCACGCAATTTTTTGAAACAAAATTAGGGGATAGATAATGATAAAAACACCTCTCGCTGGCCGTTTTATGCGCACGACGATGCTGACAAGCGTCGCGATGGCGTTGGCTGCGCCGGCGTTCGCACAGGATGACGATACGATCATCGTGACGGGTTCGCGTATTCAAAACGCCAATCTCAATTCATCAAGCCCGGTCTTCCAGGTTGACGCTGAAGAAATTGACGCCCGCGGCGTCACCCGGGTGGAAGACCTGATCAATGTTCTGCCGCAGGCTTTCGCGGCGCAAACTTCGGATGTGGCGAACGGCGCCACCGGTACGTCAACGGTCAACCTTCGCGGCCTTGGCGCGGTGCGTACGTTGGTCCTGATGGATGGCAAGCGCCTTCCATACGGATCGCCAGCCGCGAATGGCGGCACGGCGGCGATCGCCACCAATCTCGACATTATCCCGACCCAGCTGGTCGAGCGTGTCGATGTGGTCACCGGCGGTCAGTCGGCGGTCTATGGCTCCGACGCCGTCGCCGGTGTTGTGAACTTTGTACTGCGCCGCGATTTCGAGGGCTTCGCCTTTGACGGCCAGGTCGGTTTCTATCAGGACGGAAACGGCAATGACTTCGCGCAAGCGGTCACCACGGCCGCCCAGCAGCCGACCCCGACCGACGGCGTTCTTGACGGACGCGACGTTCTGGCGAGCGCCATGTTCGGCGCCAACACGGCCGATGGCCGCGGTAATGTCACCGCCTTCATCAGCTATCAGAACCAGAACGGCGTCGCGCAAACGACGCGCGATCACAGCGCCTGCGCCTGGGGGCCGACAGCGGCTTCGCCATTGTCTGTTGGCGGCGTCGGCTGTGTCGGCTCGGGCAACTTCCGAACCGACTTCACCAATGGCTTGCATCTTAGCGAGACCGGAACGTTCGTGCCGTTTGTCGGTGGTCCTTCGCAGACCTACAACTTTGGTCCGCTGAACAACTTCCTGCGGCCGAATGAGCGCTTCAACATCTTCGCCACGGCGCGTTACGAAATCACTGACAATATCGAGGCTTATCTCGATGCGACTTTCATGAACAACCACACCTCAGCGCAGATTGCTGAGTCAGCCCTGTTTGTGACCTCGTCAGTGAATTGCGACAACCCGTTCATTCAAACTCCGGTCAATGACCCGGTCGGCAACCCGGGCGTTTCCACCTGGGCGGAAGCTATCGGCTGTTCCGCAGCGCAGATTGCAACCGGCCTTAATCCTGACGGCTCGAATGCCGATGTCGGCATCAACTATCGCCACCGAAATGTCGAAGGCAGCCCGCGGATTTCCACTATCGACAACTCGGTGTGGCGCCTGTCGGGCGGTTTCCGCGGCAATATCGGTGAAAACTGGAGCTGGGATACTTACGGTCAGTTCGCTCGCGTCACCGAGGATGCTATCTCCGAGAACGATCTGAACTTCAGCCGCATCCAGGATGCGTTGTTCGCGGTTGACGACGGTACAGGTAATGTTGTCTGCCGTTCCGGCAATGCAGGTTGCGCGCCGTGGAACATTTTCAGCCGTAATGCCGACGGCACCAGCGGCGTCTCGCAGGCGGCGGTGAACTATGTTCAAGGCACCGGCATTGTCATCGGCACCACCGAGCAGGTGCTGCTCGGCGGTAACATTGTGGGCGATCTTGCGCCTTACGGCTTCCAGTTCCCATGGGCTGAAAATGGGGTGCAGGGTGTTTTCGGTGTCGAATGGCGCCGTGACTCTCTCAACCGCCTGCCTGACGATGTCTCGCAGATTCCGTCCGGTCGCGGCTTTACTGGCTCCGGCGGCGGCACTCTGCCGGTCGACGGTGAGGTTTCGGTCTGGGAACTCTATATGGAAACCCAGATCCCGCTGATTGAAAACAAGGCGTTCTTTGAAGAGTTCGGCATTAACGGCGCTTATCGCTATTCGAACTACTCAACCGACGGCAATGGCGTACAGAATTCCTTCGACACCCACACCTTCTCGGCGGGCGTCACCTGGACGCCGATCTCGGATATCCGCCTGCGCGGACAGTTCCAGCGGGCGGTGCGCGCGCCGAACGTCTTTGACCTCTTTACAGGGTTGAACACAGGCCTGTTTAATGCGCCTCCGGGACCGAACGGTCTGGTTGATCCGTGTGCGGGTGATTTCAGCGCAACTACAACAGCCATCCCGGCGCCGCAGGCGACGGCGGCTCAATGCGCCTTCACCGGCGTCACCGCGGCTCAGTATGGCACCATTCAGGACAACCCGGCGCAGCAGTTGAACTCTGTGACTGGCGGCAACCCGCTCCTGACGCCGGAGAAGTCGGATACTTATACGTTCGGCGCGGTCTTCACGCCGTCCTTCCTGCCTGGCTTCAATCTGGCTGTCGATTATTTCGACATCACCATCAACGACGCGATCTCAGCGGTGCCGCCGCAGACATCGCTGAACCAGTGTATCGCTACGGGTGAGGCGCAGTTCTGCGACCTGATCATTCGCGACCAGTTCGGTTCGCTCTGGCTCGACAACACCAACTTTGAGGGCATCCAGGCAACCTCTGTTAACCTGTCCAATATCTCCACACGCGGTATCGATGTGGCGGCGGCTTACAGCATGGACATGGCCGATCTCGGCGTTGGCGATCTCGGCTCGATGACCTTCAACTATGTGTCGACCTTCCTGATGGAGCTTTCCTCCATTCCGGTGCCGGGCGTCACCTCCGTCACTGAGTGCGCGGGCCTCTATCGCGGTTCTTGCGGCGGACCAAGCGGCGCCAATACGGTGAACCCGGAATACCGTCATCGCCTGCTGACCACCTGGCAGACGCCGTGGAACATTGATGTTACGGCGACCTGGCGTTATTCCGGCAGTGTCACGCTTGACTCCGGTTCGCCATCGCTGTCACAGGGCGGCACGGCTGTGCCGTCGGGCACGGTCACTGACGATCAGCTGGACTCAGCCAGCTATCTTGACCTCGCCGCACAGTTCTATGTTCGCGAGAACGTGACCTTGCGCACCGGCGTCAACAATGTCTTCGGCCGCGATCCCGAGCTGACGACCGCCGCCGGCACCGCGCCGGGTAACGGCAACACCTTCCCGGGCGTCTATGACGCGCTTGGACGGTTCATCTTCTTCGGGGTGAACATCGAACTCTAAGTCGATCGCCGAAAGGCGTCATCAATAAAGAAAGCGCCGCAGACGAAAGCCTGCGGCGCTTTTTCTTTTGAAACTTTTCGGTTGAACGATAAAGTCGAATGACCCTACGCGCTTTTATATTTTTTTTCGTATCGATGAAAAAGCATCCAGACAGGCGTCAATATTATCTTGTGTGGAACTGGCGCCCATCAGGCCGATGCGCCAAACCTTGCCGGCGAGGGGGCCAAGGCCGGCGCCGATCTCCAGAGCAAACTCGTTGCGGAGATCGCGCCGTGTTTGCGCTTCGTCTTCAATATAATCCGGAATCTTTACACTGATTAGTTGCGGCAAACGGTATTTCTCGTCAACCAGAAATTCAAAGCCGAGTTCTGCAAGGCCTTTTTGCAAGACCTGGCTATTGTCGTGGTGCCGAGCCCATGATTGATCCAGCCCTTCCTCACGGAGCATGAGAAGGCTTTCATGGAGCGCATACATGGAGTTGACCGGCGCAGTGTGATGATAGGCGCGGGCGCCTTCGCCCAGCCAGTAATCGGCGACCAGCGACAGATCCAGAAACCAGCTTTGAACAGGCCTCTTGCGCGCTTTGAGACAAGCGACAGCGTCCTTGCTAAAGCTGATGGGGGATAAGCCGGGAGGGCAGGAGAGGCATTTCTGACTGCCAGAATAGATTGCATCGATGTTCCAGCGATCGACTTCCAGCTCAATACCCCCCAGAGAAGTGACGGCGTCAACGACCGACAGGGCGCCATGATCTTTTGCAATTTTGCAAATTCTTTGCGCATCTGAAAACGCGCCTGTTGATGTTTCCGCGTGAACGAAGATGATCAGCTTGGCGCCCGGGTTCGCCTTGAAAGCGTCTTCAACTTTTTCCGGCGACACCGGCTTTCCCCAGTCGTCTTCTACCGTAACTGCTTTCGCACCGGCGCGTTCAACGATTTGTTTCATCCGGCCGCCGAAGACGCCGTTGATACATACAATCGCTGTGTCGCCGGGTTCGAGAAGATTGACGAGGCAGGTTTCCATGCCGGCCGATCCAGGCGCAGACACAGGGAAGGTCAAATCATTTTCGGTGCGCATGGCGTAGCGCAGCAAGTCGCCAATTTCATCCATTAGTCCGATGAAGTCCGGATCGAGATGTCCGATGGTTGGCTGCGCCATCGCACTTAGAACTCGATCACTGACGTGAGAGGGGCCGGGGCCCATCAATCGGATGTGCGGCGGTGTAAAGCTTTTCGGTTCTTTGCTCATAGTCAATGCCGGCGCGATGATAGCAGGCAGCGCCTTTCCTTCTCTATTTTCAGTTCAAATCGTAGATTGCGGCTCAGTGGTTTTCGACAGGTCTTTAACATCGAAATCGATCTTATGCAGGTCGCTGAGCAGGCTTTCGATCTTTTCATTGATGAGGTTCACCATCGGCGGGCGCAAGTTTCGCCAAGTTTGCTTGCCGGTGTAGGCCGCCATCAACTCTTTCAGGGCGGCGGCCGGCGGATAAGTTTGCAGGGTCATGCGCAATTGCGCCACAGCTTCCTGCAACCCATCTGCAGCGGAATTTTGCCAATTCGCCATCAGGTTGGCCAAGATCGGGCTTGTTACATTCGCCGTGGCGGAGATACACCCGGCGCCCCCTGCGCGCAGAACCGGCAGCAGGTATTTTTCCGTCCCGGCAAAAACGGAAAAGCCGGGAAGGCGGTCGCAAGCTTCCTTCATGTCATCCCAATTGCCGGACGAATCCTTGACGCCGATGACCGTATCGGGGAACGCATCGCGCAACCGCACCAGCAAGTCGGCGGATATTTCCAGCCCGGTCATCTGAGGGAAGTCATAGACAATGATGCGGGCGCGATCATCGTTCAGTTCTTCAATGATGTTAGCGTAAGAGCGGAACAGTCCCTCTTCGGAAACGCCCTTGTAATAAAAGGGGGGCAACATCAGCAGGTTTGGATATCCGGCGGCGATCGCGGCGCGCGATAATTCCAACGTGTCTCCAGCTGCGCAACAGCCGACGCCGGTCATGATCTTGTGAGATGAAAAGCCGGCGGCGCCAGCAGCATCAATCACCGCCAGGCGTTCCTTAAGCGAGAGTGAATTCGCCTCGCCGGTCGTGCCAAGAAGAGCGACGCCGTCGCATCCACGGTCGAATAACCAGAATACATGTGCAGTGAGGCGATCCAGATCGATGCTCAGATCTGCGTTCATCGGCGTCAGCGCAGCGGCCCAGACGCCTCCGGTACAGGTTGTCATGCCATGGTTCCTTTTCCGATCGTAAAGTTGGCGCGTTGAAGCCGTACCCATCTAAAAAAATGCATACACCGACATTGCCAATGCCGATATTCAATCAGGCTGTCAAAAACTATGCTTCATATGCAGGTGTTTGTCAGTCCTGAGGTCACTGTGCTGTATGAGATTTGCAGCAGACCTTCACTGAGGCGCTAATTACATTGGCTGGGGAAATCAGCTCCTCGAAAGTCCGATAGGCATTTCCAATTAGATATTATGACCGGGAGAGATTGTTTCAACGCGCGCGGAGCGCATATTGAATTCGCTAGACGCAAAAGACTCGGCTCAATGACAGGCGAACCCTTCAGCTCCCGGCTTTGCTTGCTACCAGAGAGTTGGTCTCCACGCGCTTCGTGACGCCCCCGACCTCATGAAGCGCTTAAATGGCTCCGTCTTCAATCGCCTCGAATTGTGAAGACGGAGCCGCTTTTTTTAAGTTTATCCTTCGACGATCAGGTCTTTAAACTTTTTCGAGATGACGTCGCGCATGACATTGCTGATTTGCTTATAGGCCGTCGCCCGGCCAGCGCTTTTGCGCCAGACAAGGCCGATCGATCGGGTAATGGTTTTGCCGCTTATTTTCTTCACCACAACTTCGCTGCGTGGGGTAATCTCCGAACCGGCGTAAAGCGCCGGCAGGAACGCGGCGCCCATGCCCATACCCACCATCAGTCGGATGGCGTCTAGGCTTGTGCCTTCATAATCACGAAGCGGCGTCGCGCCGAATTCTTTGCAAAGTTCATTGATTTGATCATGTAAATGAAACTGCGGGGTCAGTGACAGTATTTCGAGACCTTTGAGCTGGGCCGGCTTCAATATATCTTCGTTCGCCAGCGGGTGGTCAGCGGCGAGCGCCAAATAAAGCGGTTCTCTAAACAGTCGCTCGGTGACAAGTTCAGCGCCGGCAACGGGCAGCTGCGCGAGAATGACATCGTGCATGCCGCGGCTGAGTTCATGTTCCAGCTCACGCGGGGCGCTTTCGCGAACATACAGATTAAGATCAGGGTGTTGTCGGTGCAGCCTGGCGACAACATGCGGCAGCAGATAGGGACCGAGGGTCGGCTTGGCGCCAAGACGTATGGTGCCGACAAGGCCGCGTTGCGCCCCTGCGGTAAAATCAGTCAGGCTCTGCACTTCATCAAGAATACGTCGCGCCCGAGCGGCGACTTCACGTCCAACCGGCGTTAGGGACACGCCGGACCGGCTGCGCTCAACGAGATGAACGCCTAACGCCTCTTCAACATTTTGTATCTGTGCGGACAATGACGGTTGACTGATGCCGCATATTTCGGCGGCCCGGCGATAATGCTTCGCCTCGCCAAGGGCGAGAAGGTAGCGGAGTTGTTTTAACGTCAGCGCTTCGGAATCCATTGGCGGACCTTTTTGAATATGTCCGGTTCAGATAGGGTTCGCCTATTGGAACTACAAGATCGATTGGCGTCATTGTTTGCGGCATTAAGTCATCCGCAAAAATGTTCTTTATGAGCTGTGTTAAGGTTAAAAACCATAAGAAAAACCTATTAAGAAGAAAAGAAAGAACGGCTTTTCCAATGGATTGGCATGCGCCATATTGGTTGCGTCACAAGCTGTTGCCTTGGAGGCAATGAAAGGAGCCCGTGATGGATGATTATGCAAAAAAGGTAAAGCTGACGAACCGCATTCAGGCTTTAAGAATTCGCCATGAAATGCTGGAAGCCAGAATGTCGGCTGAAAGACGCCGGCCCTTGCCAAATGTCTTCATGTTGCAGCGCTTGCGTCGCCGCAATCGCAGCATCAGGCAGGAAATGCGATTTCTTAAAGTCGCAGGGCATTCGATTCGGACGATCGGCTCGCACGAAGCGGCTTAAGATTTTTCCTTAGCGTGTCCGATATATCCGGACACGCCGTCGCCGTCTATTCGTCAGTGGTTATATCATAACGAGTAAGGTCGTCACGGGTATCTATATCAATCAGGTCCTTCGCGGACATCATTACGTTTTTAACGCGCCGGGTTTGACGTAAAATCTCACGCGCGCCTGCATCGCCGGTCAGACTGGTTAGGTTTTCGAACATCGAGTTTCTAAATAGTACAGGCGGCGAGCGCCGCTGACCATCAAAAGCGATAGCGGCTTCATTTTCCCCGATCTCTATACGCAGACGGTCAAGGTGGCTGTGTGTTATAAAAGGCATATCGGCGAGAGCAATAATCGCGACTTTACAGCCAAGTTCCGCAACGGCGTTGACGCCCAGGGCGAGTGAGCGGCCTTGACCAGCGTCTGGATCATCATTGACGAGCATTGTAATGTTATAGGATGAAAACAGGCGCCTTAATTCCGGACGCTCCGGCGCGATGATCCCAATAGCTTTCGCAAAAGGCGCCGCGTCCGCCAATTGCGCCGCATGTTCAGCAAGAGGTTTTCCACGAAACGGTGCTGTCAGCTTATCGCCGTCCCCGAAGCGTTTTGACCGGCCGCTGGCGAGAATAACGAGCCCGCAATCACGCCAGTCAATCATGCTGGCTGAGGCCGATAGAGATCGACAATTTCCGCCAGCGCCGAGATGCCCAGTTTTGCAGCATCCCGGACGGAAGGCACGAGCCCGATAGGCCCTCTTATGCGTTGTAGCGCATGATCCTCAACGCCGCGTCTGCGTAGTTCATCAAGCCGGGCGTCTTGTGTCTTTCTGCTGCCCATGGCGCCAATATAAAAGGCCCGCGTTTCGAGCGCCGCCGAGAGCAAATCCGCCTCCCATTCATGATCATGGAACAGGCAGACAATTGCTGTCCAAGGATCATCGGGAAACTGCGGTGTATCTGAAATGGACCGCAAATGATGGCAGCTTACATTCTGACGCGCACATGCTTCGAGAACGTCCATATCGGGTGAATGGACCGTGACATGATAACGTGCTGCGCTGGCGAGACGCGTCAGCGCGATTGTCTCTTCACCGCGGCCGGCGATGGCGATCTGCAAAGGCGGCGCGTAGGTGAAAGACAAGTCTTTAGCGTTGGATGCTGCCCTCTCTTCAGTGCTTAGCCGCCCGTCTTCACTGACCGACAGGGTGATCGGTTTGCGCCGGTTCAACCGGTCGACGACGTTTGTAATCGCATCGGCGTCCGGATCTGGAACGAACACAACCTCAACCGCGCCGCCGCAGGGAAGGCGAATGTCGAGAAAAGGCGAACCGGCGCCGTAGCGAACGCGTTTGAGTTCGCGGTCATGCAGTGCACTGAGCGCTTGCCGGGCAATGTCTGCGTCAACACAGCCATTTGAAACATATCCAGCATACTCGCCTGCGTCGCTGACCGCCATCATGGCGCCGACCGCGCGGGCCGATGGACCTTCAATATCTGCAATTATGGCAAGCACGCAGCGATGGCGTGCGCTGATAGAAGCAGCGGTGAACTCTAAAATGTCTCGCGGGTGCTCGGAAATATCACGCAAGGGTTTCAAGTTTTGCCCCGGGCTGGTTACTCACAAAAAATAATCGATCCAGCTAGGCGTCGCCAGGATCAGGACAGTGGGCGCCGGCTTCAATCCACGCGCCGACAAGCTCGCCCAAGGTCGCCTGATCGCCCGGCGCCGGTTCCAGATGTTCGGGCGGGCGCCAGCCATAGCCGACAAGTTCATCATTCGCCATGTGGTCAGCAACATCCGCCAGTGTCCGGTCGCCATTGCGCGCGGGGTCTTTAATCTGCTCGCAGATTTCACCCAGAGACTTGTCTTCCCAGGCCATTTCCGCCGGCGCCAGGAACCACACATCGTGGCCCGGTACATTGGCGTAGTTTTCGGCGCCATGACAGGTCGTACACCGCAAAGCCGAAACGCCGATGCCGCCGTCTCCCCGCACAACATGCGGTTGGTGCGGAATGCCGGCGTCGCCCTGAAGCGGACGGTCGCCACGCGGGTGACAGTTCACGCAACGCGGATGCTGAACGACTTTGCCGATCTCTGAAAATAGCGCAAGCGCGCGTTCTCGCTCATCGGCGATAGTGGCGAAAGAACTGGCGGTGGCGAGACCGTTTACGCTGCCGGATGCAGCGGTGTTTGTTTCTTGAGTGTTCGACGGGTCTTCCGGGTTGGAGCAGGCCGCGGCGGCGAGCAATAGCGCCGGAATCATCAGTTTGCGCATGATGTTATCCCTTCAGGTCAGCAGCGGCGCTTTTGATTGCGCGACGGATGCGCATATAGGTCGCGCAGCGACAGATATTTCCAGCCATCGCCCGATCAATATCTTCATCAGAAGGATCCGTGATTTCCGAAACCAGCGTGATTGCAGACATGATCTGCCCGGACTGACAATATCCGCATTGAGGCGCGTCGATATCTTCCCATGCTTTCCTGACCGCTTCCGCTTCAGCCCCATCAACGCCTTCAATCGTGGTCACTTGCATATTGTTGACAGACTCGATGGGCGTCACGCAGGACCGGCGCGGCTGGCCGTTGACGTGAACCGTGCATGCGCCGCATTGTGCGACCCCGCAGCCGAATTTCGTTCCGGTTAATCCCAGCCGATCACGCAACACCCATAACAGAGGCATATCGGATGGCGCATCTACTGTTTGGCGTTCGCCATTAACAATCAACGTGACGGTCATGTCCTTAATCCCCCTTTATGAATCTTGTGCGGTTGAGAGTTGAATGCGATCTTTGCGGTCCGCTCCGAAAACGGGGAGACGCCGGATGCGTGTTCCGGTTGCCGCGAAGATCGCATTGGTCAGCGCCGGCGCCGCAGGCGGTGTCGGCGGCTCCCCGACGCCGCCTGGCGGGGCGTCGCTATCGATGATCTGCACGGACATACGGCGCGGCGCTTCATTCATGCGCATCAAACGCCATTCAGGGAAGTTACGCTGTACAATTACGCCATCCTCGGCAGTGATCGATCCAAACAAAGCATTTGAAAGGCCGTATAGCGTGCCGCCTTCAACCTGTGCGGTTGTATGGCGGCGATTGACAACGGTGCCGGCGTCGATCGCAGACCAGACATTTGGGATCGTCAGGCGGCCTTCTGAATCGACTGAGGTTTCAATCACGGTGGCGACGTAACTCAAAAATGATCTGTGTACCGCGATACCCAAACCGGAGCCTTCCGGCATAGCACGGCCCCAGTCGGCCATATCCGCGGCGACGCGCACCACATTTGCAAGCCGGCCGGTATCAATTGGATAAACATCCAGCGGGTCGCCGTAATTGTCATATTCGGCGCCTTCGGTGTTCGGATCGAAGAGCCGCGGCGGACCGATGAGTTCCAGTAAATAGTCTTTGGGATCGCGTCCCGCTGCGTGGGCAAGTTCGGCGGCGAAGCTCTGCACCGCAAAAGCAT
This sequence comes from Hyphococcus sp., assembly GCA_965230025.1. Classification (GTDB taxonomy): domain Bacteria; phylum Pseudomonadota; class Alphaproteobacteria; order Caulobacterales; family Parvularculaceae; genus Hyphococcus. Next base: position 46,642 of record CBDDKD010000046.1, read on the forward strand.
GATAGACATTGGCGACTGAACGCAGCCAGCCGATGCGGACTTTGGCCGGCGCCTCGCCCGATTCCACCTGCATATTGGGAACCGCGAAAGGATTGTCTGTCGCGCCGAGGCGTAGTTCGCCCCATGACGGCGACGTAAACCCGGCCTGAAATGTTGACGGGATCGGCGGGAATACTGTCCGGTGCAAAAATGCCGTACAATTGCCGTCTGCGTCCAGGCCGCCCTCCATTCTTTGCGCGCTCACCGTGTGATAATATCCATGCTGAATATCATCTTCGCGCGTCCAGATCACTTTGACGGGCTGTTCAACTTCGCGGGCAATCAAGGCGGCTTCCACGACAAAGTCCGGTTTCGACTTGCGGCCAAACCCGCCGCCAAGCCACGTTACATTTATCGTGACGTCGTCCTCGGGAACGCCACAGGCTTGGGCGACGGCTGATCGCGCCGCTTGCGGCGCCTGAACGCAAGCCCAGCATTCGACTTTGCCGTCGGTCCAGCGCGCCGTTGCGGCGGGCGGCTCCATCGGCGACTGTGAAAGATGCGGGGCGTAATATTCCGCCTCGATGCGGTTCGCCGCCGCTGCAAACGCCTGATCAATGTCGCCGCGCTTGCGCCGGACTTCTCCCGGCTGTCTGGCGGTTTCGAGCATGGCTTCAGCGAAAGCATCGGAATTATAATCTGCGTTCTCACCGGCGTCCCATTCAACGCTCAATGCACGGCGCCCCTGTATCGCCGCCCATGTGTCTTGCGCGACGACCGCTACGCCGCCAAGCGCCTTGAACTGTGCAGGCGGCTCCAGCGGCGCCAGTTGCGCGGTGCGCAAGACGCCTTCCGTTGCAAGCGTTGCTTTGTCATCAAGGCTTGTCACGCGTCCGAAAACCTGCGGCGGGCGGGCGATCACCGCAAATAACATGTCAGGGAGCTGAACATCCTGTCCGAAGACGCCTTGTCCGCGCGTAATCATCGGCACCGTGAGCGATGGCGTTTGTTTGCCGATATAGCGCCAGTCTGCACGATCCTTTAGCTTGATGTCGTCTTCCGCCGGCACGGCGAGGGCGCTGGCGGTTTCGGCAAGTTCGCCATAGCCGAGAGTTTCCCCGTTAGGGCCGGTCACCACATGTTGTTCGGCGTTGCACGTTGCGGGATCAACATTCCACTGTTCGGCGGCGGCTTGCTCCAGCATGGTTCGCATGGCGGCGCCGGCGACCCGCAGGCGGTGCAGATTGCGCCGCACGGAACGCGAACCATCCGTGTTTTGATCGCCATAACGCGGGTGGCCTTCCGCCTGAATGATTTCTATTCGCGCCCAGTCCGCTTCCAGTTCGTCGGCGATGATCTGCGCCATAGCTGTCCAGGTCTGTTGCCCCATTTCCGAACGATGGCAGGTGATCTTGACGGCGCCATCGGATTCAATTGCAATAAACAAAGACGGCGTTGCATCGCCACCGGCGACATTCGCCAGCCCGCCTGCGGTTGAGTCCGCGGAGGCCGGGCTTGTCGCGAGACTAACGCCGATGGCAAGCCCGCCTGCGCCCGCGATAAACCCGCGTCGGCTCAAGTTTTCCAGCAAGGACATAGTTGTTTCACCCTGGCGCGCTGCGGTTTGAACGCTAGGCTGATACAATTGGGTGAACATGGGCGTCTCCGTATGTCATGGATTGTTGAACAAACAACACGGCAATCAGTGTCCGCCAGGAATGGCGCACATCATGGCAGGTATAATAATGCAGATAATAACGGCTTTCAGGCGGAATTGCATCCGCTATTTTCTGTGGAGTTCTTTAATGTGAAATAGAACAATACTGCGCAGTGGGGAAAACAAACTGGCGGCTGCGCAGCTTCAATATTCATTCCTGCTAAAGCGTTTTTGCGGCGTCGAGCAATCCGTCACGGATCGCCAGCGCCAGCAATTCCGCTGCGGAATGCACATCGAGCTTACGCATCATATTGGTGCGGTGTTTGTCCACCGTGTTGGCGCTCAATCCCAGCCTTTCCGCAATCCTGGCGTTCGTCTCGCCTTGCGCGACGCCAAGCAGGACCTGTCGCTCGCGCGCCGTAAGCTTATCGACCAGCGTTGTTTCATTGAGAATTTTCCAGATCGATGCGGAGTATATGCGATGGCCATCAATGATTTCCGGTATTGCGTTGAATATCTCTTCCGGCGGATCCGACTTCAGGAAAATACCATCAACTGGCGCGGCATGCGCCTGAGCAATCAATGCTCTGGAGGTGAGACCCGTTAATATCACAATGCGGCTTGCCGGGCTCCATCGCCGTATTTCATCAACGGCTTCAAGGCCGCTTGCATATGGCATTGCAATATCGGCGAACACCAATGAGGGTGTGTGGCGCTTAATAAGAGTGACGAGCTCAACGCCATTCGCCGCTTCGCCGACAACCTCAATTTCCGGATGCAGACGAAGAATGCTTTTCACACCTTGCCGGACAATGGCATGATCATCAGCGACGACGACGGGAATCGGCAATTGACTTGGCTCCGGAGACGGCGATGAAGCTTACTCTTTTCAGATCGGCGTGTCATGGCTTCACGCTTGCCGCTGTACTTCTTTTAGTTTTGACAATGCCGGTGAGCAGGGCCGCTGAACCCAATAGTGAGCCCGTCGTGCGTATTGATGGCGGCGAACCAGTGAGAGCGCTTCACGGAAAGGTCTCTTATTTCCTCGATACGACGCGGCAGCTTACGATCGCAGATGTCTCTAGCGACGACTACGCCGGACAGTTTGCCTTGGTCGCTACCGAAGAGCCCGACTTTCAGTACACGACATCGGCAATATGGCTGAAGATCCCGGTACTAAATTCGCAATCAAGCGCAGTTGATATGCGCATCACGTTTCAGACCAACTTCATGACAGAGCTCGCTGTCTATCAGGTTGGCGCGTCGGGCTCACACGCCTTACTGGATCAGAAAGAAGATTCGACCTTCGACGCCAGGCCTATCCCCCATCCCAATATTATTACGCCATTGACCTTGCAGGCTTCAGAACGAGCCGACCTGTTTGTTCGCTATACCTCAAAAGGCAGTACGACATTGCCCATCCGCTTTGAAACGCTCGCCAGTTTCGACGCCTGGACACAATCATACACCGCAAAGCTTTTTATGTTTTATGCGCTTATGTTCGCATTCGCCGTGATGAGCATGGTGGCGTTTGCAGTCATGCCACGATCAATATTTCTATCCTATTCGTTTTATGCAGTGACGGTGATCTTGTATATCGGGCAGAGAGATGGCGTCGCCTTCCAGTATCTTTGGCCGAACGCCCCCTTGTTCAACGGTTTCGCATCACTACCACTGGGATGCCTGGTGGGGCTGTCGGCAGCTGTCTTCGCCCGAATATTTCTAAATACAAAGCGCGATTATCCAGGCGCGGATTTATTTCTGTTGTTTTTTATCGGCGGCTGCATTGCGATCCCGTTTCTGGCGTTTGTGATCGGGGAAAGCCCGGCGAAAAAACTTGCGACCTATTGGGTTACGCTGGGGGCGGTTTCGTTTCTTGTGATCGGGTTACGCGCAATGCGATCAATTCAGCCGCGCATCGTCTTTTATGTTGTAGGCTGGCTCGGCATTGTGTGCGGCACCCTTCTCGTAACGGCCAGAGATGTTTTGGGCATATCGGCCGGGCGCAGTGAAACGCTTGATATCGTCCGCATGGCGACCCTTTTCGATGCAACGATGATGGGTCTCGCCATGACTGCTGCAATTTTGCATATCAGGAAAGAGCGAGACAATTCATGGCGCAACCAGATTGTAACCTTGCAGGCCAATCTGGCGTTGCATGAACGTCTCAACACAGTGGAAACCCGTTATGAACAGGCGGCCAGCGAGGCGGAAAAGCGCGGACGCGTTCTTGCAAATGCATCCCATGACATTCGCCAGCCGCTCTTTGCATTGCGTTCTTCATTGCGTGTGCTGGAAAAATCCGACGCTCCGCCAAAAAGCCAGGCTGAAGGGATTGAGCGCAGTCTGAATTATATTGAGGCGCTGGTGGACGATTACATGAAGGAGGCGCTTGACGATGAAACGGCGGGAGAAAGCCTGGATGGCCCGGCGACGCCGCTCGCGGTTATCTTCGATGCTGTGCAAGGCATGTTTGCCGTGGAAGCAACGACGAAAGGATTGTCGCTGGTTGTCGTAAACAGTTCCAAATCGGCGGCGATTGAGGCGTTTCCCCTGTTGCGCGTTTTCACCAATCTTGTTGCAAACGCGGTCGCCTATACCCGTAACGGAAAAGTTGTCGTCGGCTGCCGTCGGCGTGGTGAACGCATATTAATCGAAGTCTATGACACCGGGCCCGGACTTTCTGAAGCGCAGATTGAGATGGCGTTGGGAAGGGGCCGTCGCGGCGATGTAGCGGACGCAAATCCAGAAGGAGAAGGGCTCGGCCTTTCGATCGTGCGAGAGCTTAGTGAGATGCATGATTTACAGCTGTCGGTTGTAAGCGCGCCGGGCAGGGGATCTTGCTTTTCCATCAGCGCCCCATTGGCGTGACCTTCCAGGGTAATAGCCGGTAAGCCGTTGATAATAAGCCGAAAAACCACTGGCTGTCGCCTGGCCGTGGATTGAGATGAGATCTATTCGCGCTGGCGTCTACTGGAATCACGTAATTGACCGGCCCCGCGAAGCAACGCCATTCTTTTAGATAAGCGTCTTGTGTGCAAACCTGATGCGTAACGGGCTGATGAGACGATTGTGCGGCTCTCCTTACGGGGAGCTAACGCGCATCAACCGAAGAGCGCTGCTGACTCTCGCACATTCGCCGCAGACGATTGACTTATCGTTTGTATACGGACTGCGACTGCTATCAAAAATAAACATCGAGATAAAGGGGACCTCGTATGACAATTTCTTCACAAGCCGCCGGCGCGGCGATTTTGAAGAGACTGCTTGCAACGACATGCCTGACAGCGTTTCCCTTTGTCGCTTCTGAAGCCATTGGTCAGGAAATAGACGAAATCGGCACCGATCTCGGGTCTGGCGGCGATCGGGGGACAGTCAATGGCGGCGTGATCGATGTCTCCGGCGCGCCGACTGTGCGTGGCGTTGGCGTTTCAACCGGGCCGGGGTCGGACAGGATTGAAAATGCCGGCGCCATCGATGTTGATGTTTTTGCAGATGATGATGTTGTCTTGTCCGGCTTCAGCGCCAGTCAGCTTGGTCTGAATGTGCGCGCCGAAGGCATCGGATTTTTTGGCGATACCGGGCGCGATACCTTGATCAACAGCGAGGATATCAATGTCCAGTCTACCGGTTTCGGGGACGTTACAAACCTCGGGCTCAACCTGATTGGGTTCCTCAATTATACCGCGCCCTCAACGGTTGAGGCCCTGGGCGTTGGCATTGATGGCGGTCTCGCCGCTGATCAGGTGGATAACCGATCATCGGTGATCGTCGATTCGCTTGCGACAATCTCGATGATCGGTCAGTCGCCAAGTTCATACGATGAAAACGCCCTGGTCGACATAACGGCAAACGCAAATGCAATTGGCATGCGCGGCACGCGCAATGGCCTGACGACTATCAATCAGGGCGTTTTAATGCCGACCGCGACCGCGTCCGCGACATCCGTGGCGCTCGACATTGAAATCGTCAATGCCGTCGTTGTCGATTCTTCAACCAATGCGAATGCGACCGTTATTGGTATCGAAGGCGATTTCATTCGTGACACAATCGTCAATGCGGGGGAGATTATTGCAGAGTCGAACGCGCAAGCGACGCGCGGCGCTGGCGCGCTCAGCCTCTCCGATGGCGGCGTTGCGGACAACAGCGTTAATGCGACTGCATTGACGACAGGCATTTCCGGCGGGCTGAGCGATGATGATTTGTCCAACACCGGATCGATCATGGCGACGGCGAATGCAGAAGTTGAATCCACTAATGTGGAGATCAACTTGATTGACGTCGCCGGCGGCGCATTCAATCTCGCGCCGCTTGCGATTGCGAAAGGTATTGATGGCGGCGTAAATGATGACATGCTGGAAAATTCCGGCACGATTATGGCGACTGCGAATTCAGACATTTTTTCCAATAGCGTGAACCTGTCACTGATTGACGCCACGATCATCGGCGGTCGGATCTCCGCCGGATTTGATGAAAGCCCGGATGAAGCCGGCGAGCCGCCGATCCAGGCCCTGGCGATTGGTCTTGACGGCGGCGAGGGCGAAGACGTTCTTCTCAATAGCGGTGATCTGGTTCTGACCGGCGACGCCAACACGGAGTCCGTAAGCGTCGCGGTGGCTACAATCGGCGTGCCCGATGCAGCGTTTCAGGCAATTATCGCAGGTGAAAGTCTCGCCTCGCTTGATACCTTCGCGTCATCGCGCATCATCGGCATGTCCGGCGGCGGTTGGGACGACACGCTGACCAATTTAGGCGCGATCACCGGCGCAACGACTTCCACAGCACAACAGGTTGGCGTCGCCGTCAGTACGCCGAGTGGTTTTTTGCCCGATGAAGCGGGTTTCCTGCCAGGGTTTACGCTAGGCGGCGCGGGCGCAGGAACGTTCGCGGAGGCGATTGGTCTCAGCGGCGGCAGCGGCTCAGACATGTTGCTCAATGGCGGCGTTATTAACCTGACATCAACGGCGGATGCGCTGGCGATCAGTGTGTCGGTTGAGTTACCGGAATTCTCTCCGCCAATGGGTTTTGGTTTTGATCTCGGGTTGACGCTCGCTGACGTCGATACAGCGGCGACAGCGACAACAACCGGCATGGCGGGCGATGGCGGCGATGATGTTCTGACCAACAACGAAGAGGGTGTAATCGACGCCATCGCGGTCGCCGACTCCACATCGACCGGCGTCGGGGTCACGACATCGATTGAAAAAGAAGGTGTTGTCAGTGAAGGCGTTGTCGTGCGTGCGTCGACGGATGCTGACGCTGACGCAACCGCTATGGATGGCGGCGCCGGCGACGATGTGATCATCAATGAGGGCGCGGCGAACGCAATGTCTACCGCCACTGCGGATACATTCGGGCTGACAATATCGCTTGAGGGCGTGTCGTCCGGCGGCGCCGCGGGCATTGCGGCTGTTGACGGTGCGGCGAACGCCAATGCGGCTTCGCAGGCGATTACCGGCGGTGATGGCGCTGATTTGCTGGTCAACACCGGATCGCTTGACGCCGACGCTACAGCGAATGCATTTGCTGACAGCGTCTCGGTTGCCCTCACGGGCGCCACGACGGCTGGCTTCGCCGGCGCCGGGACCCTGTCGATCACCGGCGCCACCGCGACAGCTGACGCTTCTGGCGTTGACTGGTCCAGCAATGATCAAGGCGCGGAGAATCGCGGGTCGATTACAACGAATGCAAATGCGACTGCGCGCGGTGATGCTATTTCGATTGGCGTCAGCGGAACGGTGAACGGGCTAACGCTGAACGCCAGTCTGGCCGACTCAAATACGACAGCAACGGCGACCGCAAGCGCGTTTGATGCGCCAAGCGGCAATCATTCAATCACAAACTTTGAGACCTTGAGCGCCATGTCTGTCGCTGACGCTGATTCCGACAGCGTCGGGGTCGAGCTGGGCGTGGTCACTCAGGCCGGACTTTCTGCGGGCGTTGCGCTGACGCGCGCCGTCACGACCAGCAACGCAACAAGCACTGGCATAACCAGCGATTTCGGATTTGACGAGATCACGAACCTTGGAACGATCACCGCAGATGCAATGTCCAAGGCGAATTCCACGTCGCTTGCGATTGACTTGAACGGGACGCTGGCGGGCGTTGCGATTAACGCCGCCGCTGCTGACGGCTCAGCCACAGCGAATGCAGGCGCGACCGGTATTTCAACCGGGCTGCTTGACGATGTGGTGACGACGGTTGGGACGATCACGTCAAAATCCGATGCACAAGCGAATTCGGACAGTATTGCAATTGAGGTTGCGGTTACGGCGCAAGCCGGTGTTGCAGCAGGGGGGGCGCTGGCGCGCGCTGGCGTCATGGCTGACGCGAGCGCCGCCGGCGCCGCCACTGGCGAGGGCGCCGATCAACTGGGCGCCGCCGGGGTCATTGATGTAAGTGCAATGTCATCTGCTGACAGCGATGCGATCTCAATTGCAGGACAAGGAACCGTCGCCGGCGTATCGCTCGGCGCGGCGATTGTTGAGGCGCAAACAGTTTCTATTGCGGACGCCTCTGCGCTCAACGGCGGGGCTGGCGATGATATCGTTCAAAATAACAGCACACTGACGGCTGCATCAATGGCAAACGCCAATTCCACCAGTGTCGGCGTTGAAATCGGCGCCGCGGGCGCGGGGCTTTCCGGCGGCATCAGCCTCGCCAATACGAAAACTACAGCGAAAGCATCGACCGGCGGCGTTGAAGGCGGTCTGGGCGCTGACATGATTTCGAACGCAACGGCGCTCGACGTTGATTCAACGGCGGATGGGAAAGGCGCAAGCGTCGCGGTTACGCTGGTCGGCGTTTTGAAAGGCGTCGCCGTTGGCGCTGCGTTGACGGACGCCACTGTTGACGCCGACTCACATGCGACAGGCATCGCCGGCGACGATGCGGCGCGTCCCGGAACAGATGACGATGAAGAAGAGGATGCGAATGCTGAAATGTCGGCATTGGCGAATGCCGACCAGATCATGAATAGCGGTGCGGTCACTGTGGACAGTATTGCAAAGTCCAGCGGCGTAAGCGTTTCGGTTGCGGCGCCGGTCGCGTTTGTGCCGGTCGGTTTTGCATTGGCGACAGCGACAAACACGGGCTCTGCAAACGCTTTCGGCGTCGATGGCGGATACGGCGATGATGTGATCGTCAACATTTCGGATTTGACGGTCCTGGCGGACAGCGATGTCACCGGCGCCAGCGTCGCCGTTTCGCTGACTGGCGGCGCGCTCGGTGATTTTGACGGAAAAGCGTTTTCAACAGCATACGGCGTGACCGGTGGCTGGGGTGATGACAACGTTCTGAATGACGGCGTTGTGACGACAACTGCTGACGCAAATGTTCAGGGCGTCACGGTGAACGCAAATCTCCTCGGCGCCTCGATTGGCGGTCTTTCCACCCGTGCTCAGGCAGATGCAATAGGACTTTTCGGCGACATTGGCGCTGACATGCTGATGAACGAGAATGAGTTGGCGACCAATGCCGTCGCCAGGGCGGCTTCGACCAATGTGTCGGTTGCTTTGCTTGGTTTCACGCTGGATGACCTTTCCACCAAAGCATTCGCAACAGCTGCAGGCATTGATGGCGGTGAAGACAATGATGTGATCGGAAACTTTGGAACGGTCACCACATCGGCGATGGCGATGACACCTTCTGTCGCGGTCTCCGTGACAAGTACGGGCGCTCCTATCAACGATGCGACCACGCGGTCGGAGACAACATCCTATGGTCTTGCAGGCGCCGGCGGCGCCGATCAGATCATTTCCGAAGGCGTGGTGACGTCGACATCAACTGCAAGCACTACCGGGACCGGGGTTTCGGTGAATTTCACCGGAGCGGCGTTTGTTGATGCGACGACAGTCGCCGATGCAACCGCGATTGGCATTGCCGGCGGCGCCGATGAAGACGTCATAGTCAATAGAAATGCGGTGACGTCGACATCGACGTCGACAACCACAACAACTGGCGTTGGGGTCAATCTCATCGGCGCCTCTTTTGCCGATGCAGATACAACCAGCAATGCCCATGCAGTTGGAATCACAGGGGATGGCGGCGATGATGAAATCGTCAATGAAAGCGACATCACAACGACTTCGACAGCTATGGTTGGTGCAGGAACGGTTTCGGTTTCAGTGGGCGGCTTCGCCAATGGTGAAATTTCAACAGTTTCAAATGCGATCGGCGCGGGTATTGAAGGCGGAGGCGGTAATGATCTGATCGGCCATTTAGGGTCGATAACGACGACGACAATTGCTGACGCTTCAGCACAGACCGTGTCGGTCGGCGGCGCGGGGGCGGCGTTCGCCGATATCACGCTGACGGCGAACACCGATGGCGTCGGTGTCGATGGCGGCGCCGGTGACGATGAGATTGTTACTTTTGACGGGTCCGACATTCGCGTTGACTCAAAAGTTATCGGCAGCGCGAACAACACCGTTGTTCAGTTAGTCGGAGCAACCTCCGCCAAGAACGTCTTTGGCTTTGCTCCTTCCGCAACAGGAATTACAGGTGGTGACGGGAATGACTTCATCTCGCTTGGCGGCACAGCAGATATCGACGCCACAACGAACTTCTCTCTACGCAACACATCCGTCGCCATATTAGGCGCTGCGTTTGATAACTCCGGCGTCACGTCGGACCCGACAGCACTGGGGATCGCGGGCGGCGCCGGCGCCGATACCATTAATATCGATGACTTCCTGGATGTTCGCGCGTCGAATACTTTCTCGACCAATGCGACGTCATTCAACCTGGCAGGCTTTACATCGTCGAAACCTCGCGTCGGCGGCGAGTCCGAAGCCATCGGCGTTGATGCAGGCGATGACGACGATACGGTTGTCGCCAATGGTCGGGTCAAGTCGAACGCCACATCATCGAATTCGGTGTCTGGTACGCAAGTCACAATCGCCGGCGCAACACAATCAACCGCTGCGGCTGGCGCGGCCAGCCGGTCCACAGGCTTTGTTGGCGGCGGCGGCGCTGATGCGTTGTTGTCGACGGAGGAGTTGGACGTTGACGCCAGCGCAACCGCGACTCTGGGCAACTCAACGGTAAACATAGCGGGAGCCAGCTCCGCCGGCGGGTCGGTGAATTCAACAGCAACCGGGATCGGGCAAAATGCCGGCGCGGGCGACGATATTGCTGGCAACGCTGGCGATCTTTTTGTTGACACGACGTCGAACCTGACGACGACTGGCGGCGTTACTGTCATCTTTGGTTCAGCCTCTGCCGGGGCGTCGACTACGGCGACGGCGTCAAGTTCAGGCATGCTTGGCGGCGATGGCGCGGATCAATTGTTTAACACCGATCGCGTTCGGGCAAGGTCAACATCAATTGGTTCGATTAATCGAACGGGCTATGTTTTTGCGGGCGGGGCCCGTACTTCCGCGACCGCAACGTCGTCATCGACATCACTGGGTATTGGCGGCGGCGCCGGCGACGACATTATTGAAAACACTGGCAGAGTCGAAGCGCGAGCGACATCGACGACGACCGCATCAGGCAATACGACGGCGACTGTAGGCAGCGCCAGAGCCAGCTCAACCGTTTCTGCGACGGCGCATGCAGTGGGGCTCGCAGGCGATGGTGGTGCGGACACCATCTTAAACGGCGGCCGCGTCACAGTTGTCGCCACTGCCCGGCCAAGTTCAACCAACGCAGCAAATACAGGCGGGCTTTTTACCAAAGGCATTACCAATTCGCGAACCTCGACGACAACGCGAGTGCTTGGCGTCGACGGCGGCGCTGGCCTTAACGAAGTCTGGAATACTGGTGATATTGTAGTCGATACGGCAGGGCAGGCGCGGTCAAACAGCACATCCAAAGGGGACACGCTCGACAATATATTCGGGCTAAATCTGGATGCAGTTGCGCGAGCGACGGCATCCAATAACGGTCAGGATGCGCGCGGGATCAATGCGGGCGCTGATGCGACAACGGCCTGGAATGATGGATTTATCGAGGTGGAAATCCGCGGCGCTGGCTATGCGCGTGCAAATGCGGATGGCGATGCGTTTGCAGATGGCGACGGTGATGCGGCGGCGGGCGTGGGCGTCAGCTCCGCACGCGCATACGGATTTATCGCTGGAAGTGGAGGCAATACATTCGTCAACAGTGGTACGGTAGTTGTTCTGTCGCGTCCCACTGGCAATGCTGACGCTATTAGTGACGCCGATGGAATCGAAGCCGGCACCCAGCCTGATTCAGATGCGACCTCGACAGTTACGGTAAACAGTTCACGCGCGGCTGGCGTATGGTTTGGGAACGGGGCTGACATGATCGTTAATGAAGGCTCGATCAATGTAACCGCTGAGCCCAGAGCTGATCAGGCTGAGGCGGACGCCCTGTTTGGCGGCGATATCCTTGGCATCGATTCCACTGCAATAGCGACGGCGAATGCTGATAATGCTGCGGCTTATGGCGTCAGTACGGCTGGCGGAGCCGATATAGTTTTTAACGCCGGGTCGATTACTGTTACGTCTAAACCGCGCGCCGTCGCTAATGCGCGTGCGCGCTCCATTGGTTTGGATGGCGATTCAATTGCGACTGCTAACGCCCGGGCCCGGAACGCTGTCGCTCGCGGTATTGAAACCGGCAGCGGTTATGATTTGATCTGGAACGATGGATCGATTACTGCAATTTCAAACCCGTCGGTCTCCGCAACCGCATCGGCGAGAGGAACCGTCGGCGGTGATGAGATTGCTAACGAAAATCCGACTGTTTCCGGACGCAGCGCAATCGCTGTCTCCTCAGGCGCCGGTAATGATACGATTGTTAATGCAGGTTCAATAACAGCTACACTCGGTACGTCCGTTGGGAGCGGGATAGGGATCAATAGCGGCTCCGGTGACGATACGCTTGTACTCTTAGACGGATCCTCCGTTCGTGGATCAATCAGCCTTAGTGATGGAAACGATACGCTGATCTTGAGCGGTACGCCAACAACCACAAGAAATCCGAGCGGCGGCAGCGGAACGGATACCGTTATCTTCGAAGGCGACGGCTCCTTCTCACGCGCATTGTCGAGCTTTGAGATTGCGCAGAAAACCGGCGGTGGAATATTTGCGATTCCGGTCCTGCCGGTCATGCAAGCGATCGATGTGCAAGATGGCGTTTTGCAAACCTCATCGGGTTATGCGTTCAGCAACAGTGGCGCGTTCAAAACTTTTGTCGATGGCGACGGTACGTTTGGACAGTTTGCCATTGGCGGGGCGACAACGCTGGGCGGAAGCGTGGAAGTAACAGCCGGCTCCAGCCTGTTCGCCGATGGTCAGTCCTTCGATGTGATCACCGCATCGTCTGTGGGCGGTTCCTTTTCAAGTGAAACCTTGCCTGATGCAACGCCCCTGTTGAGCTTTGATCTCGTGCAGGCGCCTCAGGCTGTTCAGGTCGTCGCCTCCGTCGCGAGTTTTACGACCGTTGCGGCGGAAAACAATGTTGATCAGTCATTCGCTGCGCAACTCGATCAAGCTGCGTTACAAGCAGGCGGCGCGCTTGCTGATACGCTGGCGCGCATTCAACGCTTGCCTGGCGGCGCCGACTTTGCGACAGAGCTCGCCAATCTCAACCCGGCGCGGTTCGATGACTTTGGTCGCGATGCGACGGATACAATCAACCGCTTCGAGTCAGGCGCGCGCCAGCGTCTCGCAGCTTTGCGCCAGCTGAGCGTTGGTGGCGTATCTGAATCCGGTTTTATCGGCGGCATGGAGCCGGTGCGGTTTGATCAGTCGTCAAGGTTTAATCTGGGCAAGGGTGTGTCTTACGGCGCCTGGCGTGCAAGTTTTGGCGGGCTGGAAGGCGCTTATGGCGAAAGTCATGGGTCGATAATCGGCGCTGATTATTTCCTTCCGTCGGGAACGGTTTTCGGCGCCAGTTTCGGTGCGGTGCGATCACGTTCAATCGACGCTTCTTTTGCCGTTGACGAGGCGCAAATCGACAGCTTTATGATGTCTTTTTACGGCTCACATCGTCTTGGTGATAATGGGTATGTCGATGCTATCGTTTCCTACGGCAATCAGGATTATCAGCTTGACCGGCCAGTAGGGAATTTCAGCACAACGACGACTTCATCACTTGAACATTCCGGCTCGAACGTAACGGCGTCCATCGAAACTGGCCGCGCTTTCGCCTTTGCTGGCGGTCGGTCGGAAATTTTCGGCGGCGTGCGTTTTGGCGCGATTGATGAAGATGGTTTCGATGCGTCGAATGCAGGCGGCGCTGCGGTGTCGCTGGACCGCCGTTCGACGAACAGGCTGGAAACGGATTTGGGGATGCGGCTCGGCTGGACTGTAGAGACGCCGGTTGGGCTGGTGTCGCCGCGGATCAGTGCGGCGTGGAGTCGGCGGGTGCAACTTTCCGGCGATCGCCGTTTTGCGACATTCGCAGATGCTCCCGGGTTCCGGTTTGACCTGCCAAGCGCGTTGCAAAACCGGGATGCGTTGCGTCTAGGCGCCGGCGTGGATCTGTGGCGCACCGATTCTGTATCCCTCTCCAGTCGCGTCGAGATGGACATGCTTGACCGACGCGCCAGCACGGATGGCGTTATTGAATTCCAATGGCGTTTTTAAGCGACGCGTGGTCTAGCGTTCCGAGAATGCCTGATCCAGCGAGCGTGCGACAGGTTTCAGCATATATTGCATCATCGTGCGCGATTGCGTGATGATTTCCGCACGCACTTCCATCCCTGCTGTCAGTTCGCGCGCCAGACGGCCTTTGCCGATTGTCTGGCTGTCCAGGGCGACGAAGGCGACATAAAAACTTTCACCCGTGCGCTCATCGACGAACGAGTCGGCTGAAATATGGGCGATGCTCCCGTTAAGCTTTCCATACCGATTGGGGTCGAATGTTGTAACGCTGATTTCTGTTTTCTGGCCGATGCCAATGTGACCGATATCTTTCGGTTCAACATGAACCTCTGCGAACAGCGTGTCGCTTGTAGGCGTGATTTCGGCGACAAGTCCGCCCGGACTGACCACATCGCCAGTCCCGTTCACTGTGATGTCCTTTACGACGCCGGCGATTGGCGTGCGAACGGTCAATCGGTCGGCGCGATCCTGCATTGACTGGATCGGTTCAGCGAGTTCGGCAAGTTCCGCAACCGCTTGCGCGCGTTCTTCAGCCGCGGCGGTGCGGTATTCGGCCTCGGCGCTGAGGCGCTCGGAAACCGCGCCGGCGTGAGCCCGTTGCGCTTGTTCAAGGCGCGCTTTTGATGCGGCGGTAGAGGCTTGCGATGACGACACGGCCGCTTTTGCCTCCAGATAGGCCCGGCGTGAAGTGAAGCCCTCTTCAATCAGTTCTTCCTGTATCGCCAGCTGCTCGATTGCATACTCAAGAAGCTCCTTTTGCGCTTTGTAATCGGCTTCCGCCTTGCGGACCTCTGAATCTGCGGATGCTTCGCGCCCCTCCAGTACATCCATGTCAGCTTTGTGCTGATTGGCGGATGATTCAAAAATAGCCATCTGTTCACTGATTAATGATGGCCAGTCACTTTGAAAATCACTGAAATTCGGCATACGGCCTTCCGCCTGTGCGGCCAGGCGTTCGGCGCGCAACAACAGGTTTGCACGCCTGACGGAAAAGCGATCATATTCGCCGCCGGCGCTTGCGGCCTGAAGCCTGGCGAGCGGGGCGTCCGCTTCGACATAGTCGCCGGGGGATACGAAAACTTCTTCTACGATGCCGCCTTCCAGATGGGCGACTTCCCGCGTCGAACCATAAGGCGCGACTTCGCCGAGCGCGATGGAGAGTTCGCGGACCTGTGCGATATTCGCCCAAACCAGAAGTGTCAGGACAAGGCCGCTGATCACAGCGAGGATTGCGCGCGGCAGGTGCGGCGGCGCGCCTTCCTCAAGCTCAATCGGCAGGGCCAGACCGTGACGTTCGCCAACGGTATCGTGATGCGTTTGGGACGGTTGCATTTCGGTCGTCATTGCAAAGCTCGCTTTCTTATGCTTGTGCTGCAGCAGGCGCAGCAGTTTGCACCGCAAGAAGTTTTGGGACGACCTGATCGGGCGTTCCCGCGTCACGTACTGCGCCGCGCTCCATCCACAGCACCTGGTCGGCGATGCGCATATGGCTTGGCCGCTGGGTCGTCATAATGATTGCGCTTGTTTTCTTTCGCTCTTCGATCAAAGACAGAAGCGCTTTTTCACCCGCGCCATCAAGCGTCAACGCCGGTTCATCCAATAGATATAGCGGTGCTTTCTTCACAAAGGCGCGACACAGATTGATGCGGCTGCGTAATGCGTCCGGCCAGTTCGATTGCGAAAGCGTTGTGTATCTCGTTTCAACGCCAGCATCGAGAACATTGCCGAAATATTTATCGACGCCAAAATGACGAATGATTTCGGCAATTTCCTCATCGGTCGCGGCGGGATGAGCCAGCCGAATATTTTGCGCAATCGTACCGTGGAAAAAGTCCAGCGTTTGTAAAGCAACACCAAGGGAATGGCGCCACTCGCCCTTGTCGAGTTGGCGCAGATCAAGGCCGTCAATATAGACCGACCCTGCCTGCTGCTGATAAAGACCCATCAGAACCCGCAATACGGTCGACGTACCCGACCCGGAAGACCCGTACAGGCATAAAAGATTGCCGGGGTGCACCTGAAAGGATACGGATCGTAGTGACGGCTCACGCTGGCCTGGATATCTGAACGTCACGCCTTCGAAAGCAACATGGCCCTTGAATGTACGCGGGATTGACGGGCCGGAATTTGGTTCACGCTCCAGTGGCATGCGCACGAGCCTGTTTATCTGTTCAATGCTCTGCAGCGTATGGCCGACAGTCAGCGCGCTCAGGAAAAGGTTTCTGATCGGGCCCAATACGCGCCAGGCGAGCGCCATTATGGCGATCAACGCGCCGGCGCTGAGATCGCCCGCAATGACGCGCTGCGTGCCGATTGCAAGTACTGCGACCCCGGCGATCGCCACCATCGACTGAGAGAATGTCTGCACCAGCGTGTTGAACTGACGCGCTTTCATATGGGCCATGGCGGCCTGTGCGGAAAGCCGGCGATGCTTTTTCAGCCAGATCGATTCCGCGGACAGGTCCTTGATCGCGCTTTGCGCGGCGACAGCCTCAACGGTTAAGTTGTTCAATCTTGCTTTCGCGTCCCCCGCAGCCCGGACAAGCTTGTTTGTGCGCGGTGTCGCCCAGGCGGCGACAACGACATATCCAGTGATTAACGCGACCGGAATCCAGATCATATGCCCGCCAATGAGTGCGATGACAGCGACAAACAGGAATACAAACGGCAAATCGAACACCGCCGCCGCAAGCTGTCCCGTAAAAGCCTCTTGCAGGGATGTCATTTGCCGAAGACGCGTTAATTGAGAGCCAATTGGCGCATCTTCCGTATAGGAAAGCTCCATATGGAGCAGTTGCCGGAAAGCGGCCTCATTGACCTGTTCATCAAGGCGCGCCCCGAGATATGACTGCAGCTTCACCCGCAGGCGCCGCAATGCGAAGTCCGCTGCAACAATAATCGCCATGCCGACGGTCAAGCCGATCAGAACGTCCAGAGACTTCGTGCCGATTGCCTTGTCATATACATTCATGACGTAGAGCGGCGGCGCCAGCGCAAATAGGTTGATGGCGAAGCTGACGAAGAAAATCTGAACGATGACCGGCTTGAACGCCTGAATGACGCGTGTCGACCATTTGACGTTTGTTGGGACGGTCTGATCGGCTTTCTGGTCGTCAAGCTCCGGAAAAATTACGACGCCTGTTACCTGGTCGGGCGCAATCTCGATCCGCTCTTTATTGCGCGGATCGAATATCGTCAGGTTCCCTTTATCGTTGGTTTTTTCGATCAGGACAACACGGCCATTTTCAGTCCGCAAGAAGCATGGCAAATATTCATTGCGCAGTTTCTCTATCGAAGCCTTTTCGATGCTCGTCTTAAAGCCAAGACGATATAAAACTGACCGGAAAGCCGAAAGCGTTTCCATGGTATCAGCATGAGGCATCGCCTCAAAAATACGGCGCGCGCCTTGTGACCAGTCGATAATTTTCAAAAATCGTCCAATGACACTGACACAGTCCTCATTCGTTGTCGTGTTTGAGGCAACGCTATTGCTGAACGCTGTTTCAATGCTTTGACGCAATGCATGGACGGGACTACGCAGCTTTCGAGCGTCTGTCTGGCCAGCGCCTTGCGTCTGCTGTTGTGGATTTTCCTGCGTCATCAACCGGCCGCCCTTTCTGTCTGTGCATTGGCTTGCACAAGGGCGCCATCGACCACGTCGTAAACCGCATCTGCATTTCGAATGAGGGATGGGCGGTGGGTGGCGAGGATGATCGTGATTTTGCCACGCAGTAAACGAAGCGCCTCACCAAAGCGTTTTTCGCCTGACATATCCAATAGCGTGTTGGCGTCGTCAAAGATGAGAACGGACGGGTTGGTGGCGATTGCGCGCGCAATACAGATGCGCTGCGCCGTCGCTGTTGGAATGTCACGTCCCGCGGCGCTTTTCAGTAACGTGTCATAACCAAGCGGCAGACGAACAACCTGATCATCAAGGCCGATGAGTTTTGACGCCGCCAGCGCGGTGTTGGCGGAGATAGCGCCGAATAAAGTCAAATTCTCAATGATTGTGCCGCGGAACACAGTGGGCGTCGGCGGGACATAACGCACGGAAGTTTGAGAGCGTTCGTGATCATTCTTTGTAATCGATGTTTCGCCAATTTTAATTTCGCCATCGGTTACAGCAACGTCGCCCATCAACGCGCGCAGCAGAGATGTTCGGCCGCTGCCGTCGACGCCGCGCAGAGCGACAATGGCGCCAGCAGGAACATTCAGATTGAGATTCTGAAACAGCGGTTTCGTTTCTCCACGCTGAATGGTGACACCGATGAAAGAAACAGGCTGGGCGATGGGCTGCTCGTCATAGTGAGCGGCGTCATGGCCAATATCGAGCGCATGACTTTCATTTTCGTCAGCAAAAATTTCGGCAATGCGGCCTCGCCGGTGCTTGGCCAGCTGCGCCTCATTCCAGGCGGATAGCGAGCGCATAAGCGGCTGTAAGAGTTGTGAGGAAAGCAGCATGCAGCATGCGAGCGCGCCGATGGTCAAACGTCCGTTAAACACCAGCAAGGCGCCCACGCCGACGATGGCGACCACCGATAAGGCTGTGTACATTGCGTTATGGGTTTGTGACGCGCCGGTATGTTCGACGAGGCGTTTGGTGATGACGCTGGCTGCTGATTGTAAACGCTCGAACCGCCGCATGATGAGCGGTTCCATTGCATGCGCCTTGACAGTTTGCATGGCGCGCAGAATTTCGATGAAGAAATCATTCTTGCGCGAATCCATTTGTTCGCGTGCTGCGATCACCTTGTTGAGGTCTACGGTGCGGCGAATGGCGAAGCTTCCGAACAATGCAAACAGGACCAGCATGACGAGGAAGATCGAACCGCCCACCAGCATGATAACGCCGGCGAAAATCGGAATGAACAATATATCGATAGCGACCAGCCGCGATTGTCCGCCAAGGTGGTTTCCGAGGCCGCTAATGGCGCCCAGGCGTTCCAGATGTTCGCTTGCGGTAACGCGATTAAATTCGGATGGCGGGGATGTAAGCATTGTTGACAGGGCGCGAATGGACAGCTTGTGGGTAAACGAAGCGGCGGCCCAGTTCGCCACAAACGAGCGCATATATTTCAGGATGCTGTCAATCAGGATCACACAGAAAAGCCCGACGACAAGCATGGTTAACGTGTCGAATGCGGCGTTAGGCAAAACACGGTCGTAAATTTGCAGGATGGACAAGGGTAGAGCGAGCGCCAGAATATTGACGACGGCGGACGCGGCATAGATCGTCAGGCCGAGAGAAGGCTCTTGCAAGCCATCCTCGTCGGACTTGATCAACAGGGTCTCGCGCACAACCCCTTTTAATGTACTCCAGATTGTCTGCGGCATGAGAGGCAAAATCGTTACAACAGTTACTTTCCAATTCACCTATCGTTAAATCCTTTAAGAATGATAAGCACCGCCAGCGATGGTCGTGATTAATAAGGATTTAACTAGTTCGATAAGTTTCTGATTAATCTAATCTCGGTAGTCTTCAGGCTGTTAATGTTGCGTAAAGAGTACCTCGATGGCCGAGTCCCGTAATGAAGAGTTGAAAAAGCGTGCGGTGGAGAATGACCGGAACCGGTCAGAATCCGAGCGATCAATCGCCGAAGCCAGCGTTTATGAAGACGAACGCGAAGCGCTGAAAAAGGCCCGTGAGGCCGATATTTCCGAGTTTGACTCCGATGGCGGCGAGGCCGGTTACGGCAACCTTCATTTCGGTGAAGAAAAAGCCGGTAAGGAGATGTCTTCCGCGCCAACGGGCCGCGGGGCGGAGGGTGCTGCAACGGATCTGCCGGATGGCGAGCGCGAAGCGGCGCCGTCATCGCAAAAAGATGCGCGGCAATCCACCTCTGACAACGATAAAACAAATGCAGAAAATTACGGGGGCGACCAGGCGCCGGCGCCTGAGGCTCGCTCGGGCCCTGTTGAGGGCGGGTTGAGAGCGGTTGAAAGTCCAACCTTTGTCGCCGATGCATCTGCGCCGCTTGGTGCGCAAGCCGGAGCATCATTGGGCGGACAGGCCCAGGCGAACGGTCAGGGTAATCCCGACAATGATGATCCCGTCCTGGCGCCCGTTAATGAAGCGCCGACAGATATCGAGCTTTCCGGCGACACTGTATCCGAGAATCTACCAGGCGCTACCGTTGCAACGTTATCGGCGTCCGATCCGGATGCGGACGACACCGCCACATTCGCTTTGGAGAACGATCCGTCTGGATTGTTCGAGATTGTCGGCAATGAGTTGAAGCTGAAAGACGGTGTCGCCCTCGATCATGAGGGTCAGGCGTCTTATGAAATTTCGATCTCTGTAAAAGACGAAGCGGGGAATGTTTATAGTGAAGTTGTGACCATCAACGTCGCTGATGTGAACGAAACGCCGGTTGACATTGAATTGTCAGCAAGTGGGGTCGCCGAAAATACAGCTGGCGCTGTGGTCGGAACGTTAAGCGCTATTGATCAGGACGCCGGTGATGCGCATAGCTTTGTGGTTTCCGACGATCGTTTTGAGGTTGTTGGCAATGAACTGAAATTGAAAGACGGCGTTTCCCTCAACCATGAGGAAGCGGACTCCATTGACGTGATCGTCACGGCGACGGATCCGGGCGGGCTCGCCACGTCGGAAACATTTGCGATTACAGTCGCCGATATTAATGAGCCGCCATTCGATATTGATTTCTCCGGCAGCAGTGTTGACGAGAACAATGCGGGCGCCACCGTGGCGACGCTGTCTGCATCTGACCCCGATGCAGGCGATACGGCGACATTCTCAGTTGCAGATGACCCTTCCGGACTGTTTGAAGTCGTAGGAACGGAGCTGAAGCTAAAGGATGGGGTTTCTCTCGATCATGAGGGGCTGGATTCTTATGACGTCACGGTCGCCGTCGAAGATAGCGCGGGGAACGTTTACAGTGAAGTTGTGACAATCAACGTCGCTGACGTAAATGAAGCGCCGATTGATATAGAGTTGTCTGGTAACACTCTCGACGAGAACAACGCCGGCGCTGTCGTTGGAACATTAAGCGCCATCGATCCGGACGCTGGCGATACGCATAGATTTGAAGTTTCCGACGACCGATTTGAGATCGTTGGCAATGAACTAAAATTGAAAGATGGCGTTTCCCTCAATCATGAGGAAGCAGACTCCATTGACGTCACCGTCACCGCAACGGATGCGGCGGGCCTGTCTACATCGGAAACGCTTGCGATCACGGTTGCGGATGTCAATGAAGGGCCGACGCTTGGGTTGGCGAGCGGCGAAGGCTTAAAGGCGTCCTACTACGATATCGGCCATTCAATCCGGAACCTTAGCGAGATCGATTTTAACGCCACGCCGGATGCTGAGGGCGTCGTCGACAGCCTCAACTATATGACCGGCAACGAAGCGTTTTGGGAAGGCGCCCCCGGCAACTTCTTCGCGGCCAAATATGAAGGTCAGCTGGTTGTCAACGAAGGTGGTTCTTACACGATCAACCTCGCCAGCGACGATGGCAGCATGCTGTTCATTGACGGCGTACCGGTGCTCGATAATGACGGGCTGCATGGGACGCGCACCCGCTCGGTCACTGTCGACCTTGATGAAGGTTCTCACGACATCGAGATTCGCTATTTTGAAAATGGCGGTGCACAGACTTTGCAGCTTTCCTGGAACGGTCCGGATACGGGCGGCGCCAATGAAATCATTAGCGGTGGCGCATTCGAGCACGGGGACACATTCGATAATCTAAGCGTTGCTGAAGATATGTCGGGTGCGGTGATTGCAACACTTGCGGTTACTGATCCCGATGCGGGCGATACTCATACATTTACTGTCGATGACGACCGCTTTGAGGTTGTTGAGGTCGATGGCGAGCCTGTGCTTAAATTAAAAGATGGAGCCAGCCTTGATCACGAAGTTGAAACGAGTGTCGATGTCTCTGTTACGGTAACCGATGCGGCGGGCGCCAGCGACACGCAGATTTTCTCCGTTGATGTTGATAACTCCAACACCGCGCCGGAAATATCAGTTACCGGCGGTGAAGGTCTGCAGGCGTCCTACTATGATGTGGGCCACTCAATCCGAAATTTGAGCGAGATCGATTTCAATGCGCCGCCGGACGCCGAAGGCGTTGTCGACAGTCTCAATTACATGACCGGCAACGAAGCGTTTTGGGAAGGCGCGCCGGGCGATTTCTTTGCGGCGAAATATGAAGGCCAGTTACTGGTGGAAGAGGGAGGCTCCTACACGATCAACCTCGCCAGCGACGATGGAAGCATGCTGTTCATTGACGGCGTGGCGGTGCTGGACAATGACGGCCTGCACGGAACCCGTACGCGATCCGTAACAGTGGATCTCGACGAAGGCGCCCATGACATCGAAATCCGCTATTTCGAAAATGGCGGCCGGCAGACGTTGAAACTTTCCTGGAGCGGTCCTGATACGGATGGCGCCGAGCAGGTTATTGGCGGTGAAGCCTTTAGATTGCCGGGTGTCACAGACGGCGACCGTGTTGGCGTGACCGAGAATATTGACGGCGATGGCGCGGCGCTTTTGTCTATTGTCGATGCGGAAGGCGACAGCATTGTCTATGGCGTTGACGATGACCGGTTTGAGATTGTCGAAACGGATCATGGATTCGCCTTGCAGCTGAAGTCCGGCGAAACGCTGGATCATGAAGTTGAATCTGAAGTCAGCGTGACAATTACGGCGACGGATGAGCACGGCGAAAGCTCGACCCTAGACCTTTCCATTCCGGTCGCGGATGTGAATGAGGCGCCGGTTGACATCGATTTCTCGAACGCAACGGTGAATGAGAACAATGCCGGCGCAACGGTCGCGACATTGTCGGCGTCTGACCCTGACAGTGGCGATACGGCGACATTTTCTTTGGCGGATGACGCATCCGGTTTGTTTGAAGTGGTCGGCAATGAACTACGACTGAAAGACGGGGTGTCGCTTAATCACGAAGAGCAGGATTCCTATGAAGTGACAGTCGCCGTCGAAGATGGCGGCGGAAACGTCTATTCAGAGACTGTAACCATCAATGTCGCAGACGTTAACGAAGCGCCCACAGAAATAACACTGGCTTCTGCGCTGCCAAAAGAAACAGTAGAGGCTTCGATTGTCGATGCTGAGATTACGACAGGGCAGGGCGGCGGCGCCGATTCCGCGTTGATCAATCTTGCTGGCGCCGCCACTGACTCTGCGCAAATTGTTGTTAATTTTGATTATGTCGACAATTCGTTTGAGATTGACGTCAACGGCGAGTCCCTGACCGGCGGCGTGATCCAGCTTGAGCATGCTCATTATAATCCGGCTGAAGAAAGTTTCCTGCAGTTTGGCGATGGCGCCGCAATAACCAGGCCCTGGGTTGCGAATACCGATGGCAGCCCGCGTATAAAAGTCGTGATTACTGAAAACGGGGTTGAAGCTTTTGCAACACGTACGCCGAGTTCCGGTGTTATGGAGCCGCTGGAGCTTGTGAACGGAAGTTTTTCAACGCCGGACCTGGTCGATGGCGAGAACAGCGTTCGGGTCTTTAACCCTGACCAGGGCGGCCCCGACGGCCTGAATGCGACTGTCTCAGCGACTTATGAGAACGGCGCAGTCGTGACGAATGAGAATGTCGAAGGCGTCGTCATTGGCGAGGTCGCAACGGTTGATCCGGATGCTGGCGACAGTCATTCATATGTAGTGGATGACGCGCGTTTTGAAGTTGTTGACGATGGCGCTGGCGCCATGCAGCTAAAGCTAAAAGACGGCGTTCGTCTGGATCATGAAAATAGCGAAAGCGTTGATGTCACTGTGACGTCAACCGACGCCGGCGGCTTATCCACAAGCCGTATATTTTCCGTGAGCGTAACAGACGTCAATGAAGCGCCAGTCGATATCGAAGTGACCGGCGGCGACATCAGCGAAAATATTGTCGGCGCGACGGTCGCGACTCTTACCGCTAATGATCCCGATGCCGGCGACACGGCGACGTTCACCCTGGCGGATGACCCGTCGGGCCTGTTCGAGGTTGTCGGTAATGAGTTGAAACTAAAAGCTGGTGCGTCGCTGGATCATGAAGCCCAGGACTCTCATGAGGTGACAATCGCTGTCGAAGACGGCGCAGGCAATGTCTATACAGAGGCCGTGACAGTCAATGTTAATGACGTCAATGAGGCGCCGACCGACTTGTTGCTTGAGCCGACAGAAGCACCCGGCGTGTTGTCGCTCAATCAGGATGGCGGCAATGATGACGTCGCGGTTTCGTCAAATCTTGAAGGCTTTCCGACGGATGCGATCACGGTCGAAGTCACTTTCGCATCATCGCAAACCGATGTCGGTAACGGGACGCCGCTCTTTTCCTATGCTGCTAACACCGGATCGAACAATGAAGCGCTTATCTGGCTTGAGGGCGGAAGCGGTAATGTTTCGATCTTCCTGGCCGGCCAAAAAATTTCGACGGGCATTCCAAATGCTTCGCTTCTGGACGGCGAACAGCACACGGTCTCATTTACCTGGGATCAGGCCAGCAACGAGTTGAAGGTGTACGTTGATGGCGACGAGGAATTCGCGTCAACCATCAATATCAGAGATTTGAGAGCGGACGGCACGGTCACCCTTGGCCAGGAACAGGATACCGAAGGCGGGGCCTACGACTCACGCCAGATCTTTGAAGGTGAAATCGCGGAAGTGCGGATCTTCGACTATGCGCGCACTGGCGAGGAAATTGCGGACAATGCAGGCGCCGTGCTCGACGATCCATCGAGCGAAGCCGGCCTTGTCACCAACTGGGTGATGAATGAAGAAACCGGGGGTGTTGTCGAAGACCTTGCCGGGAGCAATGACCTCCAGTTGCAAAACGATGCGAGCATTGAAGGCGGCGCGGCATATGAAACGCCGACCGTTGTCGAAAACGAAGCAGGCGCCGTTGTCGGAACCCTTTCCGCCAGTGACCCGCAAACCGGCGGCGCGGTAACCGACTTCTCGATCGCGGATGATCCATCCGGGATGTTTGAGATCGTCGGGAATGAATTGAAACTAAAGGATGGCGTTTCCACCAATTTCGAGGGGCGGGACTCTCATGAAGTCACTGTCGTCGCGACAGGCGTTGGCGGTGAAACAACCGAGCACACGGTAACGGTCAGTGTCGCGAATGTGGATGAAGCGCCTGTTGACCTTTCGCTTACGCCTGTATCGGCCGGCGCGAACGCGTTGTCGCTCAATCAGGATGGCGGCAATGACGACGTTGCGGTTTCGTCAAACCTTGAAGGCTTCCCAACGGATGCGATCACGGTTGAGGTCACCTTTGCATCGTCGCAAACCGATGTTGGTAATGGGACGCCGCTGTTTTCCTATGCTGCGAGCACCGGATCGAATAATGAAGCGCTCATCTGGCTTGAGGGCGGAAGCGGTAATGTTTCTATATATCTGGCTGGCGGAAGGTTTCCGACGGATATTCCCAATGCTTCGCTTCTGGACGGCGAGCAGCACACGGTCTCATTTACCTGGGACCAGGCCAGCAACGAGTTGAAAGTATACGTTGATGGTGACGAAGAGTTTTCATCCAATATCAACATCCGGGACCTGCGGGAAGACGGCACGGTCACCTTTGGCCAGGAGCAGGATGCTGAAGGCGGGGCCTATGATTCACGTCAGACATTTGAGGGTGAAATCGCCGAAGTGCGCATATTCGACCATGCACGCACCGGTGAGGAAATTGCGGACGATGCAGGCGCGCCGCTTGATGATCCATCGAGCGAACCCGGCCTTGTCACAAATTGGGTGATGAATCAAGAAACCGGCGGCATCGTTGAAGACCTCGCCGGGAACAATGATCTTCAGCTACAAAATGGCGCCAGCATCGAAGGAAGTGAAACCTTCGGCGAACCAACCGTCACCGAAAATGACGCCGGCGCTGTCGTTGGAACGCTTTCCGCCATTGACCCAAACACCGATGAAGTTGTCACTGATTTTTCCATTACAGATGATCCATCCGGGATGTTTGAGATTGTTGGGAATGAGCTGAAATTAAAAGACGGCGTTTCCGCCGATTATGAGGGACAAGCCTCATACGAAGTCACGGTGACAGCGACTGGCTCCGGCGGCGAAGCCACGGAACATACGTTCACTGTAAACATAGCGGATATTCATGAAGCGCCGACTCTGACGGTCGGCGCCGTTCAGCAAATTGAACTGGGGACTTCAAATACCGTCAGCAGCGGTTTTGAAGGCGGCAATGTCGATACGTCTGCAGCCAGCTCAGCCTGGATTGGCTCTATCGGAGACTGGCGGACGACGTCGGATGCAATTGAAATCAAACATGAAACGCTTGAGGATGGGTCGATCAATCAGTTTATCGAATTGAATGACGACCGTATTGATTACTATGACGATGCGACAAATATCTTTCGGGTAATCGATACTCAGGATGGCGCGACATACACGGTCAATTTCGATCACGCCGCTCGCCCGGGCTATAATGATAGCGTCAACGAGTTTGAAGTTGTCATCAATGGTGACGTGATTGACACGTTCAGCGCGGACGGTACCGGCTCCGGCTCAATCAACTGGTTGAACGATAGCATAAGTTTCGTTGGCGATGGTTCGGAGATGACGGTGGAATTCCGCGCCAGCGGCGTCGCGCAAAATTATGGCCGCGGGATGTATCTGGATGACGTGTCGATTACCGAAGACTTGCCGGCCGGCGTTGTTTCCGGCGGCGATGGCGGCTCGATTGCGCTTCCGGAAATCAGCGTAGTATCTAACGAGGCGGATGGTGCGGAAACGCTTTCAACGACGATCTCCGATATTCCCGATGGTTTCCTCATTACCGATGGCGTCAACACTTTCACTGCCGGCGCAGGTGAAAACGAAGTCGATATTTCCGATTGGGCGCATGACCAGCTTAGCATTACACCGGCTGATGGCTATTCGGGCGAGGTTAGCCTGACCGTCACAGCGACTTCTGTCGATGGCGCCGATCAGGCGCAAGCCGTTGAGACTATAACTATAGACGTGCAGTCGAATGATGAATTGCTAAACGGTACGGATCGCGTTGATATTCTCGACGGCGGTGTCGGGAATGATACGATTGACGGCGGCCTCGGCAATGATGTCATGACCGGCGGCGACGGGTCGGATGTGTTCGTCTATGCGCAGGGTGACGGCGCCGATGTCATTGACGGCGGCGCCGGCGGCTGGACCGATGCAATTCTGATTGAGGGCGGTGTTTCAAGCCTTGGTGAATTTGGCGCTGACTGGACGGTCGAGTTGACCGAAGGCGCGATCATCTCTCAAGACAGCGACAGCGTTATTTTCAGCGAAGATTCTGCCGGGTCTATTTCCCTGAATGACGGTACAACGCTCGAATTCGAAAATCTGGAGCAGATTATCTAGTCGTTTTCAGGGCGCGCCATCTCGCCGGCATAATCGAGGATAAGCCCCGTCGCGCTCGCCAATTCATACTGCGCGACGAAATAGTCATGCTCGGCCTGTGACAGATTAATATACGCTGTCACCAGATCGCGTTGACCATCCAGTACATCGATAACGGTGCGCTGACCGGCTTCGTATTCAATCTGCAGTCCTTTGACGGATAATGCTGCAGCGTCGATACCGCCTTCTGCAGCAATGCGACGTGTACGCACTTCGATGAACTGACGCCAGCTGCGCGCGACAGCTTCCGTGACGCCAAGCTGGGTGTTGGTCATTTGGCCGCGTTGCTCGGTGACAGTGGCGCCGGCCGATCGCAGTCCGGCAATGTTTCTACCCTGTTGGAAAATAGGCATGCGCATGCGAGCCACCAGTTGATACTCTTCATCCTGTTGCGGCGCGAGCAGGCTGTCTTCCCCGAAACGCCGGAAATAACTGCCCTCAAGCGCCAGGCTTGGCGCGAAGTCGCCTTTCGCAGCGCTCTTGGCGTATTCGACTGCCTTTACCGCCTGGCGTGCAGCATTGAGGGATGGATTATTTTCAAGGGCGACGGTCTGCGCTTCATCAAGCGAAGAAAAACTGACAACTTCTTTGTCGTTATTCTGAACAAGGTCCGGGGGCGGCGCATGACCGACGATACGCTCATAGGCTGCTTCGCGCTCCGCCAATACGGCGCGCGCCTGGGCAAGATCGACTTGTGTTTGGGCGCGGCGCATGCGCGCCTGCTCAACGCCGGTTCTGCTTTGCGCGCCAGCTTCCATACGCCTTTCCGTGATTTGAAACTGGCGGGTAACGAGGTTCAGGTTTTCCACGCGATGATCGACAATCGCTCTGGCCAGGATAACGCCTGCATGCGCTCTCGCAGCGTCAAGGGCGGTTCCCTGGAGCGCCGCCAGCAAGGCGAAATCAGATTGCGTAAGGCGCGCGCGGGACTCCCGATACCGATTGAGCGCGGACAAGCCTTGAAATATTGGCTGAGACGCAGTGACGCCGACCGTTGTGCCGTCACGATCCTGAAGCGTTTGCAACGTTGAGCTGCGCAAGTCATCATTCGTATAAGCCGCAGTAGCTTCTATTTCCGGCAGGAACTGCCCGAAGGCGCGTAAGCGATCGGCTTTCGCGGCATCCAGTTGAGCGTTTGCAATGTCAACGCGTGGATTGTGGCGCAACGCAGCCTGGATTGCGATTGCGACAGTCTCTCCGCTGGCGCCGTTCTCCGAAGCCTGGTCTTCGGCTGCAGGCTTTTCTTTAAACGCCGTATAAATGTCGGTGGCTTCAGTCGGTGCGGCTATAGAAACGCTGAGACCAGCACTCGAGTACAAAAGGCCAATGACAAGTAATCCCCGTACGGTCATTTCTAGACTTCAAAACCTGACACTTGCGAAGCTTGTAGAGTCATTGGATTCACTATTGGCCGCACACCCAATGGCGATGTGACACTGTTAACGAATCGTTAAACCTGCGTTCGCCTGTCCGGTCAATTGTCCGAATTACACGTCGCTGGAACGGCGTGCAGCTTGAGCGCATTTGCCCATTCCTGGCTTTCCTCGTCGAAGCGTAGCGATATTCGCCCCCCATTCGCCATTCTCATATGTCTCGAAATAGACGCGCCGTTCCGGAGCCTCTGGATAGACCTGCCAGAGCCATAGCTGTCCGTCGTCGCGCATTTGCTGATGCAGCTCATGCACCTTATTATTGCTGGCGTAGCGCCATGCCGTTTTCCGGAGCTCTGCTTCAGGGTCGTAGATGCGGATATTTATACCGGCGCCGGATTGATCGTTTTCGCCATATCCGGGGTCAAACCATTCGTCTGCTATTGCCCGCCCGCCGAAGATGTAGCGCCCATTCCAGCGGGCGGAAAACCGCGGTTCATCCCAATCATTGCTGTCATCATTTCAATTACAGACGCCAACGCCAAAGTCTCCAACAATAAAATCAAATTGGCTGAACTCAGGCGGCATGTCCGGGTGGGCTTCGCCTTAATTACCGCATTATCTGGTTTTTGCACCCGTCACCTGTGCAGGTGTCGCAGCGCCGTTGGCGATAACCGCAGCGAGCATGATGGTCGTCGTTTTCATGTCAGGCGCCAACTCATTTTTGTGCACTAGCGAGGTGTCCTGATTAATAGCATCCATATTACTTTAATTGTATTCATTAGCGACAATCATGCCGGACCGGTAACCATTGATTGAGCAATATGAACAGATGCGGCCTTTATTAAGCTGTTGGAAATTTAATGTGCAGAGAGGTTGGCGTATTCTAAGGCGGCTAGCGGGTTTGCTGCATAGATTTAGTCAAATTGAGCCTCGCGCATATAAGTTCTTTTTTACTTCCGCTCGCTAAGTCCAGCACTGAAAGCTGGGAAAGTGCGAGATGGACATCCGTAAATTTTCACGAGCTACGGTTCGTGCATCATTTTGCTGTCTTGGGTTATTGCTGATAGCGGCATGCGGTTCCGCCGGTGATGACGCGGCTGCGCCGCCCGATGCGCCGGATCCGGCTGCGCCCGGTACGCCGGTGACGGGCGCCGATGCTGTTTCCGCATTAGAGGCGTCGCGGTTTTTGACGCAAGCCACCTTTGGTCCGTCTGAACAGGACGTTGATCGGCTGACAACGATTGGTCTTTCTGCGTGGCTGCAAGCTGAGTTCGCAAAACCGCAAGAATCATTACTGCAAGAAGTCTTGCTGGACGAGGCTGCCGGTCAAGATGTTGGCCCTGACCAGCTTGGTGAAGCATTTTGGACGCGCGCGGTTTTAAGTGATGACCAATTGCGCCAGCGTGTTGGTTACGCCCTTTCGCAAATTATTGTCGCCTCCTATGCCGACTCTCAGCTTGCTGAGCGCCCGGTCGCGATGGCGAACTATATGGATATCATGGCGGCGGGCGCCTTTGGGAATTTTCGGCAAGTGCTGGAGAATGTCACCTATAGCCCGGCAATGGCGATATATCTCACCTATCTTCAAAACCAGAAAGCGGATGAAGACCGCGAAGTGGTGCCGGATGAGAATTATGCCCGCGAGATCATGCAGCTCTTCACGATCGGGCTGCTTGAGTTGCAACAAAATGGCGAACTGCGCCTCGATGGCGGCGGTGACCCGATTGAGACTTATGACAATGACGACGTTACAGAGCTTGCAAAAGTTTTCACTGGCCTGAGTTGGGGCGCGCGCAGCCAGTTCTTTGGTCGCCCGGACAGTTTAGAATCCGAGTATTCACAGATGGTGATGTTCGATGAGGAACACTCACTTGAGGCCAAGAGTTTTTTAGGTACGACAATCCCGCCTGGCGTTGGCGGCGACCAGAGTATTTCGATTGCGCTTAATACGCTTTTTAACCACCCGAATACGGCGCCGTTTATTTCAAAACAGTTGATTCAACGGTTGGTGACGAGCAACCCTAGCCCATCCTATGTGTTGCGTGTCGCAAATGCATTCGACTCCGGTTCATATCTGATGCCGAACGGTCAAAATGCCGGAAGCGGACAGCGCGGCGATATGCGTGCGGTTGTTGCTGCGATCCTTCTGGACCCGGAAGCACGCGATGCAACTGCTGCAAACGCTGCGAGTTTCGGGAAAATACGTGAGCCTGTTTTGCGGTTTACCCATTGGGCGAGAGCGTTTGGCGTACAACGCACCGAGATCGATGAGATTGACGAGCTGCAGGACACGCGATCGCCAAACCGCCTTAATCAACAGG
Organism: Hyphococcus sp.; assembly: GCA_965230025.1. Lineage (GTDB taxonomy): Bacteria > Pseudomonadota > Alphaproteobacteria > Caulobacterales > Parvularculaceae > Hyphococcus. The sequence goes on from CBDDKD010000046.1 coordinate 77,943, forward strand.
CATACAGGTCTCCATCCGTATTCAACTTTTATCGTCCAGGTTTTGTAGCGCCGGGCAGTTTAAGTGGTGCGGCGGGCCTGGTTGCGCCCGAGCTGCAAATCACGACGGCGTCCAGTGTGACCGGCTACGCAAACTTCATGGAAGAGTTCATTAGCGGTGAAGATGCGAGCATCAACTTTTCTCCAAACTATGCCGATGAGTTACGCCTTGCCGGCGATCCGGCGGCGCTTGTAGATCATCTTGACGGCATTTTGACGTTTGGCGCTTTGAGCGCGGTCACTCGTAATAGAACAATTCAGGCCGTCAATTCCATCACATCAGGCGATGGCGGTTTCACCCGGGATGAGCGCCGCGTTCACGCCGCCATCCTGCTTATTATGACCTCATCTGACTACGTCATCGTGCGATAGGGGGCTTCATGCACACGTCACGACGCAATTTTCTAAAAACTGCAGGTGCAATGTCGCTGGGCGCCGGCGCCGGGTTTGCATTTGACCTTGCACGCTTCAACGCCTTTGCGGCGGACACTAGCGGCTATAAGGCGCTCGTCTGTGTATTTCTATTTGGCGGCATGGACGGTCACGATACGATTATTCCTTACGATAACGGAAGCTACAATCAATATGCCGATATAAGGCGCGCGCTTTTCGATCGCTATGATGATCTTGAAGGCGGGTCAACGCGCACGCGGGACCGTCTTCTGCCAATGTCGCTTGCGAACGCCAGCGACTTCGCCGGTCGACAATTCGCCATGCCGCCTGAACTGGGTCCGCTACACGAGCTTTTTGACCGCGGTGATTGCGCTGTTGTCTCCAATGTCGGGCCGCTTGTCGTGCCTATGACGCGTACGGAGTATGAAAACAGATCGGCGCCAAGGCCGCCACGCCTTTTCTCCCATAACGATCAGCAATCCGTCTGGATGGCTTCGCAGCCGGAAGGCGCGCAATTCGGTTGGGGCGGGCGCCTCGCCGATATGGCTTTAGCGGCGAATGCTAATCCGGACGCAACCTTCACTGCGGTGTCGGTGGCGGGAAATGCAGTTTTCCTGTCTGGTGAAATCGCCGGCCAGATTGAAGTCGGTTCAAATGGCCCGGCGGAAATCGTCGGCGTTGGCGATGATTCTTTTTACGGCTCAAACAGTTTGCCTGGTTTGTTCGAAGCGCAGCTGCGCGCTGAAAATGAAACCATCGCTAATCTCATCAAACGCGATTACGTCAACGTTGTCGATCAATCAATTGACGCTAATCGCCTGTTGCGCGAATCCTTTGAAAGCGCTTCACCGTTCAGCACTGTATTCCCAGAAACGGGTTTGGGTCGCCAGATGCAGATTGTGGCGCAAATGATTGCGTTACGTGACACGCTTGGCGTCAAACGCCAGGTATTTTTTGTGGCCACCGGCGGTTTCGATACCCATTCCAATCAAGCGAACTCGATGCCAAATCTTCACACAGGCATCGCGGAGGCGATGCGCGCACTCTATGACGCGACGGAAGAGATTGGCGCGCAAAATGACGTTACGTCATTTACCGCATCCGACTTTGGCCGTACGCTGACCGTCAATCGCGATGGCACCGACCATGGTTGGGGCGGTCATCATTTTGTTGTTGGCGGCGCGGTAGACGGAAACCGGATGGTTGGCCGTTTTCCGGGACCTTCGCTTGGTCACGATCTCGATACCGGCAATGGACGATTGATTCCAACAACGTCTGTCGATCAATTCGCTGCAACACTGGGAGGCTGGTTCGGTCTCAACAACACCGAACTGCTCGATGCATTGCCGGGACTTTCTAATTTTAGCGAGAGGGACATCGGCCTGTTTAGCTAAGCAGGCAAATCAATCTAGACGGGTCAGCCGCCCAGGGGGGCGCATCCAGAACAAAAAGGCAAGAGCCATTCGGCCCAAGGCTCGCTTCGTAAAAAGACAATCAGGCGGCATTCGATGTTAGTTTTAAAAAAATATCTGCTCTGTGGCGCGGCGCTCAGTGTCCTGGCGATCTCAAATGTTCGAGCAGCCGACGAAACGTCTGTAGGCCCGTTTGTGACGAATGCGGAAGCGGGCGAGTTGGGCGCCATCACCTTAAGAGACAGATCGCTGTCGGAATATGAGCAATGGCAAATGCCAGCCGCCTCGGACGTTCGACCGTCAAGCGACTATGTTGACAATTACGCCAGAAACGCCGGTGACGCCCTTTTCTTTTCACCTGGCGTGTGGGTGAACGCGGCTGATCTCAATAAACAAAGACTGGTGCTGCGCGGATTTGCCTTTAACAATCGCCAGCAGCGGACAAACGCCACGGTGTTGCGCGATGGCGCCCCGCTGACGGACGTTCATGGCAACACAAATCTGCGGGAGATCGATCTTCTGGCGGTTAATCGCGTTGATGTGTTTCGCGGCGGCGCCGGCAGCCTGCGCATCGGCGGCGATAACCTTGGCGGCGTTGTGAATTTTGCCTCCCCAACCGGCGTTGACATGCTCGCGGGTCTTGGCGGGCGCATTGACGCCGGATCCTCCATTGAGGGAACGCCTGGAGGGCGGGCGCATCTTGATCTGGCTGGCGTCTCACCGTCCGGTGATTTTGATTATTTTGTGAGCGCGACTGGCGGTTACGAATCCGGCTTCAGAGAAAACAACGAACTGCAGGATGGCGTCCTTAACGCCAATTTCGGATTTCAGTTTTCGCCTACATTCAAGACAAGAATGTTCTTCGAAGCGATTTACAGCGACGGGGAGCTGGCGGGCGGTTTGATTCCCGGCGATGCCGTAAACGATCCGTCACAGGCGGCCCCGCCGATCACGTTAGGGCCTTTATTCCCAGGTGGCCCGATTATTCAGTTCGCCGATGGTGCTGAGGCGGACAATTTCAATCGCAACCTGCTTGTCGGGCGTGTGTCAAACCAGACAAATTTCCGGCTGTTCGGTCACGATTTCGATGCAGGGCTGCACTTTACCCGGCGTGAAATTGAAAGCGCCCAGATCGATTTTGTCGGCGTCCTTGATGAGGCCGGTAATGAATGGGGCGCGCGTCTGGCTGCAAGCCGTAACCTTCAGTTCTTTAATATCGACACCACCTATCGATTTGGCGGCGCATATTCGACAGGATCGCAGGATTCCGACCGGTTTGAGAATATCGGGGGCGAAGCCGGGTTTCAAACGATCGATACCGAACAGAAGTCGACGAACATTAATGCGTTTTTTGAGGCGGCCTTGCGGCCTTTTAAAAAACTGCTTGTCGACATGGGCGCAAAGTTCATTATTGCTGATCGCGAATTGACAGTCGATGATGGCGATACACCGGAGGATGCTCGCTTTACCGGCGTCGCGGCGAAACTCGGCGTTATTTATGACCTGCTCGATAACGTACAGGTCTTCGCGAATGCGTCACGTACCTATGAACCTCCATCTTTCAGTGAACTGATTGCAGGTAATCCGGAAGACTTCAGCGATCTGGATGAACAGGATGCTTTCACCTATGAGGCGGGCTTGCGCGGTAGCGTCAATGACTGGCTCGGTTGGGATGTCACCTATTTCAATTCCGATATTGAAAACGAGATCATCAACCTTGATGAGCCGGAGACAAACGGAATTAGCGGAACGCTCGCGAATGTTGATAAAACTACTCATAAGGGCTTTGAAGTCGGTCTTGACGTTCATCTGATACCGAACCGCAATGGCCGCGCCCTGACGTTACGCAATGTCTACAGCTACAATGATTTTCGGTTTGTTGATGCCGACCCGATTGGCGATTTTGACGGCAACCGGATCGCTGGCGTGCCGCAACATGTTTATCGCGGCGAGTTGAGATATGACGAGATTGGACGGTGGTTTGCTGCCGTCAATGTTCAGACAGCCGCGGGAGATTACTACGCCGATCATGAAAACGCCTTCACGGCGCCGAGTGATATTGTGCTTGGTTTCAGTGCGGGTCTGCAGCTAACGGACCAGGCGGTGCTGTTTGTCTCTGGCGAGAATATTACTGATACGAACTATGCGGCCGGATTGACGCCGGTTACATCGCAGAATGCTGTGAATGGACGCATCTTTACACCTGGCGCACGCGCCTCTGTGTATGGCGGTTTGAAGTATCGCTTCTAGCTAACAGGACCCGGGCGCGCGACTATAAGTTCAGCCCGGAATAGGTTGCCGCGATCCGTTTGATGGCGACGACATAAGCGGCTGTTCGAAGGTCAGGGCAGCTTTCATGCTCATGCCAGATGCCGCTTGTCGTCTGATAAGCCATGCGCATCGTGTCATCGAGACCGGAGCGAACAAGGTCAAGTTCGCTCGAGCCATGCATGTAACTGTCTTTGAAGTGGTCGTTGAATGTGCGCCCGGTTAGTTCTTCAACGGCGTTCATCAGGGATGTTTGCCGCGCCTCTTCCTGTCGGCGCTGCAGACGGCCAAAACGGATATGAGACAGGTTTTTCACCCACTCAAAATAGGACACGGTGACACCGCCCGCATTCGCATACAGGTCAGGAATAACAACGCATCCGCGTTTGCGAAGAATTTCGTCTGCGCCGGCGGTGATCGGTCCGTTTGCCGCTTCAATGATCAATGGCGCCTTGATTTGCGAGACGTTGGATAAATTGATCGCGCCTTCCATGGCCGCCGGGATCAGGATGTCGCATTCCGCTTCCAGAACACTTGCCCCATCTTCCACGTAAACGCCATCAGCGAAACCTTTGACGCCGCCATGTTCGCTGATGTGGGCTTTCAGGTCATCGATATTTAGGCCGGCCTCATTGACGATCGCGCCATCGCGCTCGATGACTGCCGTAATAAGCGCGCCATCTTCCGTCGATAGAAACTGCGCGGCGTGATAGCCGACATTACCCAGCCCCTGGACGATAATCCGTTTTCCGCTGAGCTCGCCATCGAGATTCGCGGTGCGCACATCTTCCTTATGGCGGAAGAATTCGCGCAGCGCATATTGTACGCCGCGCCCGGTCGCTTCTACGCGCCCTGCAATACCGCCGGCGTAAAGAGGCTTGCCGGTGACACAGCCGCGCGCGTTGATGTCGGTCGTGTTCATGCGGCGGTACTCATCGGCGATCCAGGCCATTTCCCGCTCGCTGGTGCCCATGTCCGGCGCCGGTACGTTCTGAGAGGGATGAATAAGATCGCGCTTTGCCAGCTCATAGGCAAAGCGGCGCGTAATCTTCTCCAGCTCGTCTTCGGACCATTCGGTTGGGTCGAGATGCAGACCGCCCTTGGAGCCGCCAAATGGGGCTTCAACCAGCGCGCATTTATACGTCATGAGCGCGGCGAGCGCCTCAACCTCATCCTGATTAACGGATGTCGCGAAACGAATACCGCCTTTGACCGGTTCGATATGGTCGGAATGCACGGCGCGATAGCCCGTAAATGTATGAAATTTTCCACGCAACCGAACGCCAAAGCGCACCGTATAGGTCGCATTACAGGTTCGGATATTTTCCGCAAGGCCGTCATGCAAATCAAGCGTGTCAATGGCGCGGTCTACCATGATATTGACACTATCGCGAAAGCCGACTTCAAGTGGTTGGGGGCGGTGGATGTTCATAATACGGCGCCTTATGTGTTTTCTGTTTGGTGCAGTATTGACTGGCAATCATTGCTTTTTCGATAACCTTGTTTTGGCGCAGCGAACACGTACTGTTCGGATTAACAGGTGTTGAATTAGGAAGAGAAATTAACAGTATTAGCGTTAGAGAAAAATCTATCAGTAAACAGATTATTAAAGTAATAAGAAGAAAATAGCGTACTAGAAGGGTTGATGAGCTTTGACGCAGTTTCTGCCTGACTGCTTCGCCTCGTAGAGCATCGCATCCGCTTTCTGAAAAAGCGTTTCCGCCGTGTCGCCGGATTTGAGATTGGCGATCCCGAATGACATCGTCACCGGGGGGAGTGGCTCATCGCTATCTGAGTGCAATTGCGTATCGCTAATCGTCTTACGGACCTTTTCAGCGAGGCGTTGCGCGTCATGCAAGGTGATATAAGGCAAGGCAATGGCGAACTCTTCGCCGCCGTGGCGGGCGAGCAAATCCTGACCTTTGATGTTATTGCGCAGGATTGTCGCCACCTGAACCAGTGCGGCGTCACCGGCGTGATGGCCCCAGGTGTCATTAATTCTCTTGAAGTAATCGATATCGGCGACGATCAGGCAAAGCGGGTGGTCATTCGCATGGGCGCCCTTGATCATTTCGCGCAGGGCGAGATCAAAACAGCGCCTGTTGCTGAGTTGAGTGAGAAAATCCGTGTTGGCGTCAGTTTGAATAGCGTTCATGACGCGATTCAGTGTCTCAATTTCTCGCGACGCATCAGACAGCTTTACTTCCATTGCGATGTTTTTTTCGTAGGCGCCCTGGACCGCTTCAAGCAGCGATATGAAGAGCATCTTTTCTTTGGCGCTGAGCGCACTGCTTTCCATCGCTGCCTGTGAGATATGTCCACCGTTGAAAGTGTCTGCGCTCAGGGAGCAAACCCTGTCTGAAAGGTATTTGATGATTTTCGTCTGACAGACCATTCTGTTTGTGTGATCTGTGATACGCGCCGATAATACGTCGTCAGACAGGCTTCCAGACCTTGTGTCTGCTGCCTGAAGCGAAGCGTCGGAATTAAACAGCGCATGACTATCGCTGGCGTCGCTATCCAGCGTGATATCATCCATTGTCTTTACGCCGACCGTCATGTCATCGCTTTCAAATAGGGCGCAGTTGAAAGGCTACGCCTATCTATTTTTTAACCATGATTTTTTTCGGAACAGTTAAAGATCACGCCGGAAGAGCGTGATTGGTTAAGAAGGTCTTAACTTACTTTCCGCTGAAGCTTCCGGACTGTCCGGACGAGCTCGTGCTGGCTCTCTTCCGTCTTGTTGAAGTCCTTACGCGCCTTGATCTGGAAAGCCTCTATCAACTTCGCAAGGGCGAGTTCGCGTTGTAACGCCTTCTCTAGGCGTTGACGTTTGAAGGCGAGTTCACTTTCCAATTCTTCTGCTTGTTGCTGGAAGCGTTTTGCCTGGGCCAGAAGATGCGCCACTCGGGCCGCATCCTGCTTATAGAAATCCGCCGAGAATTCTCCCGGCTCTGTTGTGGGCGGGGTTGTGGCTTCCTTGCGCAGCTGTGCTGATCGCTCCAGCACAATCGTGTGTTGTCGTTTCAGGCCTTCATAGGCGTATTGCTCCACTTGCGTTTTCGCTTTCATCAGCGACAGCAAGTCTTTTGTGTCGCCGGATTTCATGTGGAATAGGCCTTCCTGGATTTCTTGCGCGTTTCATCAGCGTAGTGGATGGCGGCGGCGACGGCGGCGTAATGCTCCTTCTGGATAGACTTGCCGACATCAACGAGCGAGTAGATCGATCGCGCGGTCGGCGGATCGCGCTTGATCGGCACGCCTGCGGCGGAGGCTGCTTCTCTGATGCGCGCCGCGATTTCATCAACACCCTTGGCGACGCATATCGGGGTTGTGCGTTTTGCACGATCTCATTTCAGCGCAACGGCGTAATGGGTCGGGTTGACGATAATGATGTCAGCCGTCGGCACGTCCGCCAGCATATGATTGGTGGCGATCGTTTCGGCCCGTCGCCGGCGCGCAGCTTTCAGCGATGGATCGCCCTCGGTATCCTTGTTTTCATCTTTGAGTTCCTGGAACGTCATTTTCAGGCGATTTCGGTGCTGGATTTGCCGCCATGGCAAGTCGACCGCAGCGATCATGACTGCGGCTATCGTAATAAAGCCGCAAAAGTAAATTGACTCGCGTAACAGGAACTGACCGATAGCCTGCGCCGGCAAACCAGAGAGGCCCGGTAATTCCTGGAAACGATTCTGATACGCGAAGGCAAGCACCAGAAGCACCGCCATCAATTTCGAAGCGCTTCTTACAAATTCCGCAAGCCCGTTGAGGCTGTATTTCTGTTTGGCGTTATCGACCATTGAGATTCGAGACATCTTCGGTTTGATCTTCGATGGCGCGAAGGTGAACGCCTGTTGCGCAAAGACCGACCCAAGCGCGGCCAGGATCAACAGAATAAATACCGGCGCAACCGACGTTGCGATCTGCACAAAGAACTGGAGCGCGAAATCGCTTTCCTGAGCGAAAAGAAATAACTCGGCGGCGGCGTCCGGCTTGTGAAGCAGTACGGAAAAGGTTGTTTGCAGCCGTGAGACAGTCCAGCCGGCTGTGAGAATCAAAACTACGAAAAATCCGATATAGATCGCTGCGGCCGTCGCTTCGTTGGAATAGGGAACGTCGCCTTTCTCGCGCGATTTGCGGAGTTTTTGCTGCGTCGGCTCATGTGACTTGTCGGCGCTGCTGTCCTGTTCGCGATCACTCATGACAGCTCCCCGAGCAGGGTGCGTACGATGTCGTTCAGCATATCAAGCCAGACATCGAGCAGGATTGGCGCTGTGAGAGCGAGAAGGACCATGCCGGCAAGCGTAACGGCCGGAACGCCGACAAACGCCACCATGAGCTGGGGCATGGCGCGGTTCGCCGCGCCAATGGCGAGATTGTAAATAAACCCCAGCACGACAAACGGCAGCGCCAGTGACAACGCTGCTGCAAAAGAAAAAGCCGCGCGTTCCGCCGCCCACTGGCCGGTATCGCTGGCGCCGGGGAATATGCCGAGCGGCATGATTTCAAAAGAGATAATCAGAACACGTACAGTTTCGAAGTGCAGTCCTGTTGAAACGGCGAGAACAATCCCGACAAACATCAATAAGGTGCTGATCGGCGAGGGAGAGTTGCGCGTCGATATTGGAGCCAAACAACTGCGCCAGCGACAAACTCTGGCTGGCGATTGATCCAGCCGTTTGCAACGTGAAAATTGCGATACGGATACTGAATCCGATCAATGCGCCGAAGACGACTTCGGCCACGATCATCATTGCGGCCCCTGAAAGCGTTTGCGGTGGCGCGGCGGTGGAAATCACCATTGGCGTCAGGATGAGCGCGACCGCCATTGCGACGGCCAGTCTTGGTCTGACGGGTATGGAGCTTTCACCGAGTCCCGGCAACAGCATCACAAGCGCTGAAATGCGCGCGAATATGGCGGTGACCAACGCTATTGTCGGCAGGGACAGGTTGGTCAGGTCCGGAAGGGCTGAAAGAACTTCCATGGCGTCGCCTCAAGCAACGCCGAGAATGGCGGGCCGTTCCGAAGGGTCGATTTCTTCGTAAGAAATGACCGGGTTGCGAAATGCCTTTTGCGGAGAGAACGGTTGTCAGGAAGCGCCGCCGCTTTGCGCTGGTGACAATTGCCGGAAAGGCGCCGTTGGTGACGGCGCTTGAGATTTTCTCCCGGATCGTTGAAGCCAAGCGATTAAAGTCCGATGGCGAGAGAGCAATGTCGTTTGCGCCGTTTTGTTGTTCGATTTCATTCTGCGAAAACAGATCTTCCCACTCAGGCGAGAGTTGAATGAGCGGCAGGTGACCCTCGCCGTCGCGCAGTTTCGAGATGAATTGAAAGCCAATACGCTGACGGACATATTCCGCGATTTGTTCAGGAGAGGTGAGGGCGGTGCGGCCCTCTGCAATGGCTTCGAGAATGACAGGCAGGTTTTCTGATAGAAACACGCTCTTCAAGCAACAGGCGCAACACGGCCTGCACGAGGTCAAACGGTGTTTGGTCGGTAACGAATTCATCGATGATCTTGCGGTTCGCCTCAGATTTGGCGCGGTCGGATGTCGAAACGAACTCATCGAAGATGCGTCGCAGGGCGCGCCGCGTCATCAGGCGTCCAAAGTTCGATTTGATGACTTCAAGCAAATGCGTTGCTGCGACTTCCGCCGGTTCAACAACGGGAAGCCCCAGAATGACGGCGTCTTCCTGGCGATCGCTCGAAATCCATCGGGCGGGGGCGCCGAATACAGGCTCCTTGACGTCCTGGCCGGGAATATTGAGCGGCACATCCTCGCGCGTCAGGACAAGAACGCTTTTTGGGTCAAGCTTGCTGCGGGCAACCTCAACGCCGTGTATGCGGATCACATATTCATTGTCGGCAAGCGCTGTGTTGTCCGTGAGACGAATGGCCGGAACAATAAAACCGAATTCCGCCGCGATGTATTTGCGGATTTTGGCGATACGTTTGTCGAGGCCCGCTTCCGAATCCATACAGGTTGGAATGATCGTTGGCGAGAACTCGATATGGATTTCGTCTAGGTTGAGAATATCGCCGAGGGATTCCTCAACCGGCGCTTCCGGTTCGACGGCCTTGACCTCTTCTTCGGCTTTTTCTTTGGCCGCCTTTTGCTGAACGTAAAAAGCGAATCCGCCGAGCGCGACGGCGCCCGCCATAAACGGCGCAAACGGCATGCCCGGCAGGAGAGCAAAAATCGCCATCATCGCGGCGACGGTGATAATCGCCGCCGGGTATTCTCCGAGCTGATCGAAAAGCGCTTTGTCGGTGGAGCCAAGAACGCCGCCTTTGGACAGCAGCAACGCTGCCGCGATGGAGATAATGACGGCGGGAATTTGCGACACCAGGCCGTCACCGACGGTCAATACTGAATAGGTTTCAATCGCTTCGCCAAAGGACAGATTGTGAACGCCAATGCCGATGGCGAGGCCGACGACAAGATTGAGCAGCGTAATCAGCAACCCGGCGATGGCGTCGCCTTTAACAAATTTCGATGCGCCGTCGAGGGAGCCAAAGAATGTCGTTTCTTCCTGTTCCAGTTTCCGGCGGGCTTTGGCTTCTTCGTGGCTGATGGCGCCGGCGGCAATATCGGAATCGATCGCCAGCTGTTTGCCAGGCATCCCGTCAAGGGCGAAGCGGGCGCCAACCTCCGCCATGCGCCCGGCGCCTTTGGTGATCACCATGAAGTTGACGATCAGCAAAACCGTAAAAATCACCAGGCCGAGAAAGACATTTCCATCCATGATGAACATCGCGAAACCGCGAATAACGCCGCCCGCCGCATCTGTGCCGGTATGGCCCTGGCCGATAATCAGCTTTGTGGACGACACGTTGAGTGACAGCCGCAACAACAAAGACGACAGCAGGATTGTCGGGAAGGATGAAAAATCGAGCGGCCGTTCAATAAACAGCGTAATTGTGAAAATCAGGATCGCCATCGCAAAAGATGCGGTCAGACCGACATCCAGCACCCAGGCCGGCGTCGGCAAAATCATCATAATGATGATCGCCATGAGCGCGACGGCCAGCAGCACGGTCGGCTGATAGAGGGTGCGCAGGTTTAATTCCACGACGGGTTCTCCGCAGGAAAGAGCGGGCGCATCCCTATGTCGTCAACGATAGGCGCAGACGACGAGAAAATAGCGAGTTCAACACCGCCCGGTTGCAGCCGGGTCAGCGGTATCGGTGAAAACCGTGGCGCGAAAGGTTCGGCTTCTGATGATTGCGCCGTGATGCTTTCCATGACCGCGCTGATTTTGCGGCCATAGCGTTCACCTTTCGCTTCAGTGCGCGAATGGTATTTTTTAACCGCCGTATCCCAGTCGCCAAATTCGTTGTGAAGGGTTTTCAGGAATGATGCGGCGTACTCCGCCGTAACTTCGGGATCGAACATGGTATCGATTGTTGAAAAGCTTTTCCCATGCCACTTTGTGTTAATCTGAAAACAGCCGATATCCATGGAGCCAGCGCCCAGACCGGCGCGCTCTCTGGCGAAAGCGTGTGCTTCCTTCTTTGACTCGAAGTAATGCCCGCGGCCGTCAATATTGACAGTCCACGGCCACGCTGCGTTTTCACCTTTGAAGTCTCGGCCGGTTTCCACGATTGAGATCGCCTGCAGCAATTTATCAGGCAGCGCGTGGCGCCGCTCGGCGCTCGCCGCGGCAGTTTCACAAAGTGATTGATAGTCTGCCGCACGCGCCGGTATCAGCGCTTCAACTGCAACAAGACTGATCAATATAAGAAACGACGCCCCACATCTCTCTATCTCGAAATATAATCAATAATGCTGTTGTTGAAGAGCGACAGCATCAATTGCGAAGCGAAATTAGCGCAGAGCGTGAAAGCGACGAGAATAGCGATAAGTTTTGGAACGAATGTGATTGTCAGTTCCTGAATTGACGTCAATGCCTGGAACAGACCGATGGCGATACCGACCACCAGCGCTGTAATCAACATGGGCGAGGCGATCCAGACGCCCGCCCATAAATAATCGCGCAATATGCTTATAATCTCTGTGTCGGACATTCTGTCTCAACCAGTGCTGTTAAAGGTTAGATCGGCATACGAAGGAGTTCTTGATAGGCCTCAACGACGCGGTTGCGTAACGTAACCGCTGTTTCAACGGCGAGTTCTGCTGACGCAATTGCTTCAACAACGGAGTGAGGATCGGCCTGACCGGTCATGAAAGCTGACGCCGCCTGTTCGCTTTTGACGATCGTCGAAGCGACTTCCTTGACAGCGTCCATCGGCTTGAAGTCGCCTTCGCCGCCATCACCGGTTTTGACCGCGGGTTTATCCGCACCGAGCTCACGCTGGGCGGTGTGATAGGTTTTTAAGGCGTTAAAAGCGTTGATATCCACAGATCATTCCTATCGATTCAAGATACCCAGCAGGCCTGAATACATTCTTCGCGCCTGCTGGAACATTGCGAGATTGGCTTCGTAAGAGCGGCTCGCCTCGCGCCCGTCAGCCATTTCCACCATCAGATTGACGTTGGACATTTCAACGTTTCCGCTTTCATCCGCCATTGGATGAGAGGGATTGTAAACCTTCTCCAGCGGTGAGTTATCAAGCGACGTCTTGCCTGTTTTAACATTATGAACGTCGTGCTCTCTGTTAAAAACATTGTCGAATGAAACTGTTTTGCGGTGATATCCGGGCGTATCGGTGTTGGCGATGTTTTCGCTGACAACCTGCATTCTGGCGCCTTGAGCGCGCATGCCGCTCGCGGCGGCGCTCATGGATTTCAAAAAGGAATTCATCATTTCATGTCCTCCTTATGCGCCGCGTCCGAGCGTCATCCGCACGATGTTCATCGCTTTCCGGTAGATCGCGGTTGCGGCCTGGTGGTCCTGTTGCGCTTCAATACTGCGCATCATCTGATCTTCGATGGAAACGTTGTTCCCGTTGGGCGACATGACGCCGCCGCCGGTAATATTTTCAACGCGCCATGACGCCATGTCGCTGTTGAGATCAGCGCCTTTGCCAGCCATTGCATTATGCTTTGCAAGCCGTGTGTAGGCGTCCGAGAAGGGTTCAATATCCTTCGCTTTATAATTTGCCGTGTCGGCATTCGCGAGGTTTTCGGACAATACAGTGTGGCGCGCTGCTGCGTGGCGCGCCATCGCTGAAGCCATTTTCAAAATATTGATATCGTCCATCATTTGCCGACGTCCTGTTAAGGATTACGGTTTATGAAAATGAAGATGAAAGTTGAAAATAAAATTAATTGATGTGTTAACCATATGGTCATCGACTTTGCAGATATCGTTAAAGGGTCAGTCGACGCAATTGATGCGCATCGCTTGTGGGGGCGTGTATCGGCGATTGAAGGCGGTGTTATTCGCATTACCGGATTGAACGGCGCAGCGCGCATCGGAGATCGGGTCAAGATCGGCGATGACGGCGTCGCCTCCGGCGAAATTATTTCCATCAAGGATGACTATCTTCTGGCGATGCCGGACTCATCTTTGAGCGGCATGTCGCCGGGAAATCGCGCTTATCTATGCTCTGACAGCGACGCCCGTCCTTGCGAGGCCTGGATTGGCGAAGTCATATCGTCGGATGGAACGTTTTTTGACGGCCGGGCGACCCCGAAAGGGCGCATAGCCATGCCACTCAACCCGACACCGCTGCCGGTTACGGCGCGCCGTGGATTGGGCGTCCGTTTGAAAACGGGCCTTGCCCCCTTCGATACGTTTCTACCGTTATGCAAAGGACAACGCATCGGCCTGTTCGCCGGGTCCGGCGTTGGAAAATCCACGCTTGTCGGCGATTTAGCGAAGGGGCGTTGACGCCGACATTATCATTATTGCATTGATTGGCGAGCGTAGTCGCGAAGTGCGTGAATTCGTCGACGATGTTCTCGATGAAGAGGGGCGGGCGAAAACCATCGTATTTGCTTCAACGTGTGACGAGCCGGCGCCGTCAAAGCGCCGCGGCGCGTTGTTGGCTTTGTCGACCGCGGAATATTTCCGCGATCAGGGCTTACATGTTCTCGTGCTATTCGATTCAATCACCCGCTTTGCTGACGCACATCGCGAGATTGCGCTGACGGCGGGCGAGACGCCTTCATTGCGCGCATACCCGCCCTCGACCTTTCGCGCAATTGCTTCGCTAGCGGAACGCACGGGGCCAGGCGTCGAAGGGGCGGGAGATATTACGGCAATTTTCAGCGTCCTTGTCGCCGGTTCCGATATGGATGAGCCGATTGCCGATATGGTGCGCAGTATTCTCGACGGTCATGTTGTGCTCGACCGTGAAATTGCCGAGCGGGGCCGCTTCCCGGCGATTAATATCCGCCGCAGCGTATCGCGAAGCCTTGTGAAAGCGATTGCGAACGAAGAGGCGCCTATTCTAGCGAAGGGCCGGAAATTAATCGCCGCATATGATGAAGCCGCCGCAATGATCCAGACGGGTCTTTACGCCAGCGGTTCCGATCCGGTTATTGACGAAGCGGTGCGTGTCTGGCCGCAGCTTGATGCGTTCGTGTCGGAAAAATCAGCGAGTTGCGAAGAGAGCTTTCAAAAGCTGCAGGCGGCGATGGAGCCATCTGTCACGCCGGCCAAAGCGCTGGTGGGAAGCCCGCCGCCGAACAATAATCAAGCCTGAGACAAAATCAGATTGATATTGGCCGACGCGCCCAGCCCGCCGGTTTGCAGCATGGACAGCGCACTAAACCCTGGCGTTGTCGCTGACGGTCCGTTTTGAACCTGGCGGGACAGGAAAAAACGCCGGATCATGTCATTTACAACATCAGGATCTTCAAAGATTTTTGGCGATGAGTCTCCAAGAAGCCGCTGCGCACGGTCGGCAAAAATTTCCTGTTGCCGGTCAACATCGAGCTGTGAAACTTCAGTTGGAATATTCAGTGCGGTTGAGACCAATTCGCGCAAAGGCAACTGACCCATAATTTGAAACCATGCCGTCGTCTCGCTCTCGGTTGACGCGGCGATTTCGCCAATTTCCCTTTTGAAATTCATCGCCAGCCGCATGTCATTATCGACTTCGCCAACGGCGCGTTCGAATTCAAGCGATTTATAGCGCGCGATGATATCTTCACGGAAGGACTCCAGAAGAATACTGGACCCATTCGTGATATTGCCGTAACCAAAGGCTTCGACGAGAGCACGGTACCGGTTGTCATTGAACCGGTTAGCAAACGCGGCGTCGTCTTCGGTGCCCTCTTCGAGCATTTTCAGAATAAAGCCGCCCTTGTTGATCTCTTCACTTAGCCCGAAAGCGCCGAGCGCCACAGTCAGCAGACGGCGATCCTTCACCAGATCCTCTGCGGTTTCGGCTTTGGTGATATTCTCGCGGAAATATTCGATATTCCGAGTCAGTTGTGGTGAGCGTTCAAAAGTTTCGCGCTGGCGCACATTGGTCTGCTCCCAGAATGCGCCATCCGGATAATCCGCCAACGCCGATTGCCGGTTGGAAAAACATTATTGCGCCTTTTCCTGTGCAAGCGTCAGTTCTTTCGCCTTTGCAATCAGGAGAAGTTTCTCTTCATAAGCAAAGACTTTTTTGAGGGTACGCATGACGCAATAAAACTCGCCGGATTGCGTGCGATCAATAGCTTCTGAAATATGCTCTTGAATAGTCTCATCCGGCAATGCTTCCAGCAAAGCCTGCAAGCCCGGCATTAAATCCGTGATCGCCGCCGTCCCGTCCAGATCGCCGGTAACGGCGAGCTGTGCCGTATAATAAAGGCGTTTTACCGGCGTTGTGACGTCGTTTGGATGGAGGGCGTCTCGCAACCTCAAGATATTGGCGTCGCGTGACTTGATGCAGAGCTTTGCGCGCTTTTCGCCGTTCTCAACGACGGCGCCGTTAATCAGGAACTTCTCATGAGGCCGAAGCCTGATGACCAGCCCGCCGGACATTAGCCTGCGCTTTCCTGTGACGGCGAATTGCGCAAGCCGCGCATTACCATGGTATTGATGTCGACCAGAACTTTGGCGTTGGCTTCGCCGGCGCGCACTTTTGCAGTGTGATGGCGCGTAAACTCGGCAAGATAAAAAATGCTGGAGCGCAGTTGTGCGGGCAGTTCGTTATTGTCGTTGGCGACATCGGCCGCCAGGATTGTCCAGAGCTGTAAATTCTTGTGAAGCGCTTCGGTCAGTTTCGGGTAATAGTCCGGCGCATCTTTATTCATGCTGGCGAGTTGCCGGGTGATGCGCGCAAATATCTGATACTCTATGCCGCGCGTATCGGATGAGGACTCTAATGAGCTTTCATAACCGTTTTTCGCCAGTGACGCTTCGTACATCTTATCCCATCTTTCCCATCGGCAGTATTTTACCGGTTCGTCTAAAAGGCGTCAGGAGCGGGCGAACCCGCTCCTGACCGATTGTCCGACTTAACGGAACAGGTTCAGAAGAATCTGTGAACCCTGGTTTGCGATCGAGAGCGCCTGAACGCCAAGCTGCTGCTGAACCTGCAGCGACTGAAGACGAGCCGAAGCTTCTTCCATATCCGCGTCCGTCAGGGCGCCGATACCAGTTTTCATGGAGTCCGACAGCGTTGTGACGAACTCGTTCTGAATGTCGATACGCTTTTGCGCCGAACCAAAGGCTGCGGCGGCGTCAATACCGATCTGGATGAAGCCCTCGACAGCAGACAGCGCTGAAGAGGCGCCGGCAGATGTCGTGACATCAACATTTGCAACAGCGGCAAGGCCGGCTGTTGAGGAATCGCCGACTGACGAACCAAGATCAACAGCCGCGGTGCCGGTGTTCGTAAAGGTAATTGTATCGCCGGCGACAGCAACAGCAACGTCGTCGGTAAGCTGATCACCCATAACAGCGGCCAGGCCTGCTGCAACTTCATTCACGCCATCACCGTTACGAGCGACATAATAATATGCGTCCGTACCGTTGGTGATCGTATAGGTTTCGCCTTCAAGCACCGTACCGCCGATGACCGCGGTCGCAGTCGTTGCGGTCGTCGAACCGTCCGCCATTGAAGCCGGGTCAGTAATAGTACCAGTCGCTGTAATTGCTGTACCACCAGTGACAGAAATGTCATCGCGAGAAATCGCGATGTCGGATGCCGTCACGGTGCCGTCAGCGGCGCGGTCAAGCGACGCAAGAATTTCAACGTCGCCGGATCCCTGGAGAAGGTTCAAGCCGTTGAACTGAGCGGCGCCGACGATGGTGTCGATCTGCTCGGTGAGCTGAGTGATATCCGTCTGGATTTTTGCGCGGTCAACATTGTCTTCCTGCGCAGCAACGATCAGGTTCTTCATTTCCTGAAGAAGGTCAGTAACCTGTTCAGAAGCGCCGCGAGCAACAGCAACCGTTGAAGAGCCAAGGCTCAACGAAGTTGAAATCGCTTTAAAGCTGTCGACATCCGACTGCATGACGGTGGAAACAGCCCAGATCGCGGCGTTGTCACGTGCGTTAGACACGCTTTTGCCGGTGGAGATCTCCTGCTGAACCATCGCGAGGTTTTTGTTAATTTGACGAAGAGTGGTCAGTGCGACCATTGAACTTTCGTTTGTAAGCAAGCTAGACATATTCTACGTTCCTTTTACACTTCCGCGTGTTTTCACGCTTTTCATCCCAACGCAGGCTCTGCCGTCCGTTATGGGTCTGATATCTTCTGATGTAAGTGGAGCGCGTTCTGCTTGTTCCACGAAAAGTCACTTCGGACCTTCTCGGAAAGTAATACAGGCCTTGAGATAAATTTTAGTTAACTTGGCGCTTAAGCAGTTGTACACCGTGTAACGCCGCAGTCATGAGTGCGCAGTTTCTGGCCGCCCTCCGTATAGGCGCCGACAAAGCTTTCGCGCGTCATAATGTTTTTTAACCGTGTTTGAGCCGCTTGGACGCCATTACGGGCTGAGTTCAAAAGTGTCTCATTTTCATTCGCCAGTGCCTTGATCTGTTCGATCGCGCCTTGAAATGGTTTTAAAGCGGGACTGGCGTTCGCGTCTTGCATGTAACTGGTGAGCACCGAAAGATAATGCTGTTTTTGCTTGGTTATTTCCGGCATATCTTCAAAGGAACCGCCGAGAAGGCGCGACTTTTCAAGCACAAGCAATTCAATAAGCTTGTTGACGGCGACATCGAGGGAGGGCGTTGAACTCATTACTCCCCCTGCTGATTGCGCAACTGGCCGTAGATTTTTTCCGCCAGTCCAAACCCGCCATTATCGACAATTTTGCGTGCATATTGTTCCAGCATCATGCTGGAAAACGCATCGCCGCCAAAACCGCTGTCCTTGCTAAGCGCTTTGCCCATGCCGGTGTAGTTTAACATTTGCGCAACAAATACGGCTTCAAATTCGCGCGCCTTTTCCATGATGCGTTCATCGACGCCGTCAGTCTTTTGTGGAGAAACGGGCGTTGGTGGTGTTTGTAATGGCGTAATGTCCACGGTCATGGTTACACCTGTTTTCTCGTATTCGCTAAAAACACGGGCAAATAGTTAGTAACTATTTTCTGTCATATTAGCTCTAACAATATCTTAAAGCGAGGTTGGCGATGGAGCTGCCGATATTTCCGGTACGGTTGGGCGAAGGCAATAGCCAGGAAGCCGCGAAAGGTGTTGATAACCATCATCGCCTGAAGAGCGCCAGTGAAGATGCAGCTTCTCCTCGATCAGAAAAAAAATCTGACGACAGCTTTGCCGACCACATGGAGAAGGGCGCAGAGCCTGATGCTAAAGATGGCGACGCTGCGGCTTCCGATCATAAAAAGGCTGGCGATGACCGCGCTCATGACGAGAATACAGATGATCGCAAGATTGAGAGAAAAACCGAACATATTGATAGTAGCGACAATAAAGAAAGTTTGTTGATTACGGCTGACCTTACAAAGGCTGATCGTACAGTAGAAAAGCAGCCCGCATTAGCGATCAATACGAAGATTGTGGCGCCAACTGGCGAACCTAAAATCGCCAGCCCTGCAGCGGGTGCGGCTCAAGCTGCATCCGACACTTCCCTTGCGAATTTACAATCTATTAACGGTTTGCAATTCGATGCGGCTAATAGGGAGCGCAGAGGGGAGGTCGTTCTTGAAAAGCAAAAAGTCGATGGCCAGACGGTTTCAAGCAAAAACACGCTAAACTCTTCCTCGCCGGCGCTCGCAAACGCTACGATTGCAAAAACAGCAGTTACCGACCAAGGCGCCATAGTCGCTGGAACAGGTCAAGGCGCGATCGAACTGCAGGCGCCAACAGCCGCCGCCGCTGATGAGTTGGCCGAGGCCGAAATCCCGACAGCGCCGGTCTTCAAAGCTGCAAAAACGGCGGCGCTGACTGGGCAGGTTGTAACAAACGCCGCGCCGACAGTTATATTGCAAGGCGGTGCAGATTCACCTTTGCTGAAGGATGGTGAGCTTGAAATCAAGCCGCTCATGGGCGGCCATGAAAATCTAGTGGCCACAAAGCCCGGCTTGGCCCAGACCGCACAAGTGACGCCGTCTTCGCAACCGGCGGCGGCAACCGCTGCTAACGCTGCTGCGCAACTGGTCGCAGCCATCCGGACGGAAGCGAAAACCGGTAATATTGAGGTGCGTCTCGATCCGCCGGAAATGGGCCGGGTTCGCATCAATTTGTCGATTGAGACAGCCGATGCGGTCAAAGCCGTACTCACCGTCGAGCGACCGGAAACACTGGACCACCTGCGCCGGAACATGAGTCAGTTCATTGACGACTTGAAAATGGCGGGCTTTGCGTCAGTCGATCTTGAGTTTTCAGAGCGAAGCGGCTCCGGCTTTAAAAACGAACCGGACGGTTTCGACATCGACTCCACACCGGGTTACGTCGCCGAAACAGCGCCAGACAATATTGTATATCTTGCAATGCGCGACGATGCACAGCTTGACTTGCTGGTCTAGACCTTAAAATCAAGAGGAATAAAACCGTGATTGATACAAATAACCAAGTTGGCGCCGATCCTCTGGCTTCAAATGTCGCGCCGGCAGTTGATGAAACCGCAGCGGCGACAGCGGCGTCGGATTTTCAAAGCTTTCTTCAGCTTTTGACCGCGCAGATGAGAAATCAGGACCCTTTAAGTCCTATTGATTCCACACAATTTGTCGAACAATTGGCGAGCTTTTCAAGCGTCGAACAGCAAATTGAAACGAACAAGAAGTTAGACGCCTTAACTGAAGGCCTTGCAGGCTCTGAACTGGAGGCTGTGACACAGTTTATCGGCAAGGATGTAGAGGTTGCGAACTCCGTCGCACAGTTTAAGGGCGAGCCGCTGACTTATGGCGTGCCCAGCAGCAATCTCGGCGAGGTGCAGCGTGAGTTCGTGGTGACGGATGCGGGCGGAAACACCGTCTACACGGCGCCAATTGCAAACAGCGCGCGTGACTTTACCTGGGACGGAAAAACTTCCGACGGTAAGACTGCCGCAATTGGCGATTATTCCGTTTCTGTAAATTTTGTTGCAGATGGGGCCGTTGCAGAGACAAAGCCGCCACTGGCGCAGGCTCGCGTAACCGAAGCGCGCTTTACGGGCGAGGCGGTGCAACTGATCCTCAGCAACGGCGCGGCTATCAACCAGAGTGATATTCTGGCGATCAAAGAGCCCAAGCCTGCGGCCACAGACGCTTAAGGCCGCAGTTTTTTGAATAGGACTTATTTTTGCGCCAATGCGCTGTCTTGGCCAGTATATTCTCTAGCTTAGAAATCCTGACGGGCGATACTGAGTATCAATACATCAATGGCGTCATCGCCAAGTATTGTTTGTGCGGACGCTAATAGTCTGGCGCGAATCGCCTGAACATTTTCATCTTTTAGGAGATTGTCTTCGAATGCGCCTTCGTTTGAAAGCGCCAACAGCGAACTCAATAAGGCGTCTCTGATTTTTGGCTCGCGGGAATAGGCTCTTTCTGTCGATTCTGGCGTTAGTTCCAGATTGATATCGATGACGACCAGCGCGTTCGTATTATCCCGCCTGATAACAGGCACGATGAACTGGCGACTGAATTTCATGAACCCTGATTGACCTGAATCGCCCTCGCCATGGTCTCCCTCGCCGCCATGATCGGACTTTTTCTTCTTCTTCTTCTTTTCTTTTTTCTTATCTGACTTGTCGCCATGATCATCTTTAGCGTCATGGGACGCCTCTTCTCCATGCGCTCCGGATTCTTCATGCGAAGCGTCATCGCCGCTCCCGCCTGATTTCAACCAGAGGCCGCCAAGCGCGCCGGCGCTGACAAAAATAACCTGAAGAACTATGGAGACAATTTTCATCATGAGATCTAATAAGGCAGTATGGCGTCGAGAACCTTTTGGCCATAACGCGGTTGTTGAACATCGCTGATCGTTCCGCGCCCGCCATAGACGATCCGCGCGTCCGCGATTTTCTCGTAAGTAATTGTGTTACGGCGCGAGATATCTTCGGGACGAATGATGCCGGCGACTTGCAGGTCGCGCAGTTCGTGATTGACCCGCACTTCCTGATTGCCATTGATCACCATGTGACCGTTCGGCAGAACGCCAACAACAGTCGCCGCAACCCGAAGGGTTACAACTTCCTGACGGATAATATTGCCGTCGCCGCGGTTTTGTGAGTTCGATGAAGCGTCAATGCCCGGATCAAGGCTGAGATCGTCGGGTATGATATTTTCAAGACCGAAGAGGTTTGGCAAAGACAGGCCTTCGGTTGCTTCTCTGATCCGGTCCGTTCGATTGCGCATTTCCGCTTCTTCATCGATTTCGATCACAACGGTAAGAATGTCACCCAGCGTGCGCGCCCGTCGGTCGCCAAACAGCGACGTTGGACCGGAATGCCACAGGGATCCCGCAGACGCCGGTTCTGTCGCGCGCGGTGCTGCATAGTTTGCAAGCGTCAGGCGTTCCTGGGAGACTGGCGGCAACGCATCGCGAGGCGCGCCCGGCGCCGACATGCTTGGCGGGCGGTTCACATAGTCCAGCCGTCCGACGCAACCTTCGACAGTGAGTGACGCGCTGGCGATAGCCATCAGCGTGAGAAGTTTTGTCATGATTTAGCCCTTACGATATCGTTGCCGGAAACGGTTGCGACGACAACGCGCTTTGAGATCAAATTCATCACACGAACTCTGTCGCCAAGACCGCCCTGATCCAGCGCGCGCCCTTCGGCGTTGATGGTCATGGCGCCCTGAGCAAACTCCATTTGAACAATGGCGTTGCGTTTTACCAGTGTCGGCTTGCGCAAGTCGTCTTCTCGAAGCGGCTGCCCCTCATAAAAGGTGCGGACAGCTTCCATGCCGATGACGTTGACAGCGCGGCGCATGGTCTCGATGTCGTTTGGCGAAACGATATCCGACGCCGTGATAACGGAGCCGGCGCGGATATTGCGCGCCGCAACCAAACTGTCGGCCGCTGCAGCGGCGGAAAACATGTCGCTTGCCAGGATTGACGTGGCGATGATGCCTGCAAACTTGTTCATGACATTACCTGATCTGTGTTGTCGCGCCCATCATCTGATCGGCGGCGGTGATAACTTTGGAATTGAGTTCATACCCACGCTGGGCTTCGATCAGCTCAGCGATCTGTTGCACGACATCGACATTGGATTCTTCGAGATATCCCTGCCGGAAAGTGCCGCGTCCGTCCTGCCCGGCGAGACCCTGCAGCGGATTGCCGGAAGCTTCTGTCTCACGATAGAGATTGCCGCCCAGCGCTTCGAGGCCCTTGGGATTGGAAAACGCCACCAGGCCAATGGTGCCAATCAACGCAGCGGCGGGCTGGCCGTCGATCGTTACGAAGACTTCGCCGGCCGGGTTGATCGCGATATCCCGGGCGTTATTGGGAATGGTGATGTTGCCGGCGATTGGAAACCCTTCGGAGTTGACGATCAATCCTTCGGCGGAGCGTTGTAATGCGCCGTCCCGCGTGAAGGCGGCTTCGCCGGAGGGCAGGGTGACTTCAAGATAGCCGTTGCCTTCAATGGCGATATCCAGATCGCCGGCGGTGTCTTTAAGCGTGCCTTGCGTGACATCGATCGAGATCGACGAGGTGCGCACGCCCGTGCCGAGCTGCACGCCTTCGGGTACGACTTCTCCCGTGGCGGCTGACGACGCGCCAGCGGCGCGTACGATTTGATAGTGCATATCGGCAAACTCAGCGCGCCGCGTGTTATAGGCGGTTGTGTTCATATTAGCGAGGTTGTTGGAGATAACCTCAACGCGCGTTTGCTGCGCATCCATACCGGTGGCTGCAATACTAAGTGCACGCATGATCGCACCTCTTCTTTCTTACGTTAGCGCTCATGACTCTTGTCCAAGCGTTCGAACGGTCTGTCTGATGCGTTCGCTTTCATTGTCGGTAAATTGCTTGCTGGCCTCGTACATGCGCTGCACTTCGATAAGGCGCGCGAGTTCCGTTACAGCGCTGACATTGGAGCCTTCAAGGGCGCGCTGGCGAACTACGGCCTGGTCAACCGGCTGAAATCCGTTTTCCGCGCGGAAAAGGTTTTTGCCTTCGCGCACCATTGATGCAGCATCGGCGGTGACGACGCCAAGGCGGCCCACGGCCTGCTCATCAGCGAAAATGGTGCCGTCGCCGGATGCAGTGATATTCTCAGCCTGCAGGGGAATGGTAATCGCGCCGCCGCTCTCGTTCAGAACACGGTCGCCGTTTCCGGTGACCAGTTCGCCGATTTCATTCAAAGAGAAAGCGCCGTCACGGGTCAGACGCTCGCCGCCAGCGGTTTCGACAAGAAAGAACCCTTCGCCGGGGATAGCAAAGTCAAGCGCATTGTTTGTGCCGACGATATCGCCAGTACTTAAATCGAGATAGCGATGGCTCATCGCCGTCATCGATATGCTTGGATCGCCGGCGTCCAACGCTTTTACATGCTCTGCGAAAACGGAGCCTTCGCGTCGAAAGCCATTCGTGTTGAGATTGGCGATATTATTTGCAACGGCGTTCAGCTCCCGCATCAAGCCTGCGCTGCGTGACAATCCAATGTACCCTGCATTATCCATCGCTCAAGATCTCCTGAATCATCTGGATTTCACGGGTGGTGCTTTCCACATGCTGCCGGCTTCGTTGCAGGGCTGAGCCTTCGGGGGGCGCGGTGAAAAGGCTACGCACGCCGTCTGCAAGCACCTCGCTGTTTTCCGACAACACAGCATCGGCGGCAGGCGGCATATCCGGCGATCGTGTTTTGTAGGCTGTCAGAGCGAATTGCAGCGCTGTGCTTTCATTCAGGAAGTTCGGATCGAGCGCCCGGAAGCTTTCTGCGGCGCTTGCCCATGAACGCGCCATCCATGCGGCGCGCGACGTCCACACGGCTTTGGCCGCATCATCGGCGAGAGCGCCGGCGGCGGCGAGGGCTGCGCTGTACTGGCCGTCGTTCAGGTTTGCTTTGACAACGATTTCACCAAAGGCGGGGTCTTTTGTATGGGGCGCGGCGATCGCAATGGCTTCCTGCACATATCCTGACGCCAGCGCAGCGGCGGCCTTGGTTTTCAGGAAGTCTGCATCGTAACGATTTTTGATATTGTTCAGCAGGTAAAACGCAAGATTGGGAACGCCAAAATCTTGCGATGTCGTTGCGCTCGCAATTTTCGTTTCAATAGCGGTTTGGTCGGGGGCAAACCATTCTTTGTGCGTGAGGAATGCATCGAGAGCGCCGGCTCGCGCTTGTGCGTCGCCATTCGCAAATACGTCATCGAAGATCGCTTGCGCAGAGGCTCGCGCTGACAGCAGGTCAGGTCCGGACTTTTGCGCAACGCTTTGAAGAAGGAAAAGCGATGCGTCCACATTGCCGAGTTTCGCCCAGGCGTCGGCTTCCGCAAGGGTGGCTTTTGTAGAGCCGCCAAGCTTCGCGAGCGCGCCGATATCTTCCGTAAATCCGTCATGGGGCTGTGCTTCGCGTTTGGCGTATGAGTCCGCCAACGCAAGGAGCGCATCGTCGGATGCATCGGAATTGCTGGATGCGATCTCAAGCAACGTATCGCGTGCGGCCTCGGAGTTATCGAGATGTTGATCAAGGCGCGCACGTACATAT
>CBDDKD010000047.1:0-106144 GCA_965230025.1 Hyphococcus sp.
TTGCACGATAAATAAACGAACAAGCAGACCGGCGGTTGGAATGGCAAGCAGCAGTGTTAGCCAATACATCTGCCCTGCAATGGCGGACATAACGCCGAGCATTGCAAAGAACGCGATCGCAGTTGATATCACCTGAAACAGGCTGCGCCGGAGGTCTATTCCACATTCTGGATAATGACGCGATAATCGAGTTGCGATCCTTTTCAGATCCGCCGTCGCGCCAACATCACTGTTTTGATTGGCGCCAAGGTCAGTGTTTGTACTCGATCGTGGACAGAAGTCATTACTTCCGGCGATATGGTCATTTTGCGGTATTGCTTGGTTTAAGGACAAAAGGTGAAACTCTTTTCAGTTGGACGCTTGTTACGCGGCAGGCACATCACGACATCCAGCATTGCCGGTCTTCAACGAAATCAGTGAAGCTCAATGTTTCAGATTGACGGAAATGGCTTTCTGAACTGTTGAGGAAGCTTAAAAGCTTGTTCTGGTGCTGTTTAGACGGGCATTTGAGTCAATTTTTATTTTTGCGCCCGTTCGAACAGTTTTGTAAACGCCCCGGTTTTGGAGAACCCGCGTGCAAGGGCGCTCATATGCTATATGGCGGCCGATGGACATATCCGATACACGCGACCGTGGAGACCATAAGCGGGCGCGATAACCGATTGCAAGGCATTTTGCGGCCAGCATTAGGTCCTTAAAGTCAGGGCTGGTGCATTGGCAAATTCTGGATGGCCCTTGTGTAGCATGCATATTCTCCGTTTGTTCGGCGCCGCACCGCTGTCGTTGCTGCAGCCCTGTAGATATGAGAGCGCCAATGAGCCCGTTTTGCAGCTCACAGACTGGCGCGCCAAAAGAGGTCTTGACCTTTAAGCCATTGGTCTCCAGTTCTTTTCGCGCCAGACGGTCGGATGGCCGCGTTGGACGCATTAGCGTTCACCGAGGAAAGTCCGGGCTCCATGGAGACAAGGCGCCGGGTAGCGCCCGGCCAGGGTGACCTGAGGGAAAGCGCCACAGAAAACAAACCGCCCCGGTTTCCGGGGTAAGGGTGAAAAGGTGCGGTAAGAGCGCACCGCTCGGCTGGCGACAGCACGAGGCACGGCAAGCCCCGCCTGGAGCAAGACCGAATAGGGACGGCGCGCTTTCTTTGTAAGAAGAAGGCGGGCGGGTTTTCATGCCCAGTCGTCCGGGTTGGTTGCTTGAGTGCGTAAGCAATTGCGCGCCTAGAGGAATGGCCATCCTTCCGCAAGGAAGACAGAACCCGGCTTACAGACCGTCTGGCGTTTTTTATTTACAGCCATTGCGCGGCCAGACCGTCCGCCTAAATTGCAGCCATGAAATCTGAAAGCCCTTGGCCAGTCGCTGCGCCTTTCGTGCAAAAGCGTACCGTTGTCGCGGATGACATCGATGAGTTCGGTCATGTCAACAATGTGCGCTACATTGTCTGGGCGATGGATATCGCCTGGGCGCATTCCGATGCGCTGAATTTGCCATTCACTGAGTATCGCCGTCTTGGCGTAGGCTGCGTTGTCTGGCGTCACGAATTCGACTACGTGGCTGCAGCTCTCCAAGGCGACGAGGTTGAAATCGCGACTTGGATTGCAGAAAATGATAACCGTGTCCGTTTGCGCCGCGCTTTCGAGATGCGCAGGGTTTGTGATGACGCCTTACTGTTCCGGGGCCGGACAATGTTTGTAACCGTTGATATGAAAACCGGAAAACCCGCTCGGATGCCGGAAGAATTCATCAGGGGCTATAAGCCCGCCGAATAGGAGAGTAATGATGCCCTCTTTTGATATTGTTTCCGAGGTGGACATGGCCGAGGCGGAAAACGCTATCCAGAATGTGACCCGGGAAATCACTACCCGTTATGATTTCAAAGGGTCGAAGTCCACGATTGAAATGAAAGAGGGCGTCATCACAATTTTCGCCGATGACGATCTCAAACTGCGGCAGATGCATGAGATCGTGCAGGGAAATATGCAAAAGCGTGGTATCGAACCGGGTTCACTGGACTATCAGAAGGTTGAGCCGGCAGCAGGGCAGTCCGTGCGCCAGCAAGTCTTGTTAAAACAGGGCCTTGATAAGGAACTGGCGAAAAAGATTGTTAAAGCGATCAAGGGTGAGAAACTTAAAGTGCAGGCGGCGATCCAGGGCGATGAGTTGCGCGTGACCGGCAAGAAGCGTGATGACCTGCAAGAAGTGATCGCTTTTGTGAAAGCCATGAAGATTGAGCAGCCATTGCAATATAAAAACTTCCGGGACTGAATACTGGCGCGCCGCCTAGCCATGGGCGCCGCCATCGGATAAGACCGGGTTCTGAGAGGAGAGTGTTCATGGCTGAGATCGAACCGACATTGATGGAGATCATCAAAGATCATGCGGTAGGGCTCACGGGCGAGCTGACGCGTGATACGGAGATTGCTGATCTCGGTATCGATTCCTTTTCCGTCGTTGAAATCATTTATGAGGTTGAGGAAAAGCTTGGCGTTGAAGTTCCGTTCAACGCCAACGAAAACCCGTTCGGTGATATGAAAACGGTGGGTGATCTTATCGACGCTCTCAACAAACTCATCAAAACGTAATTGCTTTATGAACCGTAGCGTCGTTGTCACCGGCATGGGGGTTGTCTCGCCAATCGGCGCGGACATTCCATCATTTTGGCACGGCCTGTCATCAGGCAAGAACGGCATTCTCAAACGGGAATACACGCTGGATGACTTGGCGCTGACCGTGCCATCGGCGCCGGTCGATGACATTGAAGAAAGATTGGCGACGCAGGGGCGCGATACGGCGCGTGCGGATCGCGTGTCGAAGCTGGCGGTTGCGGCGGCAGACGAGGCGCTTGAAAATTCAGGCCTGGAAATCGATGATGCGTTGGCTGCCAGGGCGGCTTGCGTCATCGGTACTGGTATTGGCGGGCAGGCGACATTTGATCAGTGTTATGAGAGTATGCTCCGTAAGGGACGCCGACCTCATCCGCTTTCCATTCTCAAGATCATTCCAAACGCACCGGCGAGCCATTTGTCGATCCGTCATGGACTGCGTGGTCCCGCTTTCGCAATTTCCAGCGCCTGTGCGTCCGGCGCACATGCAATCGGTGTTTGCGCAGACATGATCCGAAACGGTTCAGCCGATGTTGGACTTGCGGGCGCTAGCGAAGCTATTTTAACTTATGGGGCGCTGGAAGCGTGGCGCGCCATGCACATTCTGGCTGATGAGACCTGCCGGCCGTTTTCAAAAAACCGCAACGGACTGGTGATTGGCGAAGGCGCCGGTGTGTTGGTGCTCGAAGAGGAAATGCATGCGCGTGAACGCGGCGCTGACATTCTTGCACGCTTCGCCGGCTTCGGTATGAATGCCGACGGCAACGACATGATCAACCCCGCGGTTGAAGGCGCCGCCGGCGCTATGAGTCTCGCCCTCGACAGCGTGAAGATCGATAATCCTGAAAGCGTATACATTAATGCCCATGGAACCGGGACGTTGATGAATGATCCGACGGAAACAAAAGCAATTCGTTCTGTTTTCGGTGCGGATGCAGATGAATTGATCGTCTCGTCAACAAAGTCCATGCACGGTCATTTGCTGGGTGCTGCTGGCGGGATTGAGACCGTTGCAGCGATTTTAGCGCTTAGAAACAATACGGCGCCGCCGACCATCAATTACGATGAGCCTGATCCGGATTGCGATTTAAACTACGCACCGAATGCCGCCGTAGAACGTGATTTCTCACTGGCGATATCAAATTCGTTCGCCTTTGGCGGCCTGAACGCTGTCGTTGCATTTGAAAAAATCTAATATCGCTTAAGCGTGAGCGTGTTTTCCCTTTTTCGGGAGCATTTTGTGGATACTCGCACGCAGCCACACAAATCCACTGATCATCAGCACCAGGCCGATATAGCGGACGATGTAGACGCCTAGATCGTCAAAGAAGGTTTTGAACAGCGCTGCGATGGAGGCGTAAATCGATTGAATGTCCGCGCCGGCAGCGCCCATTGCGGCGATTGGCCAAACCGTCCGGTCAATCAGCAACGCCAAAAGACCCGCATGCCAGATATTTGTGTCCTTTTTGGCGAACATCGCAAAAAGAAACGCGAGAATGATCGCCCGCGGCAGGTCTGCCCCGGAAAACCCAATGCCGATAATATACTGCAGATCGTCCATCGCCCGAACTCCATTCTGGATTGGCCTCGCCGCCTATTTACGGCCCATTAAGGTTAACGGCGTGTAAAAATCTCGCCATTGCGCGCAAGAATCGGGTGTTGATTGAGGCTCACAGCCCATAATATCAACGCATGAGCACGTTAGCCCAAACCCAAAGTTCGCCGCCCGTCGCCCCTGTGAGGCTTGATGCCTATGCGCCCGTGGGGCGCGCGATCGACTTTCTGGTGGAGCATTTCGAAGAGCAGCCATCGCTTGAGGAAACCGCCGCTCATGCCGGGCTGTCGCCGCAGCATTTTCAGCGCGTCTTTAAGGCTGGGGCTGGCGTCTCGCCCAAACGGTTTCTGCAATATCTGGCGGCCAATGAAGCCAAGCGCGCACTGAAGCGTGGCGAGAGCGTGCTGGGTGCATCGCTGACGGCAGGACTTTCCGGTCCTTCAAGGTTGCACGATCTGTTTCTGGTTTCTGAAGCCATGACGCCTGGCGCCTATCGGAAAAAAGGCGAAGGTCTGATCGTTCGTTATGCATCGGTCGATGGACCGTTCGGCAGGTCGCTGATTGGCGCCACAGACAGGGGGATATGCTGGCTTAGTTTTGATGGGTGCGGCGCTGCGGCGCGTGGTCTTGAGGAAATGAAAGCCGATTGGCCAGCGGCGAATTTCGAGCATGATCCGGAGTTTATCGCACCGCTCGCGGCGCGTGCATTTGCTTTCGCTGCGGGGCAGGCATCTGGCGCACGCCTTGGTCTTCACGTGCAGGGGACGAATTTTCAATTGAAAGTGTGGGAGGCTTTGCTTCGCATTCCATTTGGCGCGGCCGCCACCTATGGCGACGTTGCGCGAGAGATTGGTGCGCCAAAGGCTTCACGCGCTGTCGGCGCTGCGGTGGGCGCGAACATGATTTCTTTGCTGATCCCATGCCACCGGGTCATCTTGTCCTCAGGTATTGTGCACAATTACCGTTGGGGCGCGTCCCGTAAAAAAGCGATCCTGGCTATGGAAGCGGCGGTGGCGGCGGCATAAAAAACGCCCCGTCGAAATGGGGCGTTTTGGTTGCCTGGTGCAAGAGACAGTAATGCAACACTACATTTTTGTTATGTGCGTTAAGCGACAGACGCCGCTTTTTCTTCTTGTGGGTCACGCAGGACATAGCCACGTCCCCAGACGGTTTCGATGTAATGTTCGCCTTCAGTCGCGGAAGCGAGTTTCTTTCGCAGCTTGCAGATGAACACGTCGATAATTTTCAATTCAGGTTCGTCCATGCCGCCATAAAGGTGGTTCAGGAACATTTCCTTGGTGAGCGTCGTCCCCTTACGAAGGGATAACAGCTCCAGCATCTGGTATTCCTTGCCGGTCAAATGCACGCGCTGGCCTGCGACTTCAACAGTTTTGGCGTCGAGATTGACGACAAGCTGGCCAGTTGTGATGACTGATTGGGAATGGCCTTTTGACCGGCGGACGATGGCGTGAATGCGCGCGACCAGTTCGTCCTTATGGAAAGGCTTAGTCATATAATCGTCTGCGCCGAAACCAAGGCCGCGAACTTTTGTTTCGATATCACCCTGACCGGTCAAGATCAGGATGGGCGTGTTCACTTTTGAGACACGCAGTGATTTCAGAACGTCGAAACCTGTCATATCGGGCAGGTTCAAATCCAGGAGGATGATGTCGTAATCATAGACCTTGCCAAGGTCGACCCCCTCTTCACCAAGATCGGTGGTATATACATTAAAGCCGTCTGACTTCAGCATCAGCTCAATGCTTTGGGCCGTGGCGCCGTCATCCTCGATGAGCAAAACCCGCATTGTCGGTCTCCTTGTCGAAGCGCGGAATCCCCTTAAGACTCATGAACCGCGCATTTTTGTTTTGTACATCCAATGCTAACGATGATTTGCTTTCACATTGGTTAACAAGATGAGCGGCATTGGCCATTTACGACGGATTTTTTAAGCCCGCGAAAATAATTCTTACTGCCTGTTCCTTGTCATCACTTGATTTGCGGGCCTTGTCATTAAGCATAAGAGATTTTTTTCGGTTAATGCAGTTCACCGGTTTACACCTGATTAAAGGCTGCATCGTTAAGGTCGAGAGGCGTTACGAGGGTGGGAGATGATGACCATAGTTAAGTTCTACATCCGACTGGAGAGCTCAATCTCTTGGAGTGGGGATGATTTCGCCTCCGATTCAATCGTGTGTTCTGTCGATATCGGCGCGGCAAGAAAGAAATCTGATGACTAAACTACGTTACGACCTGAGCAACCTGAAAAAACTTCTCAGACTCGCACGCGAAGATTTAAGCGCCTTACGCGCGGATCTCGCTGATATTGTTAGTGCACAAGACGCACTGGAAACGCAGATGTGCGCAGAAAAAGCGTTGATGAAGAAAAGCGGCGATACAATTATCAACGGCAATTTGGAGGCTACACGCGCGCGCGTGTGTAATCTACACACCGCCTCGATGTCGCTGCGCAATGCTGAAACTGATGCTCGATTACGGCTTGAAGGCTCGATGGGTCAGGTTTCCAAATTTGAGCAGCTTGTTGAAAGGCTGGCGCCTTTAACTGGCAATGACGAGCCTGTGTCTATGCCTTTGACCGCTGGTGATGTGTTCACGGCGAATGCTGAGGCTGGATAAGCGTTTACGCCGCCAGTTTTAGCCTCTCGTCTTAGAGGCGAGTTTTTAATCTTTTCTTAAGAAAATTTATTCGACTGTGATTCCTAGATGATTCGCAATCGTTCCATTTCTGTTCCGGAATCATCTTCAAGAATCCGCAATTTCTGGCGAATCTTGCTTTGATTCCCATGAAATACCATGATATCCCATCAGGTACCGTAATTTTACGGCGTTAGGGGCGACGCATCCTCAGGAAGGGCGTGCGTGGCGGCGGAGGAAACTGACATGCGGCGCGGGGCCGAGACCCTTTTTTTGGGGTCCTATATCAATAAGATTGATGCGAAGGGTCGGCTCGCTACGCCGGCACGGTTTCGCCGTGCGCTTGATGTAGAAAAAGGCGCTGCAATCTATTGTATACCGTCGACAGACGAGCTCTGCCTGGAATGTGGCGGTGCTGATTACATTGAGACGCTACTGGCGTCGATCGCTGCGCTGGATCCGTTTTCGCGCGAGCGCCGTAGTCTGGAACGAACGGTTACAGCAAAAATTACAGAAGTCTCTTTAGACAAGGAGGGGCGAGTCATCCTCCCACAGCAGCTTCGCGCGCATGCTTCATTAAATGGCGAGGCGTTGTTCGCCGGATTAGGACATTCCTTTCAAATTTGGAATCCGGCCGAATTTGATAAAGTCCTCGCTGAAGAAGAGAAAATTGCAGGCGAAGCAAAACTTTCGTTACGTAATCCCACCCCTAACGGGGGCGCTTCATGACCTACGCAGCCCATACACCTGTTATGGAAGCCGAAGTTATTGCTGCGTTGGCGCCAAAGGCCGGGGGTGTTTATGTGGACGCGACTTTTGGCGGCGGCGGTTACACGCGCGCGATTTTGAGAACGGCTGATTGCACCGTTTACGGATTTGATCGCGACGGTACGGCAATTGATCGCGCAAAAACCTGGGCGGATGAGTTTGGAGATCGATTGCACCTAATCAATCGGTCCTTCGCCGAAATGGTTGACGCGTTAAACAGATTGGGGGTCAATGCCGTAGATGGCGTTGTCTTTGATCTTGGCGTTTCATCTATGCAGCTTGACGAAGCCGGTCGCGGTTTTTCCTTTCGCCGAGAGGGGCCTTTGTCGATGCGAATGGATGGCGGCAAACCGGACGCGGGCGACGTGATCGCTAATGCCGACGTGAAAGAACTTTCGGCGATCTTCAAAGTCTATGGCGAAGAAAAGCGCAGCGGCGCCATCGCAAGAGCCATCGTTGCGGCTCGTGAAACAGCGCCCATCGAGACAACAACATCGTTGGCGGCGATTGTCGAAAAGGCGGCGCCGGCGCCAGGCTCAAAAATCCATCCAGCCACGCGCATCTTCCAGGCTTTACGGATTTTCGTCAATGATGAACTAGGCCAACTTGTCTCCGGTTTGCGCGCTGCCGAACAGCTATTGCGGCCTGCGGGCCGGCTTGTGGCGGTAACGTTTCATTCGCTCGAAGACAGGATTGTAAAACGTTTTTTTGCAAGCCGGATTGCATCACAGCCGTCGGGATCGCGCCACACGCCGCCTCAGGAAAAACCGCTGGCGAGCTTTGAATTGCTGTATCGCAAGGTGGTTGCATCCCAGCCTGATGAGATTGCCGCGAACGCCAGGTCACGTTCTGCAAAATTACGGGCGGGGATACGCCTTGATGCGCCTGTGGCGCCAGCGAATGACGACGTCAGTGGATACCCCGCCGCATTGAAATCAAAACTCTGAGGGAGAATAGATCGATATGATCCGCATCACAACAATATTTCTTTGTATGTTGCTTGCTGCTGCGGCGGCAGGGCGTTATCGCGCTGAGGTTTCCGTTAAGGAGACGCGTTCTGAACTGCGGCGCCTCGAAACGAGCAAACTTGAAGAAGTGCGCTCAATCCAGATGTTGCGAGCTGAAGTCGCCTATCTCGAGAACCCTAATCGGTTATCGAAAATTGCACAGGCGAAAACAGATTTGCGTCCTTCAGAGCGTGAACAGTTACTAACCGCGCGCCAGTTTGCCGTGGCCATGAATGGTGACGACATAGAATTGGAAGAAAGTGACGACAATGTCCCGGGTGATCTAATCAAGAATGCTATCGCCATGGCGCAATTGGCGGACACTCAGTAATAGTAAGGGAGTTAACTGCGGTATGTTTAAGCGCCTTCGATCTCGTGCAAAGCCCGCTGCTTATGTGATTTGCGAAGCCGAGACCGTAGAGACCGTTCAGGAAGCGCTGCAGGTCAGGGCATGTGGTGGCCGCACACGGTTGGCGGAGCGGGCGCAAACCCGCATTATGATGTGTGCGGTTGTCTTTGTGTTTATCTTTGCCGCCTTGGGCGTGCGCCTAGCTTATATTTCTTTTGGGCAGATTAAACCCGCCGCCTATCTTGCATCGATTAATCTAACGGATGCGCCTCGCCCTGAAATTGTTGACCGACAAGGCGCCTTGCTGGCGACAGATCTGCCTATGATTGCGCTTGAAGTCGCTGGGCGTGAGGTTTGGGACGCCCATGAGGTTGCTTCGAAACTTTCAGCTGTTTTACCTGCAATCGATGCCGTGATGTTGGAAAAAAAGCTGCGTGAAGGCAGATATGTAGAAGTGCGCACGGATCTGACGCCAGCCGAGCGCCGCGCCGTTTTCGACCTCGGTTTGCCAGGTGTTCGGTTTGCTTCTCGCGTAAAACGGTTTTATCCGCAGGCGGATCTTGGCGCTCATATCGTTGGTCATGGCGAGCCCGGTAAGGGTGGCGTCATGGGGCTCGAAAAAATTGCAAACAGCTGGCGGGCCGAAGCGCCTTTGCGAGCCACGATCGACATTCGCGTTCAGCAGATCCTTGAGGATGAATTAGCGGCGAGCATGCAAACTTTTGACGCCAAAGCGGCATGGGGCGCTGTCATGGATGTGGCCACTGGTGAGGTCATTGCGCTTGCCAGCCTTCCGGATTTCGATCCGAACGCGCCGGGCGCCGCACCGGCCGATTCCCGCCGCAATCGCGCCACCTATGATCTTTATGAGTTGGGGTCGGCGTTCAAATCTTTCACAGCGGCGGCGGCGCTTGAGGATGGGATCGCCACTGAAACATCGACCTATGACGCGCGCGGGCGCTTACGGGTCGCAGATCGTAACATTACAGATTTTCACGGCGAAAACAGAATTTTGACATTGTCCGAAGTGATCCAGCATTCATCTAATATTGGTATTGCGCGTATTGCCGGCGATCTGGGCCCTGTTCGCCAGAAAACATATTTGCGCCGTCTGGGTTTGTTCGATGCGCTGCCGATTGAACTGGCGGAAAACCGGTCGCCTCAATTGCCGACGCAATGGGGACCAGTAGAGTCAGCGACAATCGCCTATGGCCACGGCATCTCTGTAACACCCTTACATTTGCTGACAGCTTTTTCGACTGTGGTGAATGGCGGCATTTACCATCAGCCTACCTTTGTCGTTGATCGCGATGTCCGCGGTCAGCGCGTTTTTTCTAAGAACACCAGCGCGGTAATGCGGCGCATTTTGCGCCGGGTCATCACCGACGGTACGGCGGAATACGCACAGGCTCCCGGGTATTTTCCGATTGGGAAGACGGCGACAGCGGATAAACCATCCGCCGGGGGTTATGACAGGAGCGCGCGTATCGCGAGCTTTGTCGGCGCCGTGCCCGGGTTTGCGCCACGATATGCGATCTTGATCAGTTTCGACGATCCCCAGCCGACCGAGGACACCTATGGGTACGCAACAGCCGGCTGGAATGCGGCGCCAACATTTGCGCGCGTTGTCTCACGTGCGGCGCCTCTTTTAGGGTTGTCGCCGGTAAATGAGGCGACAGCGCTTGAGGCGTTCGTGTCTGGCGAACTCGCGCGGTATCAGGAGGCCAGCCTTGGACCATCTATGAAGGAGCGGCTGCAGTGAGATTATCCGAACTCGCAGGCGAGGCAGTCACGAGCGACCCGGAAATTGCAGGGATCACCGCTGACAGTCGCGCTGTCGAGAGTGGATTTCTATTTGCGGCTCTGCCGGGAACTGTGGCGGATGGAAGTCATTTTATTCCGCAGGCGGAAAAGCGCGGCGCCGCCGCTGTGCTTGCGCGTCCGTGTGTGCAAGCAGGTGTGCCGCTTGTTCTTGATGAAAACCCGCGGCGTCGGCTATCGGATATGGCGGCAAAGTTTTATCCTCGCCAACCTTCGGTAATTGCAGGGATCACAGGTACAAATGGTAAAACATCGACGGCGCAATTTGCTGCAGAGCTCTGGAGTCTCTGCGGGAAAAGCGCCGGCAGTGTGGGCACATTAGGCGCCGTTGGTGAGAATTACGAATACAAGCTGATACATACGACGCCAGACCCTGTAACTTTGCATCAGGTGCTTGATGAGATGGCCAGGGCGGGGATCACGCATCTCGCGATGGAAGTCTCAAGTCATGGATTGGCGCAGCACCGTGCGGATGGTGTCCGATTTTCGACCGCAGCGTTTACAAATATCACGCAAGACCATCTAGATTATCACAGCAATTTTGATGATTATTTTGACGCAAAGGCGAGATTGTTTAGCGATTTACTGCCAGCCTCAGGTGCAATGGTTCTTAATGCGGATGGCGCAGGTGCGGACGCTATTATTAAGATCGCCAAAGAATGCGGTGCAAGAATTGTCACGACTGGCAAGGCGGGTGACGATATTAAGCTTGCTAACGCTGCGCCGCAGTCATCCGGTCTTGATCTTGAAGTTCAGGCCAATGGTGAAAATTATAAATTACATCTGCCGTTAATAGGCGCCTTTCAGGTGGAAAACGCCCTTTTGGCGGCAGGTATTGTGATCGCATCGGGCGAGCCGGCAAGTCGTGTCTTGCCCATGTTGAAAAATCTCTCCGGTGTTCCGGGGCGTATGCAAAGAGTGGCGGAGATATCAATGGCTGAGGGCTCGGCTGGTATTTATGTGGACTACGCACATACGCCCGATGCTGTCGCTGCGGCGCTGCGTGCGATCCGTCCCCATGCAGCGGCTCGCGTAATTGTCATTATTGGCGCCGGCGGCGACAGAGATCGAAAAAAGCGGCGTCTGATGGGGGCGTCCGCGCAGAAATATGCGGATGCTGTTATTGTAACGGATGATAATCCGCGTACAGAAAATCCGGTATCCATTCGTCGCACTGTGCTGGAAGGGTGCCCGGATGCGAACGAGATTGGGGATCGGCGCGAAGCCATCGGCTACGGGGTCGCCATGCTGGGGGCTGGCGATGTTTTACTGATTGCGGGGAAAGGCCATGAAACGGGCCAACAGGTGGGCGAAAAAAACTTTCCATTCAATGACGCGCAGGTCGCAAGAGATGCTGTGCAGGAAAGAATGAAGGAGCTCGGGCGATGACAAGGGAATTGGCAAACAATAATTTATGGACGGCTTACGAAGCCGCAGCAGCCACAGGCGGCGTTTTGTGTGCGCGCGGGGGGGGTGCAAAGGAATGGCTGGCTGAAGACTGGGCGGCAAATGGAATTTCCATTGATACAAGAAGTCTAAAGCCTGGAGATATGTTCGTGGCTCTGCGCGATGCACGCGATGGCCACGAGTTTTTGAAAAACGCATTCGAAGCGGGCGCGACCGTTGCGCTTGTTGCCCGCGCGCCGGAAGACGCGCCCGAGGGTGCGCCGCTTCTCGTTGTTGGTGACACACTAGATGGGCTTCGCGACCTTGCTGTCGCTGCGCGTATGCGAAACTTCGGTAAACGGATTGCGGTAACAGGAAGCGCCGGTAAAACCAGCACCAAAGAAATTCTTCGGGGTATCCTGTCTCCATCCGGTGCGGTGCATGCCGCGGACAAAAGTTTTAACAATCACTGGGGCGTTCCGTTGACGCTGGCGCGCCTGCCGATGCATGCCGATTATGGCGTTTTTGAAATTGGAATGA
This sequence comes from Hyphococcus sp., assembly GCA_965230025.1. GTDB lineage: Bacteria > Pseudomonadota > Alphaproteobacteria > Caulobacterales > Parvularculaceae > Hyphococcus. The sequence continues at coordinate 12,685 of CBDDKD010000047.1, forward strand.
ATCATGCGGGTGAGATCACACCCTTGACCGGATTGGTGCGCCCGCATGCCGCCATCGTCACCACGGTCGGCGCCGCACATCTTGAGTTCTTTGATTCCGTGGAAGGCATTGCAGAAGCAAAAGCGGAAATTTTTTCTGGGTTGGCGCCGGGAGGAATGGCCATTCTGCCTGCCGATAATGAATATTTTGGATTACTGAAAAAGCGCGCTGAACAAGCCGGCGCTGCCGGTTTTGTGACTTTTGGTGAAAAAGACGGTGCTGATTTTCAATTGTTAAGTTATGAACCGGTCGGCGCCGGGGCTCAGATCGCGGTGAGTATTAGAGGAACGCGCCGGGACATTTTGGCGGGAATTCCGGGGCGTCATCAAGCGGTCAATATGCTTGCGGCCCTTGCCGCCGCCGAGTCAATCGGTGCTGACCTGGACCCTGCCATCGAAGCGCTTGCCACCCTAACACCTGCAGAGGGTCGCGGCGCCCGTTTAACAATTAGCGTTCATGGTGGCGACGCCACACTGATCGACGAAAGCTATAACGCCAACCCGGCATCCATGGCGGCGGCAATCGGTTTGCTTGGTGCTTCCCCCGTCGGTGAAGGAGGGCGACGAATAGCTGTTTTGGGCGAAATGCTGGAACTCGGCCCTGACGCGCCCAAGCTCCATGCGAATGTTGCTAAAGCGTTGGTTGCAGCAAAGGTTGATCGCGTCTACGCAGCAGGCGATCTGATGCGCCATCTCTGGGACGCTTTGCCGCCAGCCATGCGCGGGCTTCACGCCGGGTCTGCAGTCGGATTGGTTGGTCCGGTCGAAGACGCTGTCAGTTCTGGTGATGTCGTGATGGTCAAAGGATCAAATGCGTCGAAGGTGAGCGCAGTCGCGCGTGCGTTGAGTGAGCGTGGAAAACAAAAAGAAAGCATGCACTAATGTTCTATCACTTGCTGACGCCATTATCAGATGACTTTCAGCTTTTTAACGTATTTCGCTACCTGACGTTTCGTACTGGCGGCGCCATCATGACGGCGCTGCTGATTTCGTTCGTGCTTGGTCCGTCATTGATAAACTGGATGCGGCGCAAGCAGGGGCGAGGCCAACCCATTCGCCACGACGGGCCACAAAGCCATATTATCGAAAAGGCCGGTACGCCGACAATGGGCGGCGTTCTTATATTGTTATCGCTGAGTGTTGCGACCTTTCTCTGGGCGCGCCTCGACAATATCTATGTCTGGATCGTTATGGGGGTCACACTTGCATTTGGCGTGCTTGGTTTTATCGACGACTATCTGAAGGTGACTAAGCAGACAGCCAGCGGCGTGGTGGGTAGTCTCAAGCTGGCGGTCCAATTCGCCGTTGCTTTGCTTGCAGGGTATTTCTGCATGACGACGCTTGCATCGGCTCCCGATGCGCCAGCAGGTATCGCGACCTCGGTGGGCGTTCCATTTTTTCCGATCCGGTTGTTTGAGCAATGGTTCAATGCGCCAGGGGTGCCACTCGGTTTGCTGATTATTCCTTTTGCGGCATTCGTTATTGTCGGCGCTTCGAACACCGTAAACCTTACTGACGGCCTGGATGGACTTGCGACCGTGCCTGTGATGATCGCGGCGGGCGCTTATTCCCTGATCGCCTATCTCGTCGGCAACATTATATACGCAAATTACCTTGGCGTTCCTTACGTGCCCGGCGTTGGCGAACTTGCCGTCATTGGCGGCGCGATCATTGGCGCTGGATTAGGTTTTTTGTGGTTTAATGCGCCGCCTGCCGCGATTTTTATGGGCGACACAGGCTCGCTTGCGCTAGGCGGCGCGATTGGCGCGATTGCCGTCGCCGCTAAACATGAAATTGTTCTTGTCATTGTCGGCGGACTGTTTGTACTCGAAGGCCTTTCGGTGATGATCCAGATCGCATCATTTAAATTGACCGGAAAACGAGTTTTTCGCATGGCGCCGATCCATCATCATTTTGAGCATCTTGGCTGGAAAGAATCGACAATCGTGATTCGGTTCTGGATTATCGCTGTTATTTTGGCCCTGATTGGCCTTGCTACATTGAAACTGCGATAGGCGATGCAATGATTGTCATCCCCGGATTTAAAAATAAGGCGGTCGGCGTCTTTGGTCTTGGCGTTAGTGGCCTTGCAACATGCGAGGCCCTGGTGGCATCAGGCGCACGTGTGTTTACCTGGGATGAGAACGCCACTGCTCGAGAAAAAACGTCCGGTACGGAGTATTTTGCCGAACATCCAAAAAAATGGCCCTGGCCTGAAATTAAGGCGGTTGTCGTCAGCCCTGGGGTGCCTCTGACCCATCCAAAACCGCACGCTATTGTCCGCAAAGCGCAGGCGGAAAAAATTCCGGTCATCGGAGATACAGAATTATTCGCGCTTGCTGTGAACGCACTGCCTGATGGTCAGCGTCCTCGCATTGCAATGATTACAGGATCGAATGGAAAATCGACAACAACGGCGCTCATCGGCCATATTCTAAAGGAAACAGGGTGTGAGGTTCATGTTGGGGGCAATATCGGAGAAGCGGTATTGTCATTGCCGGCGCCGGAAAAAGACACAATCTATGTTTTGGAAATGTCGTCTTTCCAACTTGATTTGACACAGTCTTTGCGCGCGGACGCCGCTGTCTTTCTAAACCTCACGCCGGACCACATTGAACGTCACGGTGATGTAGGTGGGTATCTAGCCGCAAAAAAACGCATCTTTTTAAATCAGCACGAAAAAGACATTGCCGTAATTTGCGTCGATGATGACTATACACAAGGCGTTTGTACGGAGATGATGGCGACCGGCGGAAGGAGAATTATTCCTGTATCCGCCCAAGGCGTGCTGGGCGGCGGCGTTTTCGTTCTTGATGGCCAATTGCATTATAATTTTGACGGCAAGACTAGCCTCGTGGGTGACTTGTCCAGCGTTCGCGGATTGCGCGGCGTACATAATCATCAGAATGCAGCTGCGGCGCTTGCGGTATGCATCCATTTCGGCGTGTCGCCAGCGCTTTTCATTCGCGCGGCGGAGCGCTTTGAAAGTTTGGCGCATCGCATGGAAGAGGTAGGGCGCATTGGCAAAGTATTTTTTGTCAACGATTCTAAAGCAACCAATGCAGATGCGGCGGCGCGTGCTCTGAGCGCCTTTCAGGATGTCTACTGGATCGCTGGTGGGCGACAGAAAGACGGCGGCGTTGGTTCGTTGGCGGGAGTGGTGGAAAATGTACGCGGCGCCTATCTTATTGGTGAAGCGGCGCAAGCATTCGAGGAGCAACTTGGTAACACTGTCCGTTGTATTCAGTGCGGCGATCTAAAAACGGCAGTTACAAAAGCAAGGGAAGACGCCGCCGTCAGTGATTACGATTCGCCGGTTGTATTGCTATCGCCTGCATGTGCGTCTTACGACCAGTTTCGTAATTTTCAGGAACGTGGCGAATGTTTTCGTGACTTGGTCGGCGATATTGCGCAAGAAAACGGAGAAGCTGCGTGAGACATATTTCCCGCGCTGATGAATCGATTTTAGGACGCTGGTGGTGGTCTGTGGACCGTTCCAGTCTGGCGGTTTTGGCGTTGATTATGTTGATCGGCGCAGTGGTGCTGATGGCGGCAGGGCCTTCGGCGGCAGCGCGTTTGCGTATCGTCAATGAATTTCATTTTCCGTTGCGGCAGTTTTTCTTTCTGACGCCTGCGCTCGCGTTGATCATTGGGGTTTCATTCCTGTCGCCATTGCAGGCGCGCCGTTTAGGCGTGGTTATTTTTGCTGGCGCGGTATTGTTGATGCTTCTTATTCTGGTATTTGGCGGAGATGTAAACGGCGCCAAACGTTGGATTGATCTTGGAGCTTTCTCCTTGCAGCCGTCGGAATTTGCAAAGCCTGGATTTGTAATCGCCGCCGCATGGATGCTGGCTGAAGGCGCACGCGATCCTCGTTTTCCCGGCGGCGCGATTGCGATGGGGCTCTATGGGGTTTTTGCTTTCTTGTTATTGTTGCAACCGGACTTTGGGCAGTGGGCGTTAGTCACCGCCGTCTGGGCTGTGATGTTTTTTATCGCCGGGTGGAGCTGGCTCTGGATTGTGCTGCTGGCTGTTGCGGGAATCGCCGCGCTGACCGCCGGCTATTTCCTGTCAGGACATGTTGCAGCAAGAATCGATGGTTTTCTCAAACCTGAAGCGGGCGAAACATATCAGGTCGATCAGGCGTTAGCGGCTTTCGCCAATGGCGGCGTTACGGGGCGAGGCGATGCATCGCCCGTCAAGGGTTCGCTGCCGGACGCCCATACGGATTTCATCTTCGCTGTGGCTGGTGAAGAATTCGGCTTTATGTTGTGCGTGCTGATTATTGTGCTGTTTGCATTTTTTGTCGCGCGAACCCTTGTCGTCGCTGCGTCCTTGCGCAGTATTTTCGCCCAATGCGCTGTGACCGGGCTTGCAGCGATGATCGGCTTTCAGGCGATTATCAATATCGGCGTTTCTTTGCGAGCGCTGCCGGCGAAGGGCATGACCTTGCCATTTATTTCCTATGGCGGTTCGTCGTTATTGGCGACAGGCCTTGCCGTCGGCTTGATAATCGCTCTGACGCGCAGCCATCATGGAGTCTGGCGGCGCAAGGACGTTATGCCGTGAACCATGATGGAGCGCCCCTTATCGCCCTGGCCGCTGGCGGCACTGGCGGTCATATGTTCCCGGCGCAGGCATTGGCGCAGGAACTCAAACGCCGAAACTTTGGCGTTTTGTTAGTCACCGATAAACGCGGTGCTCGTTATACAGAGAATTTTCCCGCGGATGAGCAATTCTTGATTTCCGCTGCGACACCATCAGTTGGCGGTCCGATCGCCAAGGGCGCTGCTGCTGTCTCTATAGCATTTGGCCTTTTTACGTCCCTTAAAGAATTCAAAAAGCGCCAACCCGCCGCTGCTGTCGGGTTTGGAGGATATCCATCACTGCCGGCGATGAAGGCGGCGGCCATCATGGGTATTCCCTATGGCGTGCATGAGCAAAATGGCGTTCTGGGTCGCGCGAACCGAATGCTGGTCAAAGGCGCGGCTTTCACTGCGCATGCTTTTCCGGCGATTGAGAAGCTTCCTGTGGGCGTCAACGCGATTGAAGTCGGTAACCCAGTCCGCGATACGGTAATGGAAGTCAGCGAGACGCCTTTCTCGCCGATCACTGATAATAGCGACATTAATATTCTGATCTTTGGCGGCAGCCAGGGCGCCAGCATATTTTCTTTGACGCCTATCAATGCGTTTGCAAGCCAGCCTGAGCATATTCGGTCGCGGCTGCGCGTGACGCATCAGGTGCGGGAGACTGACAGCGATGCAGCGCGCGCGGCCTATGCAGCAGCCGGTATCGATTGCGAGGTGTCGCCGTTCTTCAAGGATTTGCCGGCGCGGATGGCGGCGGCGCATCTGGTGATTTCACGCGCCGGGGCGTCGACCGTGACGGAACTTGCCGCCATTGGGCGCCCATCTATTCTGGCGCCGCTCGCAATTGCTATGGATGATCACCAGACTGGCAACGCCCGTGTTCTTTCCAAGGCGAACGCCGCCATTCTCTTGCCGGAAAAGGGCTTTAACGAAGATGCTCTAGCTGCAGCGCTGACGCCATTGCTGGCTAATCCGGCGCGATTGCAATCGATGGCGGAAGCGGCAAAAGGAACGGTGAAATCTGGCGCCGCGGCGGCGCTTGCGGATCTGGTTGAGGACATCTGTCGTCTTCGCGCAGCAGCCTGAGAAGTTTGGTATTATAGTATGACGCAGACTGATAAATATTCACGGATTGATCCGCCAAAGATCAAAATACGCCTGCCGTTCGATGTTGGCGTCGTGCATTTTGTCGGCATTGGTGGTATCGGCATGAGCGGCATTGCGGAGGTGATGCACAATCTCGGCTATGCGGTCCGTGGCTCGGATGTAACGGAAGGCCCGACGGTTCAGCGATTACGCGAGAAGGGCATTTCCATTGTTATTGGTCATGCGCCGGAAAATATCGACGGGGCTGAGGCGGTGATCATATCTACAGCGATCAAACAGGATAATCCTGAAGTCGCCGCCGCGCGTGCGCGTCATATCCCGGTCGTGCGCCGAGCAGACATGCTTGCCGAATTGATGCGACTCAAATGGACGGTTTCGATCGCGGGAACCCACGGTAAGACGACGACGACCAGCATGGTGGCTGCGCTTCTCGATGAAGCGAAATTAGATCCAACGGTTATCAATGGCGGAATTATTAACGCCTATGGCGCGAATGCGCGTCTTGGCGAAGGCGACTGGATGGTTGTGGAGGCGGATGAGTCTGACGGTACATTTATTCGCCTCCCCACAACGATTGCGGTGATCACGAATATTGATCCAGAACATCTCGACCATTGGGCCGGGTTCGATAATTTACGCGACGCCTTTGATACTTTTATCGAGAACACGCCATTTTATGGGTTTGGGATTGTTTGCTTGGACCACCCTGAAGTTCAGGCGTTGGTGGGCCGGGTCACCGATCGGCGGCTCATTACTTATGGCGCTAACCCTCAAGCCGATGTTCGCGCCGAAAATATTCGCTATGCTGATGGCGCCTCTCATTACGATTTGGTGTTTCGCGAACGCGGGCAGGAGGTCGGCCGCATTGACGGTGTAACGCTGCCAATGCCGGGCGTCCATAATGTGTTGAATTCACTGCCGGCGGCGATCATTGCAAAACGACTTGGAGCCAGCGCTGATCAAATCAAATCAGGCTTTGCGAAATTTGCAGGCGTCAAACGTCGCTTTACAAAAGCCGGCGAGTGGAACGGCGTCACGATCATTGATGATTATGGCCATCACCCAGCTGAAATTGCAGCCGTCATGCGTGCGGCGCGCAACATTTCCAGCGGCAAGATTATTGCGGTTGTACAGCCCCACCGGTTTTCGCGACTACGCGATCTTTTCGATGAGTTTTGCGGCTGTCTCAATGAAGCCGACATTGCGCTGGTCACGGATGTTTATGCCGCGGGCGAAACGCCAATTGATGGTGTTGATCGCGATGCGCTTGTTGCTGGACTTGAAGCGCATGCGCACAAAGATGCGCGTGCGCTTGCGAGTTTTGATGCGCTTCCTGCTGTCATTGCCGATCTGGCGGAGCCTGGCGACTACGTCATTTGTCTTGGGGCCGGGGATATTACCAAACACGCACACGCGCTCGGGGATGCGCTGGTGAAGTTGAGAAAGTAAATGCGCGTCACGGCCAGGAATCTACCTCAGATTAGAGGCAAATATGTTGAGAATGCAGACTTGTCATCACTGACATGGTTTCGTGTCGGCGGACCGGCGGATGTTCTCTTCATGCCGGCCGATGAAGATGACCTGGCTTTATTTCTGAAAGAAATACCGGAGGCGATTCCGGTTATATCCATAGGTGTTGGTTCTAACCTGCTTGTGCGTGATGGCGGCGTGCGCGGCGTTGTAATACGTTTAGGTTCGCCTTTTCGACAAGTTGAAATAAATAGTCTGCGGGTTACCGCCGGCGCGGGCGCCATCGACGCACAAGTGGCGAAAGCTGCGGCGCAGGCCGGGATTGCCGGGCTTGAGTTTTACCGCGGTGTTCCGGGCACAATCGGCGGTGCTCTTCGCATGAATGCGGGCGCTTATGGGGGAGAGACAAAAGACATTCTTGTTGAGGCTGTCGGCTATGACCGAAATGGTCAGCGCTGCGTCCTTTCCAATGCGGATATGGATTTTTCCTATCGCCACTGCGGTGCGCCAGAAGACATCATCTTCACCAGCGCTGTTTTTGAGGGGCGCGCCGATGACCCCGCGGCGATTATGGCGCGCATGGACGAGATCAGTGAAAAACGCGAAGCAACCCAGCCGATCCGGGAACGCACTGGCGGATCGACATTCGCAAATCCCGACCCCGACATATCCGGCGGGCGCAAATCATGGCAGTTGATAGACGAAATAGGCGGTCGCGGTCGCGTCATCGGCGATGCGCAGGTTTCGGAACGCCACTGCAACTTCATGATCAATCGTGGAAACGCCACGGCGGCGGATTTAGAGGCGCTCATCGAGTCGCTTCGTAAGGATGTGTTAACGAAGACAGGCGTTGAGTTGCGGTGGGAAATAAAAAGAATAGGCGAGGCCGCGCCGTGACAAAAAAGAAGTATCAACGCATCGCTGTTCTGAAAGGCGGCTGGTCTCCTGAAAGGGAGGTTTCGCTCGTGTCCGGCGCTGAGGCGGCAAAAGCCTTGCGTAAAGCCGGTTATGAGGCGTTCGAGATCGATGTCAGCCGCGACCTAGCGCTTCGTCTCGCAGAAGCAAAGCCGGATGCCGTATTTAATGCGTTGCACGGTCAATGGGGCGAGGATGGGTGCGTTCAGGGTCTCCTCGAAATCATGGAGCTGCCCTATACCCATTCTGGCGTGCTGGCGTCTTCGCTTGCGATGGACAAGCAGCGGGCGAAAGCGGTTTTTGAGGATGCCGATATTCCTGCGCCGCCGGGCAAAATCGTCTCGCGCAAAGACGCGGCCGGCGGTCATGTTATTGACCCGCCCTATGTGATTAAGCCGAATGCGCAAGGATCATCCGTTGGTGTCTATATCATTCGTGAGGGCGACAATCGTCCGCCGGCAGAGCTCGCGTCAAAAGAGTGGGCACTTGGCGACGATGTGCTGGTCGAAAAATTTATTCCCGGTCGTGAACTGACCGTCGCTGTCATGGGCGATCGCGCACTGTGCGTTACGGAAATCACGACATCGCTGGCCTTTTATGACTATGAAGCGAAATACGCCGACGGCGGCTCCAAGCATGTCTTGCCGGCGGAATTGCCGAAAGATATCGCCGAGCGATGTCTTGATTTGTCGCTGCGCGCGCATCAATCGCTTGGATGTCGCGGCTTGTCACGGGCGGATTTTCGCTATGATCCTACGGCGAAGGGCGAACAGCTCTATTGTCTTGAAGTCAACACTCAGCCTGGTTTGACCCCAACGTCCCTCGCGCCCGAACAGGCGGCGCATTTGGGGATATCGTTTTCTGACTTGTGCGCCTGGATGGTGGAGGATGCTTCATGCCAAAGGTAAAAAAGAAGGCCGCAAAAGCGAAACCCCGCAGCGCGAAGAAATCCGGCGCTGACATGCTTGAGTCGATCCGGGCTGTATTTGGCCGTTTTACAACAGCCGCAGCAGCTGGTGTCACAGCGGTAGCGTTGATTGGCGCGGGCATACTATGGACGGGCGGATATTTCGGGTTGTTGGGTGAACGCGTTGAGCGCCTTGCAGGCGCAGGGGCTGCGGCTTCCGGGTTTGCAGTGCATCGTATCACCATCAAAGGCGCGGAAAAAACGAGCGAAGATGAATTATTGACAGCAATGGGGCCCGTAATCGGTTCCTCGCTTTTGCATTTTGATCCATATTCGGCGCGCGCGCGCATTGAAGACATTGGCTGGGTTCGTTCCGCGGCTGTTTCGCGCCTGTTGCCGAATACAATCCATATCTCGGTGCGGGAGCGTGAGCCGGCGGCGGTATGGCAGTTATCCGGAAAACTCCATCTTATTGACCAGAACGGAGCGGTGATTCGTGAAATCGGCGCCTATGAGTATTCAAATCTTCCGTTGATTGTCGGCGCTGGCGCACCTGGATCGGCGTCAGATGTTCTCAAAGCGCTGCGCGCCGAGCCCGCCTTGTGGGGCGCAGCCGCTGCATTAATTCGTGTTGGTGACCGGCGATGGAACTTGCGCCTGAAATCGGGTGCGGATGTTAAATTTCCCGAGAGCGGCGTTGAGCGTGCGGTCCGCGATTTATCGAAGCTTCAAACAGCATACGGAATTCTTGACCGGACACTCGAATATATTGATCTTCGCGATCCGGATCGCCTGATCTATCGGGAAAAAGATTCGGCTGAGGCGACGCTTTCCCGTTAAGGCGGTAAGGCGCATGCTTTCGTTTTTTGATTGAGGAAAGACTTTGGCGCAAAACGGTAAGAGGCGGCTTGCACGCAAGCACGAAACGCAGGTTGCGGCGCTTGATATCGGGGCTTCGAAAGTTGCATGCATGATCGCGCGTGTTGTTTCAGAACCTGGCTTTGCGCCGCATGCTGAAATCATTGGCGTCGGTCATCACGGTGGGCCGGTGCGTCCTAAGCAGGCAGCCAGCATTGAACAAATTGAGACCGGGGTTCGTAGCGCTGTAGAGGCTGCCGAACGCATGGCTGGCCAAAGGATTCGCCGTGTTTCAGTCGCGGTCGATGGAAAGTATCTGCGCACGCGCCGTATCGGTGTTGATATCGACATTGCCGGCGGGCTGATTACGCAAGAAGATATTGAGGACTCACTGTCGGAGGGAACGTTGATAGCTGCGGCGCAGGATTTTGCGGCGCTGCATGCCATTCCCACGGCATTCAAGACGGATGGTGAAGAGATTGCCTCCGATCCCGTTGGGTTGAATGGCTCTACTCTTTCAACCGAAATGCTCGGTGTTGCTGCGCGCCAAAGCGTTCTCGATAATTTGTCATCTTTGATTGAGCGATGTGGTCTGGTGGTCGATGAGTTTGTGGCAGCGCCTTTCGCCGCCGCCGAATCAACGCTGATTGAAGATGAGAAAGACCTTGGCGTCGTGATGATCGACATTGGCGCTGGCTCGACTGGCTACGCTGTCTATGACAATGGCGTTATGTTTGATTGCGGCGGCATTGGGGTTGGCGGTGGACATATCACAAAAGATATCGCACAGATTTTCGGTGCGCCGCTGGCGGACGCTGAACGCTTAAAGACGCTGCATGGCGCCGCCCTGTTCGGGCCGGGAGATGAACATCGCTTCATCGATTATCCGGAGATTGGCGCCGCGCGTGAGTTATCGAGAGCATCGCGGGCGGATCTTTGCGAGGTCATTATTCCGCGTGTCGAAGAAATTTTTGAGCTCGTGGCGCAAAAGCTGCCTGATGACAGGGCGCGCCGGGTTGGTCTCCGCCGGGCTGTTATCACTGGCGGCGGGAGCCTTCTCATCGGCGCCCGTGAGATCGCCGAACGCACGCTTTATATGAAATGCCGCCTCGGCCGTCCGATCGTCATTGCCGGTGCGCCAGAAGCGTCGAGCGCACCGGGCTTTGCTGCGTGTGCGGGGCTTATCCAAAATTTTGTTAATTCCGACAGTGAATGGAAATCCGGGCTTGGCGTTTTGAAGCAATCAGCTCACTCATTACCGGAAACAACTTTTCTTGGCGGCATGCAGGCGTGGTTGCGCGCAAAATTCTGACTGTCGTTAAGAGGCTGTTAACCATTTGGAAAGGGTTCTGAACGAATCTTTAACGACGGGGTAACCAAGAGGCTGACCCCCGACATATTGCGCATCATCGGAGCATTTCATGCCTTTAAATCTCAGCGTGCCGGAACTTACAGAATTGAAGCCCCGCATTTCCGTCATTGGCGTTGGCGGCGCCGGCGGGAATGCCGTCAACAACATGATCGAAAGCCAGCTTGAAGGCGTCGAATTCGTGGTCGCAAACACGGACGCGCAGGCGGTTGGATTAGCCAAGGCGGAAAAGAAGATTCAGCTTGGCGTCAAGACGACGCAAGGCCTCGGCGCTGGCTCGATTCCGGATATCGGCCAAGCTGCTGCTGAAGAATCGATCGATGAGATCCTTGAGCATGTCGGCAATGCTCACATGCTCTTTGTTACGGCAGGCATGGGCGGCGGCACCGGCACGGGCGCAGCGCCGGTGATCGCGAAGGCGGCAAAAGAGCGTGATATTTTGACCGTCGGCGTCGTTACAAAGCCATTTCACTTCGAAGGGGCTCGACGGATGCGCATAGCGTCCGCGGGTATCGAAGAACTCCAGAAGCATGTCGACACGCTTTTGATCATTCCTAATCAGAATCTATTCTCGATCGCCAATGAGCGCACGACTTTTCATGAAGCCTTTGCGATGGCTGATCAGGTGCTGCATTCGGGCGTGCGCGGGATAACAGACCTGATGGTGATGCCAGGTCTCATCAATCTCGATTTTGCCGATGTCCGCACTGTCATGAGCGAGATGGGTAAGGCGATGATGGGCACCGGCGAGGCGGAAGGTGAAAAACGCGCCATCCAGGCTGCGGAGGCAGCGATCTCCAATCCCTTGCTTGATGAAGTATCAATGAAAGGCGCCAAAGGCGTCCTGATCAATATTACAGGCTCAATGGATATGACACTCTTTGAGGTCGATGAGGCGGCGAACCGGATTCGCGCCGAAGTCGATCCTGAGGCCAATATTATTGTCGGTTCAACCTTCAATCAGGATCTTGAAGGTTGCGTGCGCGTTTCTGTTGTGGCGACCGGCATTGATATCGAAGAAAATGAAAACAAGCCTTATGTCAAAGTGAATACTGGCGCCGTTGCAAAGCCTTGGCGTGAGCCGCTTGTTGTAAAAAGCGCTGCTGCAGCGACATCGGCGCCGCCAGTTGCTACGTCAGCGCGTGTAGAACAAAGCGCCCCTGCATCGAGAATGCCGGTCGCGGCGAAACAGGTTCCGACCCAAAGCGCTGCGCCCGCAAGCGTATCAGCAACGGCAAATCCCGTGGGTGATGTCCATGAGCGCATCAGACGGATGTTAACGGAAGGATCTGCTGGGGGGCCGGCTTCAGGTCTTGGCGCACAAGGACAGTCTTCCCCGCTGCGTCAGAAGGCTCCTGCGCCGGCATCCGGGCAGCGCCCCATGGAGGCCGGGCGCAATCCATTCCGCGGCGCTCAGGAGATTGGCAAACACTCACTTGAGGCTGCGGTCGAAATGTTCAAGGCGTTGGGCGGCAGTGGTGGCGCAGGTGATCCTCGCCGTGACACAGCCCCGCCTCGTGCGCCGGAAGCTTCAAAGCCGGCCTCGTCAGTGCGTGGCGACCTTTTTGATGATCAGGAAGATGCTGACCTTGAGATTCCATCCTTTCTACGAAAGAAGAAAACCGGTTAATAAAAAAGTGAGGTTAAAGTCTCAACTCATTGCTTTTCCTTGAAAATATGCTCCTGGATTGTGTCGGGCGTATTCTTTGTCTTGTCCGTGCAACATAGCGAAATAATGCTTGATGGGAAAAATATCGCCGCCGCCAAAAATCATGTTAACAATTAACTCAATAATGCGATGGGGATCGTGAGACATTGGGCGCGGGTGTTTCCGCGCGGCGCGGGGGTTTGAAACCTCTCCGGACAAGAGTGAGTTAAATGGGGGCTGGAAGACAAAAGACGCTAAAAGCGCCAATTGAGTTCTCCGGTATTGGGCTTCATACCGGAGATCATTGCCGCATGATATTGCGGCCTTCCGTTGAAGATTCGGGGATTACGTTTTTTCGGTGCAATGATGCTGAACCGACAGAACGTGCATCCTTATCAGAGCGAAATGCGATTGCGGCGGCGCCCGAGAACGTTGTGCGCGCCTGTCATGGTACGACACTGGCCAATAGTCATGGTCTTAGTATAGCGACTGTTGAACATATTATGGCGGCGCTCGCCATTTGTTGCATTGATAATGTCGCCATTGACGTAGTTGGTCCTGAAATTCCTATTCTGGATGGAAGTGCGGCTCAGTTCGTGATGGGGATTCGCAGCGTTGGCGTGGTTTCACAAGGCGCCCGGCGCGATGAGATTATCATCGATAGCAAGATCCGTGTTCGAGATGGTGATCGGTCTATTGTCTTGGAGCCATCAGAGACATTTCAGCTTAACATTACAATTGATTTCGAGGATTGCCTGATCGGCCGCCAAACGCTGAGCGTTGAGCTTGATGACCCTGAGTCGCTGGAGCGTATGGCCAGATCGCGCACTTTTTGCCGGTTGCACGAAGTAGAAGCGTTGCGCGCCAAAAATCTTATTCGCGGCGGTTCGCTGGAAAACTCTATCGTCGTGGATGGGCAAAAGGTCCTCAATGAGGATGCGTTGCGCGATTCTCATGAGTTTGTCCTTCACAAAGCACTGGACCTGATTGGCGATCTTTATCTGCTAGGCGCCCCGATCCGGGGTGCGATCCGTGCGGATAAGCCTGGTCATGACCTTAACACGCGTGCAGCGCTGGCTGTTTTTGAGGCGCAGACTTGTGAAGCGCCTACACAGATGGCGGCAACAGCCTGAGAGCCCCAAAGCCTCTGTTTGACGCTCCGCCCGAGCCCTACTAAAACGTTTTCGTCGGGGGCATAGAGGTGTGAGGCAGTTGTATCGTGTTTTCCAGTAATATGTCCGTAAAAGGCGCGCTTGGCGCTATCCTTCTTTCTTTGGCGGTCACCGCCTGCGGTTCCTCTGGAAGCAAGGAGCGGTTCGCCTATGTAGAGCGACCGGTTGAGACTCTATATGCGGAAGCAACGCGTTCGTTGGAGCTAAAGCGTTATGAAGACGCTGTCGCTTTATTTGAAGAAGTAGAACGCCAGCACCCATATTCTGCGTGGGCGCGGCGGGCGATGTTGATGAAGGCCTTCGCCTATTATCAGGACAACGATTACGACGAAGCAATTCAGTCTGTTGATCAGTTTATATCGCTGCACCCAGGCAACAAGGACGTGGCTTACGCATACTATTTGAAAGCGATGTGTAACTATGAACGCATCCGGGACGTAGGCCGCGATCAGGCTTTTACGGTTGATGCGCTTACAACGCTTACGGATGTTATTCGCCGCTACCCGGATACGGAATATGCAAGAGACGCGCGCTTGAAGCTTGACCTGACCTATGACCATCTCGCCGGCAAAGAAATGTATGTTGGCCGGTTCTACTTAAGAGAAAACAAGCATATTTCTGCGATCAATCGTTTCAAAACCGTGATCGAACAATATCAGACGACAAGCCATGTTCCCGAAGCTTTGCATCGTCTTGTTGAAGCCTATCTTGAGTTAGGCATTGTCGATGAGGCTCGGGCCGCCGCTGCGGTGTTGGGCTACAACTATCCCGGCGACCGATGGTACCAGGATTCCTATCGTCTGTTTGAACGGCGCGGAATTGTCATGGCCGATTCCACGACCCGTAAAAGAACACGCGTCGTTGAGGAAACATCTCCAGATACTGACGCTACGGTTGTGTCCGACACCGAGACTGCGTCGCCAGAGGCGCTGGAGCCGCCATCCGGCGATCTTAGTGCATCACTGGATAATCAGCCGGAACAATAGGCGTCTTTCAGCGTCTCTCGAAGTGGGATAAATACCGGTAGAACCCTTGGGACGAACCGGCATGTTGATTGCGCTTCATATTCAGGATTTCGTACTGATTGATCAGGCGCGCCTTTTGGTGACGCAAGGTCTGACTGCATTGACCGGTGAGACCGGCGCCGGCAAGTCAATCCTGCTTGGCGCCCTCGGATTGGCGGTTGGGGCTCGTGCGGAAAGGAGCGCAGTGCGCCAGGGCGCCAAACAGGGCGTTGTCGCAGCGATATTCGAAGTCGGCGTCGATCACCCGGTCTGGACGTTCCTTGAAGACAATGGTCTGGCTACCGATGACGACCAGATCATCCTGCGCCGGGTGTTGGGTGCGGACGGGCGCGGACGCGGTTTCGTCAATGATCAGCCTGTTTCAATCGGCATGTTGCGGAACGTGGGTGAGATGATGCTCGAGATTCATGGCCAGCATGACGGTCGCGGATTTCTAACCGCGTCTACCCATCGCAGTCTGCTGGATGAGTTTGGCGTTCTGGAAAAGAAAGCTGATGTCGTTGCGGAATATTGGCGCACTTTGCGAAACATAGAGCAGCAGCTTGACGAGCGCCGCCGTGAAAGAGACGCGACCGCGCGAGAAGCTGATTATTTGCGCCATGTCGCAGCCACGCTGGAAAAACTAGCTCCGGAAGCTGATGAAGAAACGGCGCTCGCGGAGCGCCGAGCGGAATTGATGGCGTCGGAGAAGGTTGCTGACGATTTGAATGCAGCGGCGGCGGCGATTGATGAAGGCGCAATAGAATCGAAGTTGTCTGTCAGTTCGCGTAATATCGAACGCGCTGCAGCGCGTTTGAACACAGACGCGGGGCCTTTATCGGCGGCTGCCGAACGCCTTGAGCGGGCGTTGAACGAAACGATGGAAGCGCGCGCCGCCATTGATCATGCAATTGACCAATTTGGGAGTAACCCAGAGGAGCTCGACCGAGTTGAGGAGCGCCTTTTCGCTCTTCGCGCCGAAGCACGCAAACATGGCGTGACGCCGGATGCGTTAAGTGAGTTTTATCTAAAAACAAGACAGGCGCTGGACAATCTGGAGCTTGGCGCCGCTGCATTTCTTGACCTGGAGCGTGATGCAAAGAAAGCGAATGCTGCGTTCGACAAGGCGGCGAAAGCGCTTTCAAAAAGTCGCAAGACTGCAGCGAAAAAACTCGATACCGCTGTTGCTATGGAATTGGCGCCGCTGAAACTTGGTAAGGCTGTATTTGAGACGCAGGTTGAGACGGATTTTGATCACCCAACATCGGACGGTTATGATCGCGTCGAATTTATGGTGGCGACGAATCCCGGCGCGCCTGCCGGGCCTCTCAAAACAATTGCGTCTGGAGGCGAGCTTTCGCGGTTTGTGCTGGCGATGAAGGCTGCGTTGGCGGCGAAAGAAAACCGTACGGTCATCATCTTTGACGAAGTGGACGCTGGCGTTGGCGGCGCGGTCGCGGACGCAGTTGGTGAAAGGCTTGCCCGCCTTGCCAGAGACGCCCAGGTTCTTGTTGTCACCCATAGTCCGCAGGTTGCCGCGCGCGCTGATCGCCATTGGCGAATAGACAAAAAGCAATTGAAGAATGCGACGACAACAAATGTCACGATGCTGGAGCCGGCTGAACGTGTAGAGGAAATTGCGCGTATGCTGTCGGGCGCTAAAGTCACGGACGAAGCGCGAGCTGCAGCGCGACGACTGCTTGGTGAACTCGAGGCGCCTGCAAAAATAAAAAAGACCCGCAAACGCGCATAGAGTATTGAAGACTTTCTATGACAAAAAGAACGATGCAGTTTGCGACAATACCGGTCGGAGTACTTTCTCCCGATCAGGCTGAAAACGAGCTGGCGAGGCTCGCGAAGGAAATCGCCGCCGCGGACAAGGCGTATTACTCTAATGATGCGCCTGATATATCTGATGCTGAGTATGATGCGTTGCGCCGACGTAATCTGCTTATTGAAAAGCGGTTCCCGAAACTGAAACGAGACGATTCGCCATCAGATAAAGTGGGGACGGCGCCTTCGGCGAAATTTGAAAAAGCCCGACATACGGTTCCAATGTTGTCATTGGATAACGCCTTCAATGACGAAGATGTTATTGACTTCGTAAAACGGGTGCGAAAATTTCTGGGCGCCGCAGAGCATCAGGCAATTGCATTTACTGCGGAGCCAAAAATTGATGGGCTGTCATTGAACTTGAGATACGAACGCGGTGTCTTGACGCTTGCCGCAACGCGTGGCGATGGTGAGACAGGTGAGAACGTGACAACCAACGTTCTTACAATCAAGGGTATTCCCACGAGTCTCAAATCAGCGCCCGATATTCTGGAAGTGCGTGGTGAGGTCTATATGAGCCATGCAGATTTCGAGGCGCTGAATAAAAGGTTGGACGAGTCGGGGGAGGACGTTTTTGCAAATCCGCGCAACGCGGCAGCGGGATCATTGCGCCAACTCGATGCGGCTATTACCGCCTCTCGCCCTCTTCGGTTTTTTGCATATGCATGGGGTGAGGTGAGCGATGGTTTGGCGGATACGCAATCCGGTGCGATCAAGCGGCTCGAAAAACTTGGCTTTAAAGTAAACCCATTGACGAAGCGTTGCTCCGGTCCGATTGAGTTACTGGAGCATTACAAGAAAATAGAAGAACAGCGGGCCAGTCTTGGCTATGATATTGATGGCGTCGTTTACAAGGTTGACGAGTTGACGCTGCAAGAGCGGTTGGGTTTTGTGTCCCGGCACCCCCGTTGGGCGATCGCGCATAAATTTCCCGCCGAAAAAGCAACAACCATTCTGGAAGACATTGAGATACAGGTGGGGCGTACTGGTAAACTGACGCCAGTTGCGCGCTTGAAGCCGGTGACGGTCGGCGGTGTCGTTGTGTCAAATGCAACGCTCCACAATGCCGATGAGATAGAACGCAAGGATGTACGCGTTGGCGACACGGTCGTTGTCCAGCGCGCAGGTGACGTCATTCCACAAATTGTCGAAGTCATCAAAAACAAACGAAAGAAAGGCGCCAGGAAATATACGTTCCCGGAACGCTGCCCAGTCTGCGATAGCCATGCTGCCAATGAAATTAATCCGAACACAGGCAAGGTGGATGTAGACCGGCGATGCACAGGCGGTCTTATTTGTGCAGCGCAGGCGAAAGAACGGCTGAAACACTTCGTGTCGCGTAAAGCGTTCGATATTGAGGGGCTTGGCGCAAAGCAGATAGAGGCGTTTTTTGACGAGGGTGTCATCAAGGAACCGGCTGGTATTTTCACATTGAAACAACGGCAGGAAGCCGGTGAAGTCGACCTATATCGATACGATATTGACGATGCGGGCCAGCGCAAACGCGACAAGGCGGGCAAGGAAAAGCCGCCGACAAATCTGAAATCCGTTCAGAATTTGTTCGATGCCATCGATGAAAAACGGGAAATTTCATCGGCGCGTTTCATCAATGCGCTTGGCATTCGTCATGTTGGCGAGACCAATGCGAGTCTCTTCGCTCGACATTATGGAGACTTCAAGTCTTTTTACGCTGCTGCTGTGAAGGCGCGAGATGAAGACTCGCCTGAATATCAAGACATGTTGACCATTGATGGCGTTGGTGCGCTGGTTGCGCGCGGCGTCATAGATTTCTTTGATGAGGCGCATAACCGCGAGGCGGTCGACCGCCTGCTTGTCGAAGTTACACCGCTGAAGGTTGAGGTTGCAGACACATCGAGTCCGGTCGCCGGCAAGACGGTTGTCTTCACCGGTACGCTTGAAACCATGACGCGTGACGAAGCCAAGGCGCGCGCCCAACGACTTGGCGCGAAGGTTTCCGGGTCCGTATCCGGTAAAACCGATTATCTTGTTGCGGGGCCGGGGGCGGGGTCCAAACTCAAGAAAGCACATGACCTTGGCGTCACTATAATGACCGAAGAAGACTGGGCGAGTCTTATCGGCTGATTAATGTCAGCATGCCGCCTTGTTCGCTTCGACGGCATAGGTTGTTTGCCCGACTTTCCAGCGCCCTTGAAGCATAGTTGCGATCGCGACCCGCTGAACGCCGCCGTCATTATCATAAAACGCAAGTGTTGGCCCGTTGGCGCCGGATTCAATGGCCCACCGGCCGCTGTTGCGCGACATACCTGCGACGCCCGCCCATGAATCATTTTGACCTGTCGATGAATCGTAATCTCCGCCAATATTGGTCGCGCCTTCAGAGCTGCGGTGATAAATATTTGCCGGACATACGTGGACATAGCCCGATGAGCCGCCGGTGGCGCCGGAAAAAATACTGGGTGAGTAAACCCAAAAGAAGCGCACACCGGTAACGCCGTTCACATATGCTTGGGCATAAGCGTTATTTTCTATGCCCACCGGCTCGACGCCACTCCAGTTTCGGGCAGGGCCGCCATCAATATTGGCTGTTGGCGCTTCACCAGTCAGACCATAATTGCCGTACGGATCGATATAGTAAGCGCCGGGAGTAAGATCGTAAAACGACATCAACTGCGCCATCTCAGGGGCGATGCTTTCGCCATTCACCGTGTAAGCGTCGGAAGGTTGCGCCAGGGCGGGAATCCCGAACATTGCTGATAGCGCGCATATCGCGGCGGCTATGCTGATGTGCGAGTTACCGATCATCACCCCTCTCGTCATGGCCATTAATCTCCCTCTTTACCTAACGAACCTGCCGCGTCTTTAGCTCTTGTGACGCTGGGGTGAAAATAAAATCGCTGCAATGTCATCATGGCTATTGGATGATTTCGGCCCTTTTGAGGCCGGTTTCGGTGGATCATATTCATGCTAATTCTGGCGTTAAATTAGGTGAATCCACTCCCTTGTGACGGCCCTAAGGAGAGGCTCGCTCTTTTTTGCGACTCCGCCGATGGGCCATTGCCACAAGGGCGGGCGGCGGACTACATCATCGCCGACCTTGTCGGAATCCGGCCAGAAGATTCCATGAAATCAAGAACTTCACGGCGTATCCGCGACGCCGGAGGAAACCCGGAGAATAACATGAGCGAGCGCCAAGCCGCTGACCCTAAGCCTTTGTCCCTGCATGTACCTGAACCTGAGTTTCGACCTGGCGATAAGCCGGACTTTTCCAATGTGCCGATCCCCAAAGCGGGCGCCGCGCGAAAGCCGCCGATCGATGTTGAGGCGCAGGACATTCACGATCTCGCCTACACCATCATCCGGGTTATGGACCGCGAAGGTAATGCGGTCGGCCCATGGGCGGACGAGTTGAACGACGATCAGGTCAAGGAAGGCCTGGAGGACATGCTGCGTGTGCGCGCTTTTGATGCGCGTATGCAAAAGGCGCAGCGTCAGGGAAAGACCAGTTTCTACATGCAGGCCCTTGGCGAAGAGGCGATTGCCTGCGCCTTCGCCAAGGTTTTGAAACCGGGCGACATGAATTTTCCGACCTATCGTCAGCAAGGCCTTTTACTGTCCGGCGATTACCCGATGGTCGACCTGATGAACCAGATCTATTCAAACAAAGCAGACCCTCTGAACGGCCGCCAGCTGCCGATCATGTATTCATCAAAAAAGCATGGGTTCTTTACGATCTCCGGCAATCTCGCGACGCAATTTATTCAGGGCGTTGGTTGGGCGATGGCCTCTGCAATTAAAGGCGACACTAAAATCGCTGCGTCGTGGATTGGCGATGGCTCAACAGCGGAATCTGATTTCCATGCGGCGATGGTGTTTGCATCGACTTATCGTGCGCCAGTCATTCTTAATGTCGTCAACAACCAATGGGCGATTTCGACATTTCAGGGAATTGCACGCGGAAAGGCTGCAACATTTGCGTCCCGCGGTCTCGGGTTTGGCATACCGGCGTTGCGCGTTGATGGTAACGACTATCTCGCTGTTTTCGCCGTCGCTAAATGGGCGGCGGACCGCGCGCGCGCGGGCTTGGGGCCTACCCTGATTGAGCACGTCACCTATAGGGCGGGCGCCCACTCCACATCGGATGATCCTTCAGCGTATCGCCCAAAAACGGAATTCGACGCCTGGCCGCTGGGCGATCCAATTGAGCGGTTGAAAGAATACCTCATCAAGCGTGGCGCCTGGTCTGAGGCGCGCCATGTGCAGGCTAATGAAATGATCGAAGCGCAAGTTGCAGAAGCTAACCGCGAGGCGGTGAAAAACGGTACGCTGCATGACGGTCCTCATGCATCTGCGAAAACGATGTTTGAAGATGTTTACGAAGAGATGCCGCCGCACATTGTACGTCAGCGTCAGGAAGCGGGAGTTTAAGCAATGGCCCGCATGACAATGATTCAATCAATCCGCAGCGCCATGGACAATATGATGGGGCGTGACGACGACGTTGTCGTCTTTGGCGAAGATGTCGGTTACTTTGGCGGCGTTTTTCGCTGTACGGAGGGCTTGCAGAAAAAATATGGCAGCCACCGCTGCTTTGACAGTCCGATCAACGAAAGCGGTATTATCGGTTCCGCAATCGGGATGGCGGCTTATGGCATGCGACCTTGTGTCGAGATTCAATTTGCGGACTATGTTTTTCCGGGTTTCGACCAGCTGTCTCAGGAGGCGGCGCGCATACGATACCGATCAAACAACGACTTCACGGTGCCGATGGTTGTGCGTATGCCGACAGGCGGCGGTATTTTTGGCGGACAGACCCACAGCCAGAGTCCTGAGGCGATTTTTGCGCATGTCTCGGGGCTGAAAACGGTTATCCCGTCAAACCCTTACGACGCCAAGGGACTGCTTATTGCGGCTATTGAGGACAATGATCCGGTTATGTTTCTCGAGCCTAAGCGGCTTTATAACGGCCCGTTTGATGGCCATCATGATCGGCCGATCACGCCCTGGTCCAAACACGATCTCGGCGAAGTGCCGGAGGATTATTACACCGTTCCATTAGGCAAAGCGGTTACGCGACGTGAGGGCGAAGCGGTCACGGTGCTGGCCTACGGCACCATGGTTTATGTTGCGGAAGCAGCGGCTGAAGAGACCGGGATTGATGCGGAGATCATTGATCTACGGACAATTCTGCCTCTGGATATTGAGGCGATTGAGGCGTCGGTTAAAAAGACGGGGCGATGCGTCATTGTTCACGAAGCAACAAAGACTTGTGGTTTCGGGGCCGAGTTGATGTCAGTTGTAATGGAAGGGTGCTTCTATCACCTTGAAGCGCCGGTTATACGGGTGACAGGTTATGACACGCCTTATCCGCATGCGCATGAATGGGAATATTTTCCGGGCCCTGCGCGCGTTGGCGCCGCGCTCAAAAAAGTAATGGAGGGTTAAGCCATGGGTGAATATGTCATCAAGCTTCCCGATGTGGGCGAAGGCGTCGCCGAAGCCGAACTGGTTGAATGGTTGGTTGATATTGGCGCCAATGTTCGTGAGGACGATGTGCTTGCGTCGGTAATGACGGACAAGGCGACCGTCGAAATTCCCTCGCCGGTGGAAGGCAAGATTGTCTGGCAAGGTGGGAAGGTTGGCGAGGTGATGGCGGTCGGCTCACCCCTTGTGCGCCTTGAGATCGAAGGCGAGGGCAATGTAAAGCCGGGAGACCAACCCGCTCCTGCAGCGCCAAAAGAGTCCGCCAAAAAAGAAGAGCCAAAACCGAAAATTGAGGCGCCAAAGCCAGCGCCTGCAAAAGCGCCTGCGCCAAAAACGAATGGCGTCAGTTCACCGATGCCGGCTGCGGCGATGCGCCCGGAAGGAGAAAAACCGCTTGCGTCACCAGCCGTTCGGAAGCGGGCCGCCGAGGCGGGTGTTGATCTGCGCCGGGTGATGGGCAGCGGGCCAGCTGGCCGGATTGCCCACGAAGACTTAGACGCGTTTATCGCCAGCGGTGGCGAGACCGGCGCGCGTGGAACCGGCTTGACACGTAACATGTCGGTGACGGAAACGCCGGTGATTGGGCTGCGCCGCAAAATCGCAGAAAAGATGGAAGCGTCACACGCGCGCATCGTTCCGATAACTTATGTCGACGAGATAGACATGACTGCGCTGGAAGATTTGCGCGCGCAATTAAACGCTGACCGCAAGGAAGGACGCCCAAAACTTACGCTGCTGCCGTTCCTGATGCGTGCGATGGTGAAGGCCGTTGCCGATCAACCGCATTTGAATGCGCTCTATGACGATGAAGCGGGTGTCGTTCATCAACATGGCGCCGTTCACATCGGAATTGCAGCGCAAACGCCAAACGGCCTTATGGTCCCGGTGGTCCGCCATGCGGAAGCGCGTGACATCTGGGATTGCGCAGGCGAAGTTTGGCGGCTTTCCGAGGCCGCAAAAACCGGTAAGGCGTCACGTGACGAACTGTCGGGTTCGACAATCACAATTACATCGCTTGGCGCTATCGGCGGCATTGTAACGACGCCTGTTATCAACCACCCGGAAGTCGCGATTGTCGGCGTCAACAAGATGCAGACCCTTCCGCGCTGGGACGGTCAGGAGTTTCGTCCCCGGAAGATCATGAACCTGTCATCAAGTTTTGATCACCGCGTGGTGGACGGCTACGACGCTGCCGTTTTTGTGCAGCGGATCAAGGCGCTCCTTGAGAATCCAGCGATGATTTTTATTGAGGATTAGAGATAAATTTATGGCCATCATCGACTGTAAACTTCTTGTTATTGGCGCCGGACCCGGCGGTTATGTGGCGGCGATACGCGCCGGCCAGCTTGGCCTTGATACCGTGATCGTTGAAGCTGAAGCCCATGGCGGCACATGCCTCAATGTCGGCTGTATTCCTTCAAAGGCGCTGATCCATGTCGCTGATGAATTTGAAAAAGCGACGCATTTCGCTGGCGAGAGCGCTATCGGGATTTCTTCCGGCAAACCGAAAATTGATCTCAAAAAAACGGTCGCGTGGAAAGACGGGATCGTAAAGCGGCTTACTGGCGGTGTTGGTGGGCTTTTGAAGAAAAACAAGGTGCGCGCGATCAAAGGGTGGGCCAGTTTTGTTGATGGTAAAACTGTTGAAGTAAAGACAAGCGAAGGCGTCGAAACGGTCCGGGCTGAGAACGTCATTATCGCAACGGGATCGAAAGCGGTTGAGTTGCCTTTTATGCCGTTCGGCGGTGATGTGATTTCATCGACGGAGGCGCTCGATCTCGCTAACCCTCCAAAGAGCCTCGCCGTTGTTGGCGCCGGCTATATCGGCCTTGAAATGGGGATCGCTTTTGCGAAACTCGGCTCGAAAGTCACCGTCGTTGAGGCGCTCGATCGCATTCTGCCGCTTTACGACAAGGACATGACGCGCCCTGTCGCGAAGAAAATGAAATCTCTCGGTATGGAGGTTCTGCTCGGCGCCAAAGCAAAAGGCGCAAAGGGCAAAGGTCTTGAAATCGAAACCAAGGATGGCGAGATAAAAATTATCCCGGCTGACAAGATACTTGTGACCGTTGGCCGTGCGCCGCTTACCGAGGGCTGGGGACGGGAAAACCTTGTCCTCGATATGGACGGACGCTTCATCCAAATCGACGATCAATGCCGCACATCTATGACTGGTATTTACGCGATTGGCGACGTTACGGGTGAGCCGATGTTGGCGCACCGAGCCATGGCGCAGGGAGAGATGGTCGCTGAAATCATCGCCGGGGAAAATCGGTCATGGGACAAGGTCGCAATTCCCGCTATCTGTTTCACCGACCCTGAAGTGTTGTCTGCCGGGTTGTCGCCGGAAGAAGCGAAAGAAGCCGGCTTTGACACCATCACGCAGATTTTCCCGTTTAGCGCTAATGGCCGCGCCATGACCATGGAATCCGAAGACGGGTTTATCCGCATTGTTGCGCGTAAGGATAATCACTTGGTGCTTGGCATACAGGCGGTCGGCGGCGGCGTTGCCGAACTCTCAGCATCTTTTGGACTGGCGCTTGAAATGGGTGCGCGCCTTGAAGATATCTCTGGTACGATTCATGCGCACCCAACGCAAGGCGAAGCCTTCCAGGAAGCTGCGCTGCGCACGCTGGGACACGCGCTGCATATCTAGTTGCCGCGTTTATACTGACTTTTAACTGAGTGTGAAAAGGCGCTGCTTATGCAGCCTCTTTTTTGTCAGCAGATATTTTTTCCTGCGCTGACATCAGTTGTGCGAAAGGGTTTTCCGCTTCGGGGTTTCCATCGACATCGGATGCGCCTTCAAGGTTTCGGTCGATAACCGTTTCACCATTTGCGCCGAGTACAATCAAATGTTCCTTTTTGTCACACTTTATGATCACTGCTCGGCGGCGCGCATCAATCGCTAATGATTCGACAATGGCAAGCCTGCGCCTGCGTGCGATGCCGCCCGTCGCAGAAGCCAGTCCCAGCTTGCGAGCGGCCATGGCGGCAAGGCCGATAAGCCCGAGAACGGCGACAAACCCAAACAGGACGCGCAGAATTTCTGATGAGATCATGTGTGGGTGGCCTCGTTGTTATCTACGTGGTTAACGCTATCGGCTTCATGCTTAAGGATGGGTTAAGCGTGGGTCACGCCTTCAGTTTTGTATAGCTCTGAAAGCTCAGCGAGTGAGGCCAGTTCTCCGTTCGCGGACTGCTGAAACCAATCCAGGTAACGCCGCGTGATTTCAAGCGTGCGATCTACATCGCTCCGGCTGCGCGCATAGTCATTGGCGCCGGGTGTTAGACTTGTTGAATGAAGCGTAAAGGTAAGGATTGGCGATCCGTCCGCTATAAGCCGTTTGGTCAGGGCCTGCAGATCTTTCAGCCCGGCCCCCTCCGGAGAGAGCCGCATTGGTTGGAGTTGCGTCCCTAATCTCTCCTGGACAGATCGTGCAAATCCGGGCTTGTAGCCCGCGCGACTTGGAAACACGCGCGTGCCTCTGATCGCTTTTGCGCCGCTGACCGGCGTTACGAATACTTTTCCGTTCTTCCCACTGACTGAGAACGGCTGGTTGGCGTATCCGGAAAAGTCGGGTCCGCCCGCCGAAGAAAAGTCAAAAGCGACACTCGGGCTGAAATCCATTGAGACGCCAATGTCGCTGAGTAGCTGATAGTCTTCACATGCGATGCCGTAGCGTCCGGCGCGATGCGATATAGCTCGTTCACCAAATGCCGATTCAAAAGCGGCGGCGAGTATTGCAAGCTTGTCCGTATGGAGTTCGCTTGGCAGGTTTTTCTGGAACGAAAAGTACTCGCCCGTGAAACTCATATTCGGCGGCGTCACCCATTGGTGAAGGTGCAGGCCTGTGTCAGCCTGGCCTGAATCAAAGAGGGTGCGGAAATAAGCTGAAACCTTTTCGTCTTTGAGCAGCGGGTAGGTCAGAAAATACACTGGCTTTATACTTCTTTCAGCACATAGACGTTGAAAGGGTTTCAAATCATTCGGATCGCATATTGTGTAATTTATCTGCTCAAAAGACGACCAGTCGAACTGCTCTTCAGTATCCACGGTAACAATGAGCTTCGGTCGGGCGGTATTCTGAACTAGCAGGGGCTGTGAAGTCACCGACCGGCTCGCGGCAGTTTTTTTTACAAGACCCATAAAGATAGCGGCCATGCCATCAATGGTTTCATCCCAGCTGTAGCCTTCTGCGTATCGCCGTGTGGAGGTTTGATCGCGAGGGTTGTTGAGGATTCCTTTGATGGCGGAGGCGAATGCCTGTGGCGTACGTTCTTCGACAATTCGGCCGGCGGATAAGCCTTTAACAACTTCACCACCCGCAGCGAAGGTCGTGACGCAAGGCGTTCCGCAGGCCATGGCCTCAAGCAGAACATTGGGCCACCCTTCGCGAGAGGAAGCGAGCGCTAGGACATCGGCGGCGTTATATATCGCCGCAAGAGTTTCGTGTGGCGCGGCGCCGAGAAAACGCACCCTCTCATTCACTCTTGCTGCGCGCGCTTGTTTTTTGAGGGCTTCGCGCTTTTCACCATCGCCGGCGATGAGAAGCGTTGCGCCGGGAATATCTTTCAGCGCATCAATGACAATGTTATGACCTTTGCGATTAATCAGATGACCGACGCTTGCGATAACCGGTCCCTGAAGCTGCATATTGCTTCGAATCTGGTCGCGGTCCATCAGAGAAAAGGTATCGAGATCTACGCCATTGCGAAGCGTTGTGATTTTTCGCGCCGGCGCGCCTAAACGGACAAGTTGATCTTTCAGGCTGTCCGAGACAGTAATGACCGCATCCGCGCGTATGGCGGCGTCCGCGATCATTGTTCGTGGACCAGCATAGCTGGGTATCAGGTTAACGTCTGTGCCGCGCGCTGTGATGACAAACGGCTTGTTGAGGTCATAGGCCACTTGCGCCGACGCCACACCGTCCGGATAAAAATAATGCGCGTCGATAAAGTCAAAATCCCACCCACCGCTTATTAATCCCTGAGCGGTTTTTTTTAAGCAATTCGCCAGGGCCGATGGGGCGTATTCCATACCGACCTTGGGCGGGATGAAATACCGCGGATGATAAACTTCAATACCGTGGCGGACTTCCTTTTCCGGCGCGCGCGCCCAGCGTGCGTAGCGTCCGAAGCGATCATGTGTGAATGGAAACCAGGGAACCGGAGCGACGACTTTGACATCGGCTCGATGTTTTTTCAGATAGGCGCGTAGGCGATTTTCGACGAAAACGCCATGCGTCGGCATAGCGGCGTTCGGGTAGAGCGTCGTGAATACCAGAAACTTCATCGGCATACGCAATCTGAAGGTTGAATCGACTAATCCTCTTAAGCGGACAACTGCGTTCATAAACTGTGCCGGTTAAGGAAGAAAACGCGATGCGCCTTTGCGGTATGGGAAAGAAAATGTCCCGCACCGGGACACTATTGATTTAACCAGATTGTTCTGAAACGGGACCACAACCTACTGCGCAGCAGAACACACATGCGTATCACCCGTTAGTCGCGTCTTTGGGCGTTTTCACCCGGCGAATCCTGTTAACATATCATTAGGCATGTTACATGCTTGACGTTCGCCTAAAGCGCTCGCTTGTCGCTTCTTGCGGAGACCTAGCGGGCCTGTCAGCGTCGGTTGGGGACGGAAATGGCGGCACTGAATGCAGCACTGATCATTGGGGCGATGATTATCGCTGCATCTTCCGGTGCACTGTTTCTCAAAAGAGTAATGGATTCTGGCCTGAAGACCGCATTTTTGCGTCAGTCGGATGGGGCCGAATACGCCTGGGCGGGCGGTTCCGGGAAGCTTGAGCTGGAAACCTATACGGGCTCTGTAAGTACCAATGACAATAAACTTACTTCTTCAGCCCAATTTTCTGGCATTAAACGGATCATTGATTGTGGCGCTAGCATTAGTCTTCTGATTCTCCTTGCGCCTTTGCTTATTCTGATCGCGGCGGCGATTAAGCTCGACAGCCCTGGCCCGGTGCTTTACCGGCAAAAGCGTATCGGCTTTCGTGGTGAGCGCATCGATATTTTCAAATTCCGATCGATGATTGTCGATGCCGAAAAAGACGGTCCACAATACGCAAAAACTAATGATAACCGAATCACCAGGGTGGGGAGTTGGATCCGCAAGACCCGGATCGACGAGATTCCGCAGACGATCAATGTTCTGCGCGGGGAAATGAGTTTTGTCGGGCCAAGGCCTGAACGACCGGAATTCGTGGCGGTGCTTGAGAAAGAAATTCCGCATTATCACCATCGCCATCTGGTAAAACCAGGCATTACTGGATGGGCGCAGGTGAAGTATGAATACGCAGCGTCTGTTGAGGGCGCACGGGAAAAGCTCCGCTTTGACCTGTTTTATATCCGCCATTTCACGCCGTTGCTGGATATTGTCATTATCCTGATGACGATACGCGTGGCGTTGCTTGGTATTGGTAGCCGATAGGGTGCGTCGGCGATCTGGTATTGGTCTTGGTGTGGGCGGCCTTGGTTCAGCTTGAAACTTCGCCACATGGCGTGGAATTAACCTAAATCTCTTGCGCCCGGGGTGTCGAAAACATGCCTAAGGTGGTGAAAATGCTGGCTTTCACCCAGCTTATCGAAGGGGAGAACGCCACTGTCCGGTTCGCCATGGCAAAGAAATTGCGGAGGCACTAAACTAAACGCGGGAATCGAGGGCAATTGCGCGAGAATTGACGCTTTTTCGAACATATTAGGGATATTGACCATGACCAAGATTAACCAATGCCGGCGATACGCCGTCTTGTTTGTAGCGGCGATCGTGATGGCGGGCTGCTCCGCTGTCGGTATCGGCGGCGGCCAGCTCGCAACAGCGCCGGCAACCACATCCGATGCAGCGAACTCAGCGCCGGACTACCTAGTTGGGCCTTTGGACCAGCTTGAGATTTTTGTCTGGCGTTCACCGGAGCTTTCCACAAACGTCACAGTTCGCCCGGACGGCCGCATCTCCACGCCATTGGTGGAGGATATGGTTGCGTCGGGCAAAACGCCGTCGCAACTTGCAACCGACCTTGAGGGCGCGCTCCGGCAATATGTGAAGTCGCCGGAAGTGACTGTTATCGTCAGTAATTTTTCATCGACCTTTGACCAGCAGGTTCGCGTTCTTGGAGAGGCGCAGGAGCCTACGGCCCTTCCATACCAGGCCGGAATGACGGTTCTTGATGTCATGGTCGCGGTCGGCGGACTGACGGAGTTTGCTGCGGGTAATCGAGCCGTACTGATCCGCGGTAAGAACGAAGACCGCAATTCTTACCGCCTGCGGCTTGATGATCTTTTGCGTAAAGGCAAAATCTCGGCAAATGCGCCAGTTCTGCCGGGCGACGTTATTTTGATCCCTGAAAGCGTATTTTAACGATCGCGGTCGGGGTTAGGGAGTCGATTGTTGGTGTTGCAACTTTCTGAATTGCCTCGGCCGGTCATCCGGCATGTAAACGGGCTATGGCGGCGGCGATGGATCGTTGTCGCCGTTGCCTGGTTTGCAGCGCTGCTTGGGTGGTTTGTGCTTTGGTTGACCCCGGATAAATATGAATCCCGCGCTCATGTCTTTGTGCAAACGGAGACAATTCTTGAGCCCGTTCTGAACGGCTTTACGGCTCGCCCTGATTATTCCGAACGGGTTGAAGTTATGCGTCTGCAACTCCTGACACGCCCGAATGTTGAAGAGGTTATTTTCCGCGCCGGGCTTGACGAAGATATAAAGGCGCGTACTGCGGTGGAGAGGCGTGCAAAACTGGAGCAGATGGTTGAATGGGTTTCTGGGCAGATCAAAATTCAAAGTCCTAGGGACATGTATTTCATTATCTCATACAAAAACAGCGATCCTGAAGCAGCGCGAGCGGTTGTTGATGCTGTACTGACGATGCTGATCGAACAGGATTTGGGCGCCAGTCTTTTAGAGGATGAAGCCGCCCGCCGACGCCTTGATCTGCAGATTGAACAGTATGATGAGAAACTCACCGCGAATGAACGCGCCGTTGCTGAATTCAGGCGTGAGCATGCGGCCGAATTGACCTCCAGTCAGGGCACGGTGCGTTTGCGTGAGCAGAAGGATAGTGAACTACTTCGCGTGCGCGATGAGCTGGAGCGCACAAAGGGGCGTGTTTTGACGTTGCGCAACCTGCTTTCGGCGACGCCGCGATCTACTTCCGGTGATGAGATTGAAGCATTACGGATAGAACTTGCAGACTTGCGTAGCCGCTATGAAGAAAGCCACCCAGACATTCGCGGTGTCTTGTCAAGAATTGAGCAACTTGAAAACCGCCAGGGTGGAGTGGCTTCGAATCCAGAATTTGTACGCCTCAATTCCGAATTGAGTGTGGCGCAGGATTCAATTGTTGCGCTTGAAGCGCGAGAAGAGCGATTGCAGGATGAATTGCAGACTCTTGATTTCGCCGTAGGCGCTGCGCCTGCCGTTGAGGCTGCCTTGCGTCAGATCATCCGTGAGTATGAGCAGACACAAAAGACATATGATGAATTGCTGGCGCGTCGTGACCGGCTCGATCTGACAAAAAATCTTGGTGTTGCAGGGCGTGGTGTCGAATATCAAGTGTTTGAGTATCCGCAAGCGGCGCTTGCGCCAAAAGACCCGCCGCGAATGTTACTGATCGCAGCAATATTCATTCTGGCGGCTGGGGCAGGGGCGGGCGCTGCTGTGTTGATGACGCTGATTGACCGAAGCTATGCGCAGGCAAACGAATTACAGGAAGCGTTCGGATTGCCAGTGCTGGGCGCCATCAGTGAAGCGCCTTCTTTCAGCGTTCTTGCTGGCCGTCGCCTTGATCTCCAGCGTCTGTCGGGCGCAATGCTTGGCCTTGCATTTGTCGGCGCCATCTATGCGTATCTGTCTGTCTTCAAGCTTCCCCCTAACGTTTCAGGCGTTGCGGAGCGGGCCGCAAATGTTTCTCTCTCCGGGGAGGCGTTGTAATGGGTGTCGTTGAAAAGGCTGGCGGCTCGCTTCACGACTTTGCTGCAGCAAAGAAGAAAAAGCGCAAGCAGCGTCACAAAGAACCAGCTAAAAAAACAGCGCGTGCTGAGCCTCATTCGTTTGATTTGGATTTCAATGCGCTTGCGAGAGAAGGCTTATTTCATCCGGATGCGTCTTCAACCCAATTGGCTTTGGAGTTGCGGGCGGTTAAGCGGCGGTTGTTGCGTCGCATCGGATTTTTACGAGCAACAGGCGAGCGTCAGGCGTTTCGCGCGCCAGGCAGACAGCGTAACCTCATTCTGGTGACGTCTACTCGCGCGGGTGAGGGCAAGACATACAATGCAGTAAATTTAGCTCTTAGTTTTGCGATAGAAGATCAGATTGAAACGCTGCTTGTTGATGCAGACGCGCCTCGCCCGAAGGTGCGCCGGCGACTGGGGCTTCCTGCCGGACTGGGGCTTACGGATAAACTCCGTGACCCATCGCTGGATACTGAGGGGCTTTGTTATCTCGCCAACCAGGCGCCGATTAGCATTCTGGGGGAGGGGGCGCCTGTAAATCGGGCGACAGATTTGTTTGCAAGCAATGTCTCACAGCGTTTCTGGACCGAATTATCCTCAGCAGCACGCGACCGTCTGGTGATCATCGACGCGCCGCCGGTTCTCGCGACTACGGAAGCCGTAATCCTGGCCAAATATGTCGATGAGATTGTTTTTGTTGTGGAGGCGAATTCGACGCCAGAACCCGCTGTCGCCTCTGCACTCGACGAACTACTCGATATCAACCCAAATGTGAGCTTATTGTTGAACCGTTGCGTTGTTGGCTCTGGCGGTTCGCATTATGGATCATATGAATATTACGACCGCAGCAATGACGGTGACGAAAAAGTGAGGGGTGCACGCAATGCGTAAGCGCAAGAATGATGGAATGAAGCGCATCGGACTTAGATGCATGTTAATAGGGGCGGCTGGCGCAAGCGTGCTCTCTATGGCGGCGACTGCACAAGTGCCCAGTAACGATGCTGAACTGCAATTGCGGACGGACTATCTCGGCTATGCGGCCAGCGTTTCACCGCGCTTTATATATTCTGACAATATTAATTTGCAGCGCGGCGCTTTAGCGGATGATGAGTATATATTCTCGACGCTTTTTACCGGTGGCGCAATTATTACAACACCGCGCGTGACAGGTATTATTCAAGGCGATCTCGATTTTTCTTTTCTTGCGGATAATACAGATTTTGTAGTCAACCAAAATATCGGTGCGACCAGCACGTTTACTGCGGCGGAAAACTGGCTTTATGTTGATCTATCTGGTCAAACGGCGCGCCAGCTTATCGGAGATAATGCTCGCTTTTCCGGCAATATTAATGCCGCGCGTGGGCAACAGGCAAATGTGCATTCCTACAATGTCAGCCCGTATGTCTATCATCGCATGGCAGATCAATCGGCAGTTGAGTTGCGTTACCGTTGGTCGCAGATTTTTGTTGATGATTCTGATACTGATTTTAATCCAACTGAAGGAAACTTTCTAAACGACTCGCGATCCCATGAAGTGCTTGCAAGCTACGAAAGCGGTAATGCATTTGATATTGTGCGGTTCCGGTCGACCATTTACGGCATTGAAACCGTCGATGACGGGTCGGATATCTTTCCCATACCTTTCACGTATCAGCAGGGCTCAATTTTTACTGAAGGTCAGGTATCACTCAGCCAGCGATTCGCACTGAGCGGTGCTGTCGGATATGATGAGGTTGAGACTGATGATGCTGCGGCATTGTTTTTTGACGAAGATCTGCTGTCTGGTGTTTTCTGGCGGGCGGGCTTCACGGCGAGGCCTGGTCGCCGTGCGCGAATCCGCCTTGAATATGGAGAGCGTTTTGATGATGGGTTTATCGATGCTGATATTTTCTATGAAATATCCAGCCGGCTTTCATTTAACGCCGGCGCCAGCCGCACATTTCAAACCCGCGCCCAGGCGGTTTCATCTCAGTTCCGGACTGCGCAGCTCCAGACTCTCGACTTTGCCGATCGTCTGCGCGCCAATCAGGAGATTTCCCCACGCGGTTTGATTCAGGCCGCCAACCGGTTTGCAGGGGTTTCGGGCGCCGGCGCGCAAACTATCGGGCTTGGCGTTACCAATAGTGCTTTTGCCGCGCTGAACGGCGTTTATGGGCGCACGAATATTTCATTTTCTGGCAGTTACAACGATACTAATTTTGGATTTCGGGAAATCGAATCCTACGGTGTCGCCCTGAACGGCCGCCGTCAATTGTCGAGGCGTCTTGCGCTTTTTGGTGATGTAAACTGGCGTAGATTTGATACCTCAATTGATGAGGCGTCATGTCTGGCGGAACCCCGAATTTTTGGTTTTGATGTAACAGATCCGCTATTCGATCCAGTGGCTGAATGTACGCTTCGTGCGGCGGAAAATGGGGTTGCAGATACTATCATTGTATCGGGTGGCGCATCTTACAATGTCTATGAAAATGTCGCGGCCTATATTCAGGCGGCGCATACAGACCGGGTTTCGGAAAATATTCTACTCGAATTTGCCGAGAATACTGTAACGGTGGGCGTAACTCTGGATTTTTAGTGATGTATGAAGAGTATTTCGGATTATCGGGTCCGCCCTTCAAACTTAATCCGGACCCTAAATTCTTTTTCGGCAGCCGCAGCCATAACAAGGCGATGGCTTATCTTCATTATGGCTTGAAACAGGCCGAGGGCTTTATTGTCATTACGGGCCCGGTTGGCGCCGGTAAGTCCATGGTGATTGGCCATCTCTTAGACCAGCTTGATCGTTCGAATATTGTTGCGGCTCAACTTCTGACATCAAACGTTGGACCGGATGAATTGCTGGAGCATATTCTTTCAGCTTTCCGGATTGAACCGGAAGGGGAGGGCCGCACCGGCCAGCTCGAAGCTTTTGAAGATTACCTTTTTGACCAACTTCATCGTGGTCGGCGTGTACTCCTGATTATGGATGAAGCGCAAAACCTGCCGCACAAAACACTTGAAGAGCTGCGAATGCTCTCAAATTTGGACTATGATGGCACGCCCTTGTTTCAAGTGTTTCTTGTCGGGCAACCGGAGTTTCGCGATACGCTCACATCTGAAAAGATGGAGCAGCTCAAGCAGCGTGTGATTGCATCTTATCACCTGGAAAACCTCTCCAGCGAAGAAACGCGAGAATATGTCCAGCACCGTTTATCGGTCGTCGGCTGGCGTCAGGACCCATCATTTACTGATGACGCCTATGACGCGATCTTTGCGGAAACAGGCGGACGTCCACGCCGCATCAATACATTATGCAACCGCTTGATGCTGTATTGCTCGCTTGAGAAGGTGCATGATGTCACGAAGACAGTGGTAAAAACAGTAATTGCTGAGCTGCACGAAGAAAAACTAGGTTCCGTTACTGCTGAGCCGTCTGCCAAAAAAGTTTCCATGCCGCGTGTAAGGCCTGTCGTTCCAAAGAGCGACCCGGCACCTGACACCGTGGAAGAAGTAGATGCTGCTAACGCTGAAATTGATGAAGATGTAGAAGTATTTGCGCAGGCGGCGGCTGAGGCTGACACAGATTCCAGCAGTGTCTTTGATCGATTACGCGCTCGACGCACCGGAGATGATGCAACTGACGACGACCGTCAGGAAGCAACGCTAACTGACGTGGCGTCTGCAATTGCCGCTGCATCGGCCGCGGATGCCGAGACCGTTGTTGACGATGTGAATAAAGCTGAACCAACGGAAGGGCGCGTTAAAGGTGACGCATCCGATACGATTACGTTGCCGAACACAGGTGCTTCCAGTGGCTGGAAAAAGTCAACAGCACGTTCACTTGATGAAGCGCGCGAAAATCTCAAACAGGCCAATGCCGGTATCCGTCGATTGCGCGGAGCATTCGAAGAAAGCGAGAAGCGCCAGCGCACAAGACGCGCCGAAATTACTGGCGCGCTCTCAAGGGCGAACAAGTTGATTAGTGAGTTACGCCACGCCAGACGATAGACGCCAAGAGCCTCAGGACTGCATAGATGAATGCAATCGCTCAGATACAAGCTGATGCAAAGCCGCCGAGATACGGCGCTGGTAGATTTGCGCTTTCGATTGATGTTGAGGATTATTTTCAGGTTTGGGCTTTTTCCAATGTGATCAAGCGAGAAAGCTGGGATAGAATTCCGTTGCGTGTTGGCGCTTCGACTCGCGCTTGCCTTGATTTGCTGGACAGGCATGGCGCAAAGGCAACCTTCTTTATGCTTGGCTGGGTTGCCGAACGGGATCAGAAGTTAGTGCGTGAAATCGTTTTACGTGGGCACGAACTTGCTAGTCACGGTTATGATCACACCAAGGTCAACCAGCAAACCCGTTCGGCGTTTCGAGAAGATATTGCGCGATCAAAAGCCATCCTTGAAGATATTTCGGGCGTTTCTGTGAAGGGCTATCGCGCTCCGGGCTTTTCTATCGACGCCAGCACGCCATGGGCGCATGAGACGCTAATTGAAGTTGGGTACCATTATTCTTCTAGTTCACACCCAATCGCTCATGATCATTACGGCGATACGACAGCGCCGCAAGGCCCGTATTCACCGGTAGGTGGCGTAGAGTTTCTGGAAGCGCCGGTGGCGACTGTCACAGTATTTGGCCGGCGGGTCAGTTGTGCGGGTGGCGGCTGGTTTCGCGCGGCACCTCTCCGTGTTTCAAAAGCGCTGCTTAAACGTGCGGCGAAGGCTGGACCTAATCCTGTAATTTTTTATTTTCACCCCTGGGAAATTGACACCAAACAGCCACGTATTCCCAATGCTTCAATAAAGTCGAAATTTCGGCATTATCTGAACGTCTCCAAAATGGAAGAAAAGCTGGATGATCTGTTGTCGACATTCTCCTGGGGTTGCATTGGCGATGCGCTTGGGGCGCCATTTGAGAAGCGCGTTTC
Source organism: Hyphococcus sp. (assembly GCA_965230025.1). Lineage (GTDB taxonomy): Bacteria > Pseudomonadota > Alphaproteobacteria > Caulobacterales > Parvularculaceae > Hyphococcus. The sequence continues at coordinate 48,949 of CBDDKD010000047.1, forward strand.
ATGACGGCATTGTTGAAAGCCTCACCCGTGAAAGTCTTACGAGCGCCATTACGCGTTGAGCTCTTGCCTACGTCCGAGTGCAATGTATGGGATGATTATGTAAGGCGACACCCGAAGGGCTCATTTTTTCATCTTTATGGATGGAGCAAAGTTATTGCTTCGACCTATGGTTATCAACCAATCTACCTCGCGGCCAAAAGCGCCAATGATATTGTTGGGTTGGCGCCATTGATTGAGGTGCGAGCACCACTATTGGGGCGTTCGCTTGTTTCCACGGCCTTTACAGTCGGGGGCGGGCCGATTGGTGATGACTATTCGACAATTGAAAAACTTGCGAACGCAGCTGTAGTATTTGGGACTAAAAATAATGCTCAGTATATAGAGTTTCGTAGCGGAAATACAAAGCTTGATGGTTGGGGCGCAAAAACGGGTCAGCATGCCAGCTTTCAAATGAATATTCCAAAGGATGAGGCTGAATGTCTTACTCTAATTCCACGCAAGCGTCGCGCGGACTTGCGCAAAGCGCTGGCGGCGGAAGCAAGGGGCGATGTACGGGTTCGTTTTGAAAACAATATTGAAGAGTTCTACCCACTCTACGCTGCATCTCTGCGTGACCTTGGGACACCCATCATGCCGAAGCGTTTTCTTCAGGAGGTTTTGCGCGTATTCGGCAGTGCGGTGGAAATCGCTTTCATCGATTCTAACGGTAAAGTAGTAGCCGGGTTGCTAAGTTTTTATTTTGGCGACCGTGTGTTGCCATATTATGTGGGGTCGGCGCCGGGTGCGCGCTCTAGTCATGCCCACGACCTGCTCTATTGGTCTATGATGCGACGGGCTGCGGCTCGCGGGGGCTCAGTTTTTGACTTTGGCCGCAGCAAAATCGACAGCGGGGCTTACAAATACAAACGGTCATGGGGCGCCATGCCAACGCCGCTTACTTATCAATACAAGCTCGTTGGGGCCCGCGAAACGCCAAACGTCAGTGCTAATAATCCAAAGTTTAAGTATTTCTCGAACGCATGGAAAAAGTTGCCGCTGCCGGCAGCGAACGTTTTAGGACCGATTTTGGCGCCGAACTTCCCATGACCGCGAAGCCTGAAATTTTGTTCCTTGCCCATCGCATTCCTTATCCGCCGGATAAAGGCGATAAAATACGGTCGTGGAGGCTGTTCCAGCATTTGAGCGAAAAGTTTTCTATACATCTTGCATGTTTTGTTGACGATCCCCGGGACCTTCCACACACAGAATACTTGCGATCTCAATGCGCATCGGCGGCTTTTGCGCCGTTGAGGCCGGAAATTGCGAAACTGAAAAGCGTCCAAGGGCTGCTAAAAGGAGATGCACTTTCAATTCATTATTATCATAGTCGCGAAATGGCGCGCGCTGTTGATGCAATACGCGCTCGTCCATTAGTTGCGGAAATTGCATTTTCGTCGACGATGGCTCAGTATATTTCGGCGCCAGTGTCAGTGCGACCGCGGATCGTTGATTTCTGTGACGCCGATTCGGAAAAGTGGCTGCAATATGCTGACGAATCTACAACGCCCATGGCTTGGGTTTTCCAGCGTGAAGGTGATCGCCTGAAATGTGCGGAAAATGAAATCGCCAATTGGGCGAATATCAGTTTTGCGGTTACTCCTGAAGAGGCTGAACTGTTCAATTGTCGTGAGAGTATAAAAAGACTTGTGCACTGGTGGTCGAATGGGGTCGATACGAATTATTTTGATCCAGCACTATGCTTGCCGCGTGTGGCCGACAGCGCTGATGTCATTTTTACAGGGGCTATGGATTATCGAGCCAATTGCGATGCTGTGTTGGGCTTCGTCACAAATGTCTGGCCGCGTGTACGTCAGGCGCTGCCTCATTTGACTTTTGCAGTAGTGGGAGCAAGGCCGACGAAAGAAGTGCGCGCGCTCGATGGCAAGAATGGCGTTACGGTGACTGGCCGTGTCGATGATGTGCGTCCCTGGTTATCGCAGGCGAAAATTGTCGTGGCGCCGTTGCGGGTTGCGCGCGGTGTTCAGAACAAAGTTCTCGAAGGCATGGCAATGGCGAAACCTGTCGTCGCGAGCCGTGAGGCCGTGACGGGGCTGATCTTCGGTGATGAGGAACCTCTTCGTGTCTCCAACGACGAAGAGATTACGGCGATGTCGCTGATCCGGTTAGCCAATAGCGCAACCGAACGCAATCACCTTGGCGCGTGTGCTCGAGCAGCCGTTATGGCACATTACAACTGGAAGGCTCAGTTGAAGCGGTTTGATGAAGCTGTCATGCCATTGATCGCGACTCAGTCTTCGCCATCATCAGACCAATCATTTAGAAAAGTATCATCATCCAGCTCATCGTTAAGCGTAAACTGAACGCGCTGCGGTGAACGTTGAGCGTTCACATGCAGCTGGAAAATATCCGGTCGCGAATAATGACCAGCGATGTCGCAGGCTGCTTTCGCTGCGCGCACCATATCAAGCGAGCCTTCAGCGATGAGAATCGTCTCATCTGAATCTGCCGTGGCGATAATTTCTCCGCGCGGATCAATGATAGCAGAATGGCCGCTATGCTCCCATACGCCGAGCGGACGCCATCGTTCCGGAATATCCTTTTCAAGCCGCAGCCCGGCGGAGCAAACAACATAGGCGCCGGCCTGGCTGGCGAAGGCGCGGGACAGTAGATGTTGTCGCGCCCAGCAAAACTCTCCAGGGTTTGGCGTTTTCTCCCAACCTGGCCACAGCGCTGCATGGATTTGCGTTCCTTGAGCGGCTAGCGTGTAGGCGGGCAGCATCATCTGGTGTTCCCAACAGTTTAGCGCGCTGATGCGGCCATAGGCGCGTTCGTCAACGGTCAGGCCTGCAGCATCGCCATCGCCCCATATGATCCGTTCTGCGTGAGTTGGTTTCAGCTTTCGGTGCCGATTAAGGATTACGCCTTCGCGCCCGATTGTGAGCGCCGTGCAATATGCAGTTCCTTCCGTAAAAGGATCTCGTTCCGCGACGCCGATGACGACATCGGTTCCCGCGGCTTTCGCAGCGGCGCAAAGGGCGTCTGTTTCCGGCCCGGTGATGTCGATAGCACTTTCAAGATAAACCGCGCTTGCCTCCCATGTGAGATCAATAACCGGTCCATCAACCCAGAAGGGATAGCCGGGCAGCCAGCTCTCACCGAAGGCGGCGAAGTCGGCGCCGAGCTTTCCGGCTTCTGCGATTAGGTCGCAAGCTTTTTGGGTTGAAGCGGCTTTGTCGAAAAGTACGGGCGCCGCTTGAATAGCGGCAAGGCGGAATGAGTTGTTTTTGGACATGACGGAGGCTTTTTCAGATGATCGATTATTTACGATGATAGCTGCTCTATTGCTAATATCCAGCAGTCTGAGACGGCGTCGTATTCACGATTGAGAAAGAGGCCTCAGTTCGTCGAAACACCAAAGCGGGGTGCTGATGGACGCGGTCCTCCCCATTTTCAGCGGTTTTCGGCCGGTTGGCTTGACGCTTAACAAGGGGTAAAGTTCGGCCAGCAATAAACGGGTAGGAGGGGTGCTTATGATCCGGATAATGTTGCCGCTGGCGATTTTTGCGGCGCTTTTTTTTACACCATTGTTTTCTGAGACAACATCGGGCTCAGTGACGGGGGATACCGTGACGTCGCGGAGCGGACAGTTTTTCATTGGCGATACGGTGAATTGCTGGCGACAAATGGAATTCTCGTTATCTGGCGATTGCGAGCCGGCAGCGGGTATGCAAGGGCTAGCCGTTGCAGGGGCTGCAGGGTTTTCCATATTAGCCGCTGCCCTCGGCGTTATCGGATTGCTGCCGTTTGTCGGTCGCTTGACCAGTATCGTTACCGTACTGGCTGGCGCCATCGCCGTAGGGGCGATGGGATATTTCATCCTCACCATGATGGGATCGTCCGAAGGGCTGGGCGGTGTACAATGGGGGGCTTACCTCACCGGTGGCGTCGGGCTTTTGACGTTGATCTCTGGCTTGTCAGGGATGCGTGGGCGCTGACAACGCAAAAAAGTTTCAATAAAAAAGGCCGCTTTGCGCGGCCTTTTTTTGTACGTCTTGAAACTAATCTCTATCGTAGCGGGGAACGACCCTGGCTCAGAAATGAGGGCGTATCACCGCCAACCGCTTGCGGTTGAGCGTCGTCGCCCTGGTTGTTTGCGGCGGGGCGTGGTGCTGGTGATGAAGGGCGCGTCCGGCGGAAATCCTTAGCGGACGAATCGGAAAGCGGGTCATCAGAATGGCGGCAATTGCCTTCGAAATGCGCGCCGGTTTCAACCGAAAGCGAGCTGTGAAGAATATCGCCCTGGATATGCGCAGTTGAAGCAAGCGAAACAGACTTGGCGCGAATGCCGCCTTCAACCCGACCGCGTACCGTGACGGTTTCACAAATGACTTCGCCTTTGACGATCGCTTTTTCACCGATGATCAGGGAGCCGGCTTTCAAATCGCCTTCAAGCGAGCCATCGAACTGGATTTCCCCAGCGGAATTAACATTGCCGCGCATAACAACGTCGGCGGAAATGATAGACGGGACGCCCGCTGCTTTCATGGAACTGGACCTTTTTGAGGAGGGTTGTGCGTTTGCCTGCGGCGTCGGTGTTTCATGCAACGAGCCCGATTGCGTTTTGGCGTCTGCGCCGTTCTTGCCGGATTTAGCTTTCGAAAACATATCTGCCTGCCTCAATGAAACGGCGTGGATTGATCGGTCTGCCTTTGAAAAGGATTTCGTAGTGCACATGCGGCCCCGTAGATCGCCCGCTTGAGCCTAACTCTCCAACCTTGTCATGAAGATTGACCTTTTGCCCCGCCTTTACTGATATCCTACTCATATGCGCGTAGCGCGTTATAAAACCGTTACCGTGGTCGATTTCCACCACCCTGCCAAACCCGGAGCGTGTGCCTGCAAATTTCACCTTACCGGCCGCTGTTGATGTCACGGGGGACGCCCAGGCTGCAGCAAAATCAATGCCATAGTGGCTTGAATGGCGGCCATTGATTGGGTCGCGGCGAATGCCAAATCCGCTGGTGAAGCGTCTGCTGACCGTCAGCGGCGACGATAAAGGTACATGATCGACCGCCGCCTGCATCGCCGCGAGTTCGTCCACAGCGAGAGATGCTCTGTTGGCGTGTTGGAAGAAACGAGAAGATGCTCCGCCGACATTCGCCACATCAATAAACGGTCCGCCTTGCGCGAGCGCTATGTTTGAAATCTTTGCTGGTGTCACGAGCGCATCCGCTGCAACGCCAGTACTTTCCATCACCATTTTGAGAGTTTCGATCTGCTGCGAGGCTTTTTCCTCGATTGAGGCGATGAGCAGCATTTGCTCGAGAAAGAGATCCGCCGCTGCGGTCTCCATCGTGCGGATCGCTTCCGCCGCTGGTCCATCTCTGGAGGTGGCGTCACGGCGCCTAAGAACTTCAGCCGCCGCTTCCTTACGCAGCACGGACATCCGAGATTGCCGTGGGGTTGGCTCGCCGGGGTGCAATGTCGATCATCACGCGGTTGCCGTTAGTTGGCTTCTGACCATTGGGTCCACCAGCTGCCGAAAGGCCCGTCGCAAGGGCGTCGATGTCCTGATCTATCGCGGCTTTGCGCTCCACCATGTTTCGAAGCAGTTGATGTCGCGCAGAAATATCGTCCATCGTTGAGTCAAATTCCTGCTCAATGATGTGATTAAGAACATTGACATCGTCATAGGCTTTTTGGGCGTCGACCAGACGTTTGGACAGGGTTGTCTCCATCACCCGAAAATCACGTTCCTTGGCGACGATAATCTGTTCTTTGAAAACGACGTTGACCGAAGCGTAAGCGATCCACATCAAGGCTGCGCCGACCACGAAGGCGAGCGCAACTTGAGTCTTCGTCGACATTGATATGAAATGCACGACGCCGTCGCTTCGATGGTAAATTTGCCGCTCTTTGAAGAAGCGGCTCAACATACGCCTAAATTTGCCGGAACGACGGCCTCATTCAACAAACGCCCCTTGGACACACACTAACAATATGCGCTGCCACCCCTTAAGATATAGCAGCGTAAATTTGAAAATTACGCAACAGTTATGTGATCGTGTAACGGTATTTTTTAGAGAAACTTAAGCAATCCGCAAGCCATTACCTGCAACCCGGCTCAAAATGGGTCATAATAGCTTCGTGGCAGGCCCGCGAGGCCTCTTGCTTCATGGTTAAATGGCGGCTTAAGCGGTCCTGCGAAGTATTCAGTCTTGAGGGCCTGGAATGTCGACGCAGGGTCTTGCTGCAGCGCGCCACAGGCCGCTGAAAAACCAGCGCTCGCCACACGCAACATGGCCAATCTCGTCGGTATAGATGACCTTGAGGATTGAGGCGCTTGAATTATCGCCCGCACCCTCAAGGCGGCGAATCATGCCGGGGGTCACATCCAGTCCTCTCGCTTCCAAAATGAGTGGTGCAACAGCTAGACGAGCCAGGAAATTGTCGGCAGTATTTTCCGCCGCCTCCCAGAGGCCGTCATGAGCTGGAAAGTCTCCGTAACGAAATCCGAGCTCCTTAAGGCGGGCCGCAATCAGTCCGAAATGCCTGGCTTCATCGCCGCCAACACGAATCCAGTCTCCAACGAATTCCCTTAGCTCAAGAGAAAGCTGATCCGCCTCACGAGCAAATCGGACCGCCATATCGAACGCCAGATTGATTGCATTGAACTCTATATGAGCGACGGCGTGGAGAAGGGCTGCCCGTCCCTGAACAGACCCCAGGCGGCCGGCGAGGCACTGCGCTTGGCGGGCAAAGCGCCGGTCTTTCAGGGCGCGCCGGCCGCAAAGGCGGAGACAGAGCAAGATTGCCGATAGAAGTATCTTGCTCAAGAGCTTCCAAGGCCTTCTGAGCGGCTTCTATTTTTGCGGTTGGGGTCGGGGTTTGGAGGACCTGAAGGGCCAGCGCCAGCAATGTTTCCCGCGGCTTCGTCAAAGCGCTTTGACCGCGCTGAGCACCTCATCGGAATGTCCTGCAACTTTAACCTTGCGCCAGATTCGCTGAAGAACTCCTTTTTCATCGATCAGAAAAGTCGCCCTTTCAATGCCCATGTATTTGCGGCCATACATATTCTTTTCGACCCACACGCCATATTTTTCGGTTACATCGCCGTCTTCATCCGCGCCAAGGATGACCTTCAGCTCATGCTTGTCCTTGAATTTTTGATGTTTCGAGATGCTATCTCGTGAGACCCCGATCACGACCGCGCCAGCGCGTTTGAACTTGGCGATATCTTCGGAAAAGGCGATTGCCTCTTTAGTACATCCTGGCGTGTCGTCCTTTGGGATAGAAGTAAAGGACTACTTTTTTGCCTTTCAAATCCTTCAGAGCGATTTTGGAGCCATTGTCGGCGTCAAGAGAGAAGGCTGGCGCTTTAGCGCCTTCTTTGAGTTGAATTGTCATGTTGCGGTCCTGTTTTCTTCATGATTTGAGGGCACTTTATCGACGGATTTGGGTGGCGCCAGCCTTTTTACACCCTTGCAGATAGAGCGATTGACCGGTACCCGTAGAGGATTGATCGCCCATGGGCACAGGGGGATAGGGCGTTCGATTAGTATCAGGGTAGCCGGCGACGGCTGATATCGGCATGAAAAAGCACGCCGCCAAGGCCTGTCTCATTGGTTTTGAGATTCTGGCGATTGTTCTTGCTACCGGCGCGGCCGGCGCAGCCTATCTTTACTGGCGCCTTGAGCGTGGCCCCATTTCGCTCGATATTCTGAAGCCTAGTATCGAATTTGCGATCTCAAACCGGTTTCCCGATCAGTACGCGTCAGAAATTGACCGCATCGAACTATCTCGCCAAGGCGCTGGGAATTACGCTGTTCAACTTGTTGGCCTCACTGTTTATGACCAAGAGCGAATAAAAGCTGCAAGCGCCACCCAGATAACGTCGAATTTCAGCAGCGATGCGTTCTTTTCCGGTGCGTTCGGTCCTGAAACTATCGAAGCTAAAGGCGTGGAATTTCGCATTGTCCGCAATCGGGAAATGCGCGTTGAAATTCCGGCAGCGCCACGTCGCGCAAGACCATCTCTCCTTACGGCGATATCACCGGCGCTCAGTAAACAACTCCTTAGAAGCGCATTTCAACGCGCTGAAATCAATGACGCAATCATTACCTTCCATGATGTTGAGTCCGGACGCTCGTGGCGCTCAACGAATGCCGGTATTTCTCTGACGCGGACGCAAAGCGGACTTCTGGCCGAAGCATTCGGCAATATTGATCTTGAAGGAGCACCTGCCGCATTGGCGGCGAATGCTCAATATACGGAAAATAGTGGCGTCATTTCCGTTGAACTGGATGGCGCTAACTTCCCAATTGGGGATATATTGACGACATTTTATGGCGACCAGGCGGCGATAATTGAAGCGCCAGTGTCAGGCAAGGCCGTTATTTCCCTCACTACGCAAGGCGAGGTTCCGTCCTCACGTTTCGCCGCTAATGTGGATAAGGGCTTTTTAAATATCGGTGGCGGGCAGCAGGCTATCAATTTTATCAAATGGGATACGACATTTAACCCGGACGATAATCGGTTTGAAATCGAACAACTGGCGTATGATGCTGGAGGCAATAAAGGCGTTGTCGAAGGTTCCGTCGCCATCACATTTGAAAATGATGCAAGAAAGCCGGGAAAGCGTTTCCTTCGCGCTGACAGGTAACGATCTTGTCGTCAATCTTCCAGGTTTTTTGCCTGGGGAAGTGCCGGTTGAAGAGGCGCGCATGGTCGGCGCCTACCGCATTGCGGACCGCAGGCTTGCGCTTCATCGAATGGATTTGTCTCTTTTGAAAATTGCTGTTGGCGCCAATATAATCATGGCTTTCCCTCGCAGTGCTGAGGATGAGCGGCCAATCTCCCTGAGGTTAGGGTCAATCTTGCTGTTGATGGTGATCTAGATCCTCAACGGTTGTTACGCATCTGGCCTTTAGGCGTGGCCATGGGCGCGCGCGACTGGATCGAAGACCGCGTCGAAACAGCCGTCATCAGTAACATTGATGCAATTATGGATTTACCGGCTGGAGCGATCGGTGCAGACGGATTGATGCCAGATGAAACCATGACCGTCACATTCGATGTTTCAAATGCTAAGGCATATTATGTCAAGGAAATGACGCCGCTTACAGGCGGTTCAGGCAAGGGCCTTCTTCGGGGCAATAGCTTCGTCCTTGATGTTGATCGCGTGCAAGTCGGCGACATCAAAATTGATAAGGGTGAAGTCGAATTTCCGGTTTTCCTTCCAAAATGGCAGCCGACATATATCCGTTTTTCTGCTGATGGAAGATCACAGGATATGTTGAGCCTGTTAGACCAGGCTCCGCTGCGGTTGCTTTCGAAGATTAATCTGCAGCCGGATCAATTTGAAGGTGACGCGACGGCTCGCGTTGAGATCATGCGGCCAAACAAACGCGATGTCCCGGCTGATGAGTATCGTTATAGTGGCACGGCGACTTTCGATAACATGGAAATCACAGGATTGGTTGGCGATGTGGCGCTATCTAGCGCCAAGGGCGGAGTTGAACTGAGACCCAGGTCAATGACCGTGAACGCCAATGCTTCTTTATCTGAGGCGCCAATATCAATGGTGTGGCGACAGAATTTTTTCAAAGAAGATGGGCCCTCTACATTCAAGGTATCGGGTTCAATAGATTCCTCAACTGGTGATTTATTCGGCGTGGCGTCACGCCAATATGTACGTGGCCCAATCGCTTTTGACGTTGATGCTGTCGGTGAGTTGGGGACATTCGAAAAAGTCGATGTCAACGCTGATTTCACTGATGCTGCGTTAATGATTGATGCGTTGGATTGGCGCAAGCCAATGGGTGCGCCTGCAATAGGCACTGTCAACTTTGAAGTCTCTCCAGAAGTTGTCGATGTCCGTAACGTCAGCCTCGAAGGCGAAGGCGTGTCGATTGCCGGCAATCTCACTTTTACGAATGCGGGTGCTTTGCAAAAGGCCCATGTGCCCCGGTTATATTTGAAAGACGCGGCGGACATATCGATTACGATGCGGCGTAATGATGTTGGAGAAATTGCTATCAACACCGTGGGTGAGTTTTTAAACGCTGGTCCGATGATTGAAGCGGTTGTTGATGGCCCAAAAACTGGAGATGGGAACGCCGATGCATTCAATTGGGGACCGGGTTTGTCAGCAACGGCGCGCATTAACAACATCCGTATGCGCGATGGTATCGAATATCGTGTTGCGGCGCTGGATTTGTGGCGCGATGCGACAAGCCTAAAAGCGCTAGATTTCACCGCTTTTGATCATGACGGACCGCCAATGACAGTGAACCTGTCGTTGACTGGTGAAGAGACAGGGCCAAGGCGAACAATTACAGCGCAGTCCGGCGCCATTGGCGCTTTATTGCAAGGGGTCTTTGGGCTTACGTCGGTTAACGGAGGCGAAGGTTCGATGCTGGTGAACCTGAAACAACCGGGCGAAGATGGAATTTATGGTCAGATTGAAGCGCGCAATCTTAAAATTGTTGGAACGCCACTTTTGGCGCGAATTTTCTCCGCCGGATCGCTCGATGGGCTTTCAAACTTATTGAATAATGAAGGTATCGACTTGAGCTACGCATACGGAGAATTCGATTTTACCGATGGCGTTTTGTCAATTGACGATATGCGCGCAACGGGTCCTTCCGTTGGTATTACGGCTGATGGCGCAGCCGCCATGGGGGAGGGTGGCGACATCAGCCTCAACGGTGCTATTGCGCCCGTTTATCAGCTAAATTCTATTCTTGGAAATGCGCCCATCATCGGAGACATTCTTGTCGGCAAAAAAGGAGAAGGCATCCTCGCTTTGTCCTATACAGTGTCCGGAGAGCGCAGTGCGCCAACCGTTCTGGTCAATCCGCTTTCCGCGCTAACGCCGGGTATATTTCGCCGATTGTTCGAGCCCCAGGATGTGGCGCCCGAAACGCTTTCAGACGATGATTCCGCGCTGCCAGAAAATGAAGCATCGCCGGAATAATCAGGAAACACGAATGATCGCGTGTTTTTTCTTACCGATCGACAGTTTGATCACGCCATCTGCAATATCATCGGTTGAAAGATTTCGTTCTTCGGGCACAGGCGTGTCGTTAAGCTTCAAGGCGCCCGCTTTGATGTGGCGGCGCGCTTCACCTTTGGATGCGCAAAGACCTGCCGTGATGAATTGGTCAACCATGGGTGCGCCCGCATTGATTTCGCTAGCCGTTAAATCAACCGTTGGCAGGTCACCGCCCAGTCCGCCTTGCTCAAATGTTTTTTGTGCGGTGGCCGCAGCGCTTTGGGCCGCATCAGTTCCGTGGAGAAGCGCAGTTGCTTCAGTTGCGAGTACTTTTTTCGCCTCGTTGATTTCAGCGCCTTTCAATGCGCTGAGGCGGCGCACTTCATCCATCGGCAGGGTTGTGAAGCGGGAGAGCAGCATGCCAATATCTGCGTCTTCCGCATTGCGCCAATATTGCCAGTAGTCGTAAGGCGCAAATAAATCGGCGTTGAGCCAGACAGCGCCCGATTCGGTTTTGCCCATCTTTTTTCCCGACGCAGTTGTCAGCAAAGGCGTTGTCAAGCCAAACACCTCAACGCTGTCCTTTCGCCGGCAAAGTTCAACGCCATTTACAATATTGCCCCACTGGTCTGTACCCCCCAGTTGCAGCGTACAGTTATAACGATTGTAGAGCTCATGAAAGTCATAAGCCTGCATCAGCATGTAGTTGAATTCGAGAAATGTCATCGGGCTTTCGCGATCAAGGCGTAATTTGACACTGTCAAAAGTCAGCATACGGTTGATTGTGAAATGCACACCATAGTCACGTAGGAATTCGATATATTTGAGCTTTGACAGCCAATCGTCATTGTTGATCATCAACGCATTGCCAGGGCCATCGCCGAATTTCAGAAATTTAGAGAAAACGCCTTTAATGGAAGCAATATTGCCTGAGATATCGCCGTCAGTCAGTAATTTACGCTGCTCATCCTTGCCTGATGGGTCGCCCACCTTGGTTGTGCCGCCGCCCATGAGGGCAATTGGCTGGTGACCAGTTTGCTGCAGCCAATAGAGCATCATGATCTGAACGAGGCTGCCTGCGTGAAGGCTTTTTGCGGTGGCGTCGAAGCCGATATATCCCGTCAGGACGTTCGTCGTGGCCTTCTCGTCCAGCCCTTCCAGGTTTGTGCCCTGTGCAATGAAACCGCGCTCGTCCAGAACGCGAAGAAAGTCGGATTTATAACTGCTCTTATTGCTCATCTTTAACTCTGGTCGCCGGATGCATCGGCCCTAGCATGGCGCGCTGAGATTTCCAACGATTGGCGCAGTGATTACGCCCTCTATTAACAAAGCTTTCAATCTTGGGGGCGAGGTTTGGTTTATATATTCTGAATACCGGTTATGAAGAGACCTGATGACGGATAAGCTTACATCCATTGGCCTAATGAGCGGCACTTCGCTTGACGGCATCGACGCTGCGGTCCTGGTCACCGATGGTGAAGACATTGTGGAGGCTGGGCAGGCTCTGCATGTTCCCTATAGCCGGGACCTTAAAATCTGGATACGTCGGGCCATCAAGGCGGCGCTGGAAGGGCGCGATGCGGCGGCGGAAATCGGCAAGGCTTCGGGGGAAGTGACGGTCGCCCATATTCAGGCGGTAGAGGCGCTACTTGAGGAGTCAGGGCTTAAACGTAAAGACGTCGACGTCATTGGCTTTCACGGCCAAACAATTTTGCATCGTCCGGCAAAATCCACTGACCTTGCCGGTCGCACCTGGCAGATCGGCGATGGCCGCGTCCTGGCTGAAGAAACGCGGATCGACGTCGTAAGCGATTTTCGGGCCGCTGACGTAGCCGCTGGTGGTGAGGGCGCGCCTTTTGCTCCGATTTATCATCGTGCGCTGGTCGCCGCGCTGGTCGAGCCGCCACTATGTGCTGTTGGCGTCGTCAATCTCGGCGGCGTTTCCAATATGACCTATGTGCCAGAGGGTGCGCTTGGAACAGACCTTGTCGCGTTTGATTGTGGGCCCGGCAATGGTTTGATTGACGAGTGGGCGGAGTTCAAAACCGGCGACGCTATGGATAAAGATGGGGCGCTGGCGCGCGCGGGAAATGTCAATCAAGAGGTGCTGCGGATGATGTTGTTGGCCCCATATCTGCGCCGTAAGCCGCCAAAGTCTTTGGATCGCTATGATTTTAAACTCGATCATGTGATGAAGCTAACACCGGAAGATGGCGCAGCGACGTTAACAGCGTTTACCGCAGCATGTATCGCACAGTCTGTAAGCTATCTGCCGGAGCCGCCGGGCGGCTGGATTATTTGCGGTGGCGGCCGGCATAATCCAGCGATGATGGATGCGTTAAGTTCATCTTTAGATGCGCAAGTTGTTTCGGCGGAGGAGGCTGGCTGGCGTGGCGATGATCTCGAAGCGGAGTGTTTTGCCTATCTCGCCGTGCGAAGCCTGAAAAAATTGCCGCTGAGTTATCCGTCAACAACGCGGGTCCCAACGCCCATGCGTGGCGGTGTTTTTCATCGTTCGCCGGTTTAAGCCTGCTCTCTTCAGGCGGGCAAATGATAGTGGCAAATGTTAACCAAACAGCCCTTGCCAAACGCCGCGATGCATACCAATCTATACGTAATGTTCAATTAGCGAGAGGAGGTGATCCGATGTCGAGTGATTTCAAGAAGCCAAAGAGGTCTTTGCGGAAAGAGCACGTTTCGGGGCAGCCTTCGAGCGTTGACTGACCGCCGGATTTGAAAAGATCTTGAGGCCTTTTGGCTAAGGGAATCGCGATCCTTTTAAAGGATTGGGGGCCGTTGCTAGCAGCGGCCCTTTTCTTATGAGCGCAATAAAAAAGCGCAGGCTGTTAAAGGCTGCGCTTTAGACTTCAGAAAAACTCTATGAACGAAGATTAAAGATCGATGCTGATCCCTCCAAAGATTTCTCTCGGCTTTCCTGGGCGCGCGCCATATGGGCGTCTGGAAGCGACATATTCATTATCCAGGAGATTTTCGACCTTAAGGCGAAGGCGAACGCCTTCCTTGATTTCGTAATGAGCCGCCAGATCGATAATTGTTCTTGCATCGATCAGTTCCAAGACGGGTATTACACCTTGACCGGGCAGGCCTCGGGTCTCGGCGACATAGTTGAGGTCGGCTGTAACGCCCCATCGTTCTCCGTTGACGCCAGCGGAAACATAAAACTGATGGTTTGGAACATATGGAACTTCGTCGCCAACAGTAATGTCGCCAAAAATGTCGCTGTCTACGGAAGTTTGGAATTCGGTCCCCGTATATGTGTAGGTCACAGCTAAAGGGAAAGACAGACCTGCATCGCTGTTAAAAGCTTCTGCAAGGTCCGTAGAGGCGACGACTTCCAGACCGTAAACATCAACTTCGCCTGCGTTGTCCGTGTCGCCGATTTCACACTCGCTGCCACCTGTAGAGTTTGTGCATTCCGCGATGAGGTTAGAGTAATCGTTAAAGAAGCCAATGACTTCAAAATTCACTGCATTGCTGACGAATCGCCCGCCCGCTTCATATGCTATGGATTCTTCAGGATCCTGAGTAAGAGAGGAAACAGATGCTGGCGCAAAGCCGCGATGTGCGCCAGCTAAGAGTGAGAAATTGTCACTTACGTCAACCAGTACGCTCAAAGCGGGCAGGAAAATATCGTAAGAATTTTCACGAACACTGTCCGGCGCCAATGTACGATCCGGGGTATTCCAACGCTGCTGGTGTGTCTCAACGGATTCAAATCTCACGCCGCCCGTGACGGCAACTGGCCCGCGATAAAACGTGTCTTCAATATAAATCGATAGTGCTTCGGATTTTGACAGGCGATTGGCTTGCGTACCCGGCGCATTATCTGTTGTGCGTACGATCACGCCATTGTCGATCCGGTACTGATCCTGTTCCTGAAAGCGGTCGACCTCATCTTCGTGATAACGGATCGATGCAACAACGTCGTGGTCAAAACCTAGTGCATTGAAATTTATATTCGCCGCGGTTTGTACGCCATATGTATAATAAGAACGATTGTTCTGACGGATGCCGAGAACATCGTCAGGGCTGACCAACCCTTCCGGTCCCTGCAATACTTGGAACTCCGTTGCGCAAGCTGTCGGTGCGACAAGGATCTCATTCAGGCTGTCACAACCGCCTCTGCGGGCATCATTTTCCAAGGCGTTCAACATCGGATCGTCAAAAAATGGATCTGAGTTATCAAAGCGGTCTAATTTTTCCCAGTTACGGGCGAAATCAGTATTGTAGGCGATGGTGGTCAGTCTGAAGCTGTCATTGAATTCAATGTTATGCGTAAGCTGGTAGGTATAATGTTCGGTATTGATCTGATCGAGCGCGCTGGCGTTATAACGAACGAATGGCCTTGAGCGGACGTCATTTTCTGTGAGGCCGAGATATGTTTCGTTGGAGCGTTCGTCACTATATTGGATCTTGAACTCAAGACTTTGGGGTGTCGCCGCGTCTTCTTTTGAGTAAAGCCCGAATTTTCCAACGTAGTCTTGCAAAGAGAACCCGGTATCGGCGTTCGGGTCGCGTTCGATTTGTTTAAACCCATCACCATTGTCCTGATAGGTTTCCAAAAGTACGCCGACGTCAAAAGGGAGTTGATCTACAGCGAATTTACCGCCGGTCCATGCATGAACTATATTTCTATCCTGACTGCTTGCCAGGAAGGTCACATGAGCAGCGGTTTCGTCGGGAATTGGCGTTGAGAAAAACTGGATCGCACCGGCGGTCGTAAATGGACCATATTTGACTGTAGACGGCCCCTTCGTCACTTCAACAGCGTTCATGCGCGCTGCGAAAGGGAAGTAATACGCGGAAGGCGCGGAGTAGGGCGCCGGCGCCATCAGGACGCCGTCTTCCATAATCAACACTTTTGACGAGCGGTCGAGACCCGAACCACGAAGTCCGATATTGGGTCGCAATCCAAAGCCATCTTCTTCCTGGATGTTAACGCCCGGAACCTGCCGCAAGATGCGGTGAATGTCTGTATACTGCTGAATTTCAAGTTTTTCTGGTGGGATATAGGTGATAGATCCAGCAACATCATTGACGCTTCTTGCAACGCCAACGACGGTTAGAATATCGATATTATTCAATGCAGAATTAGCATCCTCTTCCCCATAGGCGGGGCCTGCAAAAGGCATTAATGCAGCCAAGCTTACAGCGCTGGCGCAGCATGTTCTCAACATTTTTTAAGTTTCCCGAAGCCAAAATTTGTTGCGAATGATTTGCAACAGCATTGAGCTATATTCTTTAGGAGATGCTGTCAATTGCAATTGTGTCGCAATATTAGGAATAGTTACACCGATGACTTTGCCGGCTAACGGCCCTACATCAGTGCGAGTTAGAGGAGACAACAAGGCATGGTTGAAAAATTGAGCCAGAGCGAGAAATCGGATTTCCTGAAGAAGAACAGTGGATGGGTAGAGCTGGATAATCGTGACGCCGTCAAAAAAACCTTCGTTTTCGACGATTTCACGTCTGCATGGGGATTCATGACAAAAGTGGCGCTCGCGGCTGAAAAGGCCGATCATCACCCCGAGTGGTTTAATGTCTATAACAAAGTCGAAATCACCCTAACGACCCATGATGCCGATGGCCTGTCAGTCCGTGATGTTGCTCTTGCTGAATATATCGATCGCGCCGCAGGCGCGCACTAAGCTGTTGGTTTTAAGAATGAATAGCCACAAAACCGCCTTGGCCGTGCCTTCTATACGCCCGCAACAATGCATAGTAAGAAATTGAATTCACACGGGGATTGAGAAGATGGCGACAATCGCGCTTGTTGATGATGACGAAAATATCCTGACGTCGGTTTCCATGGCGCTGGAATCGGAAGGTCACAAGGTCAACACTTTTGAGGACGGCGCCGCCGCGCTAGAGCATATTTCGGCGACACCGCCAGATCTTGTGGTATCGGATATTAAGATGCCGACGATGGACGGCATGGAGCTTTTGCGCCGTATCCGCCAGAATTCAGCGCTGCCGCTGATTTTCCTGACATCCAAGGATGAGGAAATCGATGAGGTGCTCGGCCTTACCATGGGGGCGGACGATTATGTCAAAAAACCATTTTCGCAGCGGCTCCTGCTGGAACGGGTAAAAGCCGTGTTGCGGCGCGGACAGGCCGGAGATACGCCGACCCCGGAGGAAGAAAAGAAAATTCTCCGGAGAGGAAATCTCACACTCGACCCTATGCGTCACGCCTGCATGTGGAAAGAACAGCCGGTCGTGCTGACTGTAACCGAGTTCCTAATTCTGGAATCGCTTGCTCAACGCCCTGGTTTTGTCAAAAGCCGCGATCAACTCATGGATGCGGCTTATGACGATCAGGTTTATGTGGATGACCGGACAATCGACAGTCATATAAAACGCATACGCAAGAAGTTCCGTGTAACGGACAAGGAATTTGATTCCATCGAAACGTTGTACGGTGTTGGTTACAAATACAAGGAAGATTAATTCCGCATGACCGAGCAGGGCGGCAAGGTGCGAAAACGCCGCGCGCGCGTGGCGTTGTCCCGCCTGACGCTGACGATCGTGCTCGCCAATCTGATCGGGTTGGTCATTCTTCTTCTTGGTTCTTTCGCATTGACGCAATATCGCGACGGTCTCGTTCAGGCCAAACTTGAAGGGGTTCGCGCGCAGGCGCAGATAATAGCTGACGTGTTGGCGCAGGTTGCAATTGATGAAACCTCGTGTCAGCCGGTGGAAGAGGCCGATATTGTCCAGCGCGGGGATGAAACGACATTGTGTTCGTTAGCGTTGAACCAGACCGATGTGCGCGAAGTTTTCAACCGTGTGTGGGATAGTTTTGAAGGACGCGTGCGCATTTTCAACGCGCCGCAAACATTTGACGATCCGCCTGTCTCCGACGCCCTGGCTCTGCTGATCGAGGATGTCGTTCTGCGTGAAGACGAAATCATTCAGGAATCATTGCCGCCGCTGGAAACGTCTATATCGACAAGCGCTTTTATAGAGCGCGACCTCTGGCATGACGTAATGCATTTCTTTTCTCGTGACTATCGGGAGCAAGCAGCGCGCCGGACAATAGAAGCAGAATTGAATGAAGCGCTCGCATCATCTCCATTTGCAGAGGACCGTGGGGCGACGTCAGTGCGGATTAATGAGGAAGGCGAATTGGTGGCGTCCGTTTCCGTACCTATTCGACGGGTGCAGGCGATTTATGGGTTGGTGACGGCTGAGATTGGCGGCATCGACACACTGGTTGAAGATGCGCGGACTGCGATTCTGCCCTTTTTCGGGTTGGCGATGGCGGCGGCAATTCTGTCATCACTATTACTGACGGCTGCGATCGCACAACCAATCCGGCAGCTTGCAATTGCAGCCGATAAGGTTCGCGAAGGTATCGCTGCCGCAGGCAGGGCTCGCATTCCTGATTTTACGAACAGAAAAGATGAGATCGGTGAACTTTCCGGATCATTGAAATCGATGACTCAGGCGATTTATGCGCGAATTGATGCGATCGAAAGTTTTGCAGCGGATGTCGCCCATGAGTTAAAAAACCCTCTTACATCTATTCGCAGTGCGGCGGAGACGCTTAATCTCGCCAAAACACCGGAGCAACAGGAAAAGCTGCTGGCGGTCATTCAAAAAGACGTGGAACGCATGGACCGTCTAATTACAGACATCTCCAATGCGTCGCGCCTTGACGCTGAACTTGCACGTGAGACGCGCGAAGCAGTCGACCTGACGCGACTCATAAAAGATATAGTCAGCATCTATGAAGACACATCAAAATCAGATGACGCGTGTGTCGAGTTTGCGGACCCAATGCAGGCGACGTATGTGCTTGGCAATCCGTCAGCGTTGGGGCAGGTCATCCGGAATGTAATTGACAATGCCCGATCTTTTAGCCCGACTGGAGGTTTGGTGAAGGTTAAGCTTGCAGGGCCAACACAACGCTCGGCAATTGCACGGATCATTGTTGAGGATGACGGGCCGGGCGTTCCACCCGAAAATCTAGATGCGATTTTCAAGCGTTTCTATACAAAGCGCCCTCAAGGGTCGGCTTTCGGCAACAATTCCGGACTTGGCCTGGCGATTTCGCGCCAGATTGTTAATTCGCATGGCGGGCGAATTTATGCGGAAAACCGCCTTGAAAATCCTGACGACCAGGACAGTGCGCGGCGCGGGGCCCGGTTTGTTATAGAGTTACCTTCTGACTAGCTGGCGATTTTTTAGTGGACATCTGGGCGACAAAACGCACCATAGCGGCTGGTGCGAGCGACATAGGGGTTTTTGATGATTGGACTGGTTGTGGTGACCCATGGACGACTGGCGGAGGAGTTTCTTTCCGCTGCAGAACATGTCGTCGGTCCTCAGGAACTCGTCAAAGCCGTATCGATTGGGCCCGACGATGACATGGAAAAACGCCGTCAGGACATTCTCGACGCCGCCAAGGAGGTCGATGAGGGTGAGGGTGTCGTCATCCTTACCGATATGTTCGGCGGAACACCCTCGAATTTGGCGATTGCCGTGATGGAAAAGGCGAATGCCGAAGTCGTCGCTGGCGTCAACTTGCCAATGCTGATCAAGCTTGCGTCTGTACGTGCGGAGGGGGACCTTGCAGAGGCCGTTAAGGCCGCCCATGAAGCTGGGCGCAAATACATCAATGTCGCCTCCTGGGTTTTGTCAGGTGAAGCGACCGACTCGTGAGTGAAGACGCAACAGCCAGCGTCGCGGTCCAGAACAAGCTCGGCCTTCATATCAGGCCGTCACGGTATTTCTCCACCCTGGCAAAGTCATGGGACGCAGTCGTAACAGTTCGCAATCAGGAGCGCACCGCATCTGCAGACTCACAGCTTGATCTGTTAATGCTGCTTGCCAGCGAAGGAACCGTTCTCGAAATTTCAGCTACGGGACCACAAGCGGCGGAGGCTGTTGATTCGCTAGTTAAGCTGGTCAACGACCGTTTTGGTGAGAACGAATAACGGCCTAGACCGAAGGCTCGCCCGTCAGTGAGGAAATGGTCACAGACTGTCCGTCCCGGAGCCGTTCACCGCCGCGTATCACAACGCTTTCGCCAGGCTCGATATCGCCGATGACTTCAATATAGTCGCCCTCCGCGGCTCCTAGCTCCACGTCGATCCGTTTCGCTGCATTGTCCTCGCCAACAACATAAACGCTGACGCGATCTGCACGCAAAACCAGCGCATCGCGCGGTACGGCAGTGACATTGCGCGCTTGCGCTGCCGGAAGGCTGACACGTACGGCGGAGCCTACATACCAGGTTGTGTCCGGTAATTCGAGGCGCAGCTCCAGCATGCGCGAGCGATCATCTCCGACAGGTACGACTGCGCGCACAAGTGCATCCATAGTATCAACGCCATTCGCAATGCGGATCGCTTGTCCTGCTTCAACATTGCGAGCGAGGCCCGCCGGCGCGCGGGCCGTAACTTCATAACGGCTAGTATCAACCAAGCGTACGAGCCCGGACCCGGGATTGGCGAATTCGCCAACCTGGATTTCCTGGGAGACAACTCTTCCCGCAAATGGCGCTCTGACTTTTGTACGATCGAGGTTGATCTCGGCGCGACGCAACGCAACTTCCGCCTGTCTCACTGCTTGCACAGCTTCATCGCGGTTGGATCGCATTTCATCGAGGGTGGCCTCCGACTCGCCAGCATCTTCACCCAACCCGACAAAGCGCTTGTAAAAACTGTCGAGATATTCGGCGCGCGCTGTTAAGCGCCGGACTTGGGCGGCGCTATCGTCGCGTGTGAATTCGGCGTCAGCCGCTTCAATGCGTGCGATAACATCGCCTTCTTCGACTTCGACGCCGACATCGGCGACCCATTCAATCTTGCCTGAGGTCGCAGCCGCCACAAGACTATCACGCATGGAAACAACAGATCCCGGAACCTCAGATTGCGGCGCTAAAGACCGCAACTCCGCTTTTGCGACAGCGACAGCCGCAGGCGGCGGGCCTTGCTGGGCCTGTGCGTCACCTTCGGCGGCGTCAGCGCCAGCGCCAACATTATTGCCATAAAGAAAAGCCATAGACCCTGCAGCCATGAGGACGAATGCAGCCCCGCCGGCGAAGATAATTTTACGATTCATCACGGGAGATAGCTCCTTATTATTCTGCAGGTTGTGGCATGGCGCCGCGAGAGACCGGCGCTAATGCAGGGCGTGAACCCAATTGCAAGAGCGCCGGCAACAACAACAGCGTAAACATAGTAGAAACAGCCATGCCGCCAACGATGACGGTGGCGAGGCCGCGGTAGATAAGGCTGCCGGCGCCAGGTGAGAGCACCAGCGGCAACATGCCCATCAATGATGTTGACGTCGACATGAAAATTGGCCGTATCCGGAGGGATAGCGCTTCGCGTACTGCTTCAGGCCGGGATTTGCCATTGGCTTCAGACGCACGCGTCTGCGCGACAAGCAAGATGGCGTTGTTCACAACGAGTCCAAGCAGGATGATGAATCCGATCATGCCAAGCAGGTCCAGCGGTAGTGATTTTTATTAAATCCAATCCGCGGATGGCCAGAATACCGCCGACTGTCGCCATAGGTAGTGTTACGATTACCAAGGCTGAGTCTTTTACCGACTTAAAGAGAGCGGCCATGATCAAGAAGAGGATGACAATTGCAAGCAGGAAATTGCTGCCAAGATTTTTAACTGCGCGCGCAAGACTATCCGCATCGCCAGCCCATTTGATTGAAGCACCCGGCGGCAACACTTCAAACAATCGTTTTTCTGCATTTGCCTTTAACGCATCGACAGCAGGACCCAGCGCCATACCGTCCGGCGGGGTAATACCGAGAGAGATTGTGCGGCGAGCATCCAAGCGTCGAATTTGTTGTGGACCGACGCCGCGCGCAATGGTTACGAGTTCCCCAAGTGGGACGACTGCACCGGACGGCGTGGCGACCGGCGCATTCTCTAAGTACTCGGGCTCTGTCCATTCCTTGGCGCGCAGATAAATGTCGAGGCGGCCGTCTTCGTGGAAAAACTCACCCAGCCATTGACCATCGCCAAACGAACGAACAGCGGCGGCGACGGCTTCGCGCGTCATGCCAACTTCGGCAATACGGCGATCATTGGGAATAAGTCGCAATTCGGGCGTTACAATTTGTGGATCGGGATTGGGCCAGACTTGTGCGCCTGGCAGGGCTTCCTGGATGACGTCAATAGCGGTTGGCACTGCGTTGCCTAACGCATCAAAATCTGCGGCCTGCAACTCCAGGCTAATTGATCCCGATGCACCCCAATTGCCGAAGAGGTTTCCTTGTTGTGCAAACACACGAGTATCAGGGAAGCCGGCGAGAATTTCCTCATTGACGATCTTCACCATCTCGTCGATGCGCGACTGATCGTTAATTCGGATGCCCGTATTGCCGCCCCAAGTACCTGTATATAGATAGTAGTTGCGAAGAGCCGGCTCTTTCTCGCCGTTCATATAAGGCTGAAGGCGTTCGACAACGACTTCGGCGAATTCCTCGCGCACCATGTCCGCGCTGGCGCCCGACGGGAACCCTATAAAGGCGTCTACTGCGTCGCGCTTAACTGGCGGTAGATAATTCAACTGTGGCCACAGCAGAAACGATATAGCTACAGGTACGACTGTCAGCGCGCCCACCATGGCGAGGCGGCGAGGATTAGTCGCCGTTAGCCGCATGATGAAGTCAGCAAGGCGCTCAGCAAACATCGGGCGCTTGGATTCGCCTTGTACTTTGTCCTTTTTAATGAACAGGCGCGCCCCTGTCGGTAGTAACGTGACCGCAACAATGAGGCTGAAAGAGACCGCGATCGCAATCGTCAAGGCGAGGTCAGCAAAGAGTTGTCCTTCTACGTCTTCGAAAAACATGATCGGGATAAAGATTGCGATCGTTGTGACTGTTGACGCGAATAGGGCGCCAAAGACTTGCCCAACAGCCTTTTCCGCCGCCTCAAACGGTGAGCGTCCTTCTTCGCGTAACCGTACAAAGTTTTCGAGAACCACGATAGCCGCGTCGAGCACCATGCCCGTTGCAAATGCTAGGCCCGCAAGGGAAATAATATTGATACTGCGCCCAAACATGTTCAGCACGACAATGGTCGCCATGAGGCATATGGGAATCGCTGCGGCGATAACCAGCGTTGCTGCTGTGCGTCGGAGGAATAGCCAGAGCGCACCGACCGCGAGCATTATTCCAAGCAGCAGATTGTTTGTTAGCAGCGAAATCGCGCGTTTGATGAAGACGGACGGGTCGAAGCTTTTATGGATCGCATAACCCATTTCTGCGAGTGGTCCAGTGTTCAATTCATCAAGAACCTCTGTAAGGCCATCAATTGCTTCAAGTGTGTTTGAACCGGGTTCACGGATTACTCTCATGCCAATCGCCGGGTTGCCGTTCTGGTAGACAACGCCGCCGCGGTCGTCTGGCATTACCCTGACTTCGGCAATGTCGCCGAGCGTTACAGGAGCTCCGTCTCGCCAGGCGAGAATGGTCTGTTCAAGTTGGCTGGCGTCAAAACGGCCTTCAAATCTTAGCGTGTAATTGCGTCGCCCAACCTCTACTGATCCGCCGGTAACGTCGGTTGACCGGTTCACATTCTGGGATATTTGATCCAGCGTGACGCCAAGCTGCGCGGCCAGAAATGGGTCAAACTCGATACGAACGATTTCCTCGCCGTCGTCTGAGTTCACATCAATACCAGCAACGCCTGTTACCGATTCAAGCTCCGGCACAATGCGTTGTTCTGCAAACTCGCTAAGGCGCACGCTTTCATTGGTGTTGCCGGGAAGTTTTTGGAGAAACAGGAAAATCAGTGTTTCGCCAGCGTTCCCGCCGCCGCCGCCGAGATTGACGCGAGGACGATCCGCTTCTGCGGGCAAACCGCGCACGCGCTGTAGACGCGAATTTACCTCAGTAAATGCACTGTCCATATCGGTGCCAAGAGCGAATTCAAGATTCATCCAGACATCGCCCTGATTGGACCAGGACTGCATCTGGATCATGCCTGGAATACCGCGCAGTTCGCGTTCGATTGGTTCGGTGATCTCGCTTTCAATCTCGCGCGGTGAAGCCGCACGCCAGCTTGTGTAAACGCTTATCTGCGGACGCTCGATTGCCGGAAATAACTGCACGGGCAGTTGCGTAATCGAAATAAATCCAAGCAGCGTGATGATCGCCAGAATGACGCCAGCCGCCGCGGGTTCTTCAGACAAAGCCGTGTAAGCCCCATGGTCTCTCTCTCCAATAAAAGACGAACTCGCGCGCGTTCAGTTTCACCTTTATCAAGGCTGCGCGCATCCGTTTATCGATGAGTTGCTGTCTGGGTGCGGTGAACCGGGCGGTAATTTGAGCCATCCCGGTTAACCTTTTAGTCGTTTTTACTGTTTCGCTTTTGGCGCTTTAAATCGGCGCGTCGACGCTTGATTTCAGAGAGTTGTTTTTCAAGATCAGCTTGAGCTTCGATTAACGCTTTTTCCTGCAGCGCAAGGACTTCATGATCATCTATCTCAATATTCTCGCCAGTTGTGCGCGCCCATTCACGTTCCGCACGTGCTAATTCACGCTCTGCTTGAGCCTCCGCCCGCTCAATGGCGCGTTCAAACTCGCGTTCTGCGCGTTCGCGTGAGCGTTCAGCATCGCGTTCGGCCCTTTCCGCTTCTCTCTCTGCCCGCGCTTGCTCGCGCTCAGCATTGCGCTCAGCTCTTTCCGCATCCCGTTCTGCACGTTCTTGGTCACGTAATGAACGTTCGTGATCTCTTAGCGACCTTTCGGCGGCGCGTTCTGCATCACGTTGAGCTTTTGCGCTGTCGCGCGTCGCTCGCTCTATTTCCTTTTGTGCTTCGCGAAGCGCATCTCGTGCTGCTTGCGCCGCTTCACGCTGGGTTTCAGCCCATGCCTCGCGATCACCCTCGCTTAGGAACTCCCAGCTTTGGAATTCCTCAATTCCATTCATCGCGAATGTCTTGAATCCTTCAACGCCCTCCACGGTGACATCGCCAAATTCAAATTCAAAGCCTTCAAGACCATCTATCTCAATACCGTCGAACGCGTTGGCCATTTTAACTTCGATGGCTTTGAGTTTGCCGCCCAAGTTTTGCTCAATTTCTGCACGAAGGCTTATCGGCGCCGACGGCTTTACAGCGGGTACCGGAGTGGGGACGACAGTTGCCGCTTCCATAGTCTGCTCTACAAGAGGAGCGGGTGCGCTCATTGGTTCGGCCGCCAGGACCGGTGCTGGGTCAATCGGCAATCCGTCCTGAATAACTTCAAAATGCAGATGGGGACCCGTGGCTTTGCCCGTCGATCCAACCGCCCCAATTACGTCACCAGCGTCAACGGCGTCCCCCTTTTTTACAAGATAAGAATCCAGATGGGCGTAACGGGTAACAAGTCCATGGCCGTGATCAATAACGACAACTTTGCCCCAGGCTGGTTGCCCGCGATATCGGCCCGTGGCGTCGATGACTTTGCCATCGCCGGCAGCCTTAACGAGTGAGCCGCGCATAGCCTTAATGTCAACGCCTTCGTGTGTCGGTCTATCCCGACCGAGAATACCGCTTCGCTGCCCGAATGATAAAGTAACTTCGCCATCCACCGGTGTGGCGGGCAACGCCTGCTGGGCTGGTGATGGCGCAACTGCAAATGCGGCTTGTGCAAAGGCGAGCGCCGCCGCGGCAACAACGCTTAAAGCGATCCCGATCTTATGCGTCAGGCTTAAAAATGATCCTTGTTGTGTGTTCGACAAGATTGCATTTAGGCGTTCGCGTCGAGACCGCTTATCGAATGGCGTGAAGGAGGGGGACAAGGTCACGTCCCAGGTTCGAAGCCCCGGCAGCGAAACGTAAACCTTGCACGAAACACTGTGCGTATTGGCGCCGCTCAGCGCCGCTGGCAATGACAAGCGCATCCGCTGCTTGTTCAGCAGCGAGATTGGCGCAGGCTGCGATGCGCTGCATAAATGGATTGAACCAAAATACTGCGCGCGCCGCTGTACAAAGTGCAAAGAGACGCGTGTCGCCGCGCTTGATATGCGCCATTTCATGAGCGCCCATCAAAATCGCGTCGCTCATCGAAACGCGATCCAAAAGGTTCATCGGCATTAAGATTACAGGGCGAAACAGACCATGCACGCATACCGATAATACGGCGTCAGAAAACGCATAACGCGGCGGATTTTAATACCCATACGCTGGCGCCATTCTTCCAGCCCGGCCTCTAACTGTGGTTCATCAATCTCGAACGCGTAATGAACCCGATAAGAAAACCAGACCATTCGGATCAAACCGAGCGCCAGAAACATTAAGAAGCCATAGAAATAAAGAACAGCTGTTGCTTCGAAAGCAGCGCCGATATTTATTGAGGCGGATTGCGTACCAACAGTCGCTATCGAGATTGCGGGCGCTGCAGTCAATGGCGCTTCGAGTGCGGCCATCGGAGGGAGCGGGGCGTTACTTCTTAGCGACAAACCCATAGCAGCTGAGACAGGCGCAAACAGCGCCGGTAGTGCTGAGATCACCAGCGCCACAGGCCAGAGCTTGTCGGCAAAGGCGCCATCACTGCCTTTGGTGAGGTGGTTGGCGAGCAAGAAAACAATCGGCGCCCAGATCATGGAGGCAAGCAGGCAGATGAAAAAGGCTTCAATGATCACGTTCATTGCTTTTCGTCCTCCCTGCGGAGCATCGCCTCAAGCTCAGTCAGCTCATCTTCGCTGAGCAATTTTGAATCGGAAAAGAATGCGGCGGCTGGAGCCGTGTCCAGTTCCATCACCCGTTTTGAAAAATCGGCGATCATGCGGCCAAGGATGGCGACCTTACCAACTTCAGCTTCGTAGATATTGACGCCGTCCACCGGATATTTAGCGATCAGTCCTTTTTCGAACATACGCTCCAGAACCGTGCGCACTGTCGAATAGGACCAGCCGAAATCATCGGCAATTTCATCGTGGATTTCCCGGGCGTTCATTTCCTTCGCGCCCCACAAGAGCTTCAGGATCGCCAATTCGGGTTTTGTTGGGTTGTCAGATTGCCGCTCGCTCATGCATCTCTCCCAATGCGCATATGCGTACCGCTGGGCGGATTCCACCCTTGCTACAATTGTGGCGACATTACCTTAATGTGACAGTTGTAGCAATAGGCGCGCATAAGATTGCATGTACTCCTGCGGTGAAATGTTATGAAAACGCGATGAGGCGAGGCGCTAAGGACGGCTCTCGAAAAGGTTTTTCTCCCTGCCGACTGGATTGAAATCCAATTCAGTCAATCACTGCCTGGATTGGCTGCAAGGTGATCTGAACTTAAAGGCTGGTCTTTTTTCAGAGTGCGTCAAGAACCCTTTCGAGCCTCGCCAGATCCGCCGGTTCTGACAAGCGGTGGTCGCCGTCTTTCGTCAGCACAGCTTCTTATGTCAGCACTTTCAATGATTTGCGCAAAGGCAAGGGCGTGAGCGTAGGGGACCGCGTCATCTTTCATTCCCTGCAGAATGCGCACCGGGCAGGTGATTGGCACATCATTTGTCATAACCAGATGGTTGCGGCCATCCTCAATCAGTTTTTTTGTTATAACCTCCGGCTCGTTTGAGTAGTCAGACGGCTGTTCAAGGCGACCTTCGTTTATAATTGCTGCACGTTGCGCGTCGCTGAAGCTTGGCCACATCAGCTTTTCGGTAAAGTCCGGTGCGGGTGCGATAAATACGATCCCCGCAATTCTTTCGCCGCGTCTTGTCGCCAGCAGGGTTGCAATCCAGGCGCCCATGGATGAGCCGATGAGTATCTGCGGGCCATTTGTCAGGGCATCAAAAGCAGCAAGAGCGTCCGCTGACCCATTCGCCGATACAGCCATCGTTAAATTTACCTTCGGATTCCCCGTGTCCTGAGTAATCAAACCGCAGATACGCCCGGCCCTGGCGGGCCGCCCAGCTGTCAAGATGCTCGGCCTTTGTCCCCAGCATGTCGGAACGGAAGCCGCCAAGCCACACCACGCCAGGTCCAGCGCCAGCTCGCTGGCGATAGGCGATGCGCCCATGAGGACCGTCGAAATATTCCGGCGTAGATTGCATTCTGGTTCCTTTTCTTCTGCGCCCCTTGGAAAAAACCACTTATGATCGGTGCGATGAGGCGATTCAATTACACCATCCTTCAGGTTATCCCGACACTCAATGCTGGCGGGGCTGAGCGCACGACGCTTGAGATTGCGTCGGCTGTGGTCAGTGCGGGGCGGGCGGGCGCTTGTGGCGAGCCATGGCGGGCGTTTCGCCAGCGCTATCGAGATGGCGGGTGGCGAGATATTTCCAATGCCGGTGCATTCGAAAAACCCTATTACGATTTGGCGGAACGCAGGTCGGCTCGCGACCCTGATAAGCGAGCAAAATGTCGACCTTATCCATGCTCGTTCGAGAGCGCCGGCCTGGAGTGCGCTCGGCGCGGCGAAGAGGGCCGGCGTGGCTTTTGTGACGACCTATCACGGGGCCTATGGGGCGAAGGGGCCTCTCAAGCGATATTACAATTCTTCCATGCTGCGGGCTGACTGCGTCATCGCAAATTCCCGCTATACGGGCGAGGCTATCGCCCGCCTTGGCAAGGTTTCCCCAGAACGACTGCGTGTCATCCCGCGCGGCGCCGATCTTGATGTGTTTGATCCGGCAGGGATTTCAGACACTCGCGTTAACCAAGTGACGGCGAAATGGGGGCTGAATGGGGAAAAGCGAAGGTTCCCGGATTTTGTTGCCGGGCCGTCTTACTCAGTGGAAAGGCCATGAGATTGCAATCGAGGCGGTAGCGAAATTGAAAACCCAGTCAGCCTCTGGCAATGATCAGGGTTTAACGCTAGTTTTTTGTGGGGGCGTGCAGGGTCGTGAGGACTATGAAGCTGCTTTGCGCGCATTGATTGAAAAGCGTGGGGTGCGCGACATGGTCCATATGGTCGGAGATTGCACCGACATGCCAGCGGCA
This sequence comes from Hyphococcus sp., assembly GCA_965230025.1. Classification (GTDB taxonomy): domain Bacteria; phylum Pseudomonadota; class Alphaproteobacteria; order Caulobacterales; family Parvularculaceae; genus Hyphococcus. The sequence goes on from CBDDKD010000047.1 coordinate 77,868, forward strand.
TACGCCTGGGCGGATTTGGTGATAGCGCCGTCGATACGACCGGAGGCTTTTGGTCGCGTCGCCGTGGAAGCTGGGGCAATGGGGAAACCAGTTATCGCTTCAAACCATGGCGGCGCCACTGAGACCATTATGGATGAGCGAAGCGGCATTTTGGTCAAGCCTGGCGACGCTGCAGCACTTGCGGGCGCAATTCATCGCGTACGCAGCATGTCGGTTGAAGAGCGTGAAGTCATGGGGGAGAATGGGCGATCGCGTGCGGCGAGCGTTTACTCTGCGGCGGCAATGTGCGAGGCAACTTTGAGGGTATATAGCGATCTCTTGGCGGGTGGGGAATAATCGGGGCGATGTTAGGACGTAAGCAGTCGAATATATTAGTAATCAAGACAGATGGTCTCGCCGCGTTTATCGCCGCCGAGCCGGCGTTTGATGCTATTCGCAAGGCGCATCCGAATGCAAAAATCAGCCTTCTGACAATCCCAGGTTTACAGCGAATTGCGCGCGCGTCGCCATTTTTTGATCAGGTCGCTGCTGCGCCGAATCTTAGAGATGTTGAAGCACGAAAGACGCTGGTCAAACAGCTCAAGACGACAAAATTCGAAACGGTCTATGATCTCGCTGCTGATGAGTTCAGTAAAAAACTGCACAGCGCGATGGGTATGTTCCGACCGAAATGGCATTGTGCCGCATCTGCGCCAAGAAAAAATAGCAGAAAAGCGAGCTCTATTCATTTGCCGGACGTTGGCAAAATGATGTCTGCAGCCGGGCTTGAATCGCCGGAACGACTTCCTGATATGCGCTGGGCCCTAAATTCCCGTAAGGATAGCGCTAACATGAAGCCGTCCTGGTACGGCATATCGACACCATTTGGCATGCTGCTTCCTGGCATGAATCCCGAAAAGCGCTGGCCGGCGTCTTCATATGCTGGTTTTGCAACAATCATGGCGCGCTCCGGTTTTATGCCGGTCCTGGCGGGCCCGAAAGAACTGCACCAATTCGGCGATGAGATCGCCAATGAGGCGCCGCAACTCGTCGATCTGACTGGCAAGACGGATCACTTGCAGTTGGCGGCGCTTTCACAGGAATCGGCGTTTTTTGTTAGCGATCATGCAGAGGAAATGCACCTTGCTGTGAGTATAGGCTGCGAAGGCGTCGTGATTGCAGATGGAAAGTCTGCGCCTGTCGCGCCGGAAGGCCGCCATGTGGTCACTTTGACCGCGCCGGACGGTGTTGGCGGTGTTGAGCCGTTGTTCGCCTGGCGCACCCTGTCGAATATGGGATTGATCCTTAATGAGGAAGACAGTCCCGTTTCGGCCGTCACACGTTGATAAGTGACCAAAATCCCTTATATATCGCCGCCTCTTGCCGGTTCGCGAGTTCATTAACCGTTTTTCGCGAGACTTCGGGCAAGAGATAACCGTTAGCCACCAAAGGAGAAAAATCCATAGCACGCAAACCTTACGCACCCGCTGCGCCCAAGAATGACGGGCCGCGCGTGAATGAAGACATCGGTGTCCCGCAAGTCCTGTTGATTGATCATGAGGGCGAAAAGCGGGGCGTCGTGAAAACCGAAGATGCTTTGAAGATCGCCGCTGAAGCTGGCCTTGATCTCGTTGAAGTCTCTCCAAATACGCAACCGCCGGTCTGCAAGATTCTTGATTACGGTAAGTACAAGTATCAACAGCAGAAGAAAAAAGCGGAAGCCAAGAAAAAGCAAAAAGTCGTCGAGATCAAAGAGATCAAGATGCGGCCGAATATCGACGACCATGATTACGAAGTGAAAGTTAAAGCCATGAAGCGCTTCTTTGAGGAGGGTGACAAGGTAAAGGTGACGCTCCGCTTTCGTGGTCGAGAAATGGCGCACCAGGATCGTGGCGCAGACCTTTTAAGGCGCGTGCAGGACGATTTTGAAGAAATCGCCAAAGTGGAGCAGTTTCCGAAAATGGAAGGTCGCCAGATCATGATGGTGATGGCGCCGCGCTAGAACCGACCCAGGTTTTAAGAATTCTTAAAAGCCGCCCGGCGCCTCACTGGGCGGTTTTTCTTTGCTGGCGCGCCGTTTGCTATAATGGTGTGGTCGTCGTGTAAATTGGGGCGAACCTCGTGCAACTGTGCCGTCTTGGTGCGAGGTTTCGCAAAGATGTCATGGATGAATGGTGGTTAACGCAGGTTGTAACCAATCGCTGGGTGCTGGCGATCGGCGCCTACGCCCTCGGTTTCGCCACGTTCTGGTTTCTGTCATCGACAGGCCGCCTGCCGGCCCGTTTTCGCAATGCTGCTGATGAGCTTCGTAACCCGCTGAACCGTAAGTCTGGCGAAGACGAAAAGCTTGATGCGCTGGCGGCCGAGATCGAAAAAGCGAAATCCCTGCTTGAAGATTATGAAGACGAAAGCACTTCCAGCCGTGAGCTGTTGGATGAGTTGGACGATACTGTAAAACGCGCAAATGGCCGTTTGAAATTGATTCTGAAGTCTATAAAGCGGCTCTAGTTTCGGTTAATCGGGCGTTTATGAGTAAATGGAGCGCTTTCCAAAGGGGTTATATTTGTTCGGTTTTTCCTTAGAGTTCCATTTTATACTGCGCAATGCTTAACCTGACTGATGCGCAAAATTGTTAACTTGCGAGTTGTTCTTCCCGAGGCCGTCTTATGCGGCGGAAGGCGACGAATAGCATAATCAGCGCAAGGACCTCGATAACTGCTGAAAAGATGAATGGCGCGCCGGGGAAATAGAAGGGCGCTCCATTAGGCAATATCGTTATGTTGAATACTGAATATGGTTCGCCAGGCTGAATAAAGGCGGAAAAGATTTGCGTCATCATCCATGGACTGATGACCATGGACATACTCATCACTGCCGCAATCGCTCCCTGGAGTTCGCCTTGCGCATTGGCGGGTATCGTGCGCGACATGATGCCTTGAAGCGCGGGCTGCGCAATGCCGCCGAGCGCGGAAAAAGCTATAAGAATATAGACCATCCAGCCTGTCGTTGCGACCGAGAAGGCAACGTAGGCCGTGATGGTGACGGTCATGGCGAAAAGCGCTGAGGCGCGCTCGCCAATTTTTGGTACGATGATGCGGGTCAGCCCGCCTTGAACGACGGCGGCCGACAAGCCAACAAAACTTAATGATGCTGCAATGGCGCCCGGCGACCAATCAAACTTCTCCTGCGCGAAATAAGCCCATACGGACGGATAGGTCCAGTGCGCAAGCTGTGAAAGAAAAAGAACGCCAGCGATTGGCAACATTATGGGATAGTGGGCGAACTGTTTGAAACTACCAAAAGCGTTGGCGCGTTTCCATTCGAAGGGACGGCGGTTTTCCGGGGCCAGAGTTTCAGGGAGCGCAAAGAAACCGAACAGCACATTTAGAGCGCCAAGAATGGCGACGAAATAAAATGGCGCCCGCGCGCCGATCTGTTCACCGAGGAAGCCGCCAATCGCCGGGCCAATAATAAAGCCGAGGCCGAACGCTGCGCCCAGAAGACCAAAATTAGCAGCACGTTTTTCCGGTGGAGAAATATCCGCGATGTAAGCATTTGCAGTAGAAAAAGTGGCGGCGAAAGCACCGGCAAGGAGACGTGCAACCAAAATGACGCTGATCACTGGGGCGATCGCCATGACAAAAAAATCAAACGCGTAAGCGCCCATAGAGATGAGCAAGATGGGTCTGCGTCCGTACCGATCCGACAAGCCGCCGATCACAGGCATCATGATGAATTGCATCAGCGCATATGCAAGCGTCAGCGTTCCGCCCCATTGCGCGGCATGGGAAAGGTCCTGGCCGGTCACCTCCATAATCAGCGCAGGCATTACCGGCATGATGACGCCCAGTCCGATCATGTTCAGCATCACCGTGATGAATATGAACAACAGCGCGTATCGGCTGGGCTTTCGCGCCATGAAGAATACTTTCTTGTTACTGGACGAGCCCGTTTAAATGACGGGTGCTTCGATAGGGGTTATTTTGACAGCCGTAATCTGGTTGCGCCGCCGCCGCAATATGCGGAACCGGAAGCCATGAAAAGAAAAAGTCTGACCGACATCGGGAATACATTGGCCTTCATGGATCACGAGGCCCGCAACTGTCACCGCTTCATCGTCGGGCAGGCTCCAGTCCATGGCGCGGTTTAAATCGCGAATGGTTACATCCCCATCGACATTTAAGGACCCGTCGCTTTGCGGACGCACCCCTTGAACAGGACTATCGTATTCATCCTCGATTTCACCGACAATCTCTTCGAGAATATCCTCGAGTGTGACGAGTCCCATGATTGCGCCATACTCATCGACTACAAGAGCAAAATGCTCCTGCTTAATTCTGAAAGCGTCAAGTTGTTCCTGTAAGGTTGTCGTTTCCGGCGCAAAGTAAGGCGGGCGACATATGGTTTCGAGATCAATCCCATCAGCTTTGCCGTCAGCATCCCATAAACCTCTCAGCAGGTCTTTAGCGTGCAGGACACCGACAATGTTATCGGGGTTTTCTCTATATAAGGGCAGCCTTGTGTGACCGCTTTCAAGCGCCTGCTGGACGAGTTCCTGCTTGGGCCTGTCAAGGTCAAGCATCTCAATGGACTTACGGTGCACCATGATCTCCTCAATGCGAATCTCATGAAGATCAAGCGCGCCGCGGATAAGGTCGCGTGCTTCCTTATTGACCCGACCTTCCGAGTGGTGAAGGTCAATGGCGCCGCGCAGCTCTTCCGCAACAGAGAAAACAGCGCTGTCTTTTGAGATGTCGAGACCGAAGATTTTGAGGAATCCGCGTACGATGAGTTGCACAATGCGTGTGATCGGCGCGAAAATAAAAACGACCCAGCGCATCACCGGCGCGACAAGCATCGCAAAGCCATCCGGTCGCGCGATAGCGGCTGACTTCGGCGTCACTTCGGCGAAAACCAATACTAAAACAGTCATCACGCCCGTTGCGACAGCAGTTGCCATCAACGAGTCTCCAAAGAGAGATGCGAAAACGCCACCCGCCAGAATTGATGCTAGAATGTTGACCATGTTGTTACCGAGCAAGATGGCGCCGATCAGTCGCTCGCGGTCCTTGATTAGAATGTTGACCCGGCGGGCGCGCAAATTGCCGTCCGATTCGAATTTGTGCATTCGCGCTTCTGAGGTTGCGGTAAGCGCCGTCTCTGATCCGGAGAAAAATGCTGACAGCATCAATAAAAAGAAGATAATTCCAACGGGAATTAAGATGGCTGAATCGATCTCGCTCATGATTTCCTTTGCGCCGCTTGTCAGGCGGTCTTTTCTTTCAAAAATTCAAGAATGTCGGCTGTGTCCGCATCTTTGAAGATAAACGCTTCGCCTATGCTTTTGGCGAGGATTAGCGTCAGTTTTCCAGCCTCGCGTTTTTTGTCCTGCATCATCAGTGCGATTAATTTGTCCGCACGGATCGGATCGGTTTTTAGATCCGTGAAAGATGAGGGCAATCCGCATTTTGTAAAGTGAGCTTTGACGCGCGCCGCATCTTCTGCAGGGCATACTCCAATACGCACAGAATATTCAAAGGCGAGGGTCATGCCCAGGGCGACAGCTTCGCCGTGTAGCAATTTTGCTGAATATCCGAACACGCCTTCCAATGCATGACCAAAGGTATGGCCTAGGTTTAAAAGCGCTCTTGCTCCGTGTTCTTTTTCGTCCTTTGCAACAATCGCCGCCTTTGCCAGACAGCTTTTTTTGACGGCAAACTGACGCTCGGTCCTGCCCTCAGTGGAGAAGAGTTTTCCATTGTTGCTCTCAAGCCATTCGTAAAAAACTGGGTCATTAATAAGGCCGTATTTGACGACTTCTGCATAGCCTGCTCGTAATTCACGCGCCGGCAAAGTATCTAGGGCCTCAATATCAGCCAGCACCATTGCTGGTTGATGAAAAGCACCTATCAAATTTTTTCCTTGGGGGACGTTGATGGCGGTCTTGCCGCCGACGGCGCTGTCGACCTGCGCCAACAATGTCGTCGGAACTTGCACAAACCGACAACCACGCCTCAGGATTGCGCATGCGAAACCAGTCAGGTCGCCGATAACCCCGCCGCCAAAGGCGATGACAATGTCGTTACGCTCCACGTCCAAATCTAAAAGCTCACCTGTCAGACTATCGAGCACAGAAAAAGATTTAGTCTGCTCTCCGGGCGGCAGTGTAATGAATTTGTGATTGATGCGCTGAGCGTCGAGCCCGGCTTTCAGTCTAACGCCTTGCGCTGCTTCGACATTCTCATCGGTTACGACAACAATACGCGAACGCTGAAGCACCGGCGCAAGGTATGCGCCTGCATTTTCGAGAACGCCTACGCCGATGTGAATATCATAAGCGCGCTCACCAAGCGCGACCGCAACTGTATCTATAGTCATTCGCCGGCCTCGTTAGCGGCTGCTGCCGGGCTGTCTTGCGATGCCGGGACGCCTAGATAATCCGCCAGCATCTCAATTATCAGGTTGACGGTATTGGCGTGTGGGCCCGGCTGGCTATCGATGTGGATGTCGGCGGCGGCGTAGAGGGGTTCGCGCTCCGCTAGCAAGCGCGTCAGAGTTTCGCGTGGATCGCCAGTCTTCAAAAGCGGTCTGGTGCCGCGGCGTGTCGAGCGGACCAGAATTGTGTCCATATCAGCACGCAGCCAAACGGATATTGCGCGCTCGGCGATCAGGGCGCGGGTATCGGCGTTAATCAAAGCGCCGCCCCCGGTCGCCAAAACATGGGGCGGCCCCTCAATCAGCCGCCTGATCACCTGCGCCTCGCCGCGGCGGAAGCTTTCTTCGCCATGTTGTTGAAAAAGCTCCGAAACTGACATGCCAGCTGCCTTTTCAATTTCAGTGTCAGCATCAAAAAAAGGCAGGCCCAGGCGCGGCGCCAGCCGCCGTCCTATAGTTGTTTTACCGGCGCCCATCATCCCCACCATTACGATGGTGCGCGGGCACTGAAAATCTTGGTATTTGCGGGAATGAACCATGACCGCTAGATGTAAGGGAGAGTGTAACGAAGCGCTAGTCGGGCGCTGGGCTAGTCTGGCTGGTAGGCAGGCATGCAAGATGGGGCGGCGTGGGGGCGTTCCCAAATATGGGTAGAGGAGAGCGGTGACGTGCGTCTTGTGTTGATCATTGTGCTGCTGCTGGCGACGGCAGTGGCCGGACTATATATCTATGGCCAGATGCTTGAGCCTGAAACGCAAACCATTGAGCAGGAGGCGCTCAATGTTGCACGCTAAATTCCGAGCGCGGATTGCTGTCATCGCCGCTAGCGCCGGGGCCAGCGTCGCCTTGACCGTTGCGGTGGCGCAAGTCGCCCTGCCCGAAGCGGTAGAGACTGCGCCACTTGCCACTGACGCATTTTCAACAGGCGTACTTGATCGATCAAACGGAGCCTTGCCGCCAACGCTGTGGCAAGGGTCTGATAGCCAAACGCTTGAATATCTGTTGATGCACATGCCTTCTCGGCCGTCGGCGCCAAGCCTTGGCGAGACGTTGAAACGCGTACTCCTGTCGCCGGGACCTGGCCCGCAAGGCGCGGCGGATTCATTGGGCGGCAAAAAGCTTCTGGCGCTGGCGCGCGCTGGATTTGCCGAAGAAGCGCGCACGGTATCCAGTCTTTCCACTGCCAGCCGTGGTGATCCCTGGACGGGACAGGCGGATGCAGTCGCAGATTTACTTTCCGGTGAAATTGCTGCGGCCTGTCGGCGTAATGCCAATTTGGCCACAGGCCGTGATGAGCTTTTCTGGGTTCGTTTGCGCGCCCTTTGCTATATGGAAGCCGGTGAGACCGATGCTGCTGACCTGACATTGGGTATTTTACGTGATCAGGGCGCGCTTGATGCTGCAGACTTGGAGTTTCTAACCGCCGCTTTGACTGGCGCCGCGCCGAAGTCCCCTCCGGCGGCGCAAAATGCGCTTCAATATGCGATTGCACGAAAATTAGACCTCCCGTTCTCGCCCGGCCTATTGAATGAAGCCGACGCTGGCGTACTGGCGGCCATAGCCAAAGATATATCGCTTGATCCCGCGACGCGCATATCGGCTGCACAACGCGCCATCGCTATGGGGGTAATGGCCCCCGCAATTTTGTCTGGTCTGTTGCAAAGCGTTGAATTCGATGTCGCTGAGATCAGTAATGCAGCGACCACGGCTAGGGAGCGCGCGGCGGACCCGCTTTCAGACGCGCTACTTTATCAATCCGTTGGTGAAATGGCTGCGCCGGAGTTTTTGCGCGATAAAGCGCAGCGAATTGCAATTGCTCTCAGTCTTGCTGACAGCTTCCATCGCGCTTACGCCCTTTCACTTCTTTACGCCGATGAAATTGCAGCGCTTGAGGGGACGATTGTTACGGCGGAGGAAGCGTCACGTTTTGCATTGGTGCGTATGGCGGTCGGCGACAGCGTTGGCGCCGGTCAATGGCTTGCAGCGATGGTTGGCGTGAATGGTGGTGTGACTGCATTACCGGAAACGCAGGCTATGGCGTTTATTGAGCAGGTCAACTTGTTGGCGGTTCTTGATCCACAAACGGCAGCGCAAATTGCGCGTGTCGCTGGCGTATCCATACTTGGTGAGGACACTGCAAGCGCGCATGTCACCGGTCATGGGGATGATGTGACGACGGCTATGATTATTGAAACAGCATTTGACGCTGCAATTAACAATAAGCGCGGTCAGGCGGGGCTTGCCGCCCTTGCAGCATCCGCTGGCGCTGCGCAGGGTGGCGAAATTGAATCCGTCGTTATTAGCCAGTCTCTTCGAGCTGCAGGACTTGCTCAGATGCAGCGCCGTTTTGCATTTGAAAATGCATGGGCGTCAAAATTCAATAATTCAGGCGGATCAATTGCAACCGCAACAGCGCCGACAGATGAGCAGGGCGGATTGATGCCGCGTCTAAAACCACCCCTCGGGCAATGACGCCCAACAGAGGTGAATCGACGCAAGATAAAAGCAACACAAACGCGCGCTTGATCGAGGCTTTTATAGAGATGATGGCGGTTGAGCGCGCGGCCGCCGCCAATACATTGAAGAATTACAGCCGGGATATCATGCAATTTGCTGTGTTTGCAGTTAAGCGCGGCGAGTCACTGGAAACGGCTGGCGCCGACGATGTCTCTGCATGGCTTGATGTGTTGGCCGCAAACGGTCTTGCAGCGTCTACGGCAGCGTTGAAGATATCCGCATTACGCCAGTTTTATCAATTTCTGTATGCAGAAGGGCATCGCGCCGATAATCCGACATCGTCTATCGAGCGCCCGAAAACGCGCCGCCCGCTGCCAAAAATACTGACCGGCAAGGAAGTGACTGCACTGTTTCAGGCGGCGCAAAAGCTTGGGGGACCGAGAGGTGCGCGCATGGTCGCGCTTCTGGAGATCCTTTATGCTGCAGGTTTGCGTGTGTCTGAATTGGTTGCCCTGCCACTCTCTGCGGTGCGCAAAGGAGAAAGGTTATTGCTCGTGCGCGGTAAGGGCGATAAGGAGCGCCTCGCACCGTTGACCGAACAGGCCATTGATGCAGTGTTCGCCTACCTTGCTTGCCGGGATGATTTTCTCGAAAAACGCAATGGCCAGGCGATTTCATCACCGTGGCTATTCGCGTCGCGCGGAAAAACGGGTCACCTGACAGCGTCGCGTTTTGCACAGATGCTTAAAGATCTGGCGGTCGCAGCAGGTATCACGCCATCAAAAGTCTCTCCTCATGTTCTTCGGCATGCTTTCGCGACGCATCTGTTGGAGGGGGGGGCGGACCTTAGAAGCGTACAGCAGATGCTTGGTCATGCAGACATCACAACCACCCAGATTTACACCCATGTGGCGCAGGATCGCTTGAAAGAGCTTGTATTTTCCAAGCATCCATTAGTGAAAAAGCAGGGAAAATCTGAGTAATCTGGGCTCTTGTTCCTATTTGAAATTGGTGTCGGACGAGGATAGGGTCCCGGCGAATTCAGGAAAGTCTAACCGATGCGTACCTATCTTGATTTTGAAAAGCCGATTGCAGAGCTTGAAGGCAAGATTGATGATCTTCGCCAAGTCGACGGGCAAACCGGCGTAAATGTCGCTGAGGAAGTTGAAAAGCTTCAGGTGAAAGCTGACGCTTTATTAGCTGACGCCTATAGCAAACTGTCGCGTTGGCAAAAGGCGCAGGTCGCCCGCCACGCAAGTCGACCGCATTTTTCAGATTATGTCAGTCAGCTTGTCGATGACTTTACACCGCTAGCAGGCGACAGGGCGTTTGGTGAGGACGCCGCCATACTCGGTGGCCCTGCGCGGTTGCGGGGCCGGTCCATCATGCTCATCGGTCATGAAAAAGGCGCTGACACCCAAAGCCGCGTCAAGCACAATTTCGGTATGGCCCGCCCTGAAGGGTATCGCAAGGCGATGCGCCTTATGAATATGGCGGAGCGATTCAACTTGCCAGTCGTCACGTTGGTTGACACGCCAGGCGCCTATCCAGGGCGTGGCGCCGAAGAGCGTGGCCAGGCGGAGGCAATTGCATCGTGTACGGAAAAATGCCTTAGCCTCGGCGCGCCGCTTATTTCGGTTATTGTCGGCGAAGGTGGCTCGGGGGGCGCCGTCGCACTCGCCGCCGCCAATAAAGTGCTGATGTTGGAGCACTCGGTTTATTCAGTTATATCACCTGAGGGGTGCGCTTCAATTCTCTGGAAGGATGCTGCGGGAAAAGGTGAGAGCAAGGCCCCGGATGCGGCGGAAGCCATGAAAATTTCAGCACAGGACCTTCTGGAAATTGGCGTGATTGACAATATTGTCCCCGAACCGGTCGGTGGGGCGCATCGTGATATGGGCCTAACAGTTGAACGTCTCGGCGACGCGGTCGAAACTGCAATCCGAGAGCTTGAGGTGTTGTCGCCGGAAGAGTTGAAAAAACAACGCCGCGAAAAATTTCTTGCAATTGGCCGCGCTGGCCTTGGCTAGGTCAACAAGTGTTTGCTTTTCAGTAAGCGAAGGCGAGAAGAGCAATCAGCAAAATGGCGCCAGCGCCAAGAAGGTATAAACTAACCGATCCAATGCCATTGCTGTGTTGGGTAGGTTGTTCACCGCCGTTTTCTTCCGGGTTCTCAAGGCTCATGGCGATCATCCTTTTTCAACATTCGCCGCGTTGTTAGCGCTGGGGTTCAATCGGGAATCAAAACACCTTCAAGAATAACCTCATTGTTTTGACGCACATCAACGCGTGTGCCTTCAATGAGGTCTGGAAGGACATCGCCCTTGCGCGTGGTAAATGTCTGGTCCAGACGCCCATTGTCGAAGCTAACGGTCATGACGTGCGCATCGTCCGCATAAATCTCTGCATTGCGTCCTGCGACGCCGCGTAATTCAACTTCCATCTCTTTCGCGCCGCTTTTCCAGGCGACAAATTCGATTTCACCGCGCCCGGTAAATCCATTGACCCCGTGAAGCTTCGCTTCCAGATCAGCGCTTTTGCGTGGCAGCGCTTTTAGTATTGTTTCGAACATGATGGTCTTCCGGCCAGCCCATAAATTCAAATTACAGTTTGGCTGGAAAAAGTTAATTGCGGGAAAAATATCAGCATTTGTATCTGAAGATACCGTGTCTGCGAGCCCTCAGATTTCCCCGTGATACTCGCCTTCCGGTTTTTCATGCGCCAGGCGCCGGTCAAGATATGTCTCAGCAGCCTCAATAAAGGCCTCCATATGCGCCTCGAAGAAATGGTCAGCCTCAGGGACGACCTGGAATTCGACTTTGCGCCCTTTTTGCGTGCGGGTGCGCTCAACCATGCCTTTGGTTTCCTCTGGCACACAGATTTTGTCGTTTTCTCCATGGATGACGAGTCCCGATGAGGGGCAGGGGGCGAGGAAGGAAAAATCGTATAAATTGGCTGGTGTTGAACCAGCAAGAAAGCCAACAATTTCCGGGCGGCGCATCAACAGCTGCATCGCGATCCATGACCCGAAGGAAAATCCGGCGACCCAGCTGAATGGGGCGTTCGGGTTGATTTGCTGCATATAATCCAGTGCTGTCGCGGCATCCGCCAGTTCACCCTGGCCCTGGTCATATTCTCCCTGGCTTCTACCGACGCCACGAAAGTTGAACCGCATGGTTGAAAAGCCCCGGCGCACGAACATCTGGTAAAGCTCGTAAGTCGCACGGTTATTCATGGTGCCGCCAAACAGCGGATGTGGATGCAGTATGAGCGCTACCGGAGGATTGTCGCCTTTTCCCTTTTGATATCGGCCTTCCAGGCGCCCCTCAGGGCCTGCGAAAATCACTTCTGGCATTGTTATCCTGTTCAAGGTTGGTGGCTGAGTATTCAAAATCCCAGCGAATTAGTATTTTTTTGGACCTGAAAAACGCCTCACAAAGCAAAAAGCACCGAAAACAGTACAAATTTGCTTTGTTGCAATGTTGACTAAAACAGTCGGATTTCTTAATTCATTCGTTAACAGGGCCAATTGGTTGGCGCGTATAACATGTTTTTCATGTGGCGCCAGCCAATGAGCCAGGCTTTGAATGAATTCGGTGCGGCGCAACAAATGAAGCTGACGACAAAAGGCAGATATGCAGTCTCGGCGATGGCGGATCTCGCTGTTGCCGGCGGCGATGTTCCTGTGGCGCTGTCTGATATCTCGTTGCGCCAGGGAATTTCCCTTTCTTATCTTGAACAACTGTTTGCGAAATTGCGACGCGCCGGTCTGGTCGCGAGCGCCCGCGGGGTTTCCGGAGGCTATACGCTGACCGCCGCGCCCGCTGATATTCGTGTCGCTGCGATTGTTGATGCGGTGGACGAAGAGATCAAAACCACTGCCTGCGCCAGCGGTTCAACGATCGGCTGTAAGGGTACGACAGCGCGATGTTTGACGCATGATTTATGGGACGAGCTCGGTCGTCAAATCGATATTTTTCTGAATGCGGTAAGCTTGGAAGATATTGTTGAGCGACGGGTTTTGGGCATGGCTGCTGTAAATGCGCCGTCTCGTTCGGTGGAGGCTGCGCAATGACCCGGCATTATCTTGATCACAATGCGACAGCGCCCATACGGCCGGAAGTCATCGAAGCGGTGCGCGACGCCATGGTTCATGATGGGAACTCTTTATCCGTACACGAGGAGGGGCGTAGGGCGCGCAAGATTGTTGAAGATGCGCGGGAAACCTTGCGCGCTCTGGTCAATGCGCCGGTCAATGGCGTCATTTTTACAAGCGGCGGGACGGAATCGATTCACTACGCTCTTCATGGCGCCATGAAGCCGCATCAGATCAAGCGCATCTTTGTGAGTGCTCTTGAGCATTCGGCAGTCCCCGCGAATGCAGCGACAACTGGCGCAGAGATTGAAGTTATACCTGCGTTATCATCAGGCGTCATTGACCTTCAATGGTTGAAACACCGACTGGCGTCTTATGACGCTGCGACTGAAGGCGGCTTTATCGTTTGTCTGATGTTCGCAAATAATGAAACCGGCGTCTTACAGCCGGTGCGCGAAGCGGCGGACATCACCCATGACGCTGGCGGGCTGCTGTTCTGTGACGCGGCGCAGGCTGCGGGCAAAGTTCCGGTCAATTTCGTCATGTCAGGCGCGGATTTGATGTCGGCGACGGGTCACAAGTTCGGTGGTCCCCTTGGTGTTGGCGCGTTGATCGCCGGGCCGAACTTACCACTGGAGCCGATCATGCGTGGTGGCGGTCATGAAGAAAATCGCCGCGCGGGCACACATAACGTACCTGCGATTGCGGGGCTTGGTGTTGCCGCCAGAATGGCGTTGGAAAGCCTTGCGCGTGCAAGCGAGATCGCCATGCTTCGCGACCGAATGCAAAACGCCGCCGAAGCCGCTGGCGCGAAGATTTGGGGTGCGGAGCAAGAACGCTTGCCGGGCACCCTCTGTTTGTCCGCTTCCGGTTTTTCTGGCGCCACGCAACTTATGACTATGGATCTTGCGGGTATTGCCGTCTCCGCTGGTACGGCATGTTCTTCGGGTAAGACAAAACCGAGCCACGTGCTGACCGCTATGGGCGCAAGTGAAGAAGAAGCAGCGAGCGCGATCCGCGTTTCCCTGGGTTGGAATTCTACGACTGAAGATGCTGAGGCTTTCATTCGCGAATGGCCGAAGGCGTATGAACGCATCAAGGCGAGGGCGGCATGACGGTATACGCAGTTGTACAAGTGAAAATCAAAGACCGGGCAGCCTATGATCGCTATTCTGATGCGTTCATGGATATCTTTTCAAAATTTAAAGGCACAATGCTGGCTGCTGACTTCGATCCCAAAATTATTGAGGGCGACTGGGATAAAGACCGTATCGTCGTAATGTCGTTTCCGGATGAAGCATCGTTTGCGGCCTGGGCGAATTCTGGCGAGTATAAGGAAATTGCGAAGCACCGCGTTCAAGGCGCCGATCTGACGGCGCTTCTTGCAAAAGGGATTGAGGCTTAGATGTCCGAAGTCAAAGAATCCATTAGTAAAGAAACTGTTGAAACGGCAAAGTCGCTGGAGACCTATAAATATGGCTTCACGACAGACATTGAGTCAGTCAAGGCGCCGAAGGGTCTCAACGAAGACACTGTGCGCTACATCTCCGCCAAAAAGGAAGAGCCTGAATGGCTGCTTGTATGGCGCCTGGAAGCGTTCCGACGCTGGCTGACCATGGAAGAGCCGACATGGGCGATGGTTGATTACCCTGAAATTGATTATCAGGACGCCTATTATTATGCGGAGCCTAAGTCCGGCGCGAAATATGAGTCGCTGGACGACGTGCCGCCGGAAATTCTGGCGGATTTCGAAAAGCTCGGCATTCCATTGCGCGAAGCAGAAGTTTTGCTTGGTGTTGAAGGGGCCGGCACAAGTCCTGGTGAGGCGCGCACGCATCCGGATGGTGCAAATGGCGCCGCGCCGAAGGTTGCGGTCGATGCTGTCTTTGACTCAGTATCCGTCGCGACGACTTTCAAGAAAGAGCTAGAGAAAGCCGGCGTGATTTTTATGTCGATTTCCGAAGCCGTGCGTGAGCACCCGGAACTTGTTCGTAAATATCTTGGCACGGTGGTGCCGACATCCGATAATTTCTTTGCAACGCTGAATTCAGCTGTCTTTTCTGACGGCACTTTCGTTTACGTGCCGGAGGGGGTGCGTTGCCCCATGGAGCTGTCGACATATTTCCGTATCAATGAGGCGAATACCGGCCAGTTTGAGCGCACGCTGATTGTTGCTGCGCCGGGATCGTACGTTTCCTATCTTGAGGGATGCACCGCGCCCATGCGTGATGAAAACCAACTTCACGCAGCAGTGGTTGAACTCGTTGCGGAAGACGATGCGGAGATTAAATACTCAACGGTGCAAAACTGGTATCCCGGTGACAAGGATGGCAATGGCGGCATCTATAATTTTGTGACCAAGCGCGCCGACTGCCGTGGCGTCAACTCGAAAGTTTCGTGGACACAGGTTGAAACCGGTTCTGCGGTGACTTGGAAATATCCGTCATGCGTCCTGAAAGGCGACAACAGTCAAGGCGAGTTTTACTCCATTGCGATCACTAATAATCACCAGCAGGCTGACACCGGCACCAAAATGATTCACCTCGGCAAGAATACGAAATCGCGGGTGATTTCCAAAGGCATTTCGGCGGGCAAATCCAACTCCACTTATCGAGGTCTTGTCAGTATCCATCGCAAGTCGGAAGGGTCGCGCAACTTCACGCAATGCGACTCGTTGCTGATCGGCAATAATTGCGGCGCCCATACGGTGCCTTACGTGGAAAGCAAGAATCCTTCGGCGATCCTTGAACATGAGGCGACGACGTCGCGGCTTTCTGAGGATCAGCTCTTCTATTGCCAGCAACGTGGGCTTTCGGAAGAAGAGTCTGTGGCGCTTCTCGTCAATGGTTTCTGTAAGGAGGTTCTGCAGGAACTTCCCATGGAATTTGCCGTTGAAGCGCAAAAGCTCGTCTCCGTCAGCCTTGAGGGGAGTGTAGGTTGATGACCAATCATATTAAGATAAAGACTTTTATCGCTACAGGCGTGCTTGCTTTCGCTTTTTTGTCGTCAAGGGCGGTTTTCGCCAGCGAGCCCGATTTCTACCGTGATCCCTCGCTCCCTGACTGGGCGCCATTTTCATCCGCTGTAACGGTTGGCGATACGATTTATGTATCCGGTCATCTTGGGCGTGATCCTGAGACGAACAAACTTATTTCCGACGATGCGGCTGATCAGACGCGCCAGACGCTCGCCAATATGGAGAGAACTCTGAAAGCTGTTGGCGCGGAACTTTCCGACGTTGTCAAATGCACGATCTTTCTCGACGACATGGCTGACTATACGGCGATGAACGCGGCTTATGCGGAATCGTTCCCAGGCGACAAGCCGGCGCGTTCGACCATTGGCGCGGATGGGCTTGCGATCGGCGCCAAGGTCGAAATCGAATGCATTGCTGTCAAACCAAGTGTTGAGGACTAAAGTTTTATGCTCAAGATCAATGATCTCCATGTGGCCGTTGGCGGCAACGAAATCCTGAAAGGTCTTTCGCTGAGCGTTCCTGCGGGCGAAGTGCATGCGATTATGGGGCCGAATGGTTCAGGCAAATCGACGCTATCCTATACTGTGTCAGGCCGTGATGGCTATGAGGCGACAGCGGGCGGCGTTTCCCTTGAAGGTGAAGATATTCTCGATCTCGACCCCGATGAGCGCGCTGCGAAAGGGTTGTTTCTCTCGTTTCAGCACCCGATGGAAATTCCGGGTGTGCAGACGATGAATTTCATTCGCACGGCGCTAAATGCACAACGCAGGGCGCGCGGTGAAGAAGAAATTTCCGCGGCCGACTTCATCAAACTGATCCGAGAAAAGGGAAAGCTTGTCGGCCTCAATGACGCAAAGCTGAAGCGTCCGTTTAATGTAGGCTTTTCCGGTGGTGAGAAAAAGCGCATGGAAATGTTGCAGATGGCAATGTTCGAACCGCGTTTTGCCATCATGGATGAAACTGACTCAGGGCTTGATATTGATGCGTTGAAAATGGTCGGCGAGGTTGTGAACGCCCTGCGCGGGCCGTCTCGCGGTTTCCTTGTCATCACGCACTATCAGCGCCTGCTCGAGTATATCAAACCGGACGCAGTGCATGTACTGGCCGATGGTCGCATCGTTAAATCCGGCGGACCTGAATTAGCGGCGGAGCTTGAAAACTCAGGTTATGATCAATTCATAGAGGCGGCGTAAGGATGAGCCAAAGCCTTCTCATTAATCCTTCCGCTATGGAAGCAAGCCTTGAAGCAGCTGTGATCGCAAAGCCGAACATGAGCGACGCACAGCGTGCTGCATTTGAACGTTATGCACGTCTTGGCATGCCAAGTCGGCGAGTTGAGGGCTGGAAATGGTCGGACTTCAACGCAGCTGTCAGGAAGGTAAAACCCGCGAACGATGACCGCTACAACGCAACGATCGCGCCATCGCCTTTCGCAGCAATGGACCCGATAGAGTTTCACATTGTCGATGGCCGGATCAGCATACCGGAATGTGGGACTATTGATGGCTTGGAGTTTGGTTTCATTCCCCCAAGTGCTACGGACCCTCGTTTCGATGGTCACGGCATTGCAGCTCTTAATGTTGCGATGACAGGCAAGGCGCTTGGTTTTGCTTCATTGAGGGACGCCAACGTCGAACGCCCGCTTCTGATCCGTCATATTAATACCGGCGCTGCGCCGATCTTCTCGCAAATCCTCGCTCGCGCTGAGACGGGCAGCCGTCTGACAGTAATTGAGACATTTGAAGGGTGCGCCCCGTATCATTCATCACTGTTTCATCTCAGTGTCAGAGATGGTGCGCATTTCGACCGTTACGTCTTTCAGGACACTGGTTCGGATACGATTACGCACGGGTTTTTTGCCGCCATGGTGGGTGAGAACGCTCGTTTCCGGCAGACAAGCTTGTCGACGGGCGGTCGTCTCTGCCGGCATGAAACGCATTTGCTGTACCCTTCTGCCGGCGCATCAAGTGAGATATCCAGCGCTGCACTGGTCGCGAATGAGCGTCATGCGGATTTCACCTCTAACATTTTGCATCAAGGCGAGGGCTGCCAAGCGCGCCAGTTGCACAAAGGTGTTGCGAAAGATCGCGGACGCAATGTCTTTCAGGGCAAGTTCCATGTAGAACGCGCCGCCCAACAGACGGACGCCAAGATGACAGCGAACGCCTTGCTGCTTTCAGATGGCGCTGAGGCGAACCACAAGCCTGAACTTGAAATCTATGCCGACGATGTGGAATGCGCGCATGGTTCGACAGCCGGGGCGCTTGATGACGATGCGCTTTTCTATCTGCGTCAACGCGGCCTGTCTGAACAGGAAGCGCGAGCCCTGTTGATTGAGGCGTTTATCGGCGAGGTGGTTGAAACAATTAATAGTGAAGGCGTGCGCGATGTCTTTAGCGCCCGCATTGGTGAATGGTTGAGTGCGCAATGAGCGATGGAGCGCCGATAACAATGCTTGATGTCAACGCGTTGCGGGAAGAGTTTCCAATTCTGCAACGCGACGCTTATGGCAAGCGCCTTGTTTATCTTGATAACGCAGCGTCAGCGCAAAAGCCGCGTGCTGTTATTGATGCGATGGCCCATGCGATGGAGCATTCTTACGCAAATGTGCATCGTGGGCTGCATCTGTTGTCTAATGAGGCGACGGCGGCTTTCGAAGATGCGCGCAAGACCGCTGCGCGATTTTTGAATGCTGCTTCAGATGATGAAATCATCTTCACCGCCGGCGGCACTGACGCATTCAATCTTGTTTCATATGCAATGGGTGCGAGTGAAATCGGGGAAGGGGATGAGATCATTCTTTCCCTGATGGAGCATCATTCCAATATCGTACCCTGGCATTTATTGCGGGAACGTAAGGGCGCAATTCTGAAATGGCTTGATGTCTCGGATGATGGAGAGATAGATCTCGACGCCTATCGCGCGATGTTTACCTCACGCACAAAGCTTGTCGCCGTTTCGCACATGTCGAATGTTATGGGTGCGCCAACTCCAGCCAAAGAGATGTCTACGATCGCGCATGAGCATGGCGTGAAGATTCTGCTCGATGGATGTCAGGGCGCAGTACATGGCGCCGTCGATGTTCAAGATATTGGCTGCGATTTTTATGTGATGACCGGCCACAAGCTTTATGGACCGACAGGTATTGGCGTTCTCTATGGCGGGAGAGACGCGCTTAAAGCCTTGCCGCCTTTCAAGGGCGGTGGCGAGATGATTGATATCGTCACAACGGATGTGGTTACCTATAACGATCCGCCCCATCGATTTGAGGCTGGCACGCCGCCAATTCTTGAGGCGATTGGTCTTGGCGCGGCGCTAAAATGGATGGAATCGAAAAGCGTTGGCGAAATCGCGGCTCATGAGGCGCGCCTTCGCGACCATGCACTTGAAGAGTTGGCGAAGCTGAATTTCGTGCGGGTCTACGGTCGTGCTGCAAACAAGGCGCCGATCATCGCCTTTACGGTAGAGGGCGCGCATCCCCACGATGTGTCCGCTATTTTGGATCGCACTGGCGTTGCGGTTCGCGCCGGACACCATTGCGCGCAACCATTAATGAAACGCCTTGGCGTCAGCGCAACCGCGCGCGCCAGCTTTGCCGCCTACAACACTCATAAAGATGTGGAGGCGCTGATAGCAGGCCTGCACAAAACCCATGACATGTTTGGTTGAGAAAAATTATGGAACAGCAACGCGACGTGATTGATGTATCTGTGAATGAACCGGAGGTTGAGACGCCTCAGGCGCAGACCTCTGGCGCTTCTTCCATCCCTGAGGAAGAGCTGTCGCGCATCACAGCGGATGTGATCAGAGGGCTTAAGACGGTTTATGACCCGGAAATTCCGGTTGATATTTATGAGCTCGGCCTCATCTATAAAGTCGATTTGAATGATGACCGGTTACTGACGATCGACATGACCTTGACTGCACCCGGTTGCCCGGTTGCTGGTGAAATGCCTGGCTGGGTCGAGGGCTCGGTGCGCGGCATTGAAGGCATTGAAGATGTGAAGGTCGAGATGACATTTGATCCGCCATGGACGCCGGAGAAAATGTCAGACGAAGCGAAACTGGAGCTCGGGTGGTTGTGAAAACTCTAGCTATCACATTTATTGGCGTCATCGTTTTTGCGACGCCTGCATTTTCTCAGCTCCAGCTTTCATTAGTGGAAGGCGCGGCATGCGCGCAATCGGCTGCGCATATCGAATCTTTAGAGCGCTATAACAAAGATGTTTACGATGAGATATCAGACAAGCAGTCATCTTCTGAACGGTCTGTTCAAAACGAAGCAAATGCGCTGCTTATTCATTATGAACGCATGGTGGCGTTCAGGCAGAACCTAATTAACGAATATGAGTTTGTCTGTGCACGTGGCTCAATGAGCGTTTCCAACATGAAAAGAGTATGCGGTCCACAATCAAGTGGTAAATCGTTTATCGATACTGTTTTTTGTAAACCGGTAAGAGATCTGCAGGAATGACAAGACCAAGACCAAAAGTTGTGACGCTAACGGACAACGCTGCCGCGCGCATGGATGAAATCATGTCAGGGGCGGACGAAAACTTTATTGGCGTCAAGATAGGCGTCAAAAACGGCGGCTGCGCGGGCATGGAATATACCATGGATTACGCAACGGAAGCGGGCCCGCTTGATGAAGTTGTGGAAGAAAACGGAATTAAAATTCTGATTGATCCAAAAGCGATCTTATTTTTGATCGGTACGCAAATTGATTATGTGACGGAGAAATTGTCTCAGCGTTTCGTCTTTAACAATCCCAACCAAACCGATGCTTGCGGGTGCGGTGAAAGTGTAACTATTGTACCGCAAAAGGCTGACGCATAGTATTTACGCGCTTTTGTTGTTTGGTTCTTGGGGATTGGCGGCAACATAGCTTCCAATACAACTACCGCTTTCGCTATAAAGACTAGTGGAGTAGGCTTATCATATGCCGCCATCCTCTTCCTATCTCGAATACCTAAAAGATCTCTTCTCTCCTTTTGGCGTCATCACCATCCGCAAGATGTTTGGCGGCGCCGGCATTTATTGCGACGGCGCGATCTTTGCGATCACTGGCGATGAAGGCGTGTGGCTTAAGGTCGACGATGTCACTCGCCCCGAATTCGAGGCTGCAGGTCTCACGCCTTTCATCGTTGATTTTAACAACGGCAAGACCGGGCAAATGTCTTACTATAACGCGCCAGAGGAGATCTTCGACGATAATGACTGTTTGCAGCATTGGACGGTGTTAGCGCTCGGGGCGGCTGCTCGCGCGAAAAAGCCTAAAAAGAAAAATACCTCAAAACGGCCAACAAAGAAAAAGTCGACGACGAGAAAGAAGACGCGCTAGCTTTTCGCGTTAGGTTACTTTTAATTTGCAAGTTACTTGCTTTCGATATAACTTTCAACGTCACACTTTCAGTTGCATTTAAAAAATGGAGTTCGCTTGTGGCGGAAATCCGTGTTTACCATTCCTTCCGCAGCCCATATTCCCGTCTCGGCCTGCACATTCTCAACCAGGCAGGGCTGACCCCGGAGCTTATTCCTTTTACAGGGCCGCCGGAGGGCGATGAATTCTTTGACCCTGTCACCAGCAAGTCAAAGCGAGCTTATTACATGCTTGATGTGCCGCGCATGACAATGCGGATGGGGCTCGCGATCCGCCCGCCTGATCCATTCGATGTTGATTTAACGCCGTCTTACAAGGCGGCAGTTGCCGCCGAGCGCGATGGTGTTGGAATGCCCTTTGCGCTGGCTGTATGCGACGCCCGATGGGGTGAGGGACGGAATATATCCGACCTTGAGGTGTTAAAAGACTGCGCAAAACAAGTCGGTTGGAGCATTGAAGAGGTAGAGGCGGCGCAGTCAGCGCTGTCGGTTGGCAAAATGCTAAAGAAACAGCGTCAGCTCATCGAAGAAGATGGTGTTTTTGGTGTACCATTTGCGGTTTATGGCGCGAGTAAATACTGGGGCCATGACAGATTTAACCTGTTGATCGAAGAGGCGGCGTCTTAAGCCGCGCCAGCCTCATCTTTGTCCTGAGTATCATTGCTTGCCGCAAGGTCTTCTTCGTTGAACACACGATTCCGGCCAGCATTTTTAGCGGCGTACAGGCAGGCGTCAGCGCGTTCAATCAATCCTTCTGGCGTATCGAGGCGCTGGTGACCGGCTACCCCCATAGACATTGTGATAACACCGAGATCTTCATTGGTGCGGCGTTTCTTCAATCGCCTTGATTCTACAGCCGCACGGATGCGATCTGCAAGCATTTGAGCATTCTCAATGCTTGTACCTGGCAGGACAATCGCAAATTCTTCACCGCCATACCGAGCGAGTAGGTCCTGACCTTTGACATTGGCGTTCATCACTTCGGCGACGAGACGTAGAACCTGATCGCCAGTTGTGTGACCCCATTTGTCATTAAACTTCTTGAAATGGTCCACGTCCGAAAGCACGAGCGCCAGTTCTTTTCCCTCTGCAACCGCAGCGGCCATATGTTCTTCCAGAAACTTGTCAAAAGCGGCGCGGTTCGCGACTCCGGTTAAGGAATCCTTCATCGCCTCAGCCTGAATGCTTTCGACATTGCGTTGCAGTGCGTTGATTTCACTCGTGGAATCAGCAAGTCGTGTTTCAAGCTGCTGGTTTTGCGCGTGCATGTCTTTGGCAACAGCCATGACGCCCTCCAGGAGAGCTCCAACAGCGGGGTATTCTTCCGTGGATTGACGCAACTGTACGGAAAGCCCTGTCAGCGTTTCATTATGCTCAACGGTGCTTTCGCCGCTTCTTTCGAGGACATCGTAGAGGCCTGTTACCTCGGATCGGAAGCGTGAGACGAGATCGAGCACATTGCGGGTGAGGTCGCCATGCTGGACATGCTTCTTGTAAAGCGCGTCTGCAGACTCCTGGTCCAGTTTTCCGGCTGGATCGAGCGCTTTTTGAATATCGCGTGAGAGGCCAGGAGCCCGGCCCTCCACATGTTCATACCATAATTCGTAATTTCGTGGTGTTGCAGATAGACCAATCTGCTTGAGCGCACCGAGCGCGACTTCGCCAATTCGGTGTGTATTCTTAGCTCTATCCGGCATACAAAACTTCCCCGACTTGCGGCTTGCCCTATCAAGCTCGCTCCGTTCGGGGACACTACATCGTTAACGTAAATGAATACCTAAGCCGTTCGCACACGACTAAAAGTTAATGAGACTTCAACAGTTTTAGCGATTTCAGCCAGCAACAGCCCGGGTGATAAAGGCCGGAACGTGATCGCCAAGGCCAATTACACTTTCCTCCGGCGCCTCCCGGCGGCGAGATGGTTTGGCGTCTGATCGTTTGCGCCGTGGGGGGCGCTGCTTATCCGTTGCATCTGGCTGCTCCTCAGATTCCACATTTTCTTGCTCACGTTTTGAGCTGCGGCGAGGTTTTTTCGCAGGCGCGTCTGATCGCGACCGCCGCCCGGAAGGGCCGTTAGGGTTTTCCTCAAAAAACTTGGAAAAATCGAGTGCTTCGATCTCTTCTGCGCCGATGGTTTTCAAAATCGCATCGTAATATTTAGCGTCAGCCGGGGTGACCAGCATCATTGCCGCGCCTTTTCGACCTGCACGCCCGGTGCGCCCAATGCGATGTACATAATCGTCAGAATGGATCGGCACGTCATAATTGAAGACGTGACTCACCGCCGGAATGTCGAGACCGCGCGCCGCAACATCAGAAGCAACGAGAAACTGAATCTCGTCATTGCGAAACTTGTCGAGCGTTTCCATACGGAATGCTTGGGCGAGATCTCCGTGAATTGGGCGGGCGTTGAAGCCGTGCTTTTGCAGCGACTTCGCAACGATATCGACAGTTGATTTGCGGTTGCAGAAAATGATGCCGTTTTTGACGTCTTCATGGCCAAGTAGCTCGCGCAGCGCATTTCGCTTGAGCTTATCGTCTTTTGCCGGCAAGCGAATGATGCGCTGTGTAATTGTGTCAGCTGTTGTCGCTGGCTTCGAGACTTCCACTCTTACAGGCGTGTGCAGGAATTGATCCGTGATGCGTTGAATTTCCGGCGGCATGGTGGCGGAAAAGAATAGCGTTTGCCGCGTCATCGGCGTCAGCTTGAAGATGCGTTCGATATCAGGAATGAACCCCATATCGAGCATACGGTCGGCTTCATCGACAACCATGACTTCAATACCGGTCAGCAAAAGCCGCCCCCGTTCGAAATGATCGAGTAACCGGCCTGGTGTAGCAATCAGCACATCGACGCCACGCGTCAGTTTTGCATCCTGATCTCCAAAGGAAACGCCGCCAATCAGGAGCGCCATAGAGAGTTTGTGGTTGGCTCCATATTTTTCGAAGTTTTCTGCAACCTGTGCAGCGAGTTCGCGCGTTGGCGCCAAAACCAGACTGCGCGGCATGCGCGCCTTTGCGCGGCCTTTGGCCAGACGCTGGATCATGGGTAAAGTAAAGGAAGCCGTTTTCCCCGTGCCAGTCTGGGCGATGCCCAAAACGTCGTTGCCTTTCAAGGCTGGCGGGATTGCTTCGGTTTGAATTGGGGTCGGCGTCTCGTAGCCGGATTTTGCAATCGCTTCGAGAAGTTTCGGCTCAAGGCCGAGATCGGCGAATGACATTCAGTCTCCGTTGTAGTTTGGGTCTGGTAAAGCAGTCCGCCTTGTCGCGGATATGCGAGGCTCCAGATCTCGTGCATCGGCGGGTCAGTTGTTTTCAACGCCCCGCTCTTCCGCCTTAAGGAAGCGATGCGTCATCAGGCAATGTCGTTTGCTAAGCTTGAAAGCGCTGGCGACTTATCTTGGGGCCAACAAAAAGAGGGCCGGTAGCGCGCGCTGCATTGCAACATTGCGATGCGTGAATTAGGCGGCTTTAGTGGCGCTGTCAATGTTTTGAGGGTTGTTTGAGCCGCCAAACGCCTAGTCTCATCGCGAGATGTGGCCTAAATTCATCACATGACAGCACTCCGGCGGCCCTCAGTTGTGTTTTTCTTCATAGCGTTTACCATCGCTGGATCGGCGAAAGCGGCTGATGGTCTTGACCAGGACGTCTGCACTTTTAATGGGCTCCCCCTCTACGGAGACATCCAAATCGTCGACAGCTTTCCCGACCTCAAGGTTCAGATCGTAGAGAGCTTTCCTGATTTAAAAGTACAAATCGTCGATAGTTTCCCCGATAAATGCGGCCTATGGCGATATGTCGACAGTTTCCCGGACATCAAAATCCAGTATGTGGAGAGTTTTCCGGACATCAAGGTTGAGATGGTGACCAGCTTTCCTGGTTTTGACTAAGGGTAGCCCCGAAAGCTGTGTCTTGCCGCAAAGAGGGCAGATAATTACTGGCTCCAAAGGGTGTGCGCTAGCAAGGGTGATCGAACTTATGAAGCTTTTATTTGCCATAATTGCCGTCTTGTCAGTGGTGGGGTGTGGGCCAGCTGATGAACCGACACCTGCCGACAGATTCATAGCAAGCTTAACCAGACTTTGCGGGCAAGCCTATGAAGGTCGTGTGGTGTCGACTGACGAAGTTGACGTCGGCTTTGCGTCAGAAAAGCTCGTCATGCATGCGCGCGAGTGTGCCGCTAACGAAGTGCGAATTCCGTTTCATGTTGGCGAGGATCGCTCGCGCACCTGGGTAATTACGCGAACTGATAGCGGTTTGCGCCTTAAACATGACCACCGGCATGAAGACGGCGAAGAAGACGCGGTTACGCAATATGGTGGCGACAGCGCCTTGATCACAGCAACCCGCGCTGAATTCCCTGTTGACCAGTATTCCATCGACTTGTTCAAAAGCGAGGATCTAACGGCATCCGTCACGAATGTTTGGGCTGTAGAGGTCTCCGGTGAGGTCTTCGCCTATGAACTCAGTCGTAAAAACCGGTTTTTCCGTGTTGAATTCGACCTGAATACACCGGTCCCGACGCCGCCGGCGCCATGGGGAGCCGCTGAATGAGTGCTGTAAACTGGTTGAAAATGGGCCTCTAGGCACCCAATTATAACAAGTATGTGTGGAGAAAAGCATGGATAATGCGCGAAAAACTAAGCTGGCGATGATGGCGGCGACCTCCCTTGTGACTGCGGCGGCGGCGCTTGGTCCAGTGCATGCTTCGATGATGGACCCCGCTGCGTTCCCCCAGACGGTTGAAGCGCCAGTGGTTCCGGACATCGCGCACGCGAGTGATCATGCGGATCAGAAAGCCTCGCCAATGGCGAAGCGGCTTGGTCTTATTGCCGTTGCAGGCGGCGTTTTGGCTGTCTTGATCAGGCTTTTTGGTGCGAAAAAGGTGATGCGTGCTGTGAAGACATCTGCCGGCCATGCAGCGAAAGTTGCGACTTCGGCGGCGACCGCAACGGCCAGCGTTGCAGGCAGGGTTTTCCGCTCTCCGTTGCGATATCTTGCTTTGATGGCTGGGCTCATTCTTTTCGCCCTGACCGGCGTTGGGCTTTACGACATCGAGTGGATTGGAGGATTGGTCGCCGGAGCCGGACTGGCGGGCATGATGGCCTTCGGCGTGCTGAAAGCACGATTGGCGTTGCGCCCGTCGCCAATAAAAGCGCGTGCCTCAAAAATACAGTAAACAATAATTAACCAATAAAAACAGAGATTTGTGGCGATAAATAAAAGTTGCGTCTTATTTTCGCCCAATTCGGACAATAAGACATTTATCAACTTGGAGACGCGCAACCGACGAATACAAATTCCCCTCGATTGTCCTCCCGACACTTCTTGCACATTCCAACTTTGCCCCGCCCTCAGGCGGGGCATTTTTCTTGGATAAGGGAAAACTAAAGGCGGAGATTTGCGCTGATTTCTCCATCACGATGATTGCCTTTGAATAGCGCATCAAGATACCTGTTTGGGATGTCTCAAGTCGCTATTGCACCTTCCATTCTTGCCGCTGATTTTGCTCGTCTGGGCGAGGAAATCGCCTCCGTGACCGAGGCGGGCGCGGATTATATTCATGTTGATGTGATGGACGGACATTTTGTACCGAACCTGACAATCGGTCCTGGAGTAATTCGTGCGGTACGGTCTGCATCGGCGCTTCCCTTCGATGTGCATCTGATGATTGCGCCGGTCGATCCATTTATTGAAGAGTTCAAAGCCGCCGGCGCCGATATTCTGACCGTGCATCCGGAGGCGGGCCCGCATCTGCACCGGACCGTTCAGCGCATAAAAGCGGTCGGCGTAAAAGCTGGCGTGGCGCTCAATCCGGCGACGCCTGCCAGCGCAATTGAAGCGATTATTGATGAGCTGGATTTGGTGCTTGTGATGTCGGTTAACCCCGGATTCGGTGGGCAAAAATTCATTGAATCGCAACTGAAAAAAATTGAGGTCGTTCGCGCAATGATCGACAGGTCAGGCAGGGATATTCTGCTTGAGGTTGATGGCGGTGTCGATCCGACAACAGCTCCAAAAGCCATTGCCGCCGGCGCCAACATGCTGGTGGCGGGCTCGGCTGTTTTTAAGGGGGCGCGCTAACGGCTATGCCGCCAATATCGCAGCACTGCGTGCGGGAAGCTGAAATGGGAGGCGCTTCTAAGCAAAAGGCTCTGTCATCTCAGTCGCGATCGATAGACCTTATCAGCCGTGTTCAACGGGTCTGGGGGGAAAGCCCGTTCTATCAGGCACAGCTCAAAGGGCCTGCGCCTGATAGGCTATTATCACAGCCTAATGATCCGTTTACGGCAGATAAGGACCTTGCGAAGTCATTTGCACGCGGGCGGCTTGCATTTGGTGATGAGGCAATCGATTGCGAAGGTGAAATCGACCGCATCTGGGACCTTTCTGAAGCCGGCGGCCCCGTCTTCGCATTTCTTCAGGAGTTTTCCTGGTTGCGTCACCTGGCGGCAATGGGTGACGAAGGGCGCGCCGGGGCGCGGCAATTAGCAAAGTCATGGCTTGCGCGATATGAAAAATGGTCGCCGGAAGCTTGGGCGCCGTATTTTGTCGCCGAACGGCTTGTAAATATTTGTTCGCATCATCCGCTACTGCTTTCAAAAACAGACGCGCTCTGGCGCAGCCGCATGTTGACGTCAATGGCGCGTCAGACCCGCCATCTTGCGCGGACAGCGCATCGAGCGGAAACTGGTTTTGACCGACTGATGACCTCGCTCGGATTATGCATTGCAGGCTTTTGTTTGCCGGGGTGTGAAGCGCCGGCGGAGCGGGGGCTTGAAATGGCGCGGCGCGAATTGCGTCTTCAATTGCGCCCAGATGGCGGTCATGTCAGTAGAAACCCCTCCCGGCAGCTGAAGCTTGCCGTTCGTCTACAGACAGTTTTGAAAGCAATTGAGGCGCGTGGGTTTCAGCCGCCTGGTTATTTGCGCCACACGGTCATTCGTACGAGCG
>CBDDKD010000048.1:0-97775 GCA_965230025.1 Hyphococcus sp.
ACGCGGGAACGCTTCAACGTAAAGCTCAAACGCAGACTTTGCGCGCTGGTAATCCCCTTTCAAAAGAAAGGCGGATGCATAGTCATATGCCGCATCGGGATAGAGCGGCAGAGCAATATCGCTGGCTGCGCCTCCACCAGGCGCGGGGACAGGAGCCTGCGCGGCGCCGTCATTGCGCAATTGCTCAGCAATCGGATCGCCGGTGGTCAGATCGACAGGGCCGCTCGACGGACCGCGCGCCCCGCAGGGAAGCCTTGCGCTGACGCTTCTGCGCCGAGACTGTCGCCGGCCAGAGCAGCGCTGACTGCGTCCAATCGCTGATTGGCCATATCAAGCTGGTAGGTAAGTTCCTCAATAAGCCCGGTCATACTCTGAATCTGAGCTTCAAGTTCGCTGACACGCACCATCTGCGCGCTTTGCCCGGCAATGCTCTGCTCGACAAGCGCCATGCGTTCCTGCAGCGCGCGAACGTCGTCCTTGGTGCCGGCGCTGGCGGGGCTCGATGCGATCGCCACCGATACGGCGCCAATCAATGCAATCATGGGGCGGTTCGCAATCATGGATCGGATCAATGTCATCGGTGTCTTCCTTCGATAAACGCGGCAATCTGGTCGAAAAGCCTATACCAGCGCAATTTCTCAATCACGCTATTTTCGCCACAAGATAGGACGCTCACGCGGCCAAATCATGGCGAACAAAAAAGAGCGCGCCGCAATCGACGCGGGCGCGCTCCCATTTCAGTCTGCCAGACAGGGTTGATTAAGAACCAACCGTCTGAATTGTCGTTGTCGCGTTCCGGTTCAGCGACCATGCTTCTTCCGTTGAACGCGGATCAAGCGGACGCTCTTTGCCGTAAGAAACGGTGGTGATGCGCGCAGGATCAACGCCGAGGCTTGCGAGATATGCGCGAGCCGCTTCGGCGCGGCGTGCGCCGAGCGCGAGGTTATATTCACGGGTGCCGCGCTCATCGCAGTTGCCTGCGAGAAGAATGCGGGTTTCAGGATATTCCTGCAGCCACGCCGCCTGACGGGCGAGAGTCTGCTGGGCTTGCGGCGTCAGCGTGTACTGATCAAAGCCGAAGAAAACACGGTGGCCCGCTGATTCTTCAAGATCCGCCTGGCTGCCCGGAACGGGGCCTGTTGGACCGGCGGCTTCAGTCGTCGCGCCTGTATCACCGCTAACAACATCAGGGCCCGAGGTCGCACATGCCGAGATCAGCGCCAATGCGGCCGCCACTCCGGCGATTTTCAGAAAGTTTTTCATAGTCCTCTTTTGCTCCACTTTTCCCGGTTGCTTTCGGCTCTGTTTTCTTCCGGCCTCAAGTCTCTGGGCGATTCTAACACGGGCCTTGCGAGCGCGCCCCCGCGAAAAAGCCCCTCTTATGATACTCAACACAGTCCTTGCCGTCAGGCTCTCGCCGTCGAGCGTAATTCGGGCAGCGCTGGAACTTATAGATTCCCCGCCTTTCAAATCTGTGTCAGTCAAATCCTAAAATTTAACCAACGCGGCGAGGGTAGCGGTGTCCGTGCGCCCGATCAAGAACGGCTGTTCCGGCGCAAGAATGAATTTTCGGTTACGAATACAAGCAATTTTCCCTTTCTAGGGGAGCAATGGCGACCACGCTGGGTCGGACGCATCCCCCGGAGTCCTTACGCGACGGAGGTTTCGCCCGGTCAAATCAACAGACCACAGCGCTGAGCCGCCGCCGGAGCCGTCCCGACGGGTCGGCGTTTGACGATAGAACATTAAAACCCGGCCATTTGGCGACCAGGTTGGCCCTTCATCCAGGAAACTTTCCGTCAAAAGGGCGCTCGCCAGTGCCATCCGGCCGGACGACGCCAATGTAAAAGCGACCTTTATATTGACGGGTGAAGGCGATCAAATCGCCGCGAGGGCTCCAGACCGGGGTCATATAGCGCCCCTCGCCGAAGGTGATGCGCTTCTGGTTCGCCCCGCTGGCGTCCATGACATAGATCTGCTGGGAGCCGCCGCGATCGGACGTAAAGGCGATGCGCCGCCCATTGGGCTCCATCGTCGGCGATACGTCGATCGCCGTATTATCCGTCAGCCGGGTCAACCGCCGCGTCGCCAGATCCATTTTGAAAATATCGGAATTGCCGGTGCGCTCCATCGACATCAGAACCTGGCGTCCATCCGGCGAAAAGCGCGGCGCGAAGGTCATGCCGCGGAATGTGCCGAGCTGTTCCTGCTCGCCGGTTTCAATATTGAAGAGATATACCTGACCCGGACGGTTATCGAACAACGCCATATAGGTAATCTGTTGCTGTGTCGGCGAGAAGCGCGGCGTCAGCACCTGATAGTTGAGACCATCCGTCAACGGAACAGGATTGGCGCCATCCTGGTCCATGATCATAAGACGTTTGACGCGCTTATCTTTCGGCCCTGTCTCATGCACGAACACAAGGCGCGTATCGAAGTATCCGTCTTCACCGGTCAGCGTTTTATAAACAAAGTCAGCAACCTTATGCGCCGCGCGCCGCCAGTTGTCGGCAGGCGTCTTGAACGCCACGGCGCCAAGCTGTTCGTCGGCGTAAACGTCCCCAGACGCGGGTTGCGACCTGAATGCGACCGTCAGGCAGTTCCTCCACTTCACCGATGATCAACACCTGCGCATTGATGATACGCCAGTCTGCAAAGCGCGGACGCACATTCACGCTTTCCGGTTTTTCGATATAGGCTCGCTGATCGATCACCTGGAACAGACCGGAGCGATCGAGATCGCTCATCAGGACACCGGTAATGTCGCGCCCGAGATTCGCCGCATCATCGCTCGCGCCAAGAAAATCCGGGGCCGCAACCGGCATCGGGTCAATATTTGCCTTGCGTGATGTCAATCGTCACGCGCGCATGAGCCGCTGGCGCGGCGGCGATGAAAATCGTCAGAAGGATCGCAACAAGTCGTTTCATCATCTCACTCTCTTTCAGGCCCCCTGAAAATTATCTGCCAACCATCACGCTTGGATCGAAGTTCAGTGTGAATTCTTTCCATGTGTCATAACGGTCGGGCGGCAAAAAGTCATAGGGCGCACAACTCACAACAGCTCGAACCGCCGTCTGTTCCGCAACCTTCCAGAAGCGGTTCCCTGATAGGTTGATTTGCAATGCATTCGCCACCCGTGGCGCGCCACTTAACGTTCCGTCACGATTGAGATCGATATCCAGCGTGACGACAAGATTTTCAGGATTGGGCGCGCCAATGATCGCGCCCGCATTCCAGCAACGCTCAACAGCGGCCCGCATTTTGGCTTCATCGCTTGCCGTCAGACGATCGCCGGCGCCGACCGCGGCGCGCGCCGTGTC
This sequence comes from Hyphococcus sp., assembly GCA_965230025.1. Taxonomy (GTDB): domain Bacteria; phylum Pseudomonadota; class Alphaproteobacteria; order Caulobacterales; family Parvularculaceae; genus Hyphococcus. Next base: position 3,322 of record CBDDKD010000048.1, read on the forward strand.
GGCGACCTCGGCGGTTTCAGATGGCGTTTCGACGGGCGTTTCCGAGCGTTCGTTTTCTTTTTCGAGATCGACAAGCTTTGAAAGCGCATCGAGATCAAGCTCGTCGCGTTTCGGTTCCGGCGGCGGTGGCGTTTCTTCAGGCTCCGGTTCTTCTTCAACAGGTTCAGGCTCGGGCTCCGGTTCCGGCTCGACGGGCTCGGGCTCCGGTTCCGGTTCCGGTTCAACCGGCTGGGGTTCCGGCTCTTCCTCGATCACTGGCTCGGGCAGATCGGGCTCAGGCTCTTCCTCAACCGGCTCGGGTTCGGGCCGCGCGGCCGGTACGCTGGTCGTGAGATCAAGCTCGGCTTCGGCGATCAGCTCCAGCGGGATGTAAGGTTCGGACTGCACATCGGGACGCCAGTTCGCGAGCGGCGATAAAAACGCCGCGCCGATAATGGCGAGGTGAAAGAGGATCGATGCGACAACGCCGAAACGCATGACAAGTGGCGGCCTTTCTCTACCAGCGACGCGTAACGGTCACTGGGTTTCCTGCTCGGTCACGAGACCAATCCGGGTAAAGCCGGCGGCGTTGATGCGCCCCATGACTTTCACAACATCGCCATAAGCGCGGTTCTGATCGCCGCGGATAAAAATTCGCTGGTCGTAACCGGCGGTTGCAATCGCCTCCAGCCGGGGCACTAAATTGTCATAATCGACCGGCGTTTCCTGCACATAAATGGTGCCGTCCGCCGAGACGGTCACGGTCAACGGTTCGCCCTGATCCTGGATCGGATTGGCCGATGTTTCCGGCAGGTCCACGGCGACGCCGACCGTTAAAAGCGGCGCCGCAACCATAAATACGATCAACAGCACCAGCATGACGTCGACCAGCGGCGTCACATTGATTTCCGCCATGGGCCGCGTGCGGCCCGGGCGATGGCGCCCGCCGCCGGGATTGAGATTAACGCCCATCAGCGCGCCCTTTCATCAAGCTGGCGTGACAGGATCGCGGAAAACTCGTCAGCAAACCCCTGCAAACGCACAGCGAAAGAATTGAGCGACGCGGAATAACGATTGTAGCCGACAACCGCCGGGATCGCAGCGAGAAGACCGAGCGCCGTCGCGAACAACGCTTCGGCGATACCCGGCGCCACAACGGCGAGGTTCGTATCCTTGGTGACCGCGATCGCCTGGAACGCGTTCATGATGCCCCAGACGGTGCCGAGAAGACCGACAAACGGCGCCGCCGACCCAACGGTTGCGAGCACGCCGAGGTTACGCTCCGCCGTTTCAAGCTCGCGCGCCACGGAGACGTTCAGGACCTTGTCGATGCGCTCCTTGGCGCCGGCGACAAGCGCCTCTGACCGGCCGGTTTCTTTGGACCGCGACCATTCCTGCATGGCGGCGGAAAAAACCCGGGCCATTGGATGATCCTGCTTGTCACCCATCTTGCGGTAGAGATCGTCAAGCGGCTTGCCGGACCAGAACTGGTCTTCAAAACGGCTCGATTTGCGTTTCAACCGGCCGAAAGTCAGCGATTTGTCGATAATCACCGCCCAGGACCAGACAGACGAGATCGCGAGAAGGCCCATCACCGATTTCACGATCGGATCGGCGCTCAGGAACAGTCCCCAGAGGCTGAACTCGGTTCCAATCGCTGCGGCTGCGACTTCTGTTTCCATGGATGTTGTATCCCCTGATAGGCCCGCGGCGCGGGCGGTAAGCGAAACTAAAACCCACGCATGGCTTTCCCGCCATTTGAGCGCAAGTCATCGGGCGCGCGTCTTATGCCCGCGCGAAGCTGATCTATGGTTAACACCGATAGACGCGCTGTTTAATCCCTCATCACGCGGAAATTGGGCAAATCAGCGGCTAAGGGAAGCCTTCGGCGAGGCGATTTCCAAACTTTAATCCCGGTTAATGAAAGATTAACGTTGTTTTCCGCCAGAAAGCCGCCCGGCGATATCCTTGGGCAGCCGCCGGGGCCGGCCTTCCAGAGACATGCAGGCGGCCTCCACGCCGGCGCAGGCCAGAAGCGTCTCGCCCCGCCAGATCTCCTGATCGAGGAACATGCGCGCGCCTCTGAACGCGGCGAAGACCGTGCGCACTTCCAGAAGATCGTCGATCCGGGCGGGCGCTATCCATTCCGTGGTCATTTTGCGCACGGCAAAGGCGAGCGGCTCTTCGCGCTCCAGCATCTCGCTGTGATGGACGCCGCAAGCCCGCAACGCCTCGGTGCGCCCGCGCTCAAAGAATTTGAGATAGGCGGCGTGATAAACGACGCCGGAAAAATCAGTATCCTCGTAATAGATTCTGACCGGCAATCGAAAGATGGAGGCGCGTTGACCAGGGTCACTCATGAGCGATTGCTTAGCATAGTTTGCGCGCTGCTGAAGCGGCTCTGACAGCCGGGTTACTCAAGCGCGACGGCGCGATAGCGGAACTGAAAAACGCCCTGCCCGTCGATCTTCACCGCAGACTGCATCTTCCCTTCGCCGGTCAGCACGAAAGAAACGCCATCGAAATAGACCGCCTCTTTTTCGACCGCTACGAGTGGAAACTCGACAAATTCCGCCTTCTCCTCCCAGCCGATGAGGTCCGGCGTGAAATGTTTAATGCGCAACACCAGCGAGTCTTCAATCTCCGCAAACAGATAAAACTCGTAAAATTTTGGACCGCCATCATCGCCATCATGACGGAACGCGCCCATCATCTGACCGCCCTCAGCCGGCGCAATCATTTCGACCGCCTTGCCGCCGAGACCTTCGCCCTCCCAATAGCCGGTCAACCAGCCAAGCTGTTCGATGTTTCCTGTGGCTCTTGGCGCGCCTTCTTGCAGCGAGCGCACCTCAATATCCTCTGACGCCAGCGCGCCGCCACCCGCCAGCAGCGCGGCGATTAACCCAATGCTCAACAGTTTCATTGCACTCTCCCTTTCTCAGTCAGCTTTTTGCCGGCTTTTCGGAACAATGACGGGAGCGTGGGCCTCGCTTCGACATTTTCGTCCGCTTGCTCTTGGCCCGCCAAGCACAGTATCGCTCGACATCATGAAAATTCGCGGCAATCTCGACTGGCGACATCCCCTCGTGCGGGCGCGCGTGAAACTGGCGGCGCCGCTGCAAAAGGCGCTGGCCGCCGCCGGTCGATGGGAGGCGCTGAGCGCCGCTGAGACGGACATGCGCCAGACCGATGCGATCCCGGTTTCAGGCGATCGCACAACACAGCAACGTCTTGTCTATTCAACGCCGCGAGCGCCTTATCTGGATATCGACGATGTTCTTTATACGCCCGAAGGTCTCGCGGCGAAGGATGGGCGCTATGTGGCGCGCTATTCTATCCGTCCGCCCTCAACCGCAGAAATCTTGAAAACCCAGTCCGGCAAAGGCGCCGAACGCATTGAGAGCGGTACATTGATCGAGACCGAAACGCCTTACACTTATGGCGACTGGGTTGCGGATTATGTGTTGTCGCTGGTCACCGCAAACGACATCGTGGCGCCGCTAATCCTGCCGGCCGTTCTGGCGCGTAAGCCATATGTCATTCGCGACGTCGAGGCGCTGGGCCTTGATTACCGCGTCGCCGAGCAGCCTTTACGCATCGCCAAGGCGCGCATCATCCGCAAACGCATACCGAGTTATTACTGGGGGCCGGATGACGTCAGCGCTTATCAAAAAGCATTTAACGTGACGCCGCCGCCCGCGAGGCCCGGATCGCTGATCTATCTCGCGCGGTTCGACACGAAAAGCGAAGCCGCCCAGCGCCAATATCCATCCGAGGATGTTGCGCGCATTGTGGAATCGCTCGGCGGGGTCGTGTTCGACACGCGCCACGCCTCGCCGGAGAAGTTCAACGAAATCGCGCCGCAGATGGAAACCGTCATCGCCGACCAGGGCTCTGCGCTGTTCGGGGTTATGCACAGCCAGACAAAGAATGTCATCGAGCTTGCCGAAGATGACTGGTGGCACAACGCCAATCTTTTCATCGCCAATGGTTCTGGCGTTAAAAATTACGCCGTCATTCACATCTACGGCAAAGACGAAGCAATGCTTCGCCAGCGGATTGAAGGTCACCTGAAAGAGTTTGGCGCGATGCCCAAACGTTAGAGCATTTGACTTTACCAGAAATCATATCGGCTTCATCCTGAGGGCTAATATTCCCTTCGTGCCTCGAGACGCCGCGCCGCGGCCTTCAGCATGAAGGGAATATTAGCGTCTCGAAGGATGAGCAAAGCGAACTATATGATTTTCAAAACGCTCTAGACGCTTATCCTTTCGAATAAACAATCATGTTCTGCAGCAAGGTCGTTGCGCCCTGCCCGTTCATCCAGAACATCGCCATCATGCCCAGCGTAAACATCGTCCAGACGGCGCCGAAGATCATCAGGAACTTGATCGACTGATTGGTTCCGAAAGAAAGCACCGCGCGTTCCGGCTTATTCGGATCATAACGCACGGCGACCTGTGAGTTTACCGGCAGAGCATTATAAATATCGCGGTGAAACTTTTCGCTGCTCGATCCGGAATACCCGAAAGCGATTTTCTTGCCTGTCAGCTCGCGACCCATGACGTTGTATGCATAAGAGAGTTTCGTTCGGTATGTCGTGCCGTCGTCGTCATGACTGACATCGAAATCGGAACTCATAATGGTGCCCGACACGGTCGGCCAATGCTCCGCCAGTTTCGACATGTGCAAAGCGCGCAAGCCGAAACCGAGAATGCCGACGCCAACCGCCAGAAAAAGCCCGAAGAATAATGTCAGCCCGATTGAAGTGCCCATTGCGAATCTCCCTGAGAGAAATCCAACTAGTCGATGAGAATCTTGAAATTGTTATTCTCTTCTGATGCAAATTCTCTCATAATATCGACATATCGAACTATGTATTCTCTGAGAGAAGAGTTAAGACTTTCCATCCCCGTTACGGCAATGGTCGTATTGCTACAAAATCTCCCAAGCATTCATAAAACGCATCGAGATTCCTCCCGTAGTATTCAGGAAAACTTAGCTTTCGAACGACTAGAGATTGAAACTCTTCTTTGGTTGAGATTCCTTCCAGAACTAATTTTATTTGGCACATCACTACTTCTCGCCAAACAGTTCCGATGCGATGTTTTTTGGCGCAGCGAGCCCAAGATGTTTCCAGGCGCTTGTCGACAACACGCGGCCTCTGGGCGTGCGCTGGATAAGCCCGCACTGGAGGAGGAACGGCTCGACAACGTCCTCAACCGCGTCGCGCGCTTCAGCCAGCGAAGCGGCGAGCGTTTCAACGCCGACCGGGCCGCCGCCAAAATGCTCCGCAATCAGACGAAGATAGCGCCGGTCGAGAGGGTCGAGACCGAGCGCGTCAATTTCCAGACGCTTCAGCGCCTTGTCAGCAACCGGCGCATCGATAACATCCGCACCCTCGACAGTCGCCACATCGCGCACGCGCCGCAACAACCGCCCGGCGACACGCGGCGTCCCGCGCGAGCGGCGTGCGACTTCCATGGCGCCGTCCTCCGACATTGTCGCATCCAGCTTCGCCGCGCCGCGCGCGACAATGCGCATCAGATCGTCAGCGCCATAAAACTCAAGCCGCACAGGAATGCCAAAACGATCAAGCAATGGTTTTGCAAGCAATCCCGACCGCGTGGTGGCGCCGATCAAGGTAAAGCGCGGCAGATCGATCTTCACCGAACGCGCCGACGGCCCCTCGCCAATCATAAGATCAAGGGCGTAATCCTCCATCGCGGGATAGAGCACCTCCTCCACCGCCGGCGTCAGGCGATGAATTTCGTCAATGAACAGAACGTCGCCTTTTTCGAGATTGGTGAGGAGCGCGGCGAGATCGCCGGGCTTGGTGATCACCGGCCCCGACGTCGAGCGGAAATTGACGCCGAGTTCATTGGCGACAATCTGCGCCAGCGTTGTCTTGCCGAGCCCCGGCGGTCCGTGAAAGAGAACATGGTCCAGCGCCTCGCCGCGCTGGCGAGCGGCCTGCACGAAAACGCGCAGATTATCTTTCGCCTGACGCTGACCGACAAAATCGTCGAGACTTTTCGGGCGCAGCGCGGCGTCCGCGTCTTCCGGTTTCCTGTCGCCATCGATAAGGCGGTCGTCATTGTAAGCGGGTTCAGCCATTATTTATCCGTACACATCTATCACGCCGCCAAATCTTTCAACGCCGCCTTGATCAGCGCTTCGACGCCGGGTTCATCCATCGCCTCCGCCGCCAGGGCGACAGCGCGCCGCGCCTCCACCCCGTCATAGCCGAGATTGGCGAGCGCCGAGACCGCGTCGGCGCGCGCCGCCAGTGCAGGATCGTCCGTTGCGCCAGCGACCTTTTTTCGCGCGGCGATCGTAATCACCTCGCCGGTCTGTTCCGCCAGCGAGCCGACTTTCGACTGCAGTTCGGTCGCGATGCGCTGGGCAAGCCGCTTGCCGACGCCGTGGGCGCGCGCGAGCGCCGTTACGTCTTCCGCCGCAACGGCGTCGTAAAGCTCCGCCGGCGACAGCACCTGCAGGATGGCGAGCCCGTGCTTCGCGCCGACCCCTTGCACCGTTTGCAACAGGCGAAAGCACTGGCGCTCATGCTCGCTTTCAAAGCCATAGAGCCGGATGACGTCTTCGCGAACGTAAGTTTCAATCGACAGTGTCGCCGCCTCACCCATCGTGAGCTTTTGCAACAGGCGTGGTGCGGCGTACGCCTCATAGCCGACGCCCATCACATCGATCAGCACGGTGTCAACGCCTAATGCCGCGACTGTTCCTTTTAAACGCCCGATCATGACGCCGCCTCAATGCCCTGAAATCCATATGATGCGCATGACAGATCGCGACGGCGAGCGCATCCGCCTCATCCGGCTTCGGCGCCGAACATTGCGGCAACAATACTTTCACCATCGCCTGCACCTGTGTTTTATCCGCATGCCCTCGTCCGACCACGGACTTTTTCACCGAGTTCGCGGCGTATTCCGCAACAGGCAGCCCGCCCAGCGCCGGCGCCAGCAGCGCGACGCCCCGCGCCTGACCCAGAACCAGCGCATCACGTGGGCTTGCATTGACAAATGTTTCCTCCACCGCCGCCTCATGGGGCGTGTGGCGCTCGATCAAGTCCTGAAGGGCGGTGAAAATTTCGGCCAGCTTTTGCGCATGGCCATGCCCTCGCTTTGGGCGGATGACGCCGGACGCCACATAGGAAAGCCGGGACCCGGCGCAATCGATCACCCCCCAGCCGGTCGCGGCTGAGCCCGGATCGATACCGAACACTCGAATCAGTTTGCTCATGCCCCCAGCATGTCTTGCTTTGAGCCGGAACAAAAGGGGAAAATCGTTAATGGCGGGGACGCTTTGCCCCGCAAAATTTGCTTAGCGGGCCTGAGCGAGCCCTGTGGGACTTGGGGCGGCGTCACGCGCCGCGGTCGCGCCCTCGATGAAAGCGATGGAAAAAGACGCGGCGACCAAGACAACCCCGCAAACGACGGCAACCCAGTTCGGTCTCATGACAACCTTCCCGGCCCCATTGGGACCAAGCAACGTGAACATGCAGCTTGTGCTGCAAGAGACGTTCCAGAAAGGTTTATATCGGCGCTATTTCACGCGGCGGCGATGGCCGCCTCAAAAGCCTTAACGGCCGCCGCAGAGCCGTCAGGGTGAGACCAGACCGACGAAGAAACCGCGAGAAAATCCGCGCCCGCCCGCACCAGCGGCGCGCAATTCGCGGGCGTGATACCGCCAATCGCGACACAAGGGACGGTCGTCACATCGGCCCACCAGTCGATCAGGTCCGGGTCGGCCACGGTCGGGGCGGCTTTCGTATCGGTCGGAAAAAATGCGCCGAAGGCGACATAATCCGCCCCGCCTCACCGGCGACGAGGCCCAGATGTTTCGAATTGTGACAGGTCACGCCAATCGTCGCGTCATCCCCAAGCATTGCGCGCGCCCGAGCATAAGGCGCATCGGACTGACCGATATGAACGCCGTCGGCGCCGGTTTTAACCGCCAGGTCCGGGCGGTCATTGATCAGGAACGCAGCGTCATGGGCGAGCGCAATCGGCGCCATAGCTTCCGCCGCCGCGATGATATCATCATCAGGCGCAGGCTCGCCGTCAGGGTGTTTCAACCGCAATTGCAGACAGGCGACATCGCCGGCGCCAAGCGCGGCTTTCAACGTCTCGACGAAACGATCAAGATCGTCGATCTGCGGCGGCGTAATGAGATAAAGCTGACAATCCGTTTTCATATAGCCGCTAATTCATTCCTAAACCCGCCGCATCAGCGACATAACAACAAGCCCGGCATAGGTAACAAGTTGCAGCAGCACAACCGGATCAGTCACTGCTTTTTGCGACCAGGCAAAGACCGCGATCAATCCAAGCATCGTCAGGGACGCAAACAATGCGGACCAGTACACGCCCTTCGCCAGCGAGCCATAAGCAATGCGCAAACCATTTAGAACGCCGGTAAAAATTATCGCCAGACCCGCGGCGAAAAACCAGAAAGCGTCAAGCGTCAGCGATTTATAAATCTGTGGCGCAACAATAAAACTGTGCAATACGCCGATGGCGATCGCCAGCAAGGACAATCCGATATCGAGCATTTTGAGCACAATCAATTTTCCTGATCTGCCGCGCTCTTAGTCAAAACCCGCTCAGACAGGAATGCAAAGAGCTTTATGTCGCAACTCGCGTATTGCGCGTGATTTCGCGCTCAGTCTGCGTTTGTCTGACTTTCGGTTTCAGGAGATTTTGTTTGATGTCGTCAGGTACTGAATTGTAGATGGCGGGCTCGGCGATATTCAGCCTGCGGCGCACTTCGCTCAACTGTAGCGGCAACAATTCCTCAACATCGTACTCAAGCACCCAGGCAGCGTTTCGACTGTTACGCCTGGCCTCCGCCAGCGATTTCTGGATTTTCGCGCGCGGCGCTTCCAGCTTTTGCGCTGCAAACCCGATCGTGACGATGAGTTTGAACCCGGCGTTCCCGGTCTGCGCGCGCGTATAGACGAGGTTGCAAAGCTCGCCCAAGGCGTCACGCCCATAACCCGTTAGCACATGCCAGAGATCGTGGCTGACATCGAGATGCAGGAACAGGCGGCGATAGTCTTCGAACTGGCTCTCACCGCGAAAATCAATGCCTGCTTCTTCCGCCGCGTCGATCAAACCGTCAGGCGTCAGACTCTCGCCTTCCATAAAGTCGAGATAGACGCGGCCCAGGCTTCCCTCCGGCAACCGCCGCAATCCTTCGCGGTCGCCGAGAAGATTTTCAAGTTTCACGGGTTCGGTGAGAACGCGCCGCCCGTAGTCAGTCGCGCTGAACCGTTTAAAAAGTTTTTTGGGAGATCCGCCGGAAAGCGCCTGAACGATTTCAAAAACCTGGCGCGTGTCTTCCTTGTTCGTGACCAGCCGGAAAACAGACGCTAGCGCGTGGAACGGCCGAACCGGCGGCGATGGGGGCGTGGCAAAGCCGTTGATCCACTCGATCTGTTCCAGTGGAATTTCATCGACACTCGCCTGTCCCGCCTCGCAGTTCATTCAAACCTCACTGGATCACAAAACCAGATAGCGAAATATTATGTATGGATCAGGCAGCGTTTTCCAAGCCGTCCGACCATTCGCCCAATGTCGCCAGCGAATTCATTTTCGCACGATGCGCAAACGCGGCTTGCGCAGCCGGGACATTCTCGGCTTTACCGGCCCACGCCTTTTGCGGCGCAGCCTGAAGCGCACGGCCGTAAGAGAACGAGAGCGCCCATGGCATTTTATCCGCATGCTCTGCATTCATCGCGTTGAGATTCGCCGTTGCTTCTTCATCGGACTGGCCGCCTGACAGGAAAACAATGCCCGGCAACGCCGCAGGGACAGTTTCGCGGAAACATTTAACCGTCTTCTCTGCAATCTCTGCAACACCCGCCTGAGTCGGGCACTTCTTGCCTGAGATCACCATGTTCGGTTTCAGGATCGTTCCTTCAAGCGCAAACGTCCTGCGCATAGAGCTCGTCAAACAGCGACTTCAGCGTGTATTCGGTGACGTCGTAACAACGGTCGATATCGTGATCACCGTCCATCAAAACTTCCGGCTCAACAATCGGCACGATGTTCGCTTCCTGACACAAGGCTGCGTAGCGCGCCAATGCATGAACATTGGTCGCAATGCAGTACCCTGACGGAATCTCATTCCCGGCGATATCGATAACAGCACGCCATTTCGCAAATCGAGCGCCGAGATCGTAATATTCCGCCAACCGCTCACGCAGGCCATCAAGACCCTCAGTGACTTTTTCGCCCGGCGCGCCGGCAAGATCCTTCGCGCCTTTATCGACTTTAATGCCGGGAATGGAACCGGCTTCTTCAATCAGTTTAACGAGCGGCGTTCCGTCCGCGGCCTTCTGACGAATGGTTTCGTCAAAAAGAATCACGCCGGAGACATAATTTTCCATCGCCTCGCGGGTGCGGAACAGTGTTTCACGATAATCGCGGCGATTATCTTCCGTCGATTCCACATTGATCGCATCAAAGCGTTTCTTGATGGTGCCGGATGATTCATCCGCCGCCAGAATACCCTGCCGGGCGCAACCATCGCATTGGCGATTTTGTTGAGAGCTACGAGATCCATAAATCTACCCCTTAATAGTTATTCGCTGCTTGCGGATGCTTCCAGCGCCGCCACGCCGGGCAGCGTTTTGCCCTTCAAGCCATTCAAGGAATGCGCCGCCGGCGGTCGAGACATAGGTGAATTCTTTGGCGACCTGCGCATGTTTGAGCGCTGCAACGGTATCGCCGCCGCCGGCGACAGCGACGAGACCCGCCTCGTCAACCTGTTTCGCCGCAAACCGCGCCGCTTCCACTGTCGCCGTATCGAAGGGCCTGGTTTCAAACGCGCCGAGCGGACCGTTCCAGACCAGCGTTTTTGCGCTTTCAATTCTCTGGGCGATCAGGTCAACGGTTTCCGGCCCGAGATCGAGGATCATGTCGTCGGCGCCGACAGCGTCTGCATTGACGACCTCGCGGTCCGCATCCTCCTTGAATTCCTTCGCAACAACGACATCGAGCGGCAAGACAAGGTCGCAGCCGCCGGCTTTGGCCTGCGCCATAATCTCCCGCGCCGTGCCTGCAAGATCAGGCTCGCTAAGGGATTGCCCGACGCTCTGACCTTTCGCAAAAAGAAACGTGTTCGCCATCGCGCCACCGACAGCAAGAATATCAGCCTTGCCGACGAGATTGAGGAGAAGCTCAATCTTGGTGGACACTTTCGCCCCGCCGACAACCGCCATCAGCGGGCGGACGGGCTCGGAAAGCGCGGCTTTCAGATAATCAAGCTCGCGCTCCATGGCGCGCCCCGCCGCAGACGGCAATATCCGCGCAACGCCTTCGGTTGAGGCGTGGGCGCGGTGTGCGGCTGAGAATGCATCATTGACATAAATGTCGGCATTTTCCGCAAGCGCTTTTGCAAATTCCGGATCGTTCGCTTCTTCGCCGGGGTGAAACCGCGTGTTCTCAAGCAGGGGCGACATCGCTTTCGAGCATGTTTTTGACAAGTTTTCGAACAGGATCGCCAATGCAGTCCTCGGCGAACTCTACCGGACCGCCGAGTTTGTCGCCCAGCACTTTCGCCACAGGCTCCAGCGTGAATTCCGGATCGACGGAACCTTTTGGGCGCCCGAAATGCGACGCCAGCAGCACGATGGCGCCCTTCTTCGACAGATCCTGTATCGTCGGCAAAGCGCGATCGATGCGCGTGGCGTCGGTAACTTCGCCATCTTTCATCGGCACGTTGAAATCAACGCGCACCAGAACGCGTTTGCCAGCGACATCAAGATCATCAAGTGTTCGATAGCCCGTCACTACAACCGCCCTAAATGTGCTTCGCGAGTTCGAGCGCCGTATCGGTCATGCGGGTCGAGAAACCCCACTCATTGTCATACCATGAAAGCACGCGCACCAGTTTGCCTTCAAGAATTTGCGTCTGGTTCAGCGCAAAGGTTGAAGAATGCGGGTCATGATTGAAATCGGATGAAACCAACGGCTTGTCCGTGCAACCGAGAACGCCTTTCAGCGGTCCTTTGCTGGCCGCTTCGATCACGGCGTTATTGATTTCTTCAACGCTCGTGTCTTTGTTCGGCGTGAACACAAGGTCAACTACAGATACGTTCGCCGTTGGCACGCGAATCGACGAGCCGTCAAGCTTCCCGTTAAGATCAGGCAACACGAGACCGACCGCTTTTGCAGCGCCGGTTGATGTCGGGATCATGTTGGTCGCAGCGCCGCGCGCGCGGTAAAGATCCTTATGCAGCGTATCCAGCGTCGGTTGGTCGCCGGTGTAAGAGTGAATTGTCGTCATATAGCCGCGCTCAATGCCAACCGCATCGTGCAGCACTTTCGCGACCGGCGCGAGGCAGTTTGTGGTGCACGACGCGTTCGACACAACAGTATCTTCCGCTGTCAGGCTGTCATGATTGACGCCAAAGACAATCGTCTTATCCGCGCCCGATGCAGGAGCGGAAACCAGAACGCGCTTTGCGCCCGCGTCCAGATGCATCGCCGCCTTGTCGCGCGTTGCAAAAATGCCGGTGCACTCATAAACAATATCCACACCCAGATCACCCCATGGCAATTTCGACGGGTCGCGCTCGGCGAAGACTTTGATCGGCCCCGCGCCCACATCAATCGTGTCGCTTGTGGACTTCACTTCATTCGGGAAACGACCATGCACTGAATCGTACTGTACGAGATGCGCGTTGGTTTCCACCGGTCCGAGATCGTTGATTGCAACGACCTCAACACCTTCGCGGCCCGTCTCCATGATTGAGCGAAGCGCCAGGCGCCCGATCCGTCCAAATCCGTTAATGGCAATTTTCAACGCCATGTCTTCCTCCTAACCAATCAACCGTTTCACTTCACTGGCGACCGCCGCTGGCGTTACGCCAAAATTCTCAAACAAGTCACTTGCCGGCGCGGACGCGCCAAACCCTGTCATGCCGACAAAGCCGTCTTTCAACCGCAGAAATTGATCCCACCCCTGACGAATGCCCGCCTCCACGCCAACGCGCGGACGGTCCCCAATGACTTCAAGGCGATAGGACTCAGGCTGCATGGCGAAGAGTTCAAATGACGGCGCGGAAACGACGCGCGCCTTGACGCCCTCATCCGCAAGCCTGGCGCGCGCCGCCATCGCCAGGCTGACCTCTGACCCGGAAGCAATAATCGTTGCGTCATCATCATCGCCGCCAGCCAGAACATACGCCCCACGCGCGCAGAGATTTTCATCCGTATGAGTGACGCGCATAGGCTCAAGCCCCTGCCGCGTCAGCGCAATAACGGAAGGCGTCGCGATATTGGTGAGCGACAGCTCCCAGCATTCCGCAGTCTCGACTGCATCACAGGGCCGGTAAACATTGAGATTAGGGATCGCGCGCAGCGCCGCCACATGCTCGACCGGCTGATGGGTCGGCCCATCTTCGCCAAGACCGATGGAGTCATGGGTCATCACATAAACAACACGGAGCCCCATCAAGGCGGCAAGACGAATGGACGGCCGGCAATAATCCGTAAACACCAGAAACGTACCGCCATAAGGCACGACACCGCCATGAAGGGCCATGCCGTTCATCGCCGCCGCCATGCCGTGCTCGCGGATGCCGTAATAAACATAACGCCCGGCGTAATCTTCCGACGTCAGCGGGCTCAGCTGTTTTGTTTTCGTATTGTTGGATCCGGTAAGGTCGGCGGAACCGCCAATCGTTTCATTGATGACGTCGTTGACAACGCCAAGCGCCATCTCGGACGCTTTGCGGGTCGCAACCTTTTGCGGATCATCGGACAGCGATTTTTTATAATCGCGCATCGCCGGCGCGAGCGCGCCCGCATAATCGCCGGAAAGCGCCGTGCGGAAAGCCTCGCATTGCGGATCGGCCTTTAGCCGCGCCTCCCAGGCGCCATAAGCGGCGCCGCCACGGCTCCCGGCGTCGCGCCAGGTGGACAAAATATCCGACGGCACCTCAAATGGCGCATGGGGCCAGTGCAGCGCTTCACGCGCGCCGGCGACCTCGTCCGCGCCCAATGGCGCCCCATGGGTCGCCGCCGTGCCCGCCTTGGTTGGCGCGCCAAGGCCGATAATCGTCTTGCAGGCGATCAATGTCGGGCGATCAGACTTTTGCGCCGCCTCGATCGCCGATGCGATCGCGGCCGGATCGTGACCGTCGACACGCGCCGTCGCCCAGCCGGACGCGGCAAACCGGTCCAGCTGATTTGTGGAATCTGATAAGGAAAGCGGACCGTCAATGGAAATATTGTTGTCATCCCATAGAACAATCAGCTTGCGGAGTTTCAAATGGCCCGCGAGCGAAAGCGACTCCTGACTGATCCCTTCCATGAGGCAGCCGTCACCGGCGATGACATAAGTAAAATGATCAACCAGGTCATCGCCAAACCTTGCGTTTAAATGCGCTTCGGCGAGCGCCATGCCAACCGCATTGCCAAGGCCCTGGCCCAGCGGACCGGTTGTCGTTTCCACCGCCGGGGCGTGGCCATATTCAGGATGGCCCGCGGTTTTGGCGCCAAGCTGGCGGAAGTTTTTCAACTCCTCAATGGTCATGCCCTCATAACCAAGGAGGTAGGCCAGCGAATAAATCAGCATCGAGCCGTGACCGGCGGACAGGACAAACCGGTCACGGTCGGGCCAGTCGGGATTGGCGGCGTCAAATTTCAAAAATTGGGTGAACAAGACGGTCGCCACATCGGCCATGCCCATGGGCATGCCGGGATGACCGGATTTCGCCTTTTCGACGGCGTCCATGGAAAGTGCGCGGATGGCGTTGGCCATCTGTGGAAAATCAGCGGCGGCCGGCGCGCTTTCTGACATTAATAAACCTCAATCCGCAAAAGCAAAAAATACGGGAAAATCAATGCGCGCTACATGCATCCCAGCGATGCCAGGGTCAAGGGCGGCGAAACAGCATTGAGAGACATAGCCAGCGTGCTGGACAGAATCGTCGCGCGCCTTCACATTAGCCTCAAAGTACATGAAAGAGCATTGGGCCATGACTGTTCTGGAAAAAGCCGTTCTCGACCTCGCCAATGCCCTCGAAACTTTGGAAACAAAGCTTGAGGGCCGCCTCGACGATCAATCCGCGGACGGGGAAACGATTGAGGCGGCTCGCGGACAAGCCCGCGCCGCCCGCAATCACGCAGCGACGGTCAGCCGCGAGCTTTCCGGCGCGATTGGCGACCTGAAATCTCTGCTCGATGACCATGACACTGTTTCGAAAGGCTGAAACCGATGGCGCAAGTCGAAATCCGCGTGAATGGCCGCGACTATAAAGTGACCTGTGATGACGGTCAGGAACAGCGGCTGCAACAGCTCGCGGCCCATTTCGATCGCCATGTGACGCAGCTTTCAGATGAATTGGGCCAGATTGGCGATTCGCGCCTGATGCTCTTGTCCGCCCTGACCGTGTGCGATGAGCTTTTCGAAGCCCGCGAGCGGGCGAGCGACCTTGAGGGCGCAGCAGATGCGCTGGAGCCCGGCACCATCGGCGCCGCAAGCCGCGCAATTGAAGCGGCGACAGCGCGGGTCAACGAGATCGTCGCGCGCGTAGACGAACACTGATCACGGCAACGCCGGGATCGGCTGGGCTCGCTCATCATCGAGATAACGCACCGATGTCGGCTTGATTGAGCCTTTATCGAAATCAAACAGCAGCGGATTGCCTGTCGGGATTTCGAGGCTGACGATGTCGTCATCCGCTACGTTAAGCAGCAACTTCACCAATGCGCGCAACGAATTGCCATGGGCTGAAATGACCAGCGACTCGCCCGCTTTCAGGCGCGGCTCAATCTCCTTACGGAAATACGGCTCAACCCTGTCCAGTGTCAGTTTCAGCGATTCCGAATGTGGTACATCAACGCCAAGCGCCCTGTAGCGTGGGTCGTCCGCCATATTATGTTCGCTGTCCGCTTCCATCGGCGGCGGCGGGGTGTCATAGCTGCGGCGCCAGATTTTCACCTGATCGGCCCCGTGCTTCTCAGCGGTTTCGGCTTTGTTGAGCCCGGTCAGGCCGCCATAATGACGTTCGTTCAATTGCCAGGCGCGCGTCACCGGCAGCCACATGCGGTCCATCTCATCAAGCACGATCCAGAGCGTTCTGATCGCGCGCTTCTGGACGGAAGTATAACAGGCCGCGAACTCAGACCCGGTCGCCGTCAGCAGCGCGCCAGCCTTTTTCGCTTCTGCGCGGCCCTGATCTGTCAAATCGACATCGACCCAGCCGGTAAACCTGTTTTCGAGGTTCCATTGACTTTGCCCATGACGGATGAGTGCAAGGCGCGTCATCATTTAATCTCCTGAATGTTACACTTTGCGCCCTCATAAGCGGTCGAACGTCAGTTGGCTAGGCGGCGAAAATCGCTAGATTGCCAAAAAACCGCCGAAAGGAATTCATCATGTCGAAAGCAGCAAAGATCGCCCTGGCGCTGCATGGCGGCGCCGGCGCGCGCGCTGGCCGCGATTACTCCAGAGCCGAAGCGCATTTGCTGGAACTGACGACACGCGGAAAAGCAATGCTGGAAGACGGCGCCCCGGCGCTCGACATAGTGGAGCACCTTGTCGAGGAGATGGAGATCTCGGGTCTTTACATCGCCGGCAAGGGCGCGCCGCCGAACAAAGCCGGTTACGCTGAGCTTGATGCGTCGATCATGGCGAGCGGCCCAACGGAAACATCGGACGGCGATTTTGTGCGCAAAGCGGGTTCAATCGCCGCTGTGCGGCATTTGAAAAGTCCGATCAAAGCCGCCCGCGCGGTCATGGATGAAACGCCGCACGTGATGCTGGCTGGTCGCGGCGCCGAAAATTTCTGCCGTGAGCGCGATTTCGAATTCATTCAGGACCCTGAAAATTATTACGTTGTTCCGGTCGGCGTCATGCCAGAGGAAATGACCCAAGCCGAGTTGGGGCACGGTACTGTCGGCGCGGTTGCGCTTGACGCCGCAGGGCGTCTCGCCGCCGCCACTTCAACCGGCGGCGTCTTCGGAAAATTCGAGGGCCGGGTCGGGGACACGCCGCTGATCGGATCGGGGAGTTGGGCTGATGAACAGGTCGCCGCGTCCTGCACCGGCCTTGGCGAATATTTCATTCTTGCTGGCGGCGCTCAGGATGTTGCGAGCCGCGTTCGCTATCAGGGCGCCGACCTTCACCAGGCGACAGCGCATCTGATCAAGGATGTGGCGCGCCTCGGCGGCGATGGCGGCGTCATCGCCGTCTCCAGGGACGGCGATGTCGCTTTCGCGTGGAACTCGGACGGCATGAAGCGCGCCGGTTTCGGCCCAAGTCAAGATTTATTCGCCGCCACCTTCTAGATCGCGGATTTGTTCTGAAGACGCGCGACCTGCAGTTCCACGCGTTTGACCTCGCGGATCACGCGATTGGATTCCATTCGCATCCAGAACCAGACCTTCATAAAAGCCACCATAGTCATCAGAAACCAGGCGACAGCGGCCCATTGAGCGGATTCCAGTGCGACGGGCGCCGTAAAAAAACGCCATCCAGCGTAAACAGCGCCGGCAAAAAGCCCGATGTTCGCAAACATTGCGATACCCGCAATCCAACCCTGACGTCCTTGAAAGACGGAGAGGCTTTGCGCAATCAGTCCCTGCTCACCGAACTGGTCCAGAAGATCACGATCCTCCGCATCCAACGCTTCCTGAATTTTGTTATCAATGTCATTCATCCGACGTTCCTCCTTCCAGCGACGCACGTAACTTGCGCCGCGCATGCATAAGGCGGGTCTTGACGGTGCCCGCGGGAACCCCAAGCGCTGCGGCGATTTCCGCAACGCTAAAGTCTTCTCGATAAAAAAGCGCGATGGCCGCACGCTGATCGGCCGGCAACGCCGCCATGGCTATTCGCAGTGGCGCAACATCCGCATGCGTCTCAACGCCGGAGGCGCTCTCCGCTTCAAGCTTTGGCTCAGCGGCATAGGCCGCATTCAACCGGCGACTGCGTTGCATCCGGCGGATAGCATCCGCCGCACGCCGCGTTACGATCCGATACGCCCATGCCGGAAACGTGGCGGCGTCATTGAGGCGCCCCAGCCCTTTGGCGATATCCCCCCACCCTTCCTGCACCACATCGCGGGCAAGTTCCTGATCGCCGGTCAGTCTACATGCATGGGCGTAGAGCTTTCCATGCCAGCGCTCTGCAAGACGGCCAAAAGCGGCCCTGTCGCCGCTGCGCGCGGACGCCGCCAGATATTCATCCAGAACCCGCTCTTTGTTCCGACGCATGGCCGCGCCCCTTCGGATCAACTTCGCCATGACCTATAAGTCGCGCCAAGTCGCCAACCGGTTCAATGGAAAAATATCCTTATTTTCCAGGTATTTACGACAAAAAAGCTTATTCAGCGGCCTCAGCTCGACTGCCGCTCGCCGCCGCGGTGTTTTCGACACGGGAATAGACGTCATCGACAATATAAATCGGACGCCTTTTGACCTCGGTAAATAGTCTTGAGATATATTCACCGAGAACGCCCACCGATATAATCTGTATACTTCCAAAAAATAGAATGAAAACGAGCAGCGATGCATAACCCGGCACGTCGCTGCCTGTGATCAGGGTGCGCAAGATAATCGCCGTTGCGTAGAGAAATGAAAGGAATGCGACAATGCCGCCGAGATAGCTCCACATGCGCAAAGGCACCGTGGAGAAACTGACAAACCCGTCGAGGGCAAAATTCCACAAGCGCCAGAAATTGAACTTGCTTTCCCCCGCGGCGCGTTCGGGCCGCGCATAAGGAACGCCAATCGATTTAAAACCAACCCAGGCGAACAGTCCCTTCATGAACCGGGAACGTTCAGGCAAAGACTTAATCGTCTCGACGACACGGCGATCCATCAACCGATAGTCACCGGTATTTTCCGGAATCTTCACGCCCGATATTTTATTGAACAGCCGATAGAAACCTTCGGCCGTAAATCGTTTTGCATAAGCGTCACTGGTCCGGTCGACACGGGATCCATAAACCACGTCAAACCCGTCGCGCCATTTCGCAATGAACGCCTCAATCAGTTCCGGCGGGTCCTGGAGATCGACATCCATGACGATGACGGCATCGCCACGCGCGTAATCTAGCCCCGCCGTCAGCGCGGCTTCTTTGCCAAAATTGCGGGAAAACGCGACGAAGCGAATCTCGGGGTGACTGTCAGCCAGCGCCAGAAGCTTTTCACCGGTTCCGTCGGTGCTGCCATCATCAACGAAAACCAGTTCACAAGCATAGTCGCCATCGGCAACCACCTGTTTAATGCTGTCAACAAACAGCGCAACGCTTTCCGCTTCATTGTAGCAGGGCGCGACAATGGAAATCAGCGGATGCGCCGGGCGCGCCGGCGGCAAGATGCCTGCGCTTTCAATATCATGGGCGACGGTGGTCACGTCTTACGTCCTCGCCGTTTAAAACAATTACGAATTTTCGCGGCGAAGCGTTAACAATTAAGAAACGGTTGACTCTAATGCCATGGACCCGGCGTCAGGCGTCCACCGACGCCTGAAACGCCTGATCACACCAGAAATCCGACGATTTCCTTGACCTCACGAACAATCGGATCAGCAATCGCTGACGCCTTCTCGGCGCCTTGCGAAAGGACACCGGACAAAAATCCCGGATCGCCCTCAAGCCTGCGCAATTCGGCGCCAATCGGCGCGATCTTTTCAACGACAAGATCCGCCAGCGCCGGTTTGAAAACGCCAAAGCCCTGCCCGCCATATTCAGCCAGAACCGCCTCATCGGACTTTCCCGCGAGCGCGCCATAGATGCCGACAAGATTGCGCGCCTCAGCCCGGTCTTCCAGACCTTCAACTTCGGATGGCAAGGGTTCGGGGTCCGTCTTCGCCTTCTTGATTTTCTTGGCGATGAGATCGGCTTCATCGGTCAGATAGATACAGGCGTTTTCCGACGGATCGGACTTCGACATTTTCGCCGTACCGTCGCGCAGGGACATAACCCGCGCGCCCGGCCCCTTAATCAGCGGTTCCGGCAATGGGAAAAAGTCAGGCGTCTCGAAATCGTGATTGAACTTTGCAGCGATATCCCGGGAAAGTTCCAGATGCTGTTTCTGGTCCTCGCCCACAGGTACATGGGTCGCCTTGTATACGAGAATATCCGCCGCCTGCAGGACTGGATAAGTGTACAGCCCCACGGAAGCCCGCTGCTTGTCCTTGCCGGCCTTGTCCTTGAACTGGGTCATGCGGTCAAGCCAGCCGAGCCGCGCAACGCAGTTGAATATCCATGCGAGTTCCGCATGGGCGTGTACGCCTGATTGATGGAAGACCACCGCTTTTTCAGGATCAACGCCCGCGGCGATATAGGCCGCCGCAATATGAAATGTCTGCTCGCGCAGCTTCACCGGATCCTGCCAGACTGTGATCGCATGCATATCGACGACGCAAAAATTGCAGTCATATTGATGCTGAAGCTCGACGAATTTTCGGATCGCCCCGAGATAATTGCCGAGTTGCATATCGCCTGACGGTTGAATGCCCGACAACACCCGCATAGGGCCCTGATATCCAGTCATGAAATCTGGTCTTTCTATTCTGCAGCGGGCCCGACTGGCCGGTTCAGGCCTTGCCCGCGATGGCTTTGTAGTCAGAAGCCTTCGCGGCGCCAAGCGCGAATGCAAGAAGACCGTAAGAGGCGGCCCCCGCCCCTGACAGCAGGACGATCGCGATCCAGTCCCGGCCCCAGAATATCGTTGCAATTTCATCCGTATACGGCAACGAGAAATGCAACAAGACGGCGAGCCCGCCGGTCGCAGCGATTATGCGGATAAGCCGCTCGGCCAGCCGCCCGCCCGGCTGGAACTGGCGGCGGCGGTAGAGTTTCTGCGCCAGCAATCCAACCTGCACCCAGGCGGCGACCGCCGTTGCAATCGGAACGCTGATAAATCCAAATTTTGGAAATAGCGCCAGCGCCAGGGCCGTGTTCAGCCCGATGGCGACCAGCGCGTAATTCATCGGCGTCTTTGTATCTTCCCGGGCGAAAAAGGCCGGCGAGAAAATCTTGTGCCAGACAAAGGCTGGCAGCCCCAAACCGAAGATGGCGAGCGCGGCGCCAGTCATGGCTACATCATGCTCTGTGAACTTTGACTCGCGAGCCCCGAAAAACGACAGCGCGTCACTTGCAACGCCCCGGAACAGCGCATCGCAAATCGGCGCGCCCATGATCACGAATGCGATGGCTGCCGGAAAACAAAGCAGCGCAGAAATTTCAAGCGAGCGATTGATGGCCCGCGCGGCGCCGACTTCGTCACCTTCCTTCACCCGGCGTGATAGCATCGGCAACAAGACGATGCCCAACGCAATGCCGATAATCGCCAACGGCAACTGATAAAGCTGATCGGCATTCATCAACCAGGAAACAGCGCCCGGTTCACGGCTGGCGATGTTGGTGCCGATGATAAGATTGATCTGCACCGCTCCGGCGCTGATGAAACCGGGCGCGCCAAGCGCAAACAGGCGTTTGACATCCGGGGTCAGCTTCGGCAGCCGCAGCCGCAACAGATAACCTTGCCTGGCGGCGCCGATGACCAGCATTGCAAGTTGCACAAGACCGCCGGCAAACACCGCCCATGCGGCAGCCTGACCCGTAATCTCGGTCTCGGCATTCGCATAAAGCAGGATTGCCGTAATCAGACAGACATTCAGCGCCAGCGGCGCAGAGGCGGCGGCCGCGAACCGGCCCAATGAATTCAAGACGCCGCTCATCAGTCCGACCAGGGACATCATAATCAGATAGGGAAACATGATCCGTGTATAGAGCGTTGCAAGGTCGAACTTCGCCGGATCGCCCTCAAAACCGGAGGCCAGCAAATAAACAAACAAAGGCGCCGCAATTTCAACGAGCGCCGTCAGCAGCGTGAGAATAAAAACGAGCGAGGCCAACACTTCTTCGGCGAACTGTTTTGCAGCCGCATGTCCCTCGCTGACCTGCTTTCCCTGAAACAAGGGAATAAACGCAGCGTGAAAAGCGCCCTCGGCAAACAGGCGGCGAAACATATTCGGCAGGCGAAACGCCGCCCAGAATGCATCCGCGACCGGGTTGCCGCCGGCGCCGATGACCCCGGCGATCAGGATCTGGCGCGCAAAACCGAGGACGCGGCTGACCATCGTCATGCCGCTGACCGTCGCGAGAGATTTGAACAGATTGCCGCTCATCCACGTCCGTATAATCTTGAATTACGGCGAAAAGCGTTAATGGGGTTCACGCTTGTGAACCAGCAGAAAGAACCTCGAGCAGCCTTTTCTCGATTCGGCGCAAGGTCTTGAGATCAGTGATTTTTCGGCGCTGACGGTCGCACAGATAAAACGCATCGACGGCCCGCTCGCCATAGGTGGCGACATGTGCGGACGCTATTGTGACATCAAGATCGGACAACGCTCTGGAAAGTTCATAAAGAAGACCCGGACGGTCGAGCCCCTCCGCCTCCACCACGCTGGCGTCTTCAGACGCCTCAAGCTCAATACGAACGGCCGGATCAACGGAGAATATATTGCGGCGGTCGCCAAAAAGGCGGCTGGGTTGGGGCGCTTTTACCGGCGTTTCGCGTGCCGCCGATAAGAGCACGCTATGAAGGCGGCGGGCTTGCTCCTGATCATCGAGTGGCGCGCCGTCCGAAGACTGCACCGCGAAGATATCGAGAGCCTTGCCGTCCTGCGTTGTCAGCGCCTGCACCGACCGCACGCTCATGCCGGTGGCGGCGACCGCGCCGGCCAGATCGGCGAGAAGGCCGGTTCGGTCATCGGCATAGACAATTGCTTCCAGATCGCCATCGCGGGGCGTCACGGTCACCGCCGCATCCGCGCGATCATTTTCCGCCGCGCGCGCCAGATAGGCGAACCGCACCAGAATGTCAGGATCAACACATCGCAGCATGTGCTCGGTCAGACGAGCCAGAAAACTTTCCTTGTCTTCATCCGGCCAGTCCCCAAGACGCGATTTTGTCGTTGATCGCGCCAACGCAGCACGCTCTGACAACCGTTCATCCAACGCATCCTCGCCGTCATCGAACCAGGCGACCGTTGCCTCGTAGAGCTCGGTAATCTGCCGGCGCGTCACCTCATCCCACGAGTGATCGCTGACAATGCGCAAATGACACACGCTAAGCACCAGAATGAGATCAAGCCGCTGACGGTTTTCCACTTCCCTAGCGAAAGTCGAGATCGCATGTGCTTCGGTCAGGTTGCGTCGCTCCGCCGTCCGTACAAGAAGCAAGTGACGAGACGCCGCCCACCCGGCAAGCCTGGCGTCTTCTTCGTCAAGCCCCAGCCTTTTCGATACGCGCGTAATCAATTTCTCGCAGTCAGGAACGGATTTTTTCTTCACCGTCCAGACAGACTCGTGCAGCAACATGGCGATAAAAAAGACCAGTGGTTGTTTTGCATCAGCCATGATTTTTGACGCAACCGGGTGATCGTCTTTCAGTTCGCCATTCCGGATTCTCGCCAGCATGCCGACGCAGCGCAACACATGTTCGTCGAGCGTAAACCGCCGGTAAAGACCGTAATCGATACGCCCGACAATCGAGCCATAAGCGGGAATGTATTTGCTAAGCAGACCCGTCTCGGTCATCACGCGCAATACCCGCACGGGATCGACTGTATTGGCCAGAATTCCTGCAAATAGGCTTGCAATAATCGGGTCCTTGCGCACCGCCGAGGTAACGCTGGGCGTCTGTTCTGAAACAATCGCCAGCGCATCGGGGTGGAAATCGATCTGCGGCTTCTTCGAAAAAGCGCGAAACAGGCGGAACATATCCCGCGGCTGTCGACGCGCTTTGGCTGCGCTTTCAAAATCAAGGCGGCCATTACGGATACGAAGATTGGGTTTGCCCGGCGCTTCGTCCTTCTGCATATATTTCGGCAATAATTTCGGCAGATGCGGCAACCGTTTGGTGCGCTCTTCTTCGAGCCGGGAGCACAAAATACGTGTCAAACGACCAATCTCGACAGTATTGAGAAAGTAGTGCTTCATCAGCCGCTCGGCGGCTGTCATGTCCGAGCGATCGGCATAGCCAAGACGCTCAGCGATCTCGGGCTGCACGTCAAAGGTCAGTTTTTCGTCGGCCCTGCCGCGCAAGTCGTGAAGATGCGCCCGCACGGACCATAAAAACCGCTCCGCCTTGACCAGCGCTCGCCGCTCCAGCGGGTCCATGATTTTATCGACGACCGCATTGGCGCCAATCTCCCCGCCGAATACGTATTTATAAAGCCAGCGCAGCATCTGCAGATCGCGTAAACCGCCTTTTCCTTCCTTTATGTCCGGCTCTACAAGATAGCGCGTCTCACCAGCACTGATCTGGCGCTCTTCCTGCTCTTTCAACTTGGCCGCTACAAACTCACTTGCTGTCCGCTTACGGAGCTTATCGAAATGGCTTTGAAATTCCTCAAAAAGCGGCCTTGATCCACACAAGAAACGCGCATCAAGATAGGCAGTGCGCGCAACCATGTTCTCCTTGGCGAAACCGGCCGCGCTTTTGGGCGTATGAACGCCATGGCCGATTTTCATACCGCTGTCCCATAAGGGATAAAGCAAAAAATCAATCAGTGGGCGGATTGCGGCTTCATCGTCCGATGAATAAAGAAACAACAAGTCAATATCCGAAAACGGCGCCAGCATACGCCGCCCATAGCCGCCAACCGCACAGACGGCCACATTGCCGCCGGGACCGCTCGTGACCGGCGCCATCGCAAAGAGCATCGTAACCATATCATCAACAGACTTGGCGAGGTGACGGGCGAGCCGGTCGCCCCTCATTGCATTCGCAAAAACGTCTTTGCGGATTTTGGGAAGACGTTCACGCAGGAGCTTGCCGACAGCACCATGACTTTGCCCCGCCTTCTCGGCGGCGACAGCGGCTTTCAAATCACGTCGAAACGCGATGGCGTCGGGCGTAACCTTACTGGCTTTTGGAGTTATGCGAGTCGTCACGCGGGACCGGCCCTTTAGCGCCGCCAATCTGATGAACTGGCATTGTCGCGTGCGGCGGCGCTGAATTCAACAGTGCTACGGCGCTAAACGGCCGAGCATAACCGCCGCCGCCGCCTCGCCGCGGTCGGCAGCCTCACCGCACCATGCCCTGGCGGAACGCATATCAGCGGCGACACCCGTGCTCGCGTGCATCACGCAAAGCCTGTAGGCCGCCTCTCCGGATTTCGGAAACTCTGAGATGGGCGCCGCCGCAGCGACCTTCAGCCAGCGCATCGCCTCCTCATTCGAAGGAACAACGCCATCGCCATATTCATATCGTTTTGCCAGACGCCAGGCGAGAACCGGGTCGCCCCTGGATGCGCGGTGAGTTTCAACCTCGATAATGTCATCAAGTGACGGAGAGAAAGCCAGCCCCTCCTGGCGCAGCTCTTCCAGCTTGATCAGTGCGGCGTAATCACCTTGCTTTGCGGCGTCGCTCAATAATCCGACGGCGCGATCAGGATCGAACGCGTCTTTCGCATTATGGTCCAGCAGAATATAGGCGACATAGCGTTTGGCGCGCAGATCGCCAGCCATTGCGATCGGGGTGAGTAACTCTTGCGCTTGATGAAAGTCGCCGGATTTGTAAGCGGCAATGCCGTTGCGCACGCCACTCGACTGGCTGTCTCCGGCGAAAGCCGGACCAGCTAATCCCAGAGCAATGGCGGCGAGGATGAGTTTCAGCAAGACTTGATTCCCGTTGACCCGCCCGCTGGGCGCGCAGTCCTTATGCCGACTTTGAAATGGATTTCAAGCGGTAAAGCGTATCCAGCGCTTCACGGGGACTGAGGCTGTCCGGGTTAACCTCGTTCAGCGCCTCTTCTAACTGATTCGGCGCGCCCTCAGCGCCTGGCGAAGGCTTTGGCGGCGGGGCGGCGGCAAAGAGAGGCAACTCCTCAACCGCGCCGCCGGTCTGGCGCTGCTCCTCGAGGAGAGCGAGAATGGTCTCTGCCCGCTCGATCACCGGCTGCGGCAGTCCGGCGAGGCGCGCCACCGCAACCCCGTATGAGCGGTCCGCGGGGCCCGTCCCGACTTCATGAAGGAAAACAACGTCGCCCTTCCACTCGCGCACTTTCATCGACATGTTGACGAGCCGCCCGAGACGTTCCGAGAGCGCTGTCAGCTCGTGGTAATGGGTCGCGAAGAGCCCCCTGCACCGGCTGGCGTCATGCAGATGTTCAATCGCCGCCCAGGCAATGGACAGCCCGTCAAAGGTGGACGTACCGCGCCCGATTTCATCAAGGATGACCAGCGAGCGCTCGGTCGCCTGGTGCAGGATCGCCGCGGTCTCCACCATCTCCACCATGAAGGTCGAACGGCCACGCGCAAGCTCATCAGAGGCGCCGACACGGGAGAATACGCGATCGACGATGCCGATATGGGCCGACGCCGCGGGCGCAAAAGAGCCCGCCTGCGCGAGAATGGCGATCAATGCATTTTGCCTGAGAAAAGTCGACTTGCCGGCCATGTTCGGCCCGGTGATGAGCCAGAGCTGCGCCGCGCCATCGTCGCTCAGCGAACAGTCATTGGCGACAAAGGCGGGATCGCCCGCCTTGCGAAGCGCCCGTTCCACAACCGGGTGACGCCCGCCGACTATGTCGAAACCAGTGCTCTCATCCACTACCGGGCGAACGTAGTTTTCTTCCAACGCAAGTTCTGCGAGCCCCGCATAAACGTCGATCTGCGCCAGCGCGGCGCCAGCAGCCGATATAGCGTCCCGGCGGGCCAATACTGCGCTCACAATCTCTTCGAACAGTTCAAGCTCACGGGCGAGCGCCTCGTCTCTGGCGCGCGAGATTTTTGCATCAAGATCGGCAAGCTCGCCGGTTGTGAAACGCACTGCGCTGGCCAGTGTCTGGCGATGAATAAAGGTGTCGCTGGAAGGCGGCGCCATCAATTTATCGCCGTGCGATGGCGGTGTTTCAACAAAATAGCCAAGGACGTTATTGTGCTTGATCTTCAGCGCCTTAACGCCGGTGAGGTCGCGATACTGCGCCTCCAGACCGGCGATGACGCGGCGCGACTCATCACGCAGTGTACGGACTGAATCAAGTCCGGGATCATAACCTTTGGCGATAAACCCGCCATCACGGGCGAGAAAAGGCGGGTCCGTACTGAGCGCCTCTTTCAGCATCGTGATAAGCGCGGAAAAACCTTCGCCATGTCGATCTTCCAGGGCGGCAATCGTTTCTGAAAGAGATGGCGGCGCTTTATCCAAATGTTTTACATCTGAAATTTCGCCCGCCATTTTGCGCGCATTGATCAGTGCGCCCCTGATTGCCGTCAGATCGCGCGGCCCGCCGCGATCAAGCGACAGACGCGAAATGGAACGCACAACATCAGGCGTCTGTTTCAGCACCTCGCGCGCGACGCCGCGCAAGTCATCAGAATGACGAAAAAAATCAACCGCATCATATCGGGCGTTGATCACTTTGGGGTCTGTTAACGGCGCCGCCAGTCTCGCCGCCAGAAGCCGGGCGCCGGCGCCGGTGACGGTCTTATCGATCGCCCAGAGGAGCGATCCCTTGCGCCCCCCTCCCTGAACCTGCGTCAGTTCCAGCGAGGCGCGTGTCGCAGCATCAATCGCCATGGCTGAAGACGCCGATACGCGACGCGGCGCATGCAACGCCGGCATCCGGCCAGCCTGGGTCAGTTCAACATAGGAGAGAAGCGCGCCAAGCGCGGCGCATTCCGCACGGGAGAAATCGCCAAAGCCGTCAAGCGACGCAACCTTAAATGCTTCCATGACCCGGCGCTGACCGCTTGCCGAATCGAATTGCTGCGACGGCCAGAGGGTCAGGGCGCCCGCGTCCGAAAATGCGTCAATCGCCGCAGACCAGCCGGGCGCATCGACACCGTCCGGAGCGATCAGTTCCTTGGGTGAGATCACCGCGAGGTCCGAAGCGATTGCCGCCCCATTCGTATCGCGTACGGAAAGCTCGCCGGTTGATACATCGACCCATGCGATTGCGGCTTCCTCGCCGCCCCGTAAAACAGCGAGCGCGCTCAGAAAATTATTCGATCGTGAATCGAGCAGCGCGTCTTCGATAATCGTGCCGGGCGTAATAGTGCGAACAATCTCCCGCCGCACAACGGACTTGGCGCCGCGCTTTT
Organism: Hyphococcus sp.; assembly: GCA_965230025.1. Classification (GTDB taxonomy): domain Bacteria; phylum Pseudomonadota; class Alphaproteobacteria; order Caulobacterales; family Parvularculaceae; genus Hyphococcus. The sequence goes on from CBDDKD010000048.1 coordinate 31,406, forward strand.
TCGCTTCCGCCGGATTTTCCATCTGCTCGCAGATCGCAACCTTAAAACCGGCGCGGATCAATTTCGCTAAATAAGATTCATACGAATGGAAAGGCACGCCGCACATCGGGATGTCATCGCCCCCGTGCTGGCCGCGCTTTGTAAGGGTAATGTCGAGCACGCCGGCTGCAGTAACCGCATCGTCAAAAAACAGCTCGTAAAAATCGCCCATGCGATAGAACAACAATGCGTCGGGGGCGTTTTCCTTAATGGAAAAATACTGCGCCATCATCGGCGTTGGCGGCGGCGTTTTTTTGCCGCTGACATCTGCAGTCTTTTTTATGTCAGACCCGGGGTTGGTCATTTCAAAAATGTCGCTCCGAAAAACTGCAATACAAAAGTAATCCTGGCTATTCTTTTAAAGAACGAATTGATCTTTTCAAAAAACCCGCGAGGATAAGTTATATCATCAACGCTTGGTCTCATGTCCGTAAATCACATTACCAGAACTCAAATCAATATAGGCGCGCGCTCGGTTCCGCTGGTCGCACGGGTAAACCGGCGCGCCAAGCGGCTTATCGTCAAAGTTGACCCGGTGGCTGGGGAAATCTTGGTGACTGCCCCATCAAAAAAAAGCGTCCCTGAAGCGATTCGATTCGCCTGTGACCGGCGTGACTGGATCGAGACTCAGCTTGATGACCGGTTGTTGGCCCGCGAATTTGTGGCGGGCATGACAGTCCCTTTTCAGGGTGAAAATTATACGATTGTCCACGAAGGGGGGCCGCGTTCGCCGGTGCAGGTTGACAGTGGCGAGCCTCTGGTCATTCGCGTCGGCGGGGATGCAGCTCATTTGAATCGACGACTGGTGGACTGGATGAAGCGCGAAGCGCGAACAAAGCTGACCGAGCGCGTTGATTATTATTGCGCCCGATTGGAAAAACGACGCCGCGCCATTCGCATTCGCGACACTCGCACCCGCTGGGGGTCATGTTCTTCGGACGGTGTTCTGTCTTTTTCCTGGCGCTTGATATTAGCGCCGCCGGACATGCTCGACTATGTCGCAGCGCATGAGTGCGTTCATCTCATTCACATGGACCATTCGCCAGCGTTCTGGCGCCGGCTCGCGGCACTCGGCGTTAACGCGCGCCAGGCCGCAAACTGGTTCGATGATAAAGGCGGCGAACTATTCGCCTATGGGGTCGCCGCGGCGCCGAAACATTCAGCCAGTCGCGTCTAAAAGCTCGGCAATCGGATCGTTTGGCGCCGGCGCCGGTTCTTGATTAATTAGCGGCGCGATCATCGGCGCAACATATCTGGGCGGTAGTGCGCGCGCCATAATCTCGCGCCAGATAATCGCCGGCGCCCGCCCGCCCGTAACGCCCGCCATCGGCGCGTTGTCATCGCGCCCGACCCAGACAACGCAAACAAACCCGCCAGCATGACCAGCGAACCAACCGTCACGACTGTCCTGCGACGTGCCGGTTTTCCCTGCAACATCATATCCGGCGACTGATGCGGCGCGACCTGTGCCCCAATCCACAACCGCGCGCATCATCTGATTGACCTCCCTGATCGCAGAAGACGACGCCGCCTGATCCAGAACCGAACCTGGACGCTGATAAATCAGATCGCCATCGGCTGTTTCAATCCGGTCGATGACGCGGGTTTGCACTCGAAAACCGCCATTGGCGAATGGCGCATAGGCGCCCGCCAGCGCCAGCGGCGAGACATCGTCAACGCCAAGCGCTAGAGACGGCCCCGGACCCAGTGCGCCGGGCCAGCCCATGGATTGCGCCGTACGCCGAACGGCCCCGCGGCCGGCGGTTTCCTGCACTCTGATCGTTGCGCTATTCAGAGATCGCGCCAGCGCTTCCCGCAGCGACACCTCGCCGTAGTACTTGCTGTCGTAATTGTCAGGGGACCATTTCCCGATGCTGACCGGCGCATCAAGTACGATATCGTCAGCGCGGTAGCCCTGCTCCATGGCGGCTAGAAAAACAAAAGGTTTGAAAACCGAACCAGGCTGGCGCTGCGCCTGTACTGCGCGATTAAACTGGCTTTCCTGATAGTCGCGGCCGCCAATCATCGCCCGCACTGCGCCCTCGCCATCCATGACGACAACCGCGCTTTGGGTTTGCGACAGATCGCTCTGCGCGCTCGCCACGCCAGCGATCAGTCCCATTTCCGCCGCCGCTTGCGTCGCTGGATCAAACGTCGTCCAGACCGTTAGGTCAGCATCAAGGTCCCCGGCAATCAAACGCGCTTCACGAGAGGCGTAATCAACGAAATAGGGAGCCGCAGAAAATCGCGGCGACGACAAGATGATCGGTTGCTCAACAACCGTCGCCGCTTCTTCAGGCTCCAGAAAACCGGCGACCACCATTTGATCAATCACAAGCCGGCCGCGCCGCCCTGCATCTTCCGGGTTCGACGTCGGCGCAAAACGCGACGGCGCTTTCAGCAGCCCCGCCAGCACCGCGGCTTCCCCCACCTCCAGCTGGCGCGCAGGCTTTGCGAAATACCGGTAACTCGCCGCATCAATGCCATAGGCGCCCGCGCCGAAATAAACGCGGTTAAGATAAAGCGTCAGAATTTCTTCTTTGGTGAATTTTTGCTCCAGCCAAAGCGCGAGCAAAAATTCCTGAGCTTTTCGTTTGACGGTTCGGTCTGCGCTCAAAAAAACATTCTTTGCCAATTGCTGGGTGATCGTGGAGCCGCCCTGGACCACGCCGCCCCGCCTCGCATTGACGATCAGCGCACGCACGACCGACACCGGATTGACGCCGAAATGATGATAGAAATTGCGATCCTCGACGGCGAGAATCGCTTCCGGCACATAACGCGGCAACTCGGCGAGACGCACGGGCGCGCCCATACTGGCGCCGTGAATGCGGATGGGCGAGCCGTCTGCAGCAAGCAGGGTTATCTTCGGCGCCCCGCTATCGCGCCAAAGAGCGTTGGTGTCCGGCAGATCCCGAGCGAAATAGACAAATAGCGCCGCCAGTCCGATCAGCATACTCAGGCAAAACACGCCTGCATCGGCGACGAGCCCCATATAGGTCTTGCCGCGCGCCGTTTTTCGCCGCCGCGCACGCGACGCCGCCGCGCGCTTTGCTTTGCGTTTTCTGACCATCGCCCATGCTTCGAAGACCATAGTTAACGCCGGGTAAACAGGCAGGACTATTACTCTGATACAATGGGGTCAGGCAGCGCAATCGGAGCCTGAAATGGGGTGATACGGGACGAAAGCGCCTCGCATGGCGAAGGGCCTGAAGCGGAATGCCGAATCTGATCTATATTCTCATGGTTTAGGCGTGCATCGGCGCACGAAATGCCTATGATCGCTTGTTCTCCGAATATCGTCGGAGACTATCGGGGTGAAACTGAATTCCATGATGGCAGACGCAACGCAAAGCTTTGCGCCAATTGACGAAAAAACCGACGCAATTGTTCAGGGCGCGCGCACGACCTTTCTGTCGCTTGGTTATGACGGCGCAAGCATGGACCAGATTGCGCTGACCGCCGGCGTATCCAAGCGAACCGTGTACAATCGGTTCCGCTCCAAGGAAGAATTGTTCGGCGCCGCCATTGAAGAGACCTGTAGAAACCTGCTGCCGGTCAATGTCGAGGAAATCGAGGCCAGCCTGCCGCCGGAAGAGTTTATACTGCAACTCAGCCGTCAATTCGTTGAAGGCATATTGCAGCCTGAAGCGCTGGCGTTGCGCCGAATCGCGTCCTTTGAAGCCGGTCGAACACCGGAAATTGGCCGCTGCTACCTCAAGCATGGTCCTGAATGGATGGTTGAACAATGTGCACCCATAATTGAGCGGCTGTCCGCAAGGGGCGCTTTAAAGGCTGATAATCCACGCGCGGCGCTATGGCGGCTGGGCGCCCTGATTACGGAGCCGCTCCACACGCAACTGTTGCTTGGCGCATCTCCGCCTGATCTGAAAAAAGCGATTGACGATCAGGTTAAAAACGGGGTCGCCGCGTTTTTTACGCTCCATGCACCCTGACCCTTTTTAATTTAACGAGCGCGAAATGCGGCAAGTCGTGCAATAAAAAAGCCGGCGCAACAATGTTGCGCCGGCTCTCATTATGTTCTCGCTTCAATTTTAGATAAAGGAGATTGTAACTTCGGTACGACGGTTCAGCGGCTCGCGAACACCATCGGGTGTCGGTGTGGCTGGGTTCGTCTCACCATAAGCTTCCGTACGGATACGATCGGCTGAAACGCCGTTGGCGATCAGCGCATCACGCACGACGCGAGCGCGACGTTCCGAAAGCGCCTGGTTGTAAGCCGAAGAACCGGAGGTATCCGTGTTGCCCGAAACGACGACAGTTTCGATGTCGTTTTCAAGCGCACGGGCCGCTGCTTCCTGGATCAGGGAAGACGCCTGCGATGTCAGGTTCGACTTGTCATAGTCGAAATAGACTGTGAAGTTGACAGGGTCGAGATCGGCAGCCGCCTCTTCAACCAGTTGCGGCGGGCACTCAGATGTCATCGGCACGCTCGAGCCGTCCCAGCAATCCTTGTACTGAACGGGCGCAGCTGGCGGTGCGCTGAAGTTCCAGCGCAGACCTGCAAAGATACTGTGCGTGTTGTAGCCGATATCAAAGTTAGCAGGGGCGCCGTTTAACGTGCCCGAGTAATTGCCTTTTTTGGTGGCGAAGTAGCGGTAGGAGACGTCAAGAGCGAGCTGCTCAGCAAGCTCAACCGCAACACCCAGAATACCCTGATATGCAAAAAGGCTCTTTGACCCGGCATAATTGATTGTCATCGGGTTCGGCCCCGGCGCGCCGAATGCCGTAGAGCCAATAATGTCAGGATCAATATTCGCGAAGCCGAAGCCGCCGCCGATATATGGCGTGAAGCCGGAATCGCTGCCATAGTCGAGATCGTAAAGGATGTTTAGCAGGATTGACCGGGAATCAAGATCGCCGCTGATCGTGCCTTCCTGCCAGCCGCTAAAACCGCCGCCATCAGGTGAAATATGACGAATGTCATTATTTCGGTACGCGAATTCCAATTCGGTGCGGAAATTATTTCCCCAATCGTAACCGAGCGCCGTGTAAACGCCGATGCCGCTGTCATAGTCAGCATCTGAATCGAAGATAAAAGCGCCAGAACCGTTCGATCCGTCATTACTGATATCACGATCCGGATCCATATAATTGAGTCCGGCGCCGATCGCGCCATAAAGGCCCTCATATGCATTCGCTGCCGGTGCAATCGCGAGTGTCGCGGCGGCCGCAAGCAATGTCGTCTTAAGCGTCATGGTTTCCCCTCCTCAGGTGGATCAAATTGACCGCCGGCTCGTCGCACGGCTCAAGGTGTCTGTATTCCTGTCCTACCGGCATCAGCCTTCGAAGTACAAAGACTTTTACCCGCATTCCGCCCGTTTAAACAATATCCGGTTAACATAGTTGCATCAACGCATCGCAAGCTGCAAGACTCTTGTCACAATCCAGCGGAATGGTTGCCGCATAGCAACACAATCCTGCATTTTGCTCGAAACATTAAGGAGTTGTTAATGCGCCTGATTTTTGCCGTTTTCGTCATTTTTTCGCTGAGCCAGCCCGCATTCAGCTCGGAAATTGGCGCTCGCCTGCATGCCTTACAGGGAGCCGTATCAGCGCAGCGTATTGAGGCGGACATTGAGACCCTTGTCGGCTTTGGCACCAGGCATACACTGTCGGAAACGGAATCGGAGAGCCGCGGCATTGGCGCGGCGCGACGCTGGGTAAAAGCGGAGTTTGAGAGAATTTCCGCGGACTGCGGCGGTTGCCTGGACGTCATGTACATATCGGACGTTGTTGAAGGCGAACCGCGCATCCCTGAGAGAACTGAAGTCGTCAGCGTGGTCGCCATCCAGCGCGGGCGACTGGATCCGGACCGCATGGCTGTCATGTCCGGCGACATCGACTCGCGCGTTTCCGACCCGCTGGACGGGACGTCTGACAGCCCCGGCGCCAATGACAACGCCTCCGGCCTTGCCGGTGTTCTGGAAGCCGCGCGCGTACTTTCAAAAGAAGAGTTCGCGGGCACGATTGTCTATGCGGCGCTATCGGGCGAAGAACAGGGATTGTTCGGCGGCAAGATTGTCGCCGCGCACGCCCTTGAAGAGGGTTGGCGCATCAAGGCCGTCCTCAACAACGACATGATCGGCAATATCGAAGGTATCGACGGCGTCATCGACAACTCCACCGCCCGCGTCTTTTCCGAAGGCACGCGCGCTGTCGAAACCGAAGAGGAAGCGCGCCTGCGACGATTTACCGGCGGCGAAGTCGATTCGCCCTCGCGAAATCTGGCGCGCTACATAGATCGCCTCGCCGACAACTACATACCCAACCTTGATGTCATGATGGTCTATCGGCTCGATCGTTTCCGGCGCGGCGGCCATCATCGGCCCTTTAACGAGGTCGGCATCCCGGGCGTGCGGATCATGGAAACCCATGAACAATATAATCGTCAGCATCAGGATTTACGCGAAGAAGACGGCATTGCTTATGGAGATGTAATCGCCGGCGTAAATTTTGACTACGCAAGAAAACTAACCTCCTTAAATGTTGTGACATTGGCGTCGCTTGCATCCGCTCCGCCCATTCCCGCCGGTGTGGAAATTGAAGGCGCTGTACAACCGTCGACGACGCTGAAATGGCGCCGCCCCGAAGGACGCGCAGCGCGCAACCTGGCCGGGTATCGCGTCTACTGGCGCCTGACGGATGCGCCACAATGGACATATTCCCGCTACGTTGGCGATGTTACCGAAACGACCCTGGAAAACATCGTCATTGATAACTTCCTTTTTGGGGTCGCGTCGGTTTCAAAAGATGGAGCGGAAAGTCCCGTTGTCTTTCCAGGTCCGGCCGGAAGCTTTGGAGACTGAGGAAATATGCGGGTTTCACGGCCTTGCCATAGGCACAGGCCGCATGCGCGCTTGACGCTATCACTGTGCAAATTTTTCGGCTAAAGTTCCCCTCGGGAACTTGTAACAAGGGTGGGATACTACAATGCAAGCTTTAATCTGGTTGATTCTGTTGGTGTTGGCTGCGGTCGGCGTTGCTTCGATTGTCGACTACACAGGCGTCTATGACGTGCCAATGATCGAAGTCTCAAAGCAGGCTGACATCGCCGAATAAGTCGGCGCTTCAAAAAATCTTACATTGCCAGACGCACGTTCATCGCGCTTGAAGCGCGCATGAGCGTGCGTTAGCATGCGCGCGACGGTGCCTCCTTAACGGAGGAGAATAGGGAACGCGGTGTAAATCCGCGGCTGTGCCCGCAACTGTAAGCGGTTAGACGTTTCGCCATAAAGCCACTGAAGCAATTCGGGAAGGCGGCGACAATGTCAGCAATCCGCGAAGTCAGGAGACCTGCCGTCAACGTCGTCCCTCACCCGGCCGGGTCAGCCAGGATGAGCGGTAGACCCGTTGAGGCGACATCCAACACTTAAAGGAGTCGCCTTGTGACGAAACAACTATATCTGAGACTAGCCTTAACATGCGGTGCTGCGTGCGCCGTCAATCCTGTTGCATCAGCATTTGCGCAACCCGACGTCGCGATTGCGCGAGACGAACTTATCGTCTCCGCCACACGCACGCCCAATCGACTGGACGAAGTCGGATCATCCGTAACCGTTATTCTTGCGGAAGAAATCGCGGCCCGCCAATATGCGTTCACGGCCGATGTTTTACGCGACGCTCCCGGCGTCACCATCGCCCGCAACGGCGCCTTTGGCGGCGTCGCCAGCGCACGTATTCGCGGCGCGTCCAGCGGTCAAACGCTTGTCGTCATAGACGGCATTGTGGTTAATGACCCCGCAGCGCCTCAGGGCGGGTTCAATTTCGCTAATCTCGATGTCGTGGATATTGACCGCATCGAAATCCTGCGCGGCCCGCAAAGCATTCTTTACGGAGCGGACGCCATTGGCGGCGTCATCTCAATCACCACCAAGACCGGCCAGTCATCGACACAAGCCTTTCTTGAAGGCGGTTCGTTTTCAACCGTGCGCGGGGGCGCTTCATTAAGTGCGGGCGGCGATGACGCCTATGGGCGCATCACCGTCTCCGGCATCACGACCGACGGGGTGTCACGGGCCGCCGCCGGCGCGGAAGACGACGGTTTCCGGTCAATCGCCGGATCGTTCAAAGGCGGCCTCTCGCTGAATGAAAACTGGCGGACCGAGATAACGGCGCGTTATGGCGACGCTCGCGCTGAAATCGACGGCTTTCCGCCGCCGACCTTCACCCTCGGCGATACGCAGGAAACAGAAGATACGACTGACTACGCCATTGCCGGCCGCCTTTTGCAGGACTACGCAAACTTCGACGGCGCCCTAACCATTTCTTACAACGCCATTGAACGTCGAAACCTCGATGGCGATTTCGAAACATTCACCGCTGACGGAGATCGCGTGTCCGCCGATTACCTGGGCGCCATCGAACTCAGTGACGCACTCCGCTTCATTGGCGGCGGCGAGCTTGAACGAACATCAGTGATTGTTTCCGGCGTCGATGAGTCCGCTGATAACGGCGCGGTCTTCGGCATGATCGAATTGTCGGCAACGCCCAACCTCACCTTATCAGCCGGCGGGCGTCGCGATGAGTTCTCAAATTTTGACGGCGCGACAACCGCGCGCGTCGCCGCCGCATGGGCGGCGCCAGGCGACATTGTCTTACGCGGCAGCTGGGGACAGGGCTTTCGCGCGCCGACATTGTTCGAATTGAATTTCGATCAGTTCGGGACTGTGCCCAATCCCGATCTTCAGCCTGAGCGCGCAGACGGATTCGACGTCGGCATCGAAAAGCAATTCGTCACCGCCAGTGATCATGATATTTTCCTGCGCGCTACGTTCTTTCACACGCGCGTCAATGACCAGATCGCCTTCGACTTCGCAGGCAGCGGTTTTTTCAATATCGCGGAAACACGGTTGCGCGGTCTTGAACTGGAAGGCGCCTGGCGACCCAGTGACTGGTTTTCAGCGCAACTCAATTATAATCTGATCGACGCCATTGACCGTCAGACAGGTTTACAACTCCTGCGTCAGCCAAAGCACAGTGGAACAGCCGTCGTTTCCATATCGCCGATAGAAAATCTGTCGCTTTCAACGACAGTAATTATAAATGGCGAGGAAAATGACACGCCGGCGCCAAATGATTCTTTCGTACGGGTCGATTTTCGCGCAAGCTATGCAATATCAGATCGGCTTGAGCTTTACGGGCGTGTCGAAAATGCAACCGATACGGATTACCAGGATGTATCGGGCTTTGGCGAACCCGGAGTCGCCTCCTTTGGCGGCGTGAGGGTGCGGCTTTGATACGCCTCGCTATCTTTATATTCTTCGCGGCGACAGCCTCTGCTGAGGCTGCGCCGCGGGTTATGTCGACAGACTTCTGTGCGGATCAGTTTATTTTGAAACTCGCCGACCGCGAACAAATCGCAGCGTTATCGCCCGACGCCGACAATGATTTCTCGTATCTTCGTCGCGAAGCAACTGGCCTGCCCCGCACCAGGCCTGACGCCGAATCAGTTGTCTCATACGCGCCGGATGTCGTTCTTCGTTTTTGGGGCGGGGACGAGGCGCGGCTGCGTGCGCTTGGCCTTGATGTCGTAACCTTGAAATTCGCCAACAATTTTGAAGACGTCATCGAAAATATCCGCACGGCGGCGGCGGCGCTCGAAAAGAACGAGCAGGGGGACGTCCTTATCGCCGATATGCGCGACCGTCTGGCCGCGCTTGCAAGCGCGGCGCACACCAGCCCCGAAGCATTATATGTCACCCCCGGCGGCGTCACCGCCGGGAAAGGCACCATGATCAACGCCATCCTGAACGCTGCGGGCGTGCGCAATATTGCAGCCGAACAAGGTCTGTCGTTCTGGCCGCCCCTGCCTGCGGAGGCCGTCGTCGCCGCACCACCGTCTCTGATCGTCGCCGGCTTTTTCTCGGCGAACAGCGAGCGCATCAGCCATTGGTCAGCGGCGCGCCACCCAGCTTTCAAAAAGGTCTTCGATCAAACACCAAGCATTCATCTGCCGACTGACGTTCTCAGCTGCCCGGCATGGTATTCGGTAGACGCCGCCGAGATGATTGCATCCGCAACTAGGAACGAAGATGCAGAATAAAACGCAGCCTGCTGCCTGGCGATCACCGCTCACCCTCGCTGTCGGGGCGGCAAGCTTTGGCGCCATACTCGCGGCGTGCCTTATCGGCCCGGCGGGGCTGTCTTTCCCGCAAAGCCTTGCAGCATTGTTCGGGTCCGGCTCGGAAAATGCGAAAATCATTGTGCGTGATATCCGCCTGCCGCGAGCGCTTGCCGCCTGGGCTGTTGGAGCGGCGCTCGGTGCAAGCGGCGCGGCGATGCAGGGCTTGTTGCGCAACCCGCTCGCCGATCCCGGCATCCTCGGCGTTTCGACCGCGGCCGCGCTGGGCGCGGTGATTGCGATCTATTTCAATCTTTCCGCCTATGGCTCATGGGTGACGCCGCTCGCGGCAATCGTCTTTGCCCTCGGCGCGACAACGGTTTTCTATATTCTCGGCGCCGGGCGAATCTCTACGACCCGTCTTATTCTGGTCGGGGTCGGCATGTCGTCTTTCACCGCCGCACTTATCGCGCTCGTCATGAACCTCGCGCCGAACCCGTTCATTCTCAGCGATCTCGTGAACTGGCTATTCGGGTCCGCAGCCAATCGCAGTTTCGACGATCTGGCGTTAACAACACCGTTCATGGCGGCGGGACTGGCGCTGGTGCTCATGACCCGGAACGGGCTCACTGCGCTGACGCTTGGCGAGGAAACCGCGTTCACGCTTGGCGTTAATGTCGCCCGCATCCGGACATTCGTTATCGCCGGCGCGTCGCTGATGGCCGGCGCCAGTGTCGCCCTCGCTGGCGCTATCGGATTTGTCGGCATTGTCGCGCCGCACCTTGCCCGTCCTTTCGCACGGCATGATCCGGGGCGAACTATTGTTCCGGCTGCGCTGATCGGCGGCGCGATACTGGCTATCGCGGATTTAGTGATCCGCCTTGCGCCATTCGATTATGAATTAAGGCTTGGCGTCGCGGCGGCGCTGATCGGCGCACCGGGCTTTATCTGGGTTGCCGCAACAACCAAAAGGATCGCGGCATGACAGCGCTGATCGATCTCGAAAACGTATCCGCTCTTCTCGATCAACGGCGCGTCCTCAACAGCGTTTCATTCAAGGCGAATGCTGGCGAGTTTATTGGCCTTATCGGCCCGAACGGCGCCGGCAAGTCGACTTTGCTGCGCGCGGGCGCCGGCCTTCTCCCCATCGAAAGCGGCGCGATTTCGATCAACGGCGATCCGGTTGATGCGCTGACGCCAATTGAGCGAGCGCGCCAACTTTCATACCTGCCGCAAGCGCGCCCGATTTTCTGGTCGATGCCGGCGCGCACCATCGTCACGCTCGGCCGCTTTGCATTTGGCGGCGCCGCTGCGCCAAATGAAGCCGACGATACGGCTGTCACGCGCGCGCTCACGGACGCCGAGGCCGATCATTTGGCTGATCGGCCCATTGCAACTTTGTCAGGCGGCGAACTGGCGCGCATTCACCTCGCCAGAACCCTCGCTGGCGAAACGCCCATCATCCTTGCGGACGAACCGATCGCCGCACTGGACCCGGCTCACCAGCTAAGCGTAATGGGGCTGTTGCGCGCGAAGGCAAAGTCAGGACGCACTATCATCGCAGCGCTTCACGAATTATCGCTCGCCATTCGGTACTGCACGCGCCTTATCGTTGTGGACCGGGGATCTATCGCAGCGGATGGCGCGCCGAACGACATTCTGACAACGGAATTGTTGCGCAGTGTCTTTGGCGTCGTGCGCAGAGAAACCGCCAATTCCGAAACAAACGATTTCGCTTTGGACCCGGCGGCGACCTAACCGTCACTCGACAGACTTTTTTCCTTGCGCCACAGGGTTTCCTGAACGTCAAGGCGCTTCGCCTCCGATCGCGCGGCGATAAACAAATAATCCGAAAGACGGTTGAGGTATTGCAGCGCGTGCGCCGCCTCCGGCGCATCGCGCAAAAACGTCGCCATGGCGCGCTCCACCCGGCGACAGACCGTGCGCGCAACATGCAAAAACGCAAGCACGGGCGCGCCGCCCGGCAGGATAAAATCCTTCAGCGGCGCGAGGTCCGCATTCAACGCGCCCGCCGCATCATCAAGGCGCGCCACATGACGCCCAGACAACAACGGCGCGCCGGGAAAGCACAAACCACCGCCGAGATCGAACAAATCATGCTGCACGTCTTCAAGCGTGTCAGCGACATCGCCGGCGCTGAGATGCGCGAGCGCTACGCCGACTGCGCTGTTCAGTTCATCAACATCGCCAAGCAACCCGACCCGCGGGTCATCCTTGGCGATGCGCGTTCCATCTCCGAGCGACGTCTCACCCTTATCGCCGCCGCGCGTCACAATTGTCGTCAGTCGGTTTGGCATCGCATCACCTCAACTAAAAAGCCCGGCGCTAGTTCTAGCGCCGGGCCCAATCATTTACCAGAACGGTAAGCGCTATTCCGCCGGCTGACCTTTCTGCGGCGGGTGTACGCCCGGCGCATCCGGCTGACCCAATTCGGCCTCTCCCGCCAAACCATGCGATGGATCGGCTGTCATCAGGTCAAGCCGCATGAGTTTCTTGATCAATGGCGAAATCGCCAACATTACGACCCCAATGCCCATCGCGACCCATCCGACATTCGTATAAACGCTGGCGTAAGTCGCTTTCGCCGCCGCGACGTCAGTCAATTGTCCGCCGATGGTTTCGGCCCCTGTACCGCGCGCGATCACGCCGGCGAGATAGTTGGAAAGACCTGAATAAAGAAACCAGGCCCCCATGGTCATGCCGACAACGCGCGCCGGCGCCATTTTTGTCACCGCAGAAAGGCCGACCGGCGACAGCATCAACTCTGACATCGTATGTATCCAGTAAATCAGGAAGATGAAATAAACAGCCGTCAGTCCCGCTGACCCGCTTGCCTTCATCCCCGCGACCAGCGCCAGGAATCCAAGACCGACGCCGAAGACGCCGAACGAAAACTTCACCGGCGTTGACGGCTCCATCTTGCGTTTCGCCAAGGCGATCCACATCCAGGCGATGAGCGGCGCAAACAGGAAAATAAAGCCTGCGTTCAATGCTTGAAATACCGGCGCCGGCACCTCTACGCCAAACATGTTTTTGTCGACAAGCCGGTCTGTAAAAAGATTCAACGAAGACCCCGCCTGTTCGAACAACGCCCAAAAGGGGATTTGCGCAAGTACGAAATAGATTGCGGCGAACATCCGGCTGCGCTCTACGCCGGCAAGCTTCGTTACCGCATACCCAACCATGAACAGGAAAACGAAAATGCCGAGCATGCCGACAAACCAGTCAGGAATGATATGCGCGTTCATCACCATCGACATCGATATCGCGATGATCACCAGCCCGGTGAGATAGCAGGCCCATTCTATATTGATAGGACCGAGAAAAGACTTTTTCAGCTTTTCCGGATCAGGCGGCTCAGCGTGACCGTCCAGATATTTCTGTCCCCAGATAAACACCACAAGCCCAAGAAACATGCCAATCCCGGCGAGACCGAAACCATATTTCCAGCCGTAAACAATGCCGAGAATGCCGCAGGTAATTGAAGACAGGAACGAACCGAGATTAATCCCCATATAAAACAGCGTGAAACCGGAGTCGCGACGCGGATCGCTTAACCCGTAAAGAGCGCCGACAATGGTCGAGATATTCGCTTTCAAATATCCGACGCCGGCGATAATAAACGCCAGCGAAAGATAGAGAATATTGACGTAAAGCGCTTCACGCTCAATGCGTGTCGTATAATCGGCGGTGGCGATCGTCGCCGGCAGACCAACCGCAGCCGGATCGTCGATGATCATCTGGGTCGCGCCTTCGTTAAACGAAATTGTCGATGTTCCGCTATCGGAAACGATGAGCTGGTTTGCCGTACCCCCGCGACCATCAAGGGTCACCTGATATTCACTCCCCTGATAGGTGAGGATCTCTTTCGAGCCCTCCCCTTCAAACGCCATACCGAAATGTCCGATCACCAACAATATCGCACCGAATGTCACCGCTTTGCGCTGGCCCAGATAGCGATCGGCAAGCGTGCCGCCGATAATCGTCATCACATAAACCAGCGCCGTATAGGCGCCATACATCAACGCCGAACGCTGGTCGGAAAAAAGGAAGTGCTGGGTCAGATAGATGATCAACAGACCGCGCATGCCGTAATAGGAAAACCGCTCCCACATTTCCGTGAAGAAGAGGATTGCCAACCCGCGCGGGTGGCCGAAAAAGCCGCGGTCTTTTCCGGCGGCGATTGCTTCGCTCATAAATGACTCCCTATTCAGGCGTGCTTTATCGCCGCCCAATTTGACCCCTATGCGCGCCCTGCCGCGCAAATTAGCGCGCACTCTAGGCCGGATTATCGTGAAAAATCCAGCCTTTAGGCGCGACCTCGCCGCTTCGCGGGCGAGACAGGCGTCAAAGAACGGGATATTTGCGGCGAAAACGGGGCGCGAACGGAATTTGCCGCCTAAGGCTTTGGCGGATTGCCCTTCAGAAAGGCCCGCGCCAATCCGACAATACTGATCCCCAACCAGAACACTTCGATCACAAAGGAAGCAGCATTGAATGTGTGAGAGAGCGAATACAAAATCAGTAACGCTCCGAGACCATTCAGAGCAGGATAGAGCGGGCGGTTCACATCCATCCGCCCCACCTGTGAGAGAAAATAGGTCCCGACCACAAATGAAACGCCGATCAGACCGATAACATCATATGCATGCAGTTCCATTGGCGGGATATAGCCGCGCCCGCCGGAATAGGGAAGGCAATCTTCTCACCGCCCTACTTTTCCGGTCGCCAGCTGCATTTTCCAATCGTCGCATAGCTGGCGCCAAGACGCTGATAAAACGCGATGGCGCGCTCATTGTCCGGCAGAACCGTCCAGCTGACATAAGCGCTAACCTCTTGAGCCTCGTCAAAAACACGGCGCATCAATTTCTCGCCAAGGCCGCCGCTTCTGTTTTCCGAACGGACATAAATGTCATCTAGCGAGAAACGCAAACTGCCGCTCCAGATGTGAAAGTCCTGCGTATAGGTGGCGTAGCCCACAAGCACGCCATCGGCCTCTGCAACAAAACCGCGCCATTGCGGATCTTCACCAGCGCCGGTTTGCGCCAGGCGGTCCGGCGTCACGGTCAAATGCTCACGTTGATTTTCGTTGTCCGCAAGCGAACACATCAACTGATGAAGCGCCGTCATATCGCGGCGCTCAATCGGGCGAATAACAATGGCGTGTTGTTCGGGCGCGGCGCTCACGCCTGCATCGTCCAGCCTTCAACACCCATGGCCGCCTGGCGCACCGCCTCGGACCGTGTCGGGTGCGCATGGCAAGTGCGCGCGATGTCTTCTGACGCACCGCCAAATTCCATGACGCTGACAACCTCTGCGATCAGTTCGCCTGCGCCGACGCCGACGATGTGAGCGCCAAGCACGCGATCGGTTTCTGCATCCGCCAGGATTTTGACGAATCCATCCGTCTCATGATTGGTCTTGGCGCGGCTGTTCGCGGCGAACGGAAACTTGCCGGTCTTGTACTCAACGCCAGCGTCTTTCAACTCTTCTTCCGTTTTCCCGACACTCGCTACTTCCGGATAGGTGTAAACGACATTCGGCACGGTTTCATAATTCACATGCCCCGCCTTGCCCGCGATCAATTCAATACAGGCTGTGCCGTCATCTTCGGCTTTGTGCGCCAGCATCGGCCCGGTGATGCAATCGCCAATCGCCCAGACGCCATCAGCGCTTGTCTTGAAATGATCGGTGACGATGAAACCGCGCTTGTCGGTTTCAACGCCGGCATTTTCAAGGCCCAGCCCCGCCACATGCGGGCGGCGCCCAATCGCGACTAATACGGCGTCTGCGTCGATTGTCTCAGCGTCTCCGCCCGATGCGGGCTCAACAGATAACTTCACTTTTGTCTTGAGCTTTTCCGCGCCTGTCACCTTGGACGACAACTTGAAAGCGACGCCCTGTTTTTTCAGGATGCGCTGGAATTGCTTTGAAACTTCGCCGTCCATGGTCGGCAGGATCTTGTCGAGGAATTCGACGACCGTGACCTGTGCGCCAAGGCGTCGCCAGACCGAGCCAAGCTCGAGACCGATGACGCCGCCGCCAATCACAACGAGGTGTTTAGGCACCGATGAAAACTCCAAGGCGCCGGTAGAAGAAACAATTTGTTTTTCGTCGATTTCCACGCCGGGCAACGGCGTTACTTCCGAGCCGGTGGCGATAACGATATTTTTGGTTTCAAGCTCAACCGCTTCGTCACCTGTCACGCGAACCTTGCCCGGCGCGATAATTTCACCGGCGCCGAGAAACGTTTCGACCTTGTTCTTTTTCATCAGGAATTCGACGCCCTTGGTCAGACCGTTAACCGCGTCGTCTTTCTGCTTCAGCATCTGCGCCAGGTCGAGGGAGACCTTGCCCGTCTTGATTCCAAGCCCCTCAAAATTCTTTTCCGCCGCCTCATATAGTTCTGATGCGTGAAGAAGCGCCTTCGACGGAATGCAACCGACATTGAGGCATGTGCCGCCAAGTTTTTTATTGTCACGCTTTTCGATGATCGCGACTTTCAGGCCGAGCTGGCCGGCGCGGATCGCCGCGTTGTAACCGCCGGGTCCGGCGCCGATGATGACGACGTCGTATTGTTCGCTCATTTCATTTCTCGTTTTTTGATAATATGCGTTGACGCCAACAGCAGCCTAAAGATCCAGCAACAGGCGCTGCGGATCTTCGAGGTTTTCCTTCATGCGCACCAGGAATGTCACGGCGCCTTTACCGTCAACAATCCGGTGATCGTAAGACAGCGCCAGATACATCATCGGGCGGATGATCACTTCGCCATTGCGCGCAATGGGGCGCTCTTCGATACGGTGCATGCCCAATATGCCGGACTGCGGCTGGTTGAGGATCGGCGTTGACAGAAGCGAGCCGTAAATCCCGCCATTGGAGATGGTGAACGTGCCGCCCTGCATCTCTTCAATCGTCAACTCGCCCGAGCGCGCACGGCGGCCAAGCTCCGCGATCTCAAGCTCGATGTCGGCCATGGATTTCTGGTCCGCATCACGCACCACCGGCACTACGAGACCTTTGTCGGAGCCCACCGCGACGCCGATGTCGTAATGGTTTTTATAAATGATGTCCGTTCCGTCGATCTCCGCGTTGACGTCCGGCACTTCCTTGAGGGCGTGCACCGCCGCCTTCACGAAAAATGACATGAAGCCAAGCTTGATACCGTGCTTTTTGTCGAAAAGCTCTTTGTACTGCTTGCGCAGATCCATTACCGCCGTCATGTCGACATCGTTGAATGTCGTCAGCATAGCTGCAGAATCCTGCGCTTCTTTCAAGCGCCGGGCGATGGTCTGGCGCAGGCGGGACATTTTCACCCGCTCTTCGCGCGGTCCTGTTTCACGCGGCGCGGAAGGCGCGCGCGTTTGTTTCGGCGCGCCCGCTTTTGCCGACAGCGCATCGCCTTTGGTGATGCGTCCATCCTTGCCGGTGCCTTTAATCGTCGATGGATCAAGCCCTCGCTCAGCCACAACCCGGCGCGGCGCCGGCGACAACGGCTGATCGTTGCTTTCCATCACGCTCTGACCGGCCGCCGCTTCTTCACGCGGCGAGGGCCGGTTATCGCTTACAACGGCGGCGGCGCCGTTCGCCTTTGGCGCGCCGCCGGTTTCAATCACCGCGAGCAATGCGCCGACTTCAACCGTATCGCCTTGCCTGGCCGACAGTTTTTTCAGAATACCCGCCGCCGGCGCGGGAACATCCATCGCCGCCTTATCGGTTTCCAGACTGACAATCGGCTCATCAAGAGCGACCGTGTCGCCTTCGTT
Organism: Hyphococcus sp.; assembly: GCA_965230025.1. GTDB lineage: Bacteria > Pseudomonadota > Alphaproteobacteria > Caulobacterales > Parvularculaceae > Hyphococcus. The sequence goes on from CBDDKD010000048.1 coordinate 49,316, forward strand.
TTTCAGCCATTCGCCAATGTCTGCTTCAGTAACGGACTCGCCCGCCGCAGGGACGCGGACCTCAACCTCTTCACCGCCCGCCGCCGGCGCGTCAGCAGGAGCCGCCTCAGTCTTAGGCGAGCTTTTCGGTTTGGCGCCGGCCGCCGCAGCATCAATCGCGCCAAGAAGCGCATTGACCTCAACCGTGTCGCCTTCAGCCGCCGCGATACTGGTGAGCACGCCCGCAGCTGGCGCGGGAACCTCGACCGAGACCTTGTCGGTTTCAAGCTCGACCACCGGCTCATCCGCGCTGACGGTCTCGCCTTCTTTTTTCATCCATCGTCCGATGGTCGCCTCGGTTACGGATTCACCGAGCGTCGGAACACGAATTTCGGTAGCCATTTTATAATTCTCCGTATGGAAAGCGTTAAACGGTCAACGCTTCATCCAAGAAACTGTCCAACTCTTGCTTATGCCGACTCGCCAACCCTGTCGCCGGCGACGCCGCTGCCGGCCGTCCAACATAACTGGCGCGCTTGTGCCTGGCGCCGATCTGATCCAGCGTCCATTCAATATTAGGCTCCATGAAGAACCATGCGCCCATGTTTTTGGGCTCTTCCTGACACCAGATCATCTCGGCGTTTTTGAAGCGCTGTAACTCCTCAATCAGCGAATGCGCCGGGAATGGATAAAACTGCTCAACACGCAGGAGATATATATTATCGATTCCACGCTTTTCGCGCTCTTCCAGCAAATCGTAATAGACTTTTCCTGAACAGAGCACGACGCGCTTGATCTTGGCGTCCGAGACCAGCTTGACCGTAGAGCCCGGCCGGAATTCCGCATCATCCCATAAGACGCGATGGAATGACGAACCTGGCCCCATCTCTTCCAGCGTAGAAACGCACCGCTTGTGACGCAGCAAGGACTTCGGCGTCATCAGAATCAGCGGCTTTCGGAAATTGCGGCGCATCTGACGGCGCAGAATATGGAAATAATTCGCCGGCGTCGTGCAATTCGCAACCTGCATATTGTCCTGCGCACAAAGTTGCAGGAACCGCTCCAGACGCGCTGAGGAATGCTCCGGCCCCTGACCTTCGTACCCATGAGGCAATAACAGAACGAGACCGCAAAGACGCAGCCATTTGCGCTCACCGGAAGAAATAAACTGGTCGATGATGACCTGCGCGCCATTGGCGAAATCGCCGAACTGGCCCTCCCACAAAACAAGAAATTTCGGATTGGCGAGAGAATAGCCATACTCAAAACCCATCACGGCGAATTCGGAGAGGTTCGAGTCGTGCACTTCAAATGTCGCATTCGCGCCGTCAAGGTGACGTAAAGGCGTGTAGGTCTTTTCCGTTTCCTGATCGATAAACACCGCATGGCGCTGGGAAAATGTGCCGCGACGCGAGTCCTGCCCGGAAAGCCGGACCCCGAACCCGTCCTGCAGCAAAGAGCCGAACGCCAGCGCCTCGGCCGTCGCCCAATCAATTCCAGCGCCCTCATCCAGCGTCTTCTTTTTCTGCGCAATAATCCTGGCAAGGGTTTTGTGCATCTTGAAATCGCTCGGATAATGCGTCAGCGCCCGTCCGATTTTATTCAGATTTTCCATCTCAACGGCGGTATCGCCGCGCCGGTCATCATCAACCGGCGGCACGAATCCGGACCACTGACCATCAAGCCAATCGGCCTTGTTCGGTTTGAAAGCGGTGGCGGCCTCAAATTCATCATCAAGAAACTTGCGGAAGTTTTCCCGCTCGCTGTCCGTTTCACCGGCGCCGATGACGCCTTCTTTTTCCAGACGGTCGGAATAAATCGAGCGCGTTGACGGCAGCGACCGAATTTTTTTGTACATCCGCGGCTGTGTGAAGCTCGGTTCGTCACCTTCATTATGGCCAAACCGGCGATAGCAGAACATATCGATCACCGCGTCGGCGCCGAACTTCTGGCGGAACTCCATCGCAATTTTGGCGGCGTAGACGACCGCTTCCGGATCGTCGCCATTGGTATGGAAAATCGGCGCCTCGACCATCTTCGCAACGTCAGATGGGTATGGCGATGAGCGCGCGAATTTCGGGCTGGTGGTAAACCCGATCTGGTTGTTGACGATGAAATGAATGGTCCCGCCGGTCTGATAGCCGCGCAGCCCTGAAAGACCGAAACCTTCCGCGATAATGCCCTGGCCTGCGAACGCTGCGTCCCCGTGCAACAAAAGCGGCAGCACATGAGTGCGCGGCGTATCGAGGTCCGGCGCCTCGATCCGGTCCTGTTTGGACCGCGCCTTGCCAAGCACCACCGGGTTCACCGCTTCAAGATGGGAAGGGTTCGCCGTCAGCGAAAGATGCACCTTGTTGCCGTCGAATTCACGGTCGGACGAAGCGCCCAGATGGTATTTCACATCGCCGGACCCGCCGACATCGTCAGGCGTCACCGAACCGCCATGGAACTCATGGAAGATGTGGTGATAGGGTTTTCCCATCACCGCAGCGAGAACATTCAATCGCCCGCGATGGGGCATGCCGATAACGATTTCTTTGACGCCGAGCGCGCCGCCGCGTTTGATAATCTGTTCAAGCGCCGGCACCATCGCTTCCGCGCCATCAAGGCCAAAGCGTTTCGTGCCGGTGTATTTTACGTTCAGAAAGTTCTCGAACCCTTCCGCTTCAACCAGCTTGTTGAGGATCGCTTTTTTTCCCTGATTGGTGAAACTGATGTCCTTGTCCGGCCCTTCAATACGTTGTTGCAACCAGGCTTTCTGTTCCGGGTCCGTGATATGCATGAACTCAACGGCGAAGGTCCCGCAATAGGTGCGTCTCAAAATGCTGAGAATTTCACGCAAGGTCGCAGTTTCGAGACCGAGCACATGATCAATAAAGATCGGGCGATCCATATCCGCTTCGGTGAAACCAAGCGAGGTTGGATCAAGCTCCGGATGAACGGTCTGTTTTTGCAGACCCAGCGGGTCGAGATCGGCGATCAGATGGCCGCGAATACGGTACGCCCGGATCAGCATCAGCGCCCGCAAGGAGTCCTTCGTCGCCTGACGCACATCATCGGTTGACGCCGCCGGTAAGCGGGACTCGATTTTGGTTTTTAGTTCAGGCTCCAGCGCGCCCCAGTCGCCATCAAGGGCGGCGGTCAGTTCGCCATTGACCTTTGGCGGCCAGTCCTCTCGGGCCCAGCTCGGCGTCGGCTCGGATATATCGGCGGCGCCGTCCGTTTCGCGCTCAAAGAACAGCCGCCAGTCTTCGCTCACCGAAGCCGGATCAGCGGCATACTGCGCATACATATGTTCAAGATAGAGAGCGTTCGAACCTGAGAAGATCGTACTATCGGGGGCGCTGTCGCTGGCTTGCGGCGCCGCTCCATTTTTGGCCATAACGCATTCCAAATTTTTACCGTTGCGAGTTGACTTATGTAGATACGCCAACTGCGAAACGTTTCAATGACTAATCGGCGCCAGATTAACCATCGAGTCGTTTATTTTTGTAAAATTTCGAGAAGCGTTCGCCCCATCGCCGCCGGCGTCGGCGAAACCGCGATCCCGGCGCTCTTCATCGCCTCAATTTTGGCCTCGGCTGTATCGTCCGCCCCCGAAACAAGCGCCCCGGCATGACCCATACGGCGTCCCGGGGGGGCTGTAACCCCTGCAATAAAGCCAACTGTCGGCTTTTTGATCTTGTGGCCTGCCAGAAACTTGGCCGCATCCGCCTCAGCCGAGCCGCCGATTTCGCCGATCATGATAATCGAATGGGTCTCGTCATCGCGCAGGAACATATCCAGAATTTCGATGAAATCCGTTCCCTTGACCGGATCGCCGCCAATACCAACGCAGGTTGACTGGCCAAGGCCCGCAACCGTCGTCTGATGCACCGCTTCATAGGTCAGCGTGCCGGAGCGCGAGATAACCCCCACATGTCCCTTGCGATGGATATGGCCGGGCATAATGCCGATCTTGCATTCATCCGGCGTGATGACGCCCGGGCAATTCGGGCCGACAAGGCGTGTTCTGGAGCCGTCGAGGGCGCGCTTGACCTTGACCATGTCCTGCACCGGGATGCCTTCGGTGATGCAGATCGCCAGCGGAATTTCAGCGGCCACGGCTTCGAGAATGGAATCGGCCGCAAAGGGCGGCGGCACATAGATGACCGTCGCGTCCGCGCCGGTTTTCTCTCTCGCCTCCGCGACCGTATCGAATACCGGCAGCGTTGCGCCTTTTGCCGGCTCGCCCGCTTCCCAGGTCTGGCCACCCTTCCCCGGCGTCACGCCGCCCACCATTTTGGTGCCATAGGCGATCGCCTGTTCCGTGTGGAAGGTACCGGTTTTGCCGGTCAGGCCCTGGCAAATAACCTTGGTGTTCTTGTCAATAAGGATGGACATCGGATCTCCGGCGACGGCTAGGGAAGGATTGGAATGGGTCTTAACCGCGCCGTCTGTCAGGGGCAACCATCAAGCGCGGCGGGAAGCAGGTTTTCGGGAGGATTTCGCGATGAGGTCAGACGTCGCCAATATGTCACGAAACGGTCGTCACGGCGAAACATTTGGTTGGGAAAAGCCGCTCCGGAGATTTGCCTCCGATTAAATCCTCCCGACTTCAGGCCGCGCCCGGTTTCACATAATGGGCGCGGTCTTTTTTAACAGGTCCAACAAGTCATAAGCATCGCAAGGCTGATGCGCCTTCTGGGCCGGAACCCATTGTCCATGATTGTGTTTGAAATATTGTCACTTTGATGGAAACTTCTTGTGAAACGGTCCGCCAACAATGGTATTGAAGTGCTCATGCGCGCCGGCTACGCCGCGCGCGGCATGGTCTATTTGATTGTCGGCGGCATCGCGTTTTTTGCGGCGCTCAACGGCGGTGAAGCCGAGGGTTCGACGGGCGCGCTGGTTTTTATGATGCGCCAACCTTTCGGCATGGCGCTGCTTGGCCTCGTGGCGCTGGGTCTGTTTGCCTATACATTATGGCGTTTGGTTGACGGCGTCATGGATCTCGAAAGCGAAGGCGACGACGCAAAAGGCTATGCATCACGTGCAGGTCAACTCCTCTCGGGCGCAACGCATGCAGTTCTTGGCGTATCGGCAGTCACCATCATCTTCAACGGCGCCGAAGCGCAAGAGGGCGCCGGGCGCAACTCGGCGGAAAGCTGGACAGCCGCGTTGATTGACAACCCGGTGGGCCGGGCGATCGTCCTGGCCGCCGGCGCGATCACAATTGGCGTTGGCGTCTATCTTTTCATTAAGTCCTACAAGGCCGCTTACAAATCTAAAATCCGCCGTACAGAAACCACTGAAAAGCTCGCACCGGTGATCCGCTTTGGCTTGGTCGCTCACGGGATCGTATTGTTAATCATCGGCGGACTGATTGGATGGGCGGGACTGGCGCACGATCCGGAAAAAGCCGCCAGCCTTGGCGAAGCCTTACGCATTCTTGAAACCCAGACCTATGGCCGGACCCTGCTTGGAATTACCGGCGCGGGCCTTGCCGGGTTCGCAGTATATTGCTTCGTGATGGCGCAGTACCGAATTGTGCCAAAACTCGCCAAAGACGACATCCCAACGCTTTCCGGCTTATAATTCCGGAAGATCGCGTTTTGTACGCTCACTGTCGTTCTCGCCAGTGTTCAACGTTCCCGCATTCTCGATCATCATGATCCAGCATTCTTTATCGGCGACAGGCATATGCTCGACTCCAGCGGGGACGACGATAAGATCGCCTTCGCCCAACTCAACATCCTTGTCGCGAAAGCGCATTGTGAACGCGCCTTTGACAACAAAGAAGGCCTCATCGACGCCGTCATGATGATGCCATTCGAAGGCGCCTTCAATTTTCGCGAGTCTTACTTCCTGTCCGTTGACCTTCGCGGCGATATGCGGGGACCACTGCTCTGGTATCCTATCGAACGCGGCAGGGATGTTAATTTTCTTGTACTGTTGCGCGCCCATAAAACCCACCTTCCTTGTGACCGCTTCGCAGCGCAAATTGATATACGTCATATCTATCCGGTCAGCCATATGCGCAGACTGCGTCGAAGTCGCGAAGGAACACGATATGGACGTAAATGCATCACCTGTTTACGACGCAAGCGATAATCCGACGGGATGCTGCCCGCGCTTCAATCCGGACGGCTGGGACAATCAGGAACTGCATTTCAAGGATAAGCCCTTCGTCAAGGCGAAAACCAGAAGCGCCATGCATATCCCGCTGAACATGGGATCGGTTTTTGAAAAAACCTTCAAGGCGATCGAAAAGGCGGACGCTCTGAATGAAGAGCAATCCATCATCCTCAGTCGTGAGCTTTCTCCTTGGGCGGCGGAGCATTTCTTCGCTGTCACTGGCGACGTGCCCGGTCAGGAAGTCGTGCAGCTTTCTGGCGACTACCGCACCAAGGTGTTTGAAGGCCCCTACAAAGACGCGTCGAAATGGATAGAGTCTTTTGAAGGCGATCTGAAAACGATTGGCGAAAAAGCGGACAAAATGTATTTCTTTTATACAACATGCCCAAAATGCGCCAAGCACTATGGCAAAAACTATGTTGTCGCCGTTGCGGAAACAAAGCCGCTGCCGAGAGCGATGTAGCCGTTCAGGATTAACGGCGCTTCAGCACGCCAAGCGCCTGACCGACTTGGCTTTCATCTCGAGACATAATTCTTACAACATCAAAATACTCGCCGAACACTTGTTCCGTGAAGGCTTGAGTCTGAAAAGACGCGATCAGGTTAGATCCTTCCGCAAGGTCCTTGCTGATATAATATCCATGCTCGGCCAGCGCCGCGCGCGCGGCGTCACCATCCGGAAACCGCGGCTGCACCTCGTCGTGAAATGAAATCATCGCCAGCCCGCCGGGACGAATGACGCGGGCGAGTTCCATCAGCCATTCGCGCTGGGTCGGGATGCGCAGATGCGTGAACACCGACAAAAGATAGACGATATCAAATTGATCATCCGCAAAGTCGAGCGGCGGGTGCAATTGGTTTTGACGATAGTCACCCGGCAGGTTAGCGGCGCACCAATCAACCAGTGACGAATTATAATCGACGCCAAAAAGCGACGCGGTTGTCATTTGCGGCAAATGGCGGATGACGCGGCCGGAACCGCAACCAAAATCAAGAATGTTTTGCGCGTCGCCAAAACCAAACCCGGCGTCACGCGCATGGCCATCAAGCGCTTGCGCCGTCGCCTCACCGGTTTTCAGAAACGCGCGCCAGTCCGCATGAGCGACAACCCGCGCCATCAGCTTCAGCGGCGGGATCGGCACGCCATCGTCATCGCTTGTCGGCGGTTGTTCTTTGCCTCGCGCAATCCGCCATTCCACCAGCTTGAAATAGACACCCATGAGCCCGGCGCGGTCGAGCGCGACCCGCGCAGCGTGTTTCATATCCATCAGGCGGCGCCCCGCACCGGCGGCGTTTTTTCGAACGCGATCACACGCTCGATGAAATCCGCCGGCAATGGCGACGTATCCTTTGTGCCGCGGTTGACATGCACATACGTCATCGCGCCTTCATTGAGGAGTTCCTCGCCGCGAAAGATCGCCAGCTCCACCGTCATCGACTTCGTCCCGATGCGCGCGCAACGCGCGCCAATATCGAGCGTGTCGTCAAACACAGCGGGCGCTCTGAAATTCGCCTCAGCGCGCGCGGTTAAAAACTCAACTGCATTCTCGCCGCTAAACGCGATATCGAGCGCACGCATCCACTCCGTCATCGCCACATCGAAATAGAGAAAATAATTGACGTTGAAGACGATGCCCTGCGCATCGCACTCCGCCCAGCGGACACGCAGGGGGTGGAGGAAGGTGAAGTTGGCGCGATCAGTCATTCCGGTTCGACCTGGGGCTACCCCTGAACCGCCGCCACAACCTTCTGCGCGGCGTCTTCCAGATCATCCGCAGGCGTAATTTTCAGGCCGGAGTTGGCGAGGATCTCTTTACCCTTCTTCACATTAGTGCCTTCAAGGCGCACCACCAGCGGATCTTCAAGACCAACCTCTTTCACCGCCGCGACGATGCCTTCGGCAATGATATCACAGCGCATGATGCCGCCAAAGATATTGACGAGGATGCCTTTAACGCCCGGGTCGGTGGTGATGATCTTGAACGCTTCGGTGACTTTCTCTTTCGTGGCGCCGCCGCCGACATCGAGAAAGTTCGCCGGCTCGGCGCCGTAATGCTTGATGATATCCATAGTCGACATGGCGAGCCCCGCGCCATTGACCATGCAGCCGATATTGCCGTCGAGCTTTACATAGGAAAGATCGTATTCGGAGGCTTTCAGCTCCATCGGGTCTTCTTCGGTCTCGTCGCGCAATTCCATAATGTCCGGGTGACGGAACATGGCGTTGGGGTCGAACCCGACTTTCGCGTCGAGCACTTTGACGTCGCCGCCTTTGGTGACGATCAGTGGATTGATCTCCAGCATCGACATGTCTTTTTCGACAAAGGCTTTGTAGAGGATCGGGATCAGCTTGCCGCATTGTTTCGCGGTCGCGCCGGAAAGCCCCAGCGCCTGTGCAATGCGGCGCCCGTGATGGGGCATGTATCCGGTGGCCGGATCGATCTCGACCGTAATGATTTTCTCCGGCGTTTCTTCCGCCACTTCTTCGATATTCATGCCGCCTTCTGTCGAGGCGATAAAGGCGATGCGTCCCGTGCCGCGATCGACCAGCGCGGAGAGATAAAGTTCGGTCTCGATATCCGAGCCGTCTTCAATATAGATGCGATTTACCTGCTTGCCGTCAGGACCAGTCTGTTTGGTGACCAGCGTCGCGCCAAGCATCTGCTTGGCGAATTCCGCAGCTTCCGCCGGCGACTTCGCAAGACGCACGCCGCCCGCTTCGCCGGCGCTTGCCTCTTTAAACTTGCCCTTGCCGCGCCCGCCCGCATGAATCTGCGCCTTCACCACATAAAGCGGACCGGGAAGCGATTTCGCCGCCTCTTCGGCGTTATCGCCGCGAAGGACCGCGCGGCCTTCGGAAACCGGCGCGCCAAATTGCTTCAGTAACTGCTTGGCCTGATATTCGTGGATGTTCATGGGGGCTCCCGCGTCGGAAATGGACAGATAGCGGGGTTATAACCGCGCCGTCATCGGGCACAACAGGCAAGCGCGCTAGAGCGCGGCGCGGATATCAGTGAGCGAGCGTTTTTGTTGACCATCCGCGCCAAAGTTCTCCGGCGCGAGCCACGCCTCGAATGCGGATCTGACCAGCGGCCATTCCTTGTCCAGCATGGAGAACCAGGCGGTGTCGCGATTCTCACCCTTCATCACCATATCCTGACGAAAGACCCCCTCAGGGACAAACCCCAAGCGCAAGGCCGCACGCTTCGAGCCATCATTAGCGTTATTGCACTTCCACTCATAACGGCGATAGCCAAGATCATCGAAGATATGGCTCGCCATCAGATACATAACCTCTGTCGCTGCTGGCGTGCGTTGCAACTGTTTTGAATAAACGATGCAGCCAACCTCTATCGAGCCAGCCGCAGGACGCAGCCGCATATAACTCGCCATGCCCAGGACTTCGCCGCTGAGGCTGCGAATAACATGCGTGCGCCAGTTTTCCTCATCTGCAAAGCGCTTGAATACAGCGCTCATATCATCTGCATCATCAAAAGGACCGATGGGAATATATCTCCACAGATCTGCGTTCGCCTCGCCGCCAACAGCATTGAATAGCGCTTCCGCGTCGTGCGTAAAATCCGCCGGTTCAATAATCACGTGGCGGCCTTTCACATATCGTAAGTTCGGCTCTGCGCACTCTGTCCAGTTTTCCAGCCTATCACTCACAGCTCTGACTGCCCTTTTTGCTCGACGCTTACTCCCCCGCAGCCCATGCTTACGGCAAAAGGAGAAAAACCATGATCATTGTTTCTGGAACCCTAAAAGTCGAGCCCGGCGCGCTGGATAAAGTACGCAATGAAATGGAAGCAAATATTCGCGCCACCCGAGACGAAGAAGGTTGCATTTATTACTCTTATGGCGTCGACGTGCTCGACCCGGACACGATCATTATCCTTGAATATTGGGAAAGCTGGGAAACTCTGCAGGCACACGGCGCCCAGCCGCATATGGCGGTATGGGGCAAAGCGCTGAGTGCAGCCGGAATGGTTTCCAGAAATCTGAGATTTATCGAAGCCGGCGAGGAAAAATTTCCACTCGGTAAAAAAGGCTAAAGCTTATCCAGCAAATCCACAGCAAAAATCGATAACGTATCGTCGCGGGCGCCCATCACGACAATCCGATCACCCGGCTGGGCGATTTCCAAAAGCCGCGCCCCGCAAGCGTCACGGTCCGGCAAGGCTTCCGTCTGACGTCCCGCCGCTGCAACGCCGGCGGCGATATCGCCGCTTGAAACTGATTTGTCCGTGGTGCCGCCGTAATATACCGGCTCCGGCATCAGCAATATATCATCCGCTGACAGGTGGCTGGCGAAGGTCTCGATAAACTCGTTCTTCATCTTCTTCAGCGGTCCAAAGCCATGGGGTTGAAACATCACCAGCAAACGCCCCGGAAAATCATGAAGCGTTTTCAGGCTTGCGGTGATCTTGTCGGGGTTATGTCCGAAATCATCAATGACGGTAACACCGCCCGCCTCGCCCACATATTCAAGGCGGCGCTTGACCCCTTCGAATTCACCTAAAGCTATAGCCGATTGTGCGAGGCTGACGCCCGCAGCGGAAGCCGCCGCAATCGCCGCCAGCGCATTCGACACGTTATGACGACCGGGCATTTTCAAATCGACCGACACGCGTTCGTCATCGCGTTGATCGACAACGTCAAAGGAGACGCCAAAGGGTTGCGGTTTGATGTTGTCTGCGTGAAGGTCGCCGGAGGCGTCAGTGATTGAGTAGGTTATCGTTTTGCCATTATGCGCACTCGCAAGACGCGCCGTTTCTTCATTGTCGAGGTTGAGGACGGCCGCCTCGGCTTTACCGATAAAACCGCCAAACAGCGCACGCAGCTCATCCATCGACTTATGGTCCAGCGCAATATTGTTCAGTACGGCAATTTTTGGATTGAACATGGCGATGGAGCCATCGCTCTCATCCACTTCCGAGACAAAAGCCTCACCGTCACCGACCAGCGCGCTGGCGAACAGCGCATCAGGCGAGACAAAATTTTTCATGACCGCGCCATTCATGATGGTCGGGCGCCTGCCCGCGTGATGGAGGACCCAGCCGATCATCGCCGTCGTTGTCGATTTACCGCTGGTGCCGGCGACGCCGATCGGGCGCGGCGCAGCATTAAAAAGCTCGGCCAGCAACTGCGCGCGCGACAGGCGCGCCGCACCGACATTGTTCGCAGCAATAACGTCAGGCACCGTGTCCTCAACAGCCGCGGACGCAACAAGAACTTGCTCAGACCGCCGAACGCCGGAGCCATCCTGGCTGTGAAGCTTGATCCCGAGGGAGCGCAGATAGTCGAACTTCGCGCCCGTCCGGCCCTGATCGAGCGCCCGGTCGGAGCCCTCCACATGATGGTCCGCCGCCTTGACGATCATGGCGAGGGGCAACATCCCTGATCCGCCAATCCCGCAGAAGAAAAAGTCTTTTGTTTTCGTCATCATTGGGTCGCTATAACCGGAATTAACCAATAAGTCGTAAGCATTGTTCGATGACAGACGCCAAGAAACATGTCGCCCTGGTCTGCCCCGGCGGGCCGATCACCAGAGATCTCGCCGATAAAGTCGTCGAGATTGCGGCGGCGCATAGCGGCGAACAGGTCCAACTGCATTTTCATGACCAGTGCTTCAAGACCGCCGGGCATTTCGCCGGAACTGACTCTGAGCGCAGCGCAGCATTTCTTGAGGTCGCCAATGACCCGAAATATGATGTGGTGTGGTTCGCTCGTGGCGGCTATGGCGCCTGCCGCCTGAACGGGGCGCTTTTCGATAAGCTGAACGATCACGCACGCCAGAAAACCTATCTCGGTTATTCCGATGCGGGCATGTTGCTGGGGCGGCTCTATAAAGAAGGAATTGGCCGGCCGGTACATGGACCAATGCCGACAGATATGACCCGTAAAGACGGTGAATACGCAATCGGGCGTGCGCTAGACTATTTGACCGATGGCGATATCAACACACTGGAACCGACAGTTCTTTCCAACAAAAAACTCGCCTCCTTCAATATCACCGTTTTAAGCCACATGATCAGCACACCATGGATGCCTGACCTGACCGATCACATTGTTATGCTCGAAGATATTTCAGAATACCTCTATCGCATCGACAGGGCGATGTTCACCATCATGAATGCCCCGGCAATGCGTAGCGCGGGTGGCATCAAACTTGGCAGAATTTCCGACATACCGGAAAATGACCGCCCCTTCGGTCAGACAGCGGAAGAAATCGTTCAGGACTGGTGTGAACGCAGTAGCGTCCCCTATCTCGGACGCGCCGATATCGGCCATGACGCTGACAACAAGATTGTTCCGTTTGGCGCGCGGCCAATACGCCGATCATCAGCCTGATTGGGGCTGCATGTAACGGCAGCATGTATCAGAAAATCATGTAAACAAACGCGCCACCGGCTATAATGGCCAAGAATACGCCGACGACAATCAGCCCGACTGGCTTGCCGCCGACGCTTCCTGCGGCCCCGGCCTTAAAGATAATATTGGCGGCGACGGCAGCCAAAACTGCTGTACCAGCAGCGTATTCGCTGACATTGCTGACAACAGCCTGACGTCCGGCGGTCAGCGTCAGCGCATCAACATCAACAAGCCCGGACAACAGAGCGACGAGCAGCAATCCGCTTTCTCCAAACACCTCAATCCCGAAACTGGAGGCCAGGGCAACCACCGCCAGCAGACCGGCAAAGATTAATGCCGACTTCAAGGCAAGGGGATTATCCAGTTGGAGCGTTTGCTCATGATCACTGTTTTGCGCCGCGTTCCTCCATAAAAATACCGCCGCTACAGCGCCAATGATAATCCCGGTAAGAAGCGTCGGCCAGATCACTGCCAGAACGCCTCGCGAGACAGCTACTAACAAAAGCCCGACGCGTAACAGCATGACAACATTAGCGGCGACTATCCCCGCCGCTACTGATGGCGTTGCGGCGCCTTCGCGCGCGAGCCTGGCCAAGGACAAGGTTGTCGCCGTCGAAGACGCGAGCCCGCCGGCAAACCCTGTTAACAACACGCCACGCCCGGCGCCCATGAATCTGATCAGCCAGTAGCCAAGAAATGAAAGGCCACTGATCAAAACCACCATGAGCCATATTTCACGTGGATTAAGCGCCTGATAGGGTCCGTAACCTTGCGCCGGCAGGATCGGCAGCATGATGACCGAAATCGCAAGCAAACGCAGCGCAGCCTGAATTTCATTATGCGATAGCGCTCCCGCCCATTGCTCGACGTTATGCTTAATACTGAGGATGATCGCGACAGTCACGCCCCCAATCGATGCGGCAAGCAAGAAGCCGCGCGTCGCGGCCACGCCCAGAAGAAAAGTGGCGATGATAGCGATTTCCGTTGTTCCGCCGGTTCCGGGCTTTTCCTTCGCGACCGTCCAATAGGCGGTGATCGTCAGCGCAGAAACTGCTAAAAGGGACACTGAAATAAAAACAGCGCCGGCATCGATCAATCCGGCGAGACCGCCGGTCAGTGCAATCAGAGCAAATGTACGGGCGCCGGCAAACGTGTGCGCACGCGCCTCGGCGGCTTTCGTCCATTCCCGTTCAAAGCCGATCAGAAACCCGACGCCAAGCGCAACCGCAAGATTGCGCATATCTACTAATGATTGTGCGTCGATTAAATCTGACATTGCTTGCCTTACTCGCTCCGCCGCACCCATTGAATATGGCGCAAGGATTTGTAGCGATGCTACACTGGAATTGATATTTCTCGTCAGTTGTGCGCGTAATATCTCGGTTTTTTCGTCAATCCCGCCCCCCGGCTTGACAGATGCGCGGCAACAGCGTCTTAGGCAATCGTCAACCGGAGTTCGCAAAATGCAAGTCAATGTCGCCATTGTCGGCGCTACTGGAAATGTTGGTCAGGAAATACTGGCGATCCTGGAGGAGCGCCTGTTCCCAGTGCACACGGTTTACGCGCTGGCGTCACGTCAATCGATCGGTCGAGAGGTGTCCTTTGGCGACAAGACGCTAAAATGCCAGGATCTCGAAACCTTCGATTTCAGCAACGTTGACATCGCGCTGTTTGCCGCTGGCGGCGCCATTGCAAAAGAATGGGCGCCGAAAGCCGCGAAAGCCGGCGCAATTGTCATTGACAACTCGTCGCATTTTCGCATGGACCCGGACGTTCCGCTGATCGTGCCAGAAGTCAACGCCGACGCCGTCAGTGACGCGCGTAAGAAAAACATCATCGCCAACCCGAACTGTTCAACCGCCCAGTTGGTCGTCGCATTGAAACCATTACATGACGCCGCAACCATCAAGCGCGTCGTCGTTTCCACTTATCAGTCAACGTCGGGGGCGGGCAGAGCCGCGATGGACGAGTTGTTCAATCAAACCAAGGGCATTTTCGTCAACGACACGCCAACGCCGGACGCCTTCACAAAACAGATCGCGTTTAACGTCATTCCTCATATCGACGTCTTCATGGAAGACGGCTTCACCAAAGAAGAATGGAAGATGACGGCGGAGACGAAAAAAATCCTCGACCGTAAGATCAAACTGACCGCAACATGCGTGCGCGTCCCAACTTTTGTCGGGCACGCAGAAGCCGTCAATGTAGAATTCGAGAAGCCTTTATCTGACGACGAGGCGCGCGAAATCCTGCGCGAAGCGCCCGGCCTGCTCGTCGTCGATAAACACGAAGATGGAGGTTACGTGACCCCGGTTGAGTGCGTCGGCGATATGGCGACCTTCGTCAGCCGCATTCGCGTTGATCCGACTGTTGATAACGGTCTCGCTTTCTGGTGCGTTTCCGACAATTTGCGTAAAGGCGCGGCGCTGAACGCAGTCCAGATTGCCGAAACGCTTCTGAACCGAAAAATAATCGAAGGGTCGCGAGGATAATTTCATGGCGTCACTCCAGCAAATCTCTGACCTTATCGGCCAACGCCAATTAGGAGCAGCGGGTGCAGCCCTGCGCAAATTGGTGCGCCAGAAAAGCAAGCCCGGGATCGACTGGCCAACCGCGATGAACTTTGCCGGTCAAATCGGCGATCAGGAAACGGTGCTCGCCGCCGCCCAGAACTGGCGCGCGCAGGCGCCGAGCGACCCTCAAAGACTTGTCGCTGAAATTAATGCTCTCGGCGCCGTTGCAAAACACAAGGAAGCGGCGCTGCTTTCGCGCGAGCTGCAAAAACATGCTCGGTCAGCAACGGATGGATATTATCTCGAGGGGTTTTATCAGGCGCGTTTCGCGAACAGAGATAAAGCGCTGGCGCTGTGCAGGAAAGCGATTGAGCTTAACCCAAACCATGCGACCGCCTGGGAGCAGATTGCGCTCCTGAATGGTTATGAAGACCGCGACGCCGATATTGCGTCAATGCTCGAAGTTGAAAAGCGCATCAGTGATCGCGAACAACTGATCGCCCTTTATTACGCCCTTGGCCGCGCTTTCGATCATGCCGATGATACCGACAAGGCCTTCGCCTATATCTCAAAGGGGGCTACACTGCGCACCGGTCCAAGGCCATTCGACCTAGCGCCATTGCACGCATATTTAGGCCGCCTGCGCTCGACCTTTACGCCGGCGTTCGTCAAACAACATGAGAATGGCGACGCTGGCGCCGGCGCCATTTTTATTCTCAGCACGCCTCGTTCCGGCTCCACCCTGATCGAGCAGATCCTCACCACCGCCTCGTCGGTCACAGCAACCAGCGAGCATATAATCCTGCGCAACGCCGCTCTCGACCTTGGCAATATGGAGCCGCAGGAAATGGCGCAGACAGCCGACTATAAGCAAAGTGACTGGAACAAAATCGCGCAAGGCTATTTTGACGGCTTACGGCGGCGCTTTGGTACAAGCAAAGTCTACACGGACAAGACGCTCATCAATTTTTATTACGCCGGGCTGATCCGGATTCTTTTTCCGGCGGCGAAAGTTATCTGGCTGCGCCGCGATCCGCGCGATGTCGCCTGGTCGTGTTTCCGTTCACGCATAAACGCCAATCAATGGGCGGAGAGCATCGATACGGCGTGCGGCTTCCTCAAGGCGCATCATGAAATGTGCGCCTATTGGGCGGAACTCTTCGGCGATCAATTATTGACCCTCGACTTCGAAAAACTGGTCAGCGACGGAGAAGCGACCTCAAAGCAGCTCTTCGATCATGTAGGGGTCGAGCGTCCTGACGAATGGAGCGATTTTTACAAAAGCAGCAATCCTGTTGCGACGGCGAGCCTCGCACAAGTACGAGAACCACTGAATACAAAAGGTGTCGGGGCATGGCGGCGCTACGAAAAGCATCTGGCGCCGGTCTATGACAAACATTTCAGCTAAAGACTCATCAAGCGCTGTGCGCGATGGCCTCTTGTTCGGCGTCATCGCTTACACCTTGTGGGGGACTGTTCCCGATTTACCTGAAAGCCGTCGGCGAAGCGTCGGCCTTAGAAATCCTGGCGCATCGCATTTTATGGTCCGTGCCATTCGGCGCGGTTCTGATTGCACTACGTAAACAGTGGGGTGAGGTGCTGAAGGCGCTCACAACGCCCCGCGTCCTGATCCTGCTTGGCGTCAGCGCCCTCGCAATTTCATTTAATTGGCTGATTTATGTCTGGTCCGTCGTCAACGACCGTATCCTGGAAGCGAGCCTCGGCTATTACATCAATCCGTTGATGTATGTTGCGGCAGGCGTTTTCATTCTCGGTGAACGATTGCGGCTTGCACAGATCATCGCCGTATGCCTCGCGACTATCGGCGTTCTGGTGCTGACATTCGGCGCCGGCGTTTTCCCCTGGGTCTCCTTAACGCTGGCGGTCTTGTTCACGCTTTACGGTTACATTCGCAAGACAACGCCTGTCGGCGCCATGCCGGGCTTGTTTGTGGAAACAACTTTATTGTCGCCGCTTGCGTTGATTTATCTCCTGTGGCTGATGAATTCCGGCGCCGCCGTGTTTTTGCAAAGCTCCATCACGATGGATACGCTCCTGGTGCTGGCGGGGCCCGTCACCGTCGTTCCGCTCGTGCTCTTCGCCCTGTCAGCAAGGCGATTGCGCTTGTCGACGCTCGGTTTTCTTCAATATATCGGCCCGACATTGCAGTTTGTACTGGGCCTTTATTACGGAGAGCCGTTTACCTGGGCGCATGGCGTATGCTTTGGCCTCATCTGGACGGCGCTTGCTGTTTTCAGTTTTGACGCCGCGCGCGCCAGTCGCGCTGAGCGCCTTATGAAAACCGCTTAAGACTGCCGGAAAAACTTAGCAGAGATTTTCCGTTTGCAGTCACCAACCCGCGCGCAAACAAAAGACTGCGCCCGGCTTTGGTCATTTCGCCTGTCGCCTCGATAAAAGCGCCGACAGGACCGGGACCGATAAATTCCGCATTCATGGTCACGGTGACAGCTTTGAAATTACCTTCGCTGCGCCGGCAAATGTCCCACAAGGACATATCCGCCAGCGTCATCAAGGCGCCGCCATGAACGATCCCGCCAAGATTAGCGTGACGAGGTTCGGAAAAAAATCCGACGCCCGGACCTTCGCCTTTTTCGCGAAAATAGAACGGGCCGGCATGGGCGCTGAATGTTTGCGGGTGGGATTGCAGCACCCAGCCCGGCGGTGGTTCACGCATTGACTGATCTTTGTTGTCCATGCTTCGCCTCTACCCGGCCCAGCGCAAGTTGCAAACAACAAATCACACAATGGGCGCCAAAACGTGTTGCCAAGCCACAAGGTGAACGGCACTTTGAAACCATGCCCAAATCCTTTCCCGAACCGCAATTTATCAATGCCCATGGTGTGAAACTCGCCGTCTATGAGGCCGATGGCGACCTTAAGCGCGCCAACCCGCCGATCATCCTTGTCCATGGCTGGCCGGAAATCGCCTACTCCTGGCGCAACCAGATACATGCGCTTGCCGAGGCGGGGTATCGCGTCATCGCATTAGATCTTAAAGGGTTCGGCATATCAGACGCCCCACAAGATAGAGCGCTCTATGACATTGAGCATGTGACGAACGATCTTGCCGCCTTGCTTGACGCGCTGGAAATTCAAAAAGCCGTATTCTGTGGTCACGACTGGGGCGGCTCAATTGTCTGGAGCATGGCCCAGTGGCGTCCCCGAACGGGTCACCGGCGTGATTGGCGTTTGCACGCCGTTGCATCCGCGGCCGCCTGCGCCGCCAATCGATATTCTCAAACGCCGCTTTGGCGATGCGCATTATTTCGTCCAGTTCCAGGAAGAAAATACGCCGGAAGCGTTATTTGAAACTGATGTTGATCACTTTGTACGGTTGATGTTTCAAAAACCGGCGCCGCGAGAGCGATGGGCGTCGCTGATCCCGGCAGTCTATGACCTACCCGGACGATTCAAATCCGGCCGACCGGTAGATTCGGACAAACTGATCGTTTCAGACGACATTATTCAGGTCTACATCGATGCATATAGGCAAAGCGGGTTTCACGGCGGGATCAATCTCTACCGCAATGTCAATCGCAACTGGGAGCTGATGGAAGGACGTGACGAGACAGTGCGTGCGCCAGCGCTCTGGATCGGCGCTAATCTCGATATGTTTTTACCTCCAGAAGCCGCTGACGGCATGGAACAGCTTGTTCCCGATCTTGAAAAACATCTTATCGACGATTGCGGCCACTGGGTCATGTGGGAAAAGCCGCAGGAATTAAACGCTCTGTTGATCGACTGGTTAAAGCGGCGAATTTCAACTTAATTTGACGCAGTTTCACTTAGCGATTTGAAATAAAATTCGAGGGACCGCCTAAAAATTCGCTTACTTCGCGTCGCCACACTTTCGCCACAGATCAGGGGCGGAGGATAAAATGCGAAGCAACACAGCGATATTGGTCGCGGCGGTTTTCGCACAGACGGCGCCGGCGGCGGCATTGGATGAATTTTACGCATCTAAGGTCTAAACCACGCGCCATTGCAGCGTTTAAAATTCAGGACAAGGCGATTGAAATTTCTGCAGTTACCCGGCGCAAGCGCGCGGATACGGTTTTGCGGCGCGCTTATATGGAAGAATGCCGGGCCATGGGAAAAGTCTTTCCGGGCTATCCGCAGCCAGCCTTTGTAAGCTTTGACGTTCGTTTAAAATTTTAATTATCAAAGACAATCATAGAGCGCGTCTAACAGGCGCAACGCCCTTGGGTCACCCACAAGATAAGGCGACATCTTCGACATGACATAAGCCGCAGTCAGGTTGTTGTCGGGGTCAACGACTACACAGGAACCGCCGAACCCGGCATGCCCAAAAGCCTTTTCATTCGGCCCGAAGTGGCGATTGATGTTGCGCATCAGACCCGCCGACCAGGACAAGTGAAACGGCAGCACCATATCGTCGCCGCGAATGCGTTCGGCGAGCGCCGCCTCAATAACGGACGGACTGATATGTTGATCGCCTGACACCGCACGCCCGTTATTCACAAACGGATGGACCATCATCGCCAGGGATCGCGCATCCGCATGCATGTTTGATGCGGGAATTTCCGCCGCCATCCACTCATCGCGACTGACCCGCGCGGTAGATGACCATTTTTTAAGAAAAGCAAGTTTGGTAAATGCGTTCAGCTCGCCAAGGTCCGGCGCCTTTGGCGGCTTCGGCATATAGGCGGCGCGGGCGATTTCGTCCGCCTCCATGCCGCAAAAAATCTGCAGCCCTTCCGACGCCGTAAAGGCGCGCAGTAACACGCCCACGCTTTGCCCGCTTGCACGCCGCAACAGCTCACCGGCGATATAGCCGAACGTCTGCGGGTGATAGCCATTGGCTGTTCCCGGCGCCCACAGCGGCGCCATTGCGGCGAGACGGTCTGTGATTGCGTCCCAGTCAAGCCATGTGGCCGGGTCCATTTCATCGGGAATGCCGCACAGCCCGGCCTGATGTGAAAGCGCCTGCGCAACCGTAATTTCTTCTTTGCCATTCTTGGCGAATTCGGGCCAGTATTGTGCGACCGGCGCATCATAGTCGAGACGCCCGTTGCTGACTTCGCGCGCGATCAGCAATGTTAAAACCGCCTTGCCGCTTGAATAGACGCAAGCCAGCGTATCTTCCGTCCACGGTGCTTCCTTTGCCCGGTCTCTAAAGCCGCCACGAATATCAACGACAAGTTCACCGTCAATGACCGTCGCAAAGGACGCGCCAAGTTCTAATTCATCCTCAAAATTCGCGGCGAAAGCGTCTCCGACCAAATCAAATTTGGATGGCAATGCCCCTGATGCATTCGGAACGCGCGCGTGAGACCACATGACCGATGATGACCCTAACTCGTCAGTTCCCAAAAGCGCAGGCAAGGCCGGCGCGGGCAATCGCGCTGGCGGCGTTTGGGTTATCGATGCTGAGCAGCGCGTCAAGCGTTTCGCCCGCTGAAGAGGCTTCGTTTAATTCACCGACGAACTCCGCCACCGCCTGCATGTCACCACGATCCAGCCGCTCGTCGAGCTCAGACGCCAGGCACTCAGCGCGGTTTTCGGACACTCCCAATTCTTGAAGACGGTTTTCGATGCGAATGCGCGGCGACAGCGTCGCACATGCCGCAACCAGCAACACCACCCCAGTTAAAACAGCGATACGTCTCATCTTCTTCCCCTTCTTCATTTTGCAGCGGCAACACTACGCTTGGCGCCTCGCCAAGTCCACGCCAGTCAATCACGACGCAGGCCTGACTGATCCAACCGCCAGGTCAGGGACTCGATGCGGTCCTGCCCGAAAAACGGCTCGCCATTCAGCACCATAAGCGGCACGCCCCAATGATGTTCCAACTGCGCCTCTTCGTTGCGGGCTAACTGCTGCGTAATCACATTCTGATTATCCGCCGCCCATGCCGCCAGCGCATCAAGGTCAAATCCGGCCTTTGCAAGCGTGTTCGACAGAACATCGTTCTCGCACCAGTTTGCAACGCCGCCCCAAACGGAGCGGCTCACAACTTGCGCAAATTCCAGCCCGCGCCCATCCGCGATAGCCGCGAACGCAAGATCCATGATCATCGTCATGACAGGTTGTTCCGGCGCTACTTTGCCGGTTTCAAAATCCATTACTACGGGGTCCGGATTTGGCGGCCCGAAGGGGACGCCAAGTTGTTCCGCCTCTCGCGGGACGTCCTTGACCAAATATGGCAGAAACTGTTTGCGCCCGCGTTTAAAGAACTCAGGCTCACGCAGCGCCAACGGACGCACCGGACGAAAATCCACCGCCACTTCATAATCCCGGCCAATCGCCACAAGGCGGTCAGTCGCAAGATAAGAATATGGACTGCGAAAGGACCAATAGATTTCCAGCACGGGGGCGGCTTGATCTGTCAATTTCGGTACTCCAAGCGTTGAAACTTTAACCCCTGGAAGCTAAGCGTCAATCATCGCCCATCAGGGGTGACAAAGGATATCGATGTGGCGCGCACAATTCGTCTTGGGGTTATACAAGCCGGTTTCGGCGAAGATATGAAGGCGAATATCGCCAAAATCGGCCGATTGATCCGCGCCTCTGCAAAAGATGGGGCCAACATAATCCTGACGCCCGAACTCTTTCAGGGCCCCTACTTTTGCAAAACGGAAGAAACACGCCATTTTGCAACGGCTTATCCGTATAAGGACCACCCGGTGGTGCAAACACTGGCGCCGCTGGCCAGTGAATTGGAGGTTGCTCTTCCCTTATCTATTTTTGAGCGCGATGGACAGGAATACTATAACAGTCTTGTTATGGTCGACGCCGATGGATCGCTGGCGGGCGTCTATCGCAAGAGCCATATCCCGGACGGTCCCGGCTATGAGGAGAAATTCTATTTCAGGCCCGGCGACACTGGTTTTAAAGTCTGGGATACGCGTTTTGGCCGCCTTGGCGTCGGCGTCTGCTGGGATCAATGGTTCCCGGAATCAGCGCGCGCAATGATGTTGATGGGCGCGGAACTTCTTCTCTACCCGACAGCTATCGGCTCAGAGCCGGAAAACGCCAGCCTGGATACGCAAGCCCGCTGGCGCCGGGCCATGGTCGGTCACGCCGTTTCGAATGTTGTGCCGGTCGCGGCCGCCAACCGGATTGGCGACGAAGCAGGGCAAATTTTTTATGGTTCATCCTTTATCGCGGATGATAGCGGCGCGTTGCTTGTCGATATGTCCCGGACGGAAGAAGGCTTTGAATGCGTCAATCTTGATCTCGACGAGATCGCCGAACAGCGCGCCGGTTGGGGTTTCTTCCGAGACCGGCGACCGGAGCTATATGGCGCACTCACCGGTAAAAAGCCTGACTGAGATTTATCCGTTCGCCCTCTTGGCGCGCTTCCGGTCAAGGCGTTCCTGATCACCAGGCAATAAAGCCCAGGCGGCCTCATCAATATCAAGGTCTGCAAAGTCCGCCGGATCAAAGACCGGCTTCTCACCCTTGGCGCGCTGCCTGTCAAAGTCACGCATGATGCGCAGCCCTACGGGGATCAACAACACCAATGCAAAGAGATTGACGAGCGCCAGTATGCCCATCGTGAGATTGGCGAAGCCAAACGCACTGGCGAGATTAAGCTGCGAGCCGAGCAGGATAAAACCCAGCGAAACCGCACGAAAAATATTGAACGCGAGATGGTTTTCACGCGCAAAATAATCGAGCGCGTTCTCGCCAAGAAAATAGTTGTACATGATGGAGCTGAAGACAAAGAGCATCAGCGCCGTCGCCACAAACTCATCCGCCCAGCCGCCGACCAGGGAGGTTAGCGCTGTCTGGGTCAGCAGCACACCGTCCGTCGCGGGGTTAGACAGATCGACGCCCGACAACAAAATGATCGACGCCGTGCAGGTGCAAATAATGATCGTATCGATGAATACCGAAAGCGCCTGCACAATACCCTGATGCGCTGGATGCGGCACATAAGCGACCGCGGCGACATTCGGCGCGGAACCAAGCCCCGCTTCGTTTGAAAAGAGCCCGCGCTGAATGCCCATGGTCAACGCCGCGCCAATGCCGCCAGCAAAAGCCTGATTCACCCCAAACGCACTTGTAACGATGGTCGACAAAACTGCTGGCAGGTCGCCAGCGCGCGTGATCAATATAAACAGCGCCAGTAAAATATAACTCGCCGCCATTACCGGTACGACAATCTCAACAACCTTGGTGATGCGGCCAATGCCGCCAAAAATCACAAAACCGACAAACACCGCAAGCACGCCGCCGGTAATAATCGGCGCAACGCCAAAGGCGCTCTCAACGGACGTCGCCACAGCATAGCTTTGCAAAACGTTGAACGCGACGCCAAACGTCACCAGCAGCAGAACAGAATAAACCCCGGCGAGAATCGGCGCGCCGGCGCCAAGACGTTTTTTCAACCCATACTGAATATAAAATGCCGGTCCGCCGCGAAAATTACCATCATGCTCCAACCGCTTAAAAAGCTGCGCAATTGAGCACTCAAAAAAACTGGTCGCCATCCCAAGCAAGCCGACCAGCCACATCCAGAAGATGGCGCCGGGACCGCCCAAGGTAATTGCAACGGCGACACCAGCGATGTTTCCCGCACCGACGCGGCCCGCCACCGACAGGGCAAGTGCTTGAAACGATGTCGGCTTATCGCCCTCATGATGGAATGCGCCCCCGAGTATGGAGAACATCGCGCCGAAGTTTCTGAACTGAATGAAGCGGGAGCGGATTGTGAAGAAAAGACCAACGGGCAGAAGCACATAAATGAGGACAGAACCCCAAAGGAAATCGTCAAGCCAGGCGATCATTAGACCTCACAGTAATTTCGCCGTACACGGCGCATTGCAGCCAGAGGAAGTCCTTTCCTTTAGCCGATGGCATACTGATTGTCGAATTAGAGTAAACGACCCGCCACCTCATCGATGGCGGGGTGTGCAACTAGCGAACGCAGAAGCGATTTTCAGTCTTTTCGAATGAACGTCACGGCGAACAGCGTTTCACCATCGAACATGTCTTTTGGCGGCTCAACGCCTTCGATCATCTTAAAGGCGCGGGGGGTAATCGATCCTTCCATGCGATAGCCTTTTTCCGCCATTTTGCCGCGATGGAACTCAAGGGCGGCGGCGGTGAATTCACGGGCAAGGATGGTGATGCGCTCTGGATCGGTGGACATATCGGACCTTTTGCTAGTTCGTGATTTGATTTGTCACATAATTTGGGCGGAATATGAAGGCGAGCGCCGGACTTGTCCATAAGCGATGATGACGGCGGCCGACCCTGATACTGACGACAATAGCGATTTCAACGCGGCGAGGCGCCCATGCGAAATATTCTATCCATCGACGGCGGCGGGGTCAGAGGCATCGTCGCCGCCATTGTCCTCGACGCCCTCGACGGGGAATTCAAGGCGGCTGGCAAAACTTGCGCAGTCGCTGACTGCTTTGATCTGATTGCAGGGACTTCGAGCGGCGCCATTATGGCCGCCGCCCTCTCACTGCCGGCGCCCGATGGCGGGCCCGGCCCGACCCAGGTGATCTAAGGCGGTTCTTCGAAACGAAAGCACGCGCCATTTTTCCACCGCGTCTGTTTTGCAACATTCCGTTGATCGGCCGCCTGCCCCAGCTGTTCGGACCATTGCATGACCCGGCGCCGTTGGCTGAAATTCTCTCAAGCCAGTTCGGTGACATGGTGTTCGCCAGCGCGCGCCGGAATGTGATGATTCCTGCCTATTCGATTGACCCGCGTGACATTGTTTTGTTCAGGGGCGGACCTGCCTACGCCAACGGCGATGAAGGCGGCGCTTTCAACATGATCCGCGTGCGAGATGCGGTTATGGGATCAAGCGCGGCGCCGACATTTTTCCCACCCCATCGCGTGGAGAACCCGGATCAAGCGCAAAGCTGGACAGCCATTGATGGCGGCGTTTTCCTGAATGACCCAGCGATGGCCGCTGTCGCGGAGGCGATGCGGCTTTTCCCCGGTGAGGACTTACGGGTTGTCTCTGTGGGCACCGGGCGACAGACCCGAAACTATCCGTTTGAGAAATCCCGCCGCTGGGGTTTTTCTGAATGGATTTCACCGACAGGCAGGTTTCGCACGCCATTGCTTTCCGCGATTCAGGACGGACAGGCCCGCGCCGTCCATACCCAGCTTCACTACCTGCTGGGCGACAACTATACGCGTTTTGACTATCGCCTGGAAAAAGGTCGCGGCTCGGACAAGCTGGATGACGCCTCCCGCAAAAATATTCAGCGCCTGACACGCGGGGCCGTGGAAATGGTTGAAGAAATGCGGCCACAGCTACAGGCTCTCGCAAGACACTTGGCGCCAGTTTATGATGGCGCATCCGCAAGTTAGGCGCGGCAAAAATAAATCGGCGCATAGCGTATGGAATACGTAATCAGGCCATCAATTATCATGGAATATGACTACTCCGCCGGCGCAACCGTCTCGCGCCGTTTCGCCTGCAGGGCGTCAAAGTTCGACCACACGCCTTCGTCGCCGTGCCACTCGCCTTGTGTCGCGCCTTTAGAGTATTCCGTCGCGCGAGCTTCAAAAAAGTTTGCGTGCTCAACACCGTTCAAGATTTCCGTCAACCATGGAAGCGGATGTTTTTTCAACACCGTAGAGCTTCGGCAAATCAAGCTGGCTAAGGCGCCAATCAGCGATATAGCGAATATATTGCTTGATATCGTCAGCCGTCATGCCTTCGACTGGTCCCATCTCGAAAGCCAGATCGATGAACTTATCCTCAAGCCCGACAACAGTCTTGCAGCAATCAACGATGTCATCGGCGACCGCTTTGGTCACACACCCTGTCTCCTTTGCAAAGGCGTGATAGAGCTGAATCATGCCTTCACAGTGCAGCGACTCATCGCGAATGGACCATGTCACGATCTGGCCCATGCCTTTCATCTTGTTGAAACGCGGGAAGTTCATCAACATCGCGAAAGAGGCAAACAGCTGTAGCCCTTCCGTAAACGCGCCAAACATGGCGAGCGTACGCGCAATGTCTTCATTGGTATCAACGCCAAACTTGTGCATGAAATCATGCTTGTCGCGCATCGCCTCATATTCGAGAAACGCAGAAAACTCCGATTCAGGCATCCCGATCGTTTCCAGCAGGAGCGCATAAGCCGCCACATGGATCGTCTCCATATTGGAGAACGCCGACAACATCATCTTGACTTCGGTCGGCTTGAAAACGCGCGCATAGCGCTCCATGTAATTGTCGTTCACCTCAATGTCGGACTGAGTGAAAAACCGGAAAATCTGGGTTAGAAGATTGCGCTCAGCATCTGAAATATTGTTCGCCCAGTCCTTGCAGTCCTCACCAAGCGGCACCTCCTCCGGCATCCAATGGACCTGCTGCTGGCGCTTCCAGAAATCATAAGCCCAAGGGTAACGGAACGGCTTGTAACCAACTGATGGCGTCAAAAGGCCGGGCGTGGCAGGGGTCGTTTCGGCGGCGTCGAGCATTATTGATATCCTACATTGAACACAAAGAGCGTCAGCGAATCAAAAATCATACATCATCTTGTGCTAATATTTGTTGGTGACGCAAGATACTGTGGTCAAAAACTTTCCCCGACAGATGCCGAAATCAGATGGATTTAATCCGGAGCGTCAATGACAGCGTTCATTTGGACGCCTTGGAGATCACATGCCGCTAAAGCGGATCATGCAGTCGGGACAATACGCCGCCGTCAGCATAAAGGGTTGCCCCAGTCATAAACCCGGCATCCCTGGAGGATAAAAACAGCGCCATTCGCGCAATCTCGGATGGCTCCGCAATACGCGCAAGCGGATGAGCGCTTTTCAAGGCGTCAAGCGCATCCGGATCATTCTCGAACCCTGCTTTGAGCATTGTCGTCGCGGTGGCGGCTGGCGCAAGCGTATTCACGCGAATCTCAGGCCCGAGATCAACAGCCAATGCGCGCCCCAATCCATGCAACGCCGCTTTCGAAGTCGCATAGGCGACAAAGTCCGGCTTTGTCGCCAGCGCATGAACGGACCCGATATTAATGACGCATCCCCGACTTTGACCCAGCTCTTTGACAAATGTTTTTACAAGCGCAAAAGGCGCAATCACGTTCACATTCATGGACGTGACAAAATCGCTAACCGCCACGTCCGCCGTAGAGCCTAACACCTGAAGCGCCGCATTGTTTATTAGCGCAGCCAACTGAGCGCCGCCCAATGCTGAGCGAACTTCGTTTGCGCATCTTGAAAGACTTTTGGCGTCTGTGGAAAAACTGCCGACATCCGCTTTGATAAAACAATCGGCCTCTGACTTGCTCCCATCAACACAGTCGATACCAATAACGCGCCATCCCGCATCTGAGTAGGTCCTGACAAGCTCGCGGCCAATGCCGCCGCAGCAGCCTGTAACGATGACAGCCTGTTTCACGAGTGCGCGCCTTCAAGAAAGTCTGCCATTTTTTTAATGGCAAGCCGACTAACTCTTCGAACAGCATCAACCGTGTTCGATCCGTTGTGAGACCCGAAGATACAATTTTCAAAGTCCCGCAATCGCGAATCCCTCGCCAATGGCTCGATTTCGAAAACATCCAGCGCAGCTGAATGCACCAATCCTGAATCCAGCGCACGCAGGAGAGCATCTTCACTGATAACAGGACCACGTGAAACGTTCACAACACGCACTCCTGACTTCAGAAGCTCCAGTAAGCCATCATTGAACATACCTTTGGTGCCTGCATTCAGCGGGCAGGTAAAAACTAGGAAGTCCGCCTCACCTATCCGGTTTGGCCAGTCGGCTCGCACCACATCAAGATCGGCCACAGGATGGAAAGCCGGATCATATACAATAACCTTGCTGCCACATGCCAAAATCCGCCGTGCTGTTTCGCGCCCTATGTCGCCGAAACCAACAATAGCTACAGTTTTACCGGTCATGCTGATACCGGACGGCTTTGGCCACCCCCCTTCATTTCGGATTTGACGATCGATCCAATATGTCTGCCTGGCAAGCCCGAGCACATAGGTCAACGCAACGTCGGCAACCTCAGCGCCAAAAACACATGGTGTATTCTCAACAGGCACGCCAAATTCCTTAAAAGCCGCGAAATCAACGTTATCTACGCCGACGCCCCATTTTACGGCGGCTTTGAGTTTCCCACAAACTGCGGCCTCTACGACGCGACGCGTCGCCGGATCGTCACCAATGATCCATCCATCATAATCAGGAAGAGTATCGATCAGTTCTTTCTCAGACATAACCTGCGTTACGCTCGCCGGCACACACTCCAGTTCTCTGCGTGCAAAATCATCCGCAAACTCGTCAATCATGCCAAGCATTGGCGGACAGGTCACATATATTCGGGGAGGCGACATGAGTTATCCTTCCGGAAGCAATTCGCCGGCGGCGACCCGTTGCAGTAACGATTCTGCGACGAACCAGTCTGATGGCTCATCAATATCAACGGACTCAAGGCGCGGCGTTTCAAACAGGAGTGGCCGCTCTCCGATACGCGCCTTAGTATTCATGAAGCTTTGCTCCGTAAACAAATAACACAGAGAATTTTCCTCCATATATGGAGGCAAATCCTGCGTGCGTATCAGATTTGCAGGATCGTGATTGATTGCGTCGCCATCGGGAGAATAAAATCTGGTTTGATGGCGCGTCACCGTAAACAGGGAATCAATATCTCCAGCGCGCTCGCCCGCATGAAACCGCTCAATCATATCGGCGATCGTTTTTTTATTGAGCAGCGGATTCGTCGTGTGAGTCATCAGATAGTAATCCGATTTTATGCTCTTTACATCGTCCTCAATGACAAGGTTCATCGACACAAAATCCCCGCAAATCTCATCCCTGCGGTCTCGGATAACGACCCGACCATCATAATCGCCGTCATTCAGGCGGTTTTCAGTAAGAATTGAGCGCGCATCAGTATTGATCACCACAGTATCGACATACTGAGTTTCAAGCAGCGCATCCAGTATCCATTGGAAAAGAGGTTTTCCGGCAATTAATCTAAAGTTTTTTGATGTCACGCGGGCGCTGTGCGCCTTCATCGGCAGCAATGCGGTAAGCCGCTTCCCTTCAATCATATGCCTGTCTTTTCATTGGTTGGATGATTCAATTTTTCGCCGCGCCACTCTTTCCGGCAAGCGCCGGCATGCTTCGCTCATCGTCATGACCTGCCGGCGCGGAAGATCCTTTCGGGCGTGGGTAGTAATAATGCTCTTTTTGCGCCCTCGACAAAACGCGGTGTTCGTTATGCCCGCGATATGTGCCCCAGTACTGCATCAATCGAAACGCAACCACGCCAGGCGCGCTTTCCAGAAACTTCTTTTCCCTTATCGCTTCAGAAAAATCGTGCAGCACGCCAGCAGCAAAATAACGAAGAAAGTCCGTAAAGTGAACATGTATCTCCGGAAAGACTTCCCGCAAAGTCAGCGCTTCGCGATAGTAACGTCGGCGTATCTGAGCGTAAGACTCTTCATGGATATGGATAACGGGCGCATCCGCGACATAGCCCAGGCGATGTCCGTCTCTGACCAGCTCCTTGGCAAGGACAAGATCCTCAAGACCAGTAACCGTTTCATCAAACTGGTACTTTGACCATAATGACCGGGAAATTGCAGCGTTCGCATTATTGCAAAAAATTTCAGCCTGAGGGAGCTTGTCTGCATCTCCATAATATTGGCGAAATAATTGGTGCTCAGAATACCGAGTAACGTCGTGGCCGATTTGCTTGCCATAAACATAGCCAGCAACGCCATCACGCAAAGGCGCGACGAGGTTCATCAGCCAGCGGTCATGTGCGGGAATGCAATGGGCTGAAATAAAAACCAGATAGTCCCCGGTCGCAGCGCCGCACCCAATATTCAAAGACCGCCCAAAGGTGAATTCGGATTTCTGAATATGGGATACGCGCACGGCATAACTGTCTGCTATTTCCAGCGTGCGATCAGTGGACCCGGAATCAACCAGAATAATCTCTACGTCCATATCTTCGGATTGCTGCATTCTGCACGCATCCAGCGCATCAGCGAACCACTTTTCCTCGTTCAAAGACCGGAAAACGATGCTGACCTTGGGCAAAGATGCTGACTGGGACATAGGAACGGTATGCTGACCGAACGGCGCCGGTCTCTTTGCTGCTAATCGAGGCTTTATCATGTCTAGCCTATCGGCCACGGCGCGAAAAGACGGGCGGCGCATTTTTGTGCGCCTGACGCCGCGCCAGAAAAGGTCAATCCAGCTTACGGTGGCCGCGCAGACAACCTCACCCCATTCGAGCGTTGTCTTCGTGCTCCAGGAACCATTGATAAGCAGATGTCAGCCCGTCATGGAGGCTTATTCTCGGCGCCCATCCAAGAGAAGAAAGCTTTTCTCCGCTCATCAGTTTTCGAGGCGTTCCATCTGGTTTGCTCAAATCAAATTCAAGCTCGCCCCTTAGCCCCACGACATCCATCACATGGCGCGCCAGCTCTGCAATCTCCAGATCTTCTCCAGATCCTACATTGATATGTTGATCGCCGGAGTAAACCTTCAACAAAAGCGTCAGCGCATCAGCGCAATCATCCACATGCAGGAACTCGCGGCGCGGCGTTCCCGTGCCCCAGATCTTCAAGTTGTCTTCGCTCTGCCTTTTTGCATCGTGGGCTTTGCGGATAAGCGCGGGAATGACGTGCGAATTCTTCAAATCGAAGTTGTCGCCGGGACCGTAAAGGTTCGTAGGCATCCCTGAGATGAAGTCACATCCATACTGCTTGCGATAAGCCTCGCACAATTTCAGCCCGGCAATCTTGGCAATTGCGTACCACTCATTAGTGGGCTCCAGCGGCCCGGTCAGCAACGCATCTTCCTGAATTGGCTGCGGCGCAAGCTTCGGATAGATACACGATGACCCAAGAAACAGAAGCTTCTCGACTTCAAAGCGATAAGCGCTCTCAATAATGTTCGTTTCAATGACAAGATTGTCGTATAAAAATTCCGCCGGGTAGGTATCATTCGCGAGAATACCGCCAACCCGGGCTGCCGCAAGCACCACAACGTCCGGACGGGTCTCTTCAAAAAATAGTCGCACCGCATGCTGGTCGCGCAGGTCAAGTCGGGCGCGGTCTGCAGTGATGATTTCGCAGTCTTCAGACGCTAGCCGTCTAACGAGCGCCGCACCGACCATCCCGCGATGCCCCGCAACATAAACCCGTTTTCCTTGCAGCCGGTAAACCGCTGGCATCTTATCGCGCGCTCCGGTCATTGCGCCAGTGTTCTTTCTCAATTTCCACAAGGTCCGCGGTCACCATTTCTTTCACCAGCTTTGCAAACGTGATTTCAGGGGTCCAGCCAAGTGCAGTTTTCGCCTTCGTCGCATCACCGATGAGAAGCTCAACTTCCGTAGGCCGGAAGTACCTTGGATCAATCCGCACCAACACATCACCGGAAGCGGCGTCACAGCCGGTCTCATTAACTCCCTCTCCACTCCATTCAATCGTTCTGCCCACCTCCGAAAAGGCCCGTTCCACAAATTCACGGACAGAATGAGTTTCGCCAGTCGCAAGAACCCAATCGTCAGGTGTATCATGCTGAACAATGCGCCACATGCCTTCCACATAGTCTTTTGCATGCCCCCAATCGCGTTTAGCGTCCAGGTTGCCCAGATAAAGCGTCGACTGCATTCCCTTCTCGATGGCGGCCACAGCCCGCGTAATCTTGCGAGTAACGAATGTTTCGCCACGCGTCGGCCCCTCATGATTGAACAAGATTCCGTTTGACGCATGCATTCCGTATGCTTCTCGATAGTTTATCGTTATCCAGTAGGCATAAAGCTTCGCCGCGGCATAAGGACTGCGCGGATAAAATGGCGTTTTCTCGGTTTGTGGCACTTCCTGGACTTTGCCGTACAATTCTGACGTCGACGCCTGATAGAAGCGCACGCTATTTTCGAGACCGAGAATACGCACAGCTTCCAGAAGACGAAGCGCGCCGATGGCGTCCGCGTTCGCTGTATATTCCGGCGTTTCAAAGCTGACTTGCACATGGCTTTGCGCCGCCAGGTTGTAAATTTCGCAAGGCTTTGTTTCCTGCACCAGTCGGATGAGGTTGGCTGAGTCAGTCATGTCTCCATAGTGTAGAAAAAATCGCGTATCATGCTCGTGGGGATCGATGTAAAGATCATCAACGCGAGCCGTGTTGAACGACGACGATCGGCGCTTCACGCCATGAACGACATAGCCCTTTTCAAGCAGAAGCTTCGCCAAATAAGCCCCGTCTTGTCCTGTGACACCCGTTATTAGGGCCGATTTTTGGGTCATCTTCACTCCACCTCTTGTAAACCGGGGTTGGCCGGCAATTCGCCGGCTTATTTACTTCACACCAAGGATATAGCAAGCGCCCGCCGAGCCGAAGGCAGGTTTTGACGATCTCAGCCCTGGATTGACCGAATGAAAAGAGTGCGTCCGCACCATTGCCCCTCTATTTGCAGTTGTATAATGACTCTGCGATGGTTCCAAAGTTTTGCATTTCCGTACCGATCGGCAGCTACCACCCGTTCCTTAAACACTGCCTCGCCAGCCTGGTCGCACAAGTCGAAAATGCGGCCAGCTACGAGGTTGTAATCGCCTTGCTCGATGCATCCGGGGACATTCGCGTCACTAGAATTGCGGACGAGTTTGACTCTATGCTTGCATACCGCCGCCATGGCCCCGACGAGGGGCAATCCGCAGCGATTCTCGAAGGGTGGGAAAAATGTAGCGGCGATGTTCTGGGCTGGCTGAACGCAGATGACATTTTATTCCCGCACGCCCTGGAGCGCGCCGCAAACGTTCTGGCTGCTGATCCCGACGTCGATGTTGTGTATGGCCATAGCACGATCATTGACGACCGTTTTCAAACAACCGGATATCACTGGGCAGTGGAGCCGCCAGGCCCCCGCCTTCTGGAAGCCGGGATAATATCCCAACCGTCATGTTTTTTTCGCCGAAGCGCTTACGATCAGGCTGGCGGCTTAAACCGGAATCTTCATTACACCATGGACTGGGATTTGTGGATTCGCATGTATGAAACAGGGGCCCAATTCGCGTTCATCGAAGAACCTTTGTCCATGGTTTTGTGGGGCTGCAACACAAAAACCGCCTCTTTCAACAAAGCCCGGCGGCAAGAAATCAGCGCCATCACAAATAACAAGCTGGACAGCCAGTCAGCACGCCGCACGTTTCTCGCCTTTGCTGTTCATCATGTGCTCGAACGACTAAAACCAGCAGCTTTCAAAAGGCGCATCGAGCGTTTGCTGACGAAGGGGCGCAATACCATAAACGGAATCGGCGGCAATGGTGAAATGCATGACGGCGCGTCAATAGCGCTAGCGCATTATTCACCGAAACCGGTCGATTCTGTGACAGCGAAAATCGATGACGTCGCCGCGATTACAGATGTGTCATGTCCTGAAATGGAAATTTCAAGCTGGTCGCGTTCGCAAAAAAGGCTAGCAATAAATTTTTCCAGGCCCGTCGCAGCAGGCGACGTCATAACGCTGTCATTCTCGGTCGATCACGCGAGAATGCCGTATTTGCAATCGATACAGTGGGCCCCGCCTCACGAGATATAGTTGATCATAAGCCCGCCATGGCGAGCGCGCCCTATTGCAAAGACACCTTCACGCCAGGAACACCGCGCACGCCAGTGTTGTGTATTGAAAACAGATGTCCGGCATGCGGCTGTGCTGAAAGCTTCTGCGAGCTTAACTCGATGCTCGCCGTCGTAACGTAGAGAATATCGAGATCCGAGCCGCCAAACGCGCAACTCGTGACATTATCCGTAGGAATGGAGATCACACGATCAACCTGCCCGTCGGGCGTGTACCGAACAACCCGGCCGCCACCCCATTGGGCGTTCCATAAGCACCCCTCATTATCCAAAGCTGAGCCGTCAGGCACAATGTGCTCCTCATCAACGACGCAGAATACGCGACGGGCGCCCACGCTGCCAGACTCAACATCATAGTCATAGGCCCAGATCGTACTCTTCCGGGAGTCACCAAGATACATCGTTTTCTGGTCAATGCTCCAGGCCACAGTATTCGGAATATGAATTCCCGAAAATTGCTCAACAGGCGACTGGTCGCCATCAAAACGATAGATACAGCCAACTTCTTTTTCGGTATTGCCGTCCCACATCGTACCGAACCAAAACCGGCCAAGCGGATCGACATCGCCGTCATTCGGTCGCACGCCTTCAGGGCCGTAGGTCATCGGGTGGAAGACCGTGCGCGTTTCTTTTTCCGTATCAAACAACGCCAATCCATCAACACAGGAAAGAATGAGCCCGCCATCTTCACACAGCGCGAGACATCCGGCCGCAGAAGAGAGCGGCCAACTGCGCACGCCTCCGTCCGATGTCAGTGCATTCAACGATGGGCGCTTTATGTCGACCCAGTAAAGACGCTCCTCACCCGCTGACCAAACGGGCCCTTCCCCTAACAGGTTCGCACAATCCGCTGCAACTTCAACACGCATTTCTGGCATTTAATCGCTCCCGCCATGAGCGCCGACCATAGCGCGAGGCCCCAAACGGTCAAATGCCATGCGCCCAAATACGCGAGCCCCGCCAAAAAGAACGCGCATGGGCGCTTATCACTACCGCCTGAGAGTATTGTCGACGCTGCAGCCCCAAAATCTTGCAAACGCCAGAGGGCGCGAGTAATAGCGCTACAGCGCGTTACACCCTTGCCCAAAGGCGACGCCAGCTATCTGCGAGGAACCAGCCCGATGCGCGATGAGATCAGCGTTTACAGTCAGGAAGCACGTACTCATCCAGGATTTCTTCGCCCGATCGGAGCACTGGCGAAAGAGATCTATGAACGCCGCTGGCATATCTGGATCAGCTTTAAAAGAGACTTCTCGGCCGCCCATGCCGGCGCGGGGTTCGGGAGGGTATGGAACTTCGTTCTGCCGCTCATTCCGATCATGGTTTATTCGATGCTTGCTATCGTTGGTTTTTTTGCATCAGACCGAGGCGGCATGGCGCCCGCGGTTTTTGTTTCAACAGGCGCCACTTTCTGGTTTCTATTTACTGGCGCCGTCACCGGGCCGATGCAGGCAGTCCAAAAGAATCACAAAAATATCTCGTCAACCTCATACCCTTTAATCGGTGTCGTTGCCGCGAGCTTCGGTCAAACTATTTTCGAATTCATCGTGCGAATGACAGCAACGCTGCTCATTTTCATTGTCGTTGTTAAGGCTGCTCCTATCTATGTCGCCTTCGCTGTTATCGCGGCAATACCGGCTTTTGTCTTCTTCTTCGCGCTTGGACTGGCGTTTAGCATCCTCAACTTAGTCTATTCAGACGTATCAAGACTGTTACAAATGTTTCTCGCATATATGATATTCGTCAGCAATGTCATCATTCCTGTTGACCGCGTAGAAATATTTGCACAAATATCCAAGTACAATCCGTTTGCAATCTTTATTACGAACATTAGAAACATCTATGTCTATGGATCGCTCAAAACGCCAGACGCTTATATTGCAACCAGCATAATTGGCTTCGTTCTGCTGATTATCGCGGCAAGACTGTTTTTTGTCATGGAATGGCGCATCAGAAGTCATGCGTCATGACCACACCCGATATTGTTTTAGATGTGGAAGGCGTCTCAAAGCTCTATGGACGCTCTCACAAAGCCTCAAGGCTAAGACTTAGAAACATTCTGGGCGCCGCGTTTATGGGCCGCGCTCCAAAAATTGCCCAGCGAAAAAAAAATGAAATCTGGGCCGTGCGCAACGTCAGTTTTTCTCTAAAGCGTGGCGAGGCGATCGGTATTATAGGGCTTAACGGGTCCGGCAAAACCACGCTTTTGAGAATGCTTGCCGGTCAACTTCTGCCCGACGAAGGCAAGATCACTGTCAGGGGAAAGAGCGCCAGCGTTATCGCCCTGACCGCCGGACTGCAGGCAAGCCTGAGCGGTCTGCAAAATATTTACATACGCTCGGCAATGCTCGGCCGGTCTCGCGAAGAAACTGACGCCATACGCGATGAGGTCATTAGTTTCTCCGAACTTGGCGACGCCATCCATGCTCCTATTTCAACATACAGTGCGGGAATGAAGCTGCGCCTCGCTTTCGCGATTACCATATTTACAAATCCTGATCTTTTGGTGGTGGACGAAACCCTGCAAGTCGGCGACTACCAGTTCAGACAGAAATGCCAGAAGAAAGTACGAAGCCTTCGGGCGAAAACTTCTTTTGTTCTCGTCTCTCATTCGATGGCTGATATCTCAAGATTTTGCGATCATGTTATCGTTCTGGATAAAGGGGAAATCGCGTTTTCAGGAGAAGCAAAACCGGCCATCGAATTTTACAATAACTTAGGCGGTGATCGCGCCAAAAAGACCAAGGCGCCCAAATCAATTATCCCAGAAAAAGTACATCGCCACGACATAATTGATAATGTTGAGTTTTCATGGATCGATGAAGATGGAAACCCCACAACCAGTTATTACGAAAATGAGCCAATCAGATTTCGCTGCCGATTTCTATTGAAAAAAGGTGTGCGCAAATTTGTTGTCGGCATCCCTGTCTACTCTGATACTCACGAACTCGTCACCGGCTTTTCAACAGAGCATGCTGAGGCTGAACTGGCTCCTCCATCCGGCAAATTTATTGAGTTAAGTTTTGTCGCGACAGCGCCAGTGCTGGTGCCTGGTTTATACAGACCCGCAATTGGCATCGTGGATGGACTTGAGCATATTTTCATGGACACCCTGCCGGACTTAAAAATAAAATCAACCGGGCGATTGACATGGGGTTCAGTATCCATACCTCATGAATGGTCTCTCCGAGAATTATAGCCGTCTCAGAAAAAGTATTGAGCACACCATGTCCGACCAGCGGCGAACCAGTTTAAACTCCACCCTGTTCTTCGACGAATATTCTGAGATGCCTCGGGAACAGTTGATCAAAAGGGTGGGGAAGAAAAAGTTTTTTCATGATATGGACTTCGGCGACTGTCGCACCAGTTCATATGTTTATGACGCCACTCAGCCGCCTAATTATCATCTATTCCCTGCTTTTGCATATCTCAATGAATTAGATTTGGTTGACTCGCATTGTATTGATATTGGCTCTTTCGATGGAATGACCGCATTCGTTCTTTCTCAACTTGGAGCGAAATCTGTCGACGCCACTTGCCAGCATGATCTGGAACGGTTTCGCATGGCGCGCGCACTCGGCGGCTATAAGAATGTCGCCTACCATCCCAAAACAGATCTTGAAAAAATCAGACGAACTTTTGATCCATATACGCATGACCTGGTCGTAATGTCGGCCATGCTGCACCATCTTATATCGCCGCTTGAAGGGCTTTTGGATGCCCGAAGGCTTCTAAAAATCGGCGGCTTTTTAGTGCTGGAGGTCGTAACCGTCAATGACAGTGCGAATGGGCTAACACTAAATACTATTCGCGAAGATCCGGTTTATGGCTCTCCTACAATTTGGCTACCTTCAGAAAAAGCCGCCGAGGGAATGCTTAACCTCGCCTGTTTTGAAGTGTTGTCATCAACCCGATTACTGGGCGGTAAAGTTGCGCGCGAAAAGAACTACGATCGCATCACGTTCCTTGCGCGAGCTGTTTCGCCGGGAAGCGCGCCGCAAGATTCAAAAACTGCAG
Organism: Hyphococcus sp.; assembly: GCA_965230025.1. Lineage (GTDB taxonomy): Bacteria > Pseudomonadota > Alphaproteobacteria > Caulobacterales > Parvularculaceae > Hyphococcus. The sequence goes on from CBDDKD010000048.1 coordinate 86,904, forward strand.
AAATCTACGACACCCTAAATGTACTTGGCCCGCTGCATTTGACTGAATTAGCCAACAGTCCCTCTGACGCCAATATCAGCTTTAATGGAGCCGCCGGAAAGCGCACTCTTAACATCTGGAATCATTATCGCCCTACACCATTACAGCCAACATGGAGCAATCCGCACCCAGAAAAGGGAACCAGGTTTTCAATAGGCAGTGTCGCAGATTTTCGCAGTCTCGCGTCAAGGCAAGAAAACGGCATGTTTGAATGGGAAGACATATATCTTTTAGGAGCACGGTGCCCTGGCGAAACAATGCCAGACGGGATGCGATGGGGGCTAAAGCAGCTAGGAAATCTGCACATTCTCGAACACATACAGCGCTGGGGCTGTCAAAAAACACTCGAAGTGGGCGCAGGATTCAATTTGTATTTTGACCGCCACCTCCCACCATGGGTCGACGTTGACGTGCTTGATGACGAAGGCTTCTACGATCAGTCACTCTTGAACATGGCGATAGAGGCGCGCACACGCGGCCAGACCTTTAACGGTTTGCTTGGCGCATCAAGCAAGCTGATTGCTGATGAAACATATGATGCATGTTTTTCGAGCTCCGTTCTGGAGCATATTCCGCCCGACGCCATCAGCGGCGCTTGTCAGGATATGTTCCGGCTTTTACAGCCCGGCGGATGGGCCATCCATTCACTGGACCTTCGTGATAACGAGCTCCAGGAAAAAGGACAAATTTGGCTCAAGGCTCTGCAAGCTAGCGGATTTATGATTGCCAGTCAGGCAGTATCCATTGAGCTCGACAAGCTCACGAAAAACGGATTTGTTCCGCTATCGGAGAGTTTGGCGATCGAGATGCGTTTCTATCACGGATATAAGAAAAATATTTGGGGAGACAAAACTACTCAGCGTGATGTTCGCCCGAATTTAACAATTTTGATCGCAATGCGAAAGCCGCAGGCATCGACTTAGCTCACCTCAACTGTTTGATTCAAACTAACCCGGAAAATTATGAGACAGAGAAAATTTTTTCGCATTTTCGATTACGACAAACGCCTGTTGCCGAATGATCATTTGTCAGCGCTCGAAAGCAAGGTGGATTCGATAGAAAGCGCTCGAAATATTACCGGAGCATCTATAGGATTTCCGGGCTGGGGGATTTTGTATTATCTGTTGCTCAGCCACCTTGATCGAGACCGTGATGAAATTATTATTGAAACCGGCACAAACGAAGGTTGCACGACGATAGTGCTCGCCCAGGCGCTTATAGACTCGAAGTGCGCCGGCAAGGTCTTTTCGATCGAGCTGGATCCCGAAAATGCAGAGAAAGCCAGACAGAACCTTATACAGGCGGGCGTGTCTGAACGGGTTGAATTGCTTGAAGGCAGTAGTTTTGATCTACTGCCACAGGCGGTAAATAGCCGGAATGATATTAGATTTGCGTTTCTCGATGCATCTCATTTTTTTGACGATGTAAAACGCGAGTTCGAAATCGTCTTGCCGCATTTGGCCGACGACGCATTGGTCGTGTTTGATAACACATATAAAATTGCACGCAAAAATGAGGACCAACGTGTCAACGGCTTTTTGCGCTCGATAAAACAAGAGTATGGTGGGAATTTGATCAATCTCGAATTCGTGTCGTGGTTCACGCCAGGACTAGCCATTTGGCAGCGTGAACCAAAGCTCTGAAACCGTTAAAGCTGCATAAACGCACCATCACTTTTCTTGTGATGGTTGCAACCTAAGCTACATATCATACTATGCATTCCGTTCTTCGGTTATCTAAAACGACTGGACAGAGCATAAAATGAGTGATCACTCATCACCGTTGGGGCCCGCAATATCCGGGAAAGCCGTTTACAAGACAATGCGCGACAAGAATGCTTACGCTGCGCTTGGCCGCGCAGTAAGCTACTTGATGACAAAACCCAGCTTCGCCAGTTTGAACTTTGGTCATTGGGCTAAGACGCTCACCGGACAGATAAATCGGAAGCACTATTTTTTTGTACTGAAAGAAGAACGTGTTGTTGGCTTTTTAGGGTGGGCTTTTGTTGATGAAGCGCGCGCAAAGGAATGGGTACAAGGGCGCGCCGATATTCGTGGCGATGAAAGTATTGACGGCGACTGCATCGTCATCAATGCATGGGCTGCCGACACCGAAGAAATCAATCGATTTATTCTTCGCCAGATACGTATCATTATGAAGGACTGCAAAGCAGCCTATGCAAAAAGGTTTTACAAGAACGGCAAGGTTCGGCCGCTTCGTGTCACCATCAATGATTTTGTCGCGACTCACATTGAAGCAGATGCGAGTAATCCCGCCTGATAAGGCAGCGCACGAGAAACACCCTTAAAAGTAGTATGGCTGTTGGGCAATATACCAATGCGCTATCTCAGCAATCGCAGACGCAGGGCGCGCCATCGCACAAGACCATAGCAAAAATGGAATGTTATTAATCATATCTCGCCAGAAATCGCCGTGATAGCACTCATAAAACGCTTGTTTAATGGTAGCGGCGTTTTATACTAAAGTGGTGATAAAACCGAAATTGCGGCTTATCATTTGAGAGAAGGGGTTGGTTCTCGTTAACCACGGGCGTCAACCTGGGGAGACTAAAAAGAGACTACCGCAACCTTGGAGAGCACACCCACATATTCGACGATATAAAGCGGCTTGGCTCCGGTTAGTTGAAATACGGCGTATACAGCTGATTAGAGACAGTTTCTTTACGGATATGACCGATGTGCTTTTAGCACTTATCCCCTCTTTTTTCGAATGACACCCACAATTTTGGGTTTTGAGTATATGCACCGCCTCTTCGGGCGGCGCGGTCATTATAGGGGAGACTAGAAATGACAACTTTCGACTTATCATCAGCCAGTACGGGCTTCGACATGACTTCGATCACAGCGGTCGATTTCAATACGCAAGACGGGCAGATGAACGCTAGCGGATATTCCTGGCTTTCTGATGACGGGCACGACATCGTCATCCTGGGCAGCGGGTTCACTTACAGCGGCGCCGACGTCACTGGCGGCACCGTAACCAGCACCACCATCGACCTCGGCAATAACGGCGTCAACGATATTTCAATTACCGGCATCCCGAACGGTAGCGCAGTTGACATGAGTAATGGCGGCGCCAGCGGCAACGTCATTGAGTTTTATGCAGACATGCTGTTTGGCGACGACACCGTCATTGGCAGTGCATTTGCCGATACCCTGAAAGGCCTCGGCGGCGATGACAGCATTACCGGCGGAAATGGCGCTGACAGCCTGATCGGCGATGCCGGCGCCGATACGCTGAATGGCGGTTCCGGCAATGACGAGCTTTTAGGCGGGAACGGCAACGACATATTGATAGGCGGTTTTGCAACGGACGATATCGATGGCGGGAACGGTGATGACTCTATCCTTATTTTTGATGGCGAGTTTATCGACAACATTGACGGCGGCGACGACACGGATACGCTCAACCTCTCCAACATTGTTACGCCTGGCGAAGAAGTAAACATCAATTTGGCTGCAGGAACGTTTGATGGCCTTGGCCCGCAAACAACGATCACCGGCGTCGAGATAATCGTTGGCACCCAGCTTAACGACACGCTCACCGGATCTATAGGCGCTGATTGGCTTATCGGCAGCGGCGGTGATGATATTATCAGCGGCGGGTTTGGCAACGACACGTTAAACGGCGGCGCCGGCAACAACGACACAGTTGATTTTTCCTATTCAAGCGCGACCATAAATATCAACCTGACAACCAGTAAGGCGATATTCACAGGCTCGGAAGAGGATATTTTTAATTTTGAGAATGTCACTGGCGGCTCAGGCGATGAAACCATAACCGGAACAGCGGACGTAAATATTCTCACCGGCAACAATGGCGACGACCGCCTGCTTGGCGGCGCGGGCAATGACAGTCTGTTCGCCGGTTTTGGCGATGACAGAGCCGAAGGCGGCAGCGGTGAAGACGTTGTATTAGGCGGGCCGGGAAAAGACACGCTGCTTGGCGGCGGCGATGACGACACGCTCGGCGGCAGTAACGCCTCAGACCTTATGCGGGGCGACGCGGGCAGGGATTTGATCCTCGGATCTAACGGCAATGACCGGCTATTTGGCGGTGCTGCAGCGGATACCCTTCTTGGGGGGAACGGTCGCGACACACTAAATGGCGGCCAAGGCCCAGACCGGCTTGATGGCGGCGGCAACGCCGGCGATCTCGCAACATATGAGGATTCTAACGCTGGAGTCTTTGTGCGGCTTTGGGCTGGCGACGGCGCCGGAGGCGACGCTGAAGGGGACGAATTAATCGATATTGAATTCCTGAGAGGGTCGGCGTTTGGCGATACGCTGCAAGGCACCAACGACTTGAACCGCATTGAGGGCGGCGCCGGGAATGACCTGATACAAGGCCTCGCCGGCGATGACTTTCTTGTAGGTCAGGCTGGCGCTGACACACTTGTTGGCGGCGCGGGCGACGATCAGTTCTGGCACGTTCAGGGTGATGGCGCCGATACTATCACTGACTTCACGCCAGGCCCTGGTGACGATCTGGTCAGGCTGTTTGGTTATGGCGCCGCATTTGACACTTTCGGTGAAGTGATTGGCGCCTCAAGCCAGTCAGGCAGCGACGTGATTATCGATTTTGGCGGTGGTGACACCATCACCCTGCAAAATACAACCCTGGCAAGCCTTACTGCAGCTGACTTTGTGTTTGGCTAAACAGACTCGCCAAGCCTTTTTTGGGCCAGTCAATTCAGATGCGTGCTGTGATCCAGCACGCATCTTTTTTATGGCTGACCTCTTGACGTCTTCCATCCCAAAGCAAGGGATGTTGGCGGATTGTCCGGTTTAAGTTATCGTTTCAGCTCCACTCTGAAAGGCTTTTTAGTGCTTAACTATATTAATTCCGGACGCGTTCTATTTGGACAGCTTAAAAATGGCGTTTACGACATCATTCCCTTCCTGGAGCCTGGGCTAATGGTTGATTGCGGCGCCGCAGTTGGCGGCATCACGGCGAAAATACGCGCCAATAGCCCCGAAAGCCCAGTGATCGCCTTTGAACCTTTCCCAGGGAATCACGAACATTTTAAAAAACGCCATGCCGGCGATCCACATGTAACACTCTATAAGGCAGCCGTCGGTGCAAAGCCCGGCAAAGCCTCATTTTTCACGCCTTCCACCGTCCGTTCTGCCGCACGTAAAAAAGCGACACCCGGGGCCTCCTTCGTGGGACGTCTTGATGACAAACGCACTCCCAACGGTGAAAAAGTAATAGAAGTGGATGTCTATCCCCTTGACGATGTTTGCAACGAACATGTTCGTTTCCTCAAAATCGATATTCAGGGAGGCGAGGTCGACGCACTTGAAGGCGCCTCAAAACTCGTCAGCTCTCAAGCAATTGATATTATATATATCGAACTTATGCGCAGTCCGGAACTGTTACAAAAACTAACTGAACTGGAATTTGTTCTCTTTGATACTGAATATCTTGTAACCCCAAAAGAGGGCGGCGACCTTAAGGGATGGCGTCCAACGCGCGAAACTATTCTTTCTACCGGGCAAGCCTCAATACGCGGATGGCCGGATCATGCGCCCGCAGAAATACACCGATATAATCAATGGGTCGTCGAAGAGACAGAGAAGGCAGGCTCGTTCACAACAGATATTGTTGCAGTACCATTGCGCTTTTTGCCAAAACTCTTAGTCGCATGTGGTCAAGCTAACGCTGCAAAATTGGCCACTGCATAAATCAACCGTCACACTTAATCGCTACTTTTTGCGAAAACCCCATTTCAGCGAAACAGACTGAGCAATTTCGCGAACGCTCCTGAGCTTCGGTGAACGGCGCGACCATCGATAAAGCGTATTATTTGAATTAACGGCATAGCGCCCGCGCGTAACAGCAGGGAGCTCCAACGTTGGCGCCTCTAACCACTCTAATGTATCGCTTCTTTCTTCAATCAGGCTTCTGTAATGCTCAATTCGCTGATTTTGATTGCGAAAAACCTCCATTTCCTGATCAGTTTCATCGCCGATATATAAATCAACCGCATGAATAGCAACGCCGCCGGGTTTTAATACGCGCAAAGAATCCGTCATAAAATCGTCTAATGCTGAGCCTGGAATATGCTCTACTGTTGATATGGAAAAAATTATGTCAAAGAACGACTCAGGCAAAGCGGAGTCAAACTCCCCCAAAAAGCACCGCACAAGCCGGACTCTATCATCCAGCTCAACATCCGTTGGGCCGTTTCCATCACCCTCCAGGCGATCAGCATTCCAAAGTTCGTTACTTGAATCCAATCGAGGCAACACACGAGATTGGCCGCCGCCGACCTCTAATATTCGTTTATTCTTTTTGTCGTGAATTTGCGACAACACAAACCCATCCTGTACGTTCTTCAATTCCTGACGCGACAGGTCCGCCATTTTTTTCTCAGCATATTCAAAAAACTCGGCCTTGGTCACAATTGAAAACATTTGCGGCTCCTCATCCGTACCCAGTACTTTATCGTTGCCAATATTGCTCAACAAAAGAGATCAGCTTTACGTCATCATTATAAAATTCGTACGCCGCCTTGCGAACCTCTACTGCATTTTCAATAGGTTTTTTTGTAGAATTGTTCTTGTGCGGCACTGCGACTGGGTCTTTTCCAAAACTCGAAGCCACATACGCAAGCAATTCATTCACGTTCGACAATGTAGCGGCCACAATATTTCTGTCTGAAATAAGTGTTGCGGCATGATCAACGTCATTCCGGTCAGAAAGATAGCTGACTTGCGGCTTAAGGATATTGTTCTCCGATACATATTCAAGGAAACTCAACTGAGTATGAGCCTTAGCAACCTCGTGTAGCGGGTGAGTATCGCGATTACTAATATCAGAATAATATGAAGTAAAAAGGTCATACGGATCGCGCAGCACCGTAAAATAAAGCGCACTCGCCCCCAATTTATCATACAGAAGACGATACGGCAGATGAGCGCCGACGCAGCGATACTTTCGCAGCTCTTCCATGTTCATTTTTCTGAATTGCGCCGTTCGATCACGTCGCCCGAAATGAGCGACTTTCTTATTGCCAAACACGCGCTTCATATACTGCGTCACTGATGTGCCCGCTGTTTTAGGAATGTGAATATGAACGGCTTGGCGGTAAGTCATATGCGGTGGATTTTCTTGACTATTATTTTCGGGCCCTGAGCAATCAACGTACGCGCCTGAAAATGCCCGTACGAAATTCACCCCCAATCCATTCCCACTGATCAAGCGGCCTTACCATTTCATCTACATAAGGCTTGATGTCAGGCCAATCTTCAGTGTCATAATCATCAAAAATCAGAATACCATTCAACTTGACGCTGTTTCCATAGAGATCAAAATCGCGCGCTACGCCTTCTACAGTATGGTCGCCATCAATGATGATCATATCATATTGGCGATCCCTGACTATTTCACATCCCTCAGGATCGGTGCTCAACTTTTTCACCAACCGCCAATCTTCAGGCGGAATCCCAAAAACACCCAGGTTATCGCGTAATACCATTTCAGAAACGGAAATCCCCGTTACCGGATCAAGATCACCATGCTCGTAATAGCCCTCCATCGGATCCAGGAGCGTAAGGCTGACGTGCCGATTGTAAGGCGAGCGCAGCTTCCACAGACACGCTGCGCCGATACCAAACAATGTACCGATCTCGAGTATTTCTACTTCATCAGTCACAAGACTGTGCGATGCCATCAGCCTTAGCAACATTGTTTCAACCGGGGCGGCAAGCCGTCCAGCGGCTACATCTTCGGCAAGGCATATCTTATGAGCGAGATAACCAAGCTGGCTTTTCGAATACTCTGTTCCAAGCGCTTTGGACCAAAAAGACAAAAGCCGGTCTAAATTCGTTTCGGACAGCTGCCGAGTATGCGGGCGAACAAGCGAAGCATTAACATTGCTCATCTTTTTTATCAGCGCCTGACTCGCTCCCATACTGGCGATGACGCCATCAGACTTGGTTTCAACTTTAGTCTCAAACTGTTTTGCTTTCGCTTTAAGTTTAGTCTGCTCCGCCCTGAGGGCGTTGGCTTTTTGCATTATTTTTTCTGAATAGGACCTGGCTGCGCGGGCGTTCACATCCATTCGCTTAACAGCCATTTCCTCAAAACTGATAATACGCCGCTCAACTCTTTCCATTACCGCCTGCGTGCTCACCAATCGCCTGGAGTTCTGTCGCGCAGTCTCCTCCAGTGAGGCAATTCGCTGGTTCAACTGTTTATTCCGTTCGGCCATCAAAAATTTAATGTATCCGACAACAAAGAACGCCCCAATTCCTACGGACAGAACCGAACCTGCGATGAACCAGCCCAGCCGGTATGAGGGCATGAGAAGCATTCCAAGGATGGTGGCGGCAAAAACAAGTATAGATACGCCGCCTATCCCAAATACGCGCCGCCGCATGGTGCGCAATACCCATACAACAAAACGCAAAAACTGAGCGACAACGGGGTGCCGTTTGATCAAGTACTCAGCGCCCTGTACATATTTAGACCGTGCGGGTTGCAAATGCGTTCCATATCCCTGCTCACTCAATTTGTTGTTTCCATGTTTGCTGGGCGAATTAATATTTTGAAGCGAGTCGCGAAAGGCGCGCCGCATAACCTCCGCCCTTGGCTCTTCGAGAAAGGCAATCAGATTACCCCATGAATCCTGTGCGGTCTGACACGGATAACGACGGAGCTGTTTCCAGCTATGTTGAACGCCATAGGTCTCAACCGGATGCCACTCACTGACAAAAACGCTGTAACCCTGTTCCACCAACATGCCAGCAAGGTCAGACGTGCTATATCCGTGCGACAGCGTCTTGCCGTCTTCAAACTCGGCAACGATGGCTCGCGGTTTGATAGTCGTAAAGTCAAGACCGTTTAAAACATCTCGCTCGTGCCCCTCCACGTCGATTTTCAAAAAATCAACAGCCGCAAGGTCATATTCCTGCGCAAATGCCGTCAGCGTTGTCGTGTCAATGCGGGCTGACTCAACATGAGATTCATGAAATGCAGTAAGCCCACTGATGCCTGTACTGACTTCAGAAGAATAAAATGCGACGTTATTGCGCACTTCGTCACTCACGGCATTATTGAAAACACGTACATTCTTCTTGTCCTGAACACGGTCGAGCAGTTTTTCTCGATTCTTTAAGTCAGGTTCAAACGCATAGACATGCCACCCTGCTTTTGCGAAATGAATCAAAGAACTGCCCACATGGGCCCCAACATCAATCATCACCCCAGAACTATGCCGGGCCTCCAACGCGTGCCAAACAAACTTGCATTCATCAAACTGTGCTTTCGCCGCTCTAGCATGAAAGGCTCGCGGGGGCGCCCAAGTCTCCGTGATTTCTTTGAGAGATTCCGTCATTTTCTTTCGTTCGCACACAAGGTTAAAGGCTTCAAAAGCGTGTTTTCGACCTTGTTTTCCAAGGTTTTCTCGCAACTCGCGATTGTTTACCAATTCCAATATTGCAGACTCTAAACTCTCGCGCCCCGGCGTTGTAACAACTTTCGCAACATTCTGCTGCATGAGATACTCAACAGTCTGAAGCTCTTTTGGGCCATATGCGAGAACCGCAGCGCCCGATGCAAGAGCTTCAGGCACTTTGTTGCCAAAAGAAAAACGTAGATATCGCTTGGTTTCCGCATCAAAATTATAAGCGACTAACACTGAATCAGCATCACACAGCCATTGACGATACGCGGCGGGCGACAATTTCGCAACGCGCAGCGAGACACCGGACAAGTTATGAAACAACGCCGCATAGCGATCAAACCAGACCTGCTGAGTCTGGGCCTCGAATTGAACAGCAACGCCCTTACTGGCAAGAGCGGAAACAGCACGCGCCACTTCCAGGACGCTATGGCGAGTAGTATCAGGCGCAAGACTGCCTGAATAACGAATCGTCACTATTGAGTGGTCCCGCCCACGGACGCGGTCAGGCCAATCAGACGGATTAACCCCATTATGAATGACTCCAAACGACACTCCGTAGCGCTCACCAAACGCTTCGGCCATTCCATTTGAAATCGCAAAATTCGCTGACGAACAGGCAAACAACCATTCCAAATCGTTTTCAAATAATGCGTACAGCTTTTCGTTATCAGCGCGCAGGCGCTCTGGCCAATCATCCATCAACCACAAAGCCAGCGGCGCAGCTGATGACCCAATGATCTCCATCGCCTTTTTATGAAAAGCTGGATTATCCGCTACCGGACGATAAAGAATGACATCCGGGTCAAAATCCAGACACGACTCAACTATCCTTGGATGCTCAAGTGAGAGTTTTCCGTTTGCCGGAAGCGCTCGACCACCATTCAACTCCACGTTGCTTAGGCCACCCCCATGCAAATGCAGCAGAAACCCATCAGGCCAGCCGCCAAAAATTGCTTGCTTCAATTGCCCGGTCGCAGCACTACCGCCAATTTTAGTCAAGTCGAGCAAGAGAAGGCGGGGATGAAGGTCAATCATAGGCCTAGTTACTTTTGGAGACGATGATGATGCAACATGAATACATCAAGAACGGGATTGGCCCGATAGCTCATCATACAGATTACTCCGACGGAAAAGCTCCAAATGCCCACCAACGGTACAATTTAAAATCTCACGCCCATTCGCTTCAAACGCCTCTTTAGCTAACGCATACATGGCTTCCATGTTATCGACATCAGCCGCCTGCCATTTTTTATTTTGAAAATAGGTGGAATCAAAATGATTTTCATCCGCGTCGCTGTCATGGATAATATCAGCTTCCTTTTTAGACTTCGATTGACGATAATAGTGGTCAAAACCAACCATTAACACCTTCTTGTAGCCAAGCCCGTAGGCCAGATGCA
>CBDDKD010000049.1:0-44022 GCA_965230025.1 Hyphococcus sp.
GCTTTTATGTGCTGTCCTTTGGTGCGACGGCGGCGATGTTTGCTGCGCCATCGGGCGCGTTCGCATTGGCTTATGCGCTTTGTGCTGCGAGCGGCTTTCTTGCATTTATATTGGCGAAGCGTGGCGGCGGCCTCGGGTTATGGCCGGCGCTTGCAGCAATTTATATCCTTGCGCCGTCGGTGGCGCTGATGTGGTTGCGCCTTGATGCCGAACATGGGCGCGCATTGACCTTCATGCTGTTTTTCATCGTCTGGGCCGCGGACACCGGAGCGTTTGTCACCGGCAAGCTGATTGGCGGGCCGAAAATCAACTATGCGCTATCGCCGTCCAAAACCTGGGCGGGGATCGGCGGCGGCGTCATTGGCGGCTCCATTATTGGCGCGCTGACGGCGGTTTATGCTTTCGGGCTTACCGAGGCCGCTATTTTCCTGGTGATCGGCGGCGTTCTGGGCGCGGCGTCAGTTGCCGGCGACCTCGCAGAATCCGCAGCGAAACGGAATTTCGGCCTAAAGGACATTTCCGGCTTTATTCCGGGCCATGGCGGCGCGCTTGACAGAATGGACGGGATGATTTTCTCCACCGTGGCGATGACGAGCGGATACTTCATCTATATGATAGTCGGTAAGGGGCAGGGGTAAGAGAAAATGACGCGCCAGCGGAAGATAACAATTCTCGGCTCGACCGGGTCTATTGGAGATTCAACGCTTGATCTTCTCGAGTTCGCAGCTGCGAAAAGCGAGACTGAATTCAGGATTGAAGCGCTCACCGCCAACAGCAATGTGGAGAAGCTGGCGGCGCAGGCGAGAAAGTTCCGGCCAAACTATGTCGCCATCGCTAAGGAAGAACTTGGCGATGAATTAAAATCTGCGGTTGCGGGGCTCGACGTTGAGACAGGCGCCGGCCCTGAAGCGATTGAGGCGGCGGCCGAACGCGACGCCGATTATGTGATGGCGGCGATTGTCGGGGCCGCAGGTCTGAAACCGACTTTGAAAGCCGCAGAGCGCGGCGCCGATATCGCACTCGCTAATAAGGAGTGTCTTGTCTGCGCCGGCGATGTATTGACCGCTACAATCAATAAGGCCGGTGGTCGGTTGTTGCCGGTTGATAGTGAGCACAACGCCATTTTTCAGGTCTTTGATTTTGAGCGCCCGGAACGAATCACAAGACTCATCCTGACGGCGTCCGGCGGTCCGTTCAGGACATGGAAAAAAGAAGAGATGGCTGTCGCAACGCCGGCGCAAGCTGTCGCTCACCCCAACTGGTCCATGGGCGCGAAAATTTCGGTTGATTCTGCGACGCTTATGAACAAAGGGCTGGAACTGATTGAGGCGGCGCATATTTTTCCCGTTGACCACCGACAAATTGAAGTGCTGGTGCACCCGCAATCGGTCATTCATTCCATGGTTGAGTATGTTGACGGCTCAGTGCTTGCGCAGCTCGGTACGCCGGATATGAGAACGCCGATTGCAACGACGCTGGCCTGGCCAGATCGCGCGCCAAGTCCAAGCGCCAAACTTGACTTCGCAGAGGTCGCTAAATTAACCTTTGAAGCTCCTGATCTTAAAAGGTTTCCTGCTCTGCGCTTAGCTAAAGAATCAATTGATGCCGGTGGGATCATGCCGGCGACTCTGAATGCGGCGAATGAAGTCGCTGTCGCCGCTTTTCTTGCTGGCGGGATCAAATTTCTTGATATTGCCGCAATTACCGAGCAGGTTCTTGACGCAGTTGCCGGGTCCGCAGGGCCTTCTTCGGTAACTTCGCTTGAAGACGCCGTTACTGCGGATACAAAAGCCCGCCGCTTGGCGGAAGAGGCGGTTGCTGCTCGCGCGGCGGCTTAGCAGGACGGAATTGAGTTGATGTCGGTTGCAGGAATAGAGTTGGCTTCCTTGTTTGTCCTGCCGATTACGATTTTCGCCTTTCTGGTCCTTTTGACCATCATCGTTTTCTTTCATGAATATGGCCATTTTTCAGTTGCCCGGCTGCTTGGCGTGCGGGTCGATGTCTTCTCGATTGGTTTCGGAAAACCATTGCTCCGATGGATTGATCGGAAAGGCACCGAGTGGCGCATCGCCGCCCTGCCGCTCGGGGGTTATGTAAAGTTTTTTGGCGATTTGAACGCCGCATCGCAGGCTCCTCCTGAGGCTGAAGCCAAGCCTGTAACGACCCAGTTCCCGGCGCCCGGCCATGAGGATGAGATCGCCCATGGCATGACGGCGGAGGAGCGGGCGGTCTGTTTCCATTTCAAGCCGGTCTGGGCCCGGGCGATGATCGTCGCCGCTGGTCCAATCGCGAATTTTGTTCTGGCGGTCGTGATTTTTACTTCGCTCTACATGGTGCTTGGCAAAGGCACGCTGGAGCCCGTCATTGGCAATGTCTCGCCGGATTCTGCGGCGCAAGAAGCAGGTTTTGAGCCCGGCGATCGAATTCTTTCAGTTGATGGCCGGGATATTCAACAATTCAATCAGCTGTACGATCTGGTTTTGTTGAGCGGCGGTGAGATCATGCGCATTGAGATTGAGCGTAATGGCGAGCCGGCCGTTATTGATATTACGCCAAAACGGGTGCCGGGGACCGACCGTTATGGTAATCCAATCGACCGCTGGCTCTTGGGAATCGGGCCCGACTCAAGCTTCCATACTAACAAGAAGTTGGGCTTTTTCGAAGCGCTTGGCGAAGGCGTTAGCGAGCTTGGCCGCATTCTTGGCGTAACAGTTCGATTCCTTGGCCAGATCATCCTGGGCAAAGAGGATGCGCGTCAGCTCGGCGGGCCAATCAAAATGGCCCAGTATGCTGGACAATCGGTCATGTCCGGCTTTGACGAGTCAGGGTACCGGGAGCCTCCCGGGTTCGCCACAAAGCTCAAGGCGAGCCTTGTTGATTTCATTTTTCTAGCGGCGGTCGTTTCTGTGTCTATCGGCTTTTTAAATCTTTTGCCTGTGCCGGTTCTCGACGGCGGCCATCTGTTGTACTACGCCTACGAGGCTTCAGTAGGCAAACCGCTTGGGGCGAGGGCGCAGGCTATCGGGTTTCGTGTGGGTATCGTCATGTTGGCGTCACTCATGATTTTCGTCACGTGGAATGACATCAACAATTTGCTCTCATCATTAAGCTAGGGCGTCGGCATGAGTTTGAATAAGTCGGGGGGCGGCGCTAAACGCGCTTTCTTATATTTTGCAGTTGCGCTGATATCGACAGTCGGCGTTTCCGGCGCCTTTGCTCAACAGGCGCCAAGCGGGCGGATGATTGAGTTCGGACCGGATGAGCCGGCGCCAATTATTCAGTCGATCTCCGTGCGCGGTAATGAACGGATTGAGGGCGATACCGTCGGCTCCTATTTGCCGATCCAGCCTGGCATGCAAGCCGAGCAGGAGCTTTTGGATCTGTCATTGAAGACCCTCTTCAGCACAGGTCTTTTCGCTGACGTCAAAATCGAAATGCAGCCGAGCGGCGCGCTAATTATCGATGTTGTCGAAAATCCGATCGTCAACCGCGTTATTTTCGAAGGAAACAGCCGCTTAAAAGACGACAAGATTACTGAGGAAATACAACTTGCTCCGCGTGCTGTTTATACACGCGCCAAGGTGCAGTCAGATGTGCAGCGTATAATTGAGTTGTACCGCGCAAAAGGCAGGTTTGCGGCGACAGTGACGCCAAAAGTGACGCCGCTCGAGCAAAATCGGATCGATGTCATCTATGAAATGGATGAAGGCCCTAAAACAGGCATCGCAAAGGTCAATTTCATCGGTAATGAGGTTTATACCGATAACGAGTTGCGTGGAGAAATCCTGACGAAAGAGAGCCGTTGGTGGCGTTTTTTCTCAAGTAACGCGAATTATGATCCCGATCGTCTTGAATATGAACGCGAGCTTTTGCGTCAGTTTTATGGGCGTAACGGATATGCGGATTTCTCGGTTGTTTCCTCGACTGCGGAGCTGACGCCGGACCGAAAAGATTTTTTCATCACTTTTACAGTTGACGAAGGACCGAAATACGAAGTCGGCGAGGTGCGGGTGAAAACAACGCTCGCAAAACTTGATGACGACGTTCTTGAGGCCTTTTTACCGGTGCGCACAGGGCAGACTTTCAATTCGGACCGGGTTGATGACGCTGTGGAGTCGATCACATTTGCGACCGGCGCCACCGGTTACGCATTTGTCGATGTTAATCCGCGGCTGACGAGACATGAAGATTCAAAGACCATCGATATTACTTTTGAAGTTAACGAGGGTCCGCGAGTTTACGTTGAACGAATCAATATCAAGGGCAACACGCGCACCTTGGATAAAGTTATTCGCCGGGAAGTGCGAATTGCCGAGGGCGATCCGTTTAACCGCGTTCTGGTGGATCGCTCGCGCGCGCGCGTCCGGTCATTGGGGTATTTTGGCGAAGTTGAGATTGAAGAAAAGCCAGGGTCGGCGCCGGATCGAACGGAGCTCGATGTCAATGTTGAGGAACGGTCAACCGGGTCATTAAGCGTCGGCGTCGGCGTTTCATCCACCGAGAATTTTATTGTTGATCTGTCTATTGAGGAGCGAAACCTCTTGGGGCGCGGGCAGTTTTTGCGCTTTCGGGTGCAGGCCAGTTCGCGCACCCGCCAGGTCGATATCCGCTTCACACAGCCTTATTTTCTTGATCGCAATCTTGCCGCCGGCTTCTCGCTCTTTAATCAGCGTACGAACTTCATCGAGTCGGGCTTTGTCCGAAACCGGATTGGCGGCGGTGTAAATGCTGGTTTTCAGATATCCGAATATGGCCGTGGCGGTTTGAATTATACGTTGACATTCGATGACGTGACGATCGGCGACCAAACATCGTTTCAGGCTCCTGATTTTGATCCGTCCACTGTCCTGATTCCAAACGCGCCGTTCACGCTTATTCCCGCGGTCGATCAGAATGGGCAACCCATTACTCGTTTGAGTGACCCTAGTGACCCGAATAGCCCGGTGGAGCAGCTGTTAGCGTTCACCAGCAACCCTTGCGATCAGATAAACTCTATTTTTGATCCGACATGCGCATCGCGCGGCGAATTCGTGACTTCGCTGATTGGCGCCAGCGTATCTTTTGATACGCGCAATGACCCCCTCAGGCCCACGCGTGGCTGGCGGGCTGCAATGAATGTGGGTTTTGCCGGCCTTGGCGGGGATGTTAACTACTACCGGGCGGAGCTTTCGAGCGCCTGGTACCATCCATTGTTCGGTGGTTTTGTCGGCGCTCTAAAAGGTCGTGCTGGGTATATCGACGGCTATGCCGGTGACAATGTACGTTTGACCGATCGCTTTTTTGAAGGCGCCGCAACCTTTCGCGGGTTTGACGTTGCGGGCATCGGGCCTCGCATTATCCGGTCGCAGATCGGCACTGGCCCGAATGGTGAGATTGTTCGACAGCCAGTTTTCTTCAATAACGGGCGTTTGCAGTCACAAGCGCTGGGCGGCAAGGTCTACGCCATTGGTTCTGCTGAGGTTTTACTGCCCTTGCCGTTGCCTGAGGAATATGGGATTCAGGCGTCATTATTTAGCGATTTTGGCACCGTTGGTGTCCTTGATGAAGCTGATTTGGCGTTAAATGATGACCCATCTCAATTTATCGACTTTGACGGTGACGGGATCGCGGAGACGGCGCCGGTGCAAGACGAATTGGCGCTACGGGTGACTGCTGGCGTGTCAATCAGCTGGGATTCACCTTTCGGACCGATACGATTCGACTTAGCCAAGATTTTGCGTCAGGAAGTCTATGATCAGGTTGAAGAATTTCGGTTCAGCGCGGGGACGAGCTTCTAGGAAAGTATGAGGTTGTAAGATGAAAAATCAGATTATTGCGATTGCCGGCGCTGTGGCGCTTACGATTGCGGGCTTTTCTGCCGGGTCGCTGATATCCAGCGCTGAGGCCCAAAGTGCTGGAAATGCGCCCGTTATCCTGACTATCAGCAGAGGTCAGTTGATCGAGCAGTCCAAAGCCGGGAAAGGCATCCCCGACAAGGCCAACAAAGTTCGTGAAAGCGTACAAAAAGAGCTTGAAGCCGAAGCGGAGAAGCTCTCAAAAGAAATTGAGGATTTCCAGAAAAACTCGTCCTTGATGTCTGAAGAAGTACGCCAGCAAAAACAGCAGGAACTGGCCGTGCGCCAACAATACGGCTTGCCACAACAAGCTCAGATTATGGAGCAGGCATTCAGTGCCGCAGTTCAGCAAGCGCAGGCGAAAATTCTGGTCGAGAGCCAGCCGATCATTGCTGACATTATTAAGAAGCGTGGTGCAACGATTGTATTGGATAAAGCAAGCGTCATGTATGCGGCGACTGACACGGACATCACGCAAGAGGTCTTGTCCGCTCTTGATAAGAAATTTGATGACGTGGAGGTGGAAAAGATTTCACTTCCCGAAATCATGAAAAGACTTGAAGATATGCAAAAAGAGCAGCAGGCAGCAGCGAATAGAAACTAACTATTCATTGTGTTTGATAAGCAACATTGAATTGGCCGGCGATGTCTCGCCGGCCTTTTCTTCGTTACAGAGCGTGGTCCGGAAGAGGCAATGCCAGATCGTCGATTCTTCACAACGGAAACGTCAGTAAGCCTCGATGATGCGGCGACCATCATCGGCGTAAAAGCGGCGTCGATGACGGGTGAAGTACGCCGCGTAGCGTCGCCCGACGAGGAAAATCTGGAACATGCTTTGGTGTATTGCGCCAATGCGAAAAGTGCTGAGTTGCTGGCGACAAAGATCTTCGGCTTGTGTTTAGTGACAGACCAGCATGCCGACAAGCTGGGCGCCAGCCCTTCATATGTTGTTTCATCACCAAAGCTCGCTTTTGCCAGATTGGCGGGCCGTCTGCATCTGTCCAGAGAGGATTGCGGGCAAGCTCTTGATGATGCTGAGACTGAGATTGATGAGAGTGCTGAAATACACCCGACTGCGATTATCGGCCCTGGCGCGAAGATCGGTTCCGATGTTCGTATTGGGCCACACTGTCATATTGGGTGCGGCGTTGTTTTGGGTGAGCGTACAGTCATTGAGGCGGGCGTATCGATCACCCATGCTCTCGTTGGAAAGAAAGTCCACATTCTTGCTGGCGCGCGAATTGGCCAGGCGGGCTTTGGGTTTGTCGAAGGCGAAAACGACCTCGTACGCGTGCCGCAGCTCGGGCGTGTAATTGTCGGCGATCATGTGGAAATCGGCGCAAATACGACGATTGACAGGGGCGCTCTGGCCGACACGGTGATTGGCGAGGGGACTAAGATCGACAATCTGGTTCAAATCGGTCACAACGTTCGAATTGGGCGATATTGTATCCTTGCGGCGCAAACAGGTGTCTCGGGAAGCTGTGATATTGACGACGGGGTTATGATTGGCGGTCAGGTTGGGCTTGCCGATCATCTCAAAATTGGGGCATGCGCGCAGATTGCTGCGGGCGCTGGATTAATGCGTGATGTGCCGGCGGGCGAAAAATGGGGTGGCAGGCCCGCCCGTCTGGCGAAAGATTGGCTGAGAGAAACTGCGACGCTGGCAAAGCTTGCAAAAAAGAAAAAAAGTTGAGGTCATGATGAAACTTGAGCCTGGCAAGAGCACCCTTGAAGTAGACGAGTTGATGCAACTCTTGCCGCATCGCTTTCCATTACTGCTGGTCGATCGTTTGGTGGACATCAAGCCGGGCGAGGGCGCCGTCGGTATTAAAAATGTTTCCTATGGCGAACCGTTTTTTCAAGGCCACTTCCCGCAAAAGCCTGTTATGCCGGGTGTTCTGATTGTTGAAGCGATGGCGCAGGCCGCCGCCGCCTATGTGTCGTACACAGAAGAAGTAGACACCTCAGGTAAGATTGTCCTGTTTATGGGTGTGGATAAGGCGCGTTTTCGGCGCCCGGTTATTCCTGGCGACCAATTGCGCATTGCGGTGCGCACGGCGCAACGACGGCCGCCGGTGTGGAAGTTTGAAGGTGTCGCCACTGTCGATGGCAAGCGCGTCGCCGAGGCGCAATACTCAGCCATGCTGTCGCAACCAATCTAGTTCTGAATCTTGATGAATATCCACCCGACAGCCATCGTCGACGCAAGCGCCGAACTGGGCGACGATGTGGAAATTGGTCCCTTCTGCACGGTTGGCGCAAAAGTCCGTTTGCATAATAGTGTCAAATTGATCAGCCATGTCGTTATTGAAGGCGATACGAAAATTGGAGCGGGAACGCTCATCTATCCGTTTGCAGTTCTTGGCGCCCCGCCGCAGCACCTTGGATGCTCCGGTGACGGAACGAAACTTGTCGTTGGTGAAAACGCGATTATTCGCGAACATGCAACTATGAATCGAGGCACGGTAGCGGGCGGCGGCGTCACCCGTATCGGAAATCGCGGGTTTTTTATGATCGGATCTCACGTGGCGCATGATTGTCAGGTTGGGGATGACGTGATTTTCGCTAATAATGCGACTTTAGGCGGGCATGTCCGCGTTGGTGAGAGAGCGTTTCTGGGCGGTCTTTGCGCTGTGCACCAGCAGTGCCGAATTGGCGCCTTTTCGTTTATTGGCGGCGGCGCCACTGTGGTGAATGATATCATTCCGTATGCGTCTGCTTTCGGCAATCATGCCCGGCTTGTTGGTTTGAATGTGATTGGCATGAAGCGGCGGGGCGTTGCGCGCGATACCATTCACGATTTACGCGCCGCTTATCGTATGTTGTTTTCTGGCGCGTCGGTTTTTCAGGAGCGCATCGAACTTGTCCGCGAGCGGTATGGCGCTCGTGAAGAAGTAGCGCGTATTCTCGAGTTTCTTGAGGAAGACGCAACGCGCCCCTTAATGCCGGCTCGGTAAGCGAGATGGGGCGCTGGCGTAAACTAGGCATCATTGCAGGAGGTGGCGCTTTGCCGCTGCGGATTGCTGCAGCATGCAAAGAGCGTGGCGAAGATTTTCATGTAATCCGCCTGACCGGCCATGTGGATGCAAATCCGTCAGAGCTTCCTGGAGATGACTGCGCGATTGGTGAAGCAGGAAAGATATTGCGCCTTATGAAGGCGCACGAGTGCGATGCGATTGTTTTTGCCGGATTGGTGAAGCGCCCGGATTTTAAGTCCTTGAAAGTGGATTGGCGCGGCGCGGCCATGTTGCCAAGGCTTATAGCGGCGGCGACGCGCGGTGATGGGGCAATTCTGGATGTGCTAATTCAATCTGTGGAGTCTGACGGTTTTGTCGTTGTTGGTGTAGAGGAGGCCGTTAAGAGCCTGCTCGCTTCTGCTGGAGCATTAGGTGAAATTGCGCCGGATACACAAGACCTGAATGATATCCGTAAAGCCGCAAGTGTTATTTCC
Organism: Hyphococcus sp.; assembly: GCA_965230025.1. Taxonomy (GTDB): domain Bacteria; phylum Pseudomonadota; class Alphaproteobacteria; order Caulobacterales; family Parvularculaceae; genus Hyphococcus. The sequence goes on from CBDDKD010000049.1 coordinate 9,289, forward strand.
GCGCTTGGCCCTTTTGATGTTGGACAAGGCGCCGTTGTCGCCGCCGGTTTGGTTCTGGCTATCGAAGCTGCGGAAGGAACGGATGCGATGTTGGCGCGTTGCGCAACATTGCCAAATGATATTCGCGGAGGAGATCACTCCGGTATACTGGTTAAACGGCCAAAGCCAGGGCAGGAATTGCGCGTTGACCTGCCGACGATTGGTCCTGAGACCGTGCGCCGCGCCGCCGATGCCGGACTTAAAGGCATTGCTGTCAATGCCGACGCCGCTTTGATTATTGACCGTGATGAGGTTGTGAAATTGGCGAACGAACACAAGCTGTTTGTGTACGGGTTTTCAGATTCCGAAGTCGCCGTGCTGTGACAACGGCAAAACGACATGGATCAGTTGCGCCGTTAAAGCTTATGATTTGCGCCGTTGAGCCATCTGGCGACGCGCTTGGGTCGGCTTTGATGGATGCGCTGCGTCGCATGTCGCCCGGCGTCAGGTTTATTGGGTGTGGAGGGCCTTTAATGGCGAAGAGCGGATTGCAAAGTCTGTTCTCCACGGCTCCGTTTTCTGTGGTTGGTCCGGTTGATGCGGTGAAGGCTTTGCCAGCGGCAATGCAAGGCGCGCAGATACTTGCTAAAGCATCGTCATCAGAAAAGGTGGATGCGGCGGTTTTAATCGACGGTTGGGCGTTTGCCCGGATGGCTGCGACGCGCATTAAAAAACAAGCGCCTCAAGCAATCCTGATTAAATACGTGGCGCCACAAGTTTGGGCGTCCCGGCCTCGGCGCGCAAGAACTGTGGCGAAATTGTTCGATGGCGTATTAATGCTTTTTTCCTTCGAAAAAGAGTGGTTCAAAAAGGAAGGAGTTGAGACCAGATTTGTTGGCAATCCGGTTTTCCAATCAGCTGCGCAAGGTAATGCGGATGCTGTGCTGTTTCGAGATAAACATGCTATCGGCGATGCGCCCTTGCTTGCTGTGTTGCCTGGTAGTCGTAAAAACGAGGTCCGCCGTCTGATTGAGCCGTTTCGCGAGACGGTTGATCTCCTCGCTGCAGAAACACCTAACTTGCGCGTCGCCATTCCTGTCGCTCCAGCGGTTGAGAAGGAGGTGAAAAGCTTGACGAAAGACTGGTTGCGGTCTCCCATTCTTGTGCCGGCGAATAGTCTTTATCAGGTTTTAGCGGCGGCGGATGCAGGGCTTGCTGCATCAGGCACGGTGACGACGGAGCTTGCAATCTTTCGGACGCCAATGATTGTCGCTTATCGCGTCGGCTGGCTGAGCGCTCTATGGTTCCGCCGGGTTATCATAACGCCATATGTGACGCTTTTGAACATTGTCGCTGGTCGAGCCGTCATTCCGGAATTTCTTCAAGGTGATTGCAAACCGGCGGCCATGGCTGCCGCCCTAACCCCGTTGTTGGCGGATACGCCGGCCCGGAAAGCCCAGCTTGAGGCGTTTCCAGAGTTGTTGGGCAGCCTTGGTGTCGGAGGACCGCCGGCTGCGGAGGAGGCGGGTAAAGCGATTTTAGGCTGGATCGGCGAGAAAAAAGCCTCCTAGACGTATGAATTCGTCGCTAGCGATGAGTTGCCTATTGAAAGCCGAAGGCGCTCGGCCTAATCCAGAACGTGGCCTAGGGGTGTAGCTCAGTTGGTAGAGCATCGGTCTCCAAAACCGAGGGTCGTGGGTTCGAGTCCCTCCGCCCCTGCCATTTCAACTTGATGACGATTTTAGACATGCGCCATGGCGCGAGTTGAGTTTGGTGAGGAGCATCATGGCTCCCGCTTATGGAACCATTTCAATCATCGCTCAGGCGACAAATTTAAAACATTTGTAAATAACAATTGAAATTCCGTAATGAAAAGAAATTGCTATTACAGAATGATTAGAAATCATCCGTAATCAATACAATATCGTCATAAATTTCAGTTGAAATTGCATGTAGTTCTTGAACGTGCTTTTAGCACGCTTGCGCAATACTGCGTGCAATCCGGGGGAGGGTTATTGTCTTAGCGAACTGTAAAATAATATAGTCGAGTAAAAAAATGTCCGTACCCCCCTGTTTTGTCGCTGTCCTGTTTTCAAAGTTCCGTTCACTCATTGTCGTACCGATTTTGGCGCTCGCTGCCGTCGCGATAGGATGTACATCTCCGTCAACTGATGCGCCTGCGCCTGCTGTTGAAGAAGAGCAGCTGTCCGAAAATCCGACGTCGCCCGGCGGATCCGTCGTCTGGCCAACAAGTTACACGCTGCCATCAACATTTGTAGACGCAAAGTTACAGGTCGGGCCCTGGGTGCCGACGCCGGCGAATGTCGAAGAACCCTTTATCAACATCATTCATGCGTCCGCCGTCTCATGGCAGAATGAAAGCTGGACAACGGAAGAATTATTCGACGCCGGTCATATTGATGCCAATACCGGCATGCTGATTTCGTTTCCCGCCGGGGTTACCAGCCTTTTTACAACGGTGTTTTTCACTGCTGAAGACAAACGGTTTTATGATGGCGAGTGGGTGCTCGAATGGGACGGCGATGCGGATTTGATAATGGAGTTCTTGCCGGATAACTTACAACGTCCAGTAGGCGCTAATCGTATAGAGTTTACCCGTAGCGAGGAGTCTCCATTCCATTCTCGCATTCGCGTAACCCGATTGGGCGTTGGCGGCCTCACTGGTCTTCGAATGTTCCGCGCGGAAAATGAAACGGCCTTAGATGCCGGGAAAATATATTCTGCAGCCTTTGTTGAAAATGTAAGGCGGGCGCATGTCGTTAGGACAATGGATATGCAGGAAGCCAATCGTGCTTTTATTCATCGCGCAGACCAGGTCGCTCCGCTAACCGAGCACTTCTGGAATAATTACGGTATGCGTGGGGCTTTTTTCACACAACATAAATCAATGCCTTTAGAGGCTGTGGCGGCGCTGGGCGTCGAAGCTGATGTTGAGATTTGGCACCACGCGCCAATGGAGCTTGGCGTTCCAGTGGATTTTGTAGATCCATCAATAATGAGCGATGACCTCGAAACATGGGCTGTCAATATTTCCAATTTGGCGACGGCGAATATCACGACCATTCTCGCCAGTCCTGAATGGGACAATTATGCAGATGCGTTTGTCGCTGCTCTTGCAAGCGCTGGTTATCCTGAAAGCCGGCCTCTTTATACAACTCTATCAAATGAAGTCTGGAACTTTGCACTACAGTACCATCTTGCAACGCGTTACGCATGGGCTGCGGGCGAGGCGTATGGCGGACCTACATGGACCTACCGTCATGGGTATGGCGTCTTTATGGGGCGCTGGATGCTGGCGCTGGAGGCGGCGCTTACGCGCGCCGGGCGCAACCAGAATGTCATATATGTTGTTGAAGGTCAGGCGGCGAACTTGGATACAACCCGCCAGGCGCTGACCGGCATGCAAACGTATATTGAAGACGAAGGTCGGACGTGGGCTGATTTCACAGCAAAAATCGGCGTATCTGTTGCGTCCTATTGGGGTGGTCGTGGATATTATCATTTCTTCGAAGATCTTGATGGCGCAAGCCTTGAAGCACTGCACCAACGTTTTGCTTCGGAGATTGCAAGTGATCCAGTAGATTTCGCCAGACGTTTTGCCGATTTTTATCTCAACGGTCCTGATGACGTTATCGCCTCGAAAGCATGGGTGCTAAAGAGGTTTGAGGAGCACAACGCTGTCAGTGCTGGCTTTGGCGTCACGGTCATTGGCGCCTATGAAGGCGGCTCACATGACGATGCGCCGGAGTTTTTCCGCGACACATATGGCTCCAGCAGCGAATTGTTATTCGACTGGTACGAAAACTATATGTGGGGAACACAAGGCGCGCGCGTGAACAACGATATCAATGACGCTCTTGCGGTCGCTTATCCCGGGATTATCCTGTCGAATTATGTGACGGTCGGCCCGACCGGCGGGCAGCCCTGGTTTGACGGTGCGGAAGGCGAGAACCTGCCGATGCAGGTGTCCTGGACGAAATATTACCGGCCTTAAAGGCCAGCCTGGTTGCAGGGAGATTTTTTCACCCTTTTGCTATAACCTGATGGTGAAGCAGATTGTGTGGCAGGATCAACCGTGATTTCTCAAGCTATTCCCGTATCCTTGGCGGCGCTGGTTGTCGCCGCCGTGTTTTTGAACGCCGCCAGCTGCGCTCGAACAGGGGCCGCCCAGAGCGATCAGGACACGCCAACGACCGAGGTTGCCCAAACCGCATCAACATCGTCATTGTCATCACAGCGTGCGTCGCAAGAGACAAAAATTCAGGTTGGTCCCTGGGTGCCGCAGCCAGCCAACACCGAAGAGCCGTTCATCAATATCCTTCATGCGGGTGGCGTCAGTTGGACTGAAACCGACGAAGTTAATACGCAAGAGCTTTATGATACCGGTGTTCTCGATCCTGTTACGGGGCTGCCGCAATCATTGCCGAATGGCTGGATGCGCTCAGGCGTCTATTTTTCGACATGGCCAGACAAAAGTCACTGGGCTGGGGAATGGGTGCTGGAATGGGAGACCGAAAAGCCGAACAACGCCGACCTTTTATTGCACTGGTTCCCTGGCGACAAACAGTATCGGGCCGGGCGCAGTCGCGTCGAATTCTCGCGATCACCCGGAAACGATCATGCAGCAATTGCGATCACGCGCCTGAAATCGCCGCTCACAGCCGTCAGGATGTTTCGCAAGGAAAATGAAGCGGCGTTGCGCGCCGGTAAGATCTACAATCCGCGATTTATTGCAGAAGTTTCGAAATATCACGTCGTCCGAACAATGGATCTGCAGGAAGCGAATCGCACTGCGATTACGCGGGTCGATGAGTTAAGCACCATGGAGGCTTGTTGCTGGAACAATACCGCTTGGAAAGGCCCGCCCCGAAGAACCGATCATCCTTTCCGCGATATTCCGCTGGAGGCGCTGTTCGCGCTGGCCGTCGAGGCGGACAATATTTTGTGGCATCATGCGCCGATGGAGTTGGGGTCGCCGAAGCGACTTCATGATCCAAGCATCATGGACAGGGATAATAATGACAATGTCGCGGGCGCATGGCGCGCCCACGCCCGCGAGAATGCGGCCGAGATTCTCGCCAGCAGTGAATGGGACCGATACGCGGATAAATTCGTCGCGGCGCTTGCCGCATCCGGATACCCGGAAGACCGCCCGCTTTATACGACCGTTTCCAACGAAGTCTGGAATACCGCTTTTCACTATTTCGTCTCCACTAATTACGCATGGGGGCTGGGGCAGGGATTTCAGGAAAACGGGCATTTCCGTCATGGTTATGGCGCGGCGCTGGCGCGTTGGAAGCTGGCGCTTGACGGGGCGTTGGCCCGGGCCGGTCGCGCCCAGCCGGTCATTTATGTCGCCGAAGGGCAGGCCGCCAACACCTCCACCACATGGGATGCGCTTGGCGCGATGAAGCGGTTTTTGGAACAAAATGGCGAGGCCTGGGATGACCATGCGCCGCAAATCGGCATATCCGTCGCTTCTTATTGGGGCGGTGGGCCGAACTGGAATGGGGTTGCGACGCCTCAGCAATGGCAAAACGCCGGCGACAGCGAGGCGATCGCGCTGACAGACCGTCTTCTGAATGGGCCGGCTTCGGAATTGGCTACAAAGGCATGGATATTAAAACGTTTTGAGGATCACGCTAAGGCTGGAGAGCAGTATGGCGTGAAGGTTATCGGCGCCTATGAGGGCGGTTCCCATCTTGAAAAACCCGGCTATGTCCCTCGCGAATTCTACGAGCAATGGCTCTGGGGCGAGCATGGGGCCCGGGTCAATAAGGAGGTCAATGACGCCCTGGCGGCCGCCTATCCCGGGATTATCCTTTCTAATTACGTACTGGCGGGGCCAACCGGCGGGCAGCCTTGGTTCGACGGGCAATATGGCGAAACAACGGAAATGAATCGGTCCTGGAGCGCCTATCAACGCCGATAGGCAATGGCTGCAGCGGGAATTTCCGCCTAAACGGTTGACGGCGCGCTGAAAATGGTTACCTAGGCGGCATCCCAGAATTTCTCGGAGATCAGCCAGCGTCAGATACGACGCACGAGCCCCCGCGTCTTTTTATCGGATGAACGCAAAGTAGCGAAAGCGCAAGACAGATGGCGAAAAACAAAAAATCCGGACACGGAGAGCCTGTCATCGAAGGCAAGGCGGCGGAAGTTAAGAAGAAAAAGAAAACCAACCCGCTTGAGTTCCTTCAACAGGTGCGAAACGAAGGGTCGAAAGTGACCTGGACCTCGCGCAACGAAACTTTTGTCTCGACAATTATGGTGCTGATCATGGTTGCGATCATGGCGGTCTTTTTCTTTGCCGTTGATCAGGGGCTGCGTTTCGGCGTTTGTACGATTTTGCCGATCGATTGCGTCGCATCTAACTGAAACAACTTTGCACACGGATTACCTCATGACCGCGAATTGGTACATCGTTCACGCCTATTCCAACTTTGAAAAGAAAGTTGCCGAATCAATTATGCTGGCGGCGAAAGACAAAGGTCTCGATCAGTTCATCGAGGAAATCTTTGTGCCGACTGAAGAAGTGACGGAAGTGCGCCGTGGTCGCAAGATCAATACAGAGCGGCGTTTTTTTCCCGGCTATGTGCTGGTGAAGATGACGATGAGCAACGAGATTTATCATCTGATCAAGGAAACACCAAAGGTCACCGGTTTTCTTGGTTCTGGCAACAAGCCGATGCCGGTTCCGCAAAAGGAAGTCGATCGTATCCGCGGCGTCATGGAAGAAGGCGAAAGCCGTCCGCGCCCGACGATTACCTTCGAGATTGGCGAGAATGTTCGTGTAACAGACGGGCCGTTTGCATCCTTTTCCGGTGTTGTTGAGGATGTGGATGAAGAGGCGACGCGCCTCAAGGTCGCTGTGTCGATCTTTGGCCGCGCAACGCCGGTCGAGCTGGAATTCAACCAGGTTGAAAAAGCCAGCTAGCGTCTGGCGCTTAATCGTTTGCGCGTCGCCAGATCGTACCAGTAATTTATTGGATCGAGGCGTGGCGATATCCGCGCCAATACTGATGGTTTGTAAATGTCATAGATGTTGTCTGGCATTGCTTTAACGCCGTCCTGTTTCAACAACTTGTACAGCACTTTTTTTTGAAAGTGCCGTTCTGAATACCGGATAAGCCGGCGATGATAGGCTTTGATATCCCGCGTTCTGAAACCGAGTGCGTGAAACTCGAACGTTGCGTCGCCGCTGACAACAATCCGGTGATCATGAGTGTCGTCTTCACCACCCTTCAGGTTTGTCAAAAGAAGATAGGCGAGGAGGCCGTCTTCGCCTTTGGCGCCGAAAGGCAGCCTTATGCTTTGCTCCCGGAACAGGTTCAGCGCCCTGTCGCTCATGGCGTACAGGTTGCCGCTAAGGTGGCGATCCATGAACAACTTTGTCGCCCATTGCTTGCGGCTGCGCCCGGTTGCGGGTAGCGCCGCCGCCGCATAGGTCGATGGATGATCGTGCAACGTTGTTGTCAACGCTGAAATTGCATTGTCGCTTGGCTGCACATCTCCATCTATAAATATGTGGGCGCTAGCTTGCGGCGCAATACGGTGGACATAGTCGTTCCAGGCGTTTGCCTTATCCGCAACAGGCAACTCGTGAACCGTAATGCGCTGATCGGCCGCCGCCAAGGATCTGGCGAGCCTGGCTGTATTATCCGTACAACCATTAACCATTAAATGCGTTTCATAGGGCTTGTCGCCCGCCGCCGCGTCCAGCGCGCCGATACATTCCGGCAAACGGCGTTCTTCATTATAGGCGAGGATGCAAACGGAAACGGTCAAAACGGGCCCGGATTTTCTATTTTGAAACGGTGGCGGCGCTAAATAAGCCACAGCTATGGCTAATCGCCGTTCGATGCCTGGTTCTTTGCAGTCTTTGCGCCGTTTTCCGCCGTTTCCGGTTCGGTTTCGTTAAGCAATGTCTCAAATCGGTCAGGCGAACGCTTTCCGACCTGCCGGACCAGCACATCAAACCATTTCCAGTGTCGGCGCATACGTCGCAGCAATGGCCTCGCCGCCGGATTGGCGGCGGCGAAAATAAGAAACCCGAAAACCATCAGCGGCACGCCGAGCGGCAGGGGTGAGGCCGCGGCAATGAGGCCGTAGAGAAACAGGATCGCGCCGACGAGACTGGCGAGCGCCCTTGAAATCAACGCTTTCCTCCCTGCGCGCCTGCATTGCGAGCCATCCTATTCCTGATTTATAGTCCGGCCAAGCAGCGATTGGAGGCGTTGAGCCCTATGCCAGATCACGGCGATCACCCGGAAGCGCGGGCGAAATTTCACGCAATGACGGAAGGGGACCCAGGAAGACTGGATGAAAATCGCCGGTCAGTTTGGCCCTTTCGCGGCTCAAGGCGGCAAACGCGTGCTCGACCATTTGCGGCTGCTTGACGGCGACTATGGCGGCTTCCCGGTGGACCGGCTAACCCATTGCAGGCAGACGGCGACCCGCGCCTTTAAAGACGGGCGTGATGAAGAGTATGTGGTTTGCGCGCTCCTGCATGATATCGGCGACACACTAGGCGCTTATAATCACCCGGATATCGCTGCGGCGATTCTTAAACCCTTCGTGTCAGAGGCCAACCACTGGATGGTTGAAAAGCACGGCATTTTTCAGGGCTATTATTTCTTTCACTATCTCGGCATGGACCGCGATATGCGCGATAATTTCCGGGATCATCCGCACTTTCAGCATACGGCTGAGTTTTGTGAAAAATACGATCAAACCGCTTTCGATCCGAATTATGAGTCCATGCCGCTTGAAGCGTTTGAGCCCATGGTTATGAAGATGTTCGAGATGCCAAAAAACTCCGTTTATGGACCGGCCATTACGGAATAGTGCCGAGAGCGGTTGCGATGAAACCGTTCATAACCAGCGCACCGATGGAAAAATTTAGTTTATCGCAAGCGGCGCAGGGGCTTTTTACCCTCTTTGTCTTCTGCGGTTAGCTTCACCGTCGGCGGCGTTTTTCGTGGCGCCGGCTCTACGGTTACGACCTCCTCGCCACCGAGTTCATCGATCATGCGGACAATGAATCGCGAAGAGGCGATGACTTCCTTGCCGCCTTCATGCTGGCGCGCAACTACGGCCTCATGATTTTCAAGAGCGGCCGCGGCTTTGAATGTATCTTGAACCGCCTCATTCAAATTCCGGAGCATGGAATCGAGATCGGGTTCATCGTCGGAGAGTTTTTCTTCGGCCACGGCGCGCAAGCGCATAACTTCGCTGCGGACTTCCGCATAGTGACGTTTCAGTCGTCGATCTGCGAATCTGAACCCGGCGAACACGCCGATGATTACGCCAAAAAAGCCAATTCCCGCCAGGATCGCCAACGTGGCGACATCAGTATCGATCACCCCAAGCCCCTTTAACTCCCACCGGCAATATTCTTTGTCATTTGGCTCAGTTTGGCAAGCATCTCAGCAGGTGCAGCGTGAGAAGGCGCTCATAATCGCTGTTTTTGCGGGAATTCTCGATATTTTTGCAACCGCAACGTTGTTTTGTCTTTCGTATAACAGACTGTGGGTTACGAGCGCCGCCGCTGGCTATCGCCTGCTGATAGATGCCTGCGGCTGCGTCATCTGTTTTCTTGCGGCGTGGTGATCTTTGCGTATCGTGGGTACATAAAAATCAGGGGTCTCATTATGCGCTTTGTCTTAAGTGTTCTTTTCGTCGTCTTTTCAGTCACGTCTGTTCATGCGCAGCGCAGCATTGACTTTGACGCTGCACCGCAGCTGGGCGACGCGCTTGTCGTCGCTGTCAGTGATGTCGAAGAGCTGGACGGTTTGGGCGAGATCATCGGCGAGGCTGATCTGGATAATGTGCGCCGTGCTATCGCCGCGTCGGCGTTTGAAGCCGAAGTCGGATCGACGGCAAGCTTTATCTCCGGAGCTGAATCTTATGGCGAGGTTCATCTTGTTGCTATTGCAGGCGATGGAATGCGTCTTCGTGATTGGGAGGACTTTGGCGGTCGCGCAAGTGTTCTCGCCAAAGCAACGAAAGCCGAACGTGTCGCTGTTCTTGCGCCCGGCGCCGATGGCGCGGCTGTCGTCAGCGCCGCTTTTGGGGCCGCCATCGGGCAATATTCATTTGACAAATACAAGAGCGATGCGACGCCTTTAACTGGCGACCTCATCTTTATCACCGCTGCCCCGGATGCTGCGCGGACGTCTTATCAAGACGAAAAGGCCCATGTCGCGAACGCCGTTATTTGGGCGAGAGATATGCAATCCGAGCCGGCCAACGTGATTTATCCGGAGGAGTTTGTTCGCCGGGCGAGAGCGGCGCTTCGCGGGGCGCCCAATGTGACGATTTCGGTGCTCGACGAGCGCGACATGGAGCGCCTTGGCATGGGCGCCATCCTGGGCGTTGGCAAAGGAAGTGTACGCCCGCCACGCATTATGATTACGCGTTATAATGGCGGAGCGGCGGGCGAGGCGCCCATGGTGTTTGCGGGCAAGGGCATCACTTTTGACACTGGCGGGATATCGCTGAAATCCAATAGCAACATGTGGCAGATGAAAGCCGACATGACTGGCGCCGCAACGGTTACCGCGGCCGTCATGGGGCTCGCAAAGTCGCGCGCGCCGGTCAATGTCATCGCCGTTGCGGCGCTGGCCGAGAATATGCCTGACGGCGGCGCGCAACGCCCTGGCGATGTGGTGAAAACAATGTCCGGCACGACCGTTGAAATCATGTCGACGGACGCCGAAGGCCGCCTTGTTCTGTCAGATGCGGTTTGGTACGCACAGGAACAATTCAATCCATCATTGCTGGTTGATGTGGCGACCTTGACTGGGTCAGTAGGCCGCGCGCTGGGCGACGAATATGGCGGTCTGTTTGCGCGAGAAGACGCAATCGCCGAACGGCTTCTCGCGGCGGGTGAAGCTTCGGGCGAAGATCTTTGGCGTCTGCCGCTGCATCCCAATCACAAAAAGCAGATCAAGTCGCTGATCGCCGATATCAAAAACGGTGACACAGGCGCGCCTGGCGCTTCAACGGGCGCAACCTTTATTGGAACTTTTGTCAAGGACGAAACACCTTGGGCGCATCTGGATATCGCAGGCATTGACTGGCTGCCCGAACCGACGGCAACCGTTCCCATCGGGGCGAGCGGTTTCAGCGTCCGACTGCTCGATCAATTGGCGCGCGACGGTCAATAAATTCATTCGTCAAGGGGCGGTGTCAGAACTGACAGCGTTACCTTTATAATCGTAATAGTCCGTATGCTTAATGATCTTGCCGTCTTTCACGGTAACGGCGGTCACGATAGGCGCTGATCCGGTTGCACTTTCGCCGTCCGGAGAGGTTACAGTCCAGGTCAGCATGGCGACAAAGACGACGACGCCTTCGCTCTCATATTGACGCTCGATATCGTAATCGACGCTGAAAGACTGGTATTGGCCTGCATAGTCGCCAAGCCCCTTCAGGACGGCTTCCTTGCCTTCGAACATAAAGGCTCCGCCATCGGCGCTCTGGTTTGCGGAGGTCGGGTCATAGAACACCATGTCGTCGGCGAGGAATGGCGCCATGGCGGCTGTGTCAAAGGTCGAATAGGCGGTGAGATAGTCTTTGGCGATAGAGATGGTTGTGGAAGAGTCTGCTTCTTGTGCGTAGGCCGGGCTTATCAGCAACATGGCGGCGGCGGCAAAATATTTCATGGATGCGCTCCTCGTGTCGTTTTCAGTTGAAGACACCATAACGGGTTGTCGCCACAACCGGGAAACGTAACGATGCGGTGAGGTGGGCGTGATATGGGATAAAGTGCGGTATCCGTTAGGGCCGTTTTTCAGTTTATACGATAGTTCAGGAACCACTATTGATCCGGAGTGTTCGGAAAGTCCCGGTTGATAGCCACAATCAAAACAAGCACAGAATAAATCGGCGCGAATGAAAAAAACCATCCTTCTCATCCTCGGCGGCATTGTCACTTTGGTTGGCTTGATCGTCTTTGTTTCACCTATTCCGTTCGGTTTCGCTATCGTCATACCAGGGGTGGCGATGTTGATCATGGGCAGCGATACGGTTGCAAACTGGATCAAGCGACGCAGGGAGGAGCACGAAAAGCTCGATGAAAAGCTGAAAGACGCCGAAGAAGAAGCGCCGGAGGAAATCAGCGAACCTCTTGAAAAGACCGATCCTGATAATACAGAAAATTGCGCTGACGACGTCGAACGCCTTAACTGATCCCGAACTTCTCCAGCGCCGCTTTCGCAATCGGCTCTCCCCATTCCTGTACGAAATGGCCGGCCTCCGCGACCTCCATCGGTTCGGGGCAGCCTTTGATCATGGAACGGAGCATATGCATCGCCGGAGGCCCCAATACCGGGTCCTGCATCCCGATTGCCATGAAGCTGTCGCCATCCCAATCCTCGGACCAAAACTGGCGCGCTTTCAGCGACGTCTCGACGCCTTCCTTTGACGCCGGCGTCAAATCCGCGGCGCCTTTTTCCTTCAGCATCACAAGTTCCGGGAACCGCCGGACGCCGCCTTTATAACTTCCATCGGGGAAGGGCGCGTCATAGGCCGCCATCTCCGCGTCGCTAAGAATAGGCGTCGCCTGTTTCATCAACTTGCCGACCGCGAGGTCCGGCTGTGAGCGGTTGAAGGCGCGCCAGGCGGCGAAACCTTCCGGCGCTTCCTCGCCGCCGGGCAGGCCGGTGTTCATGACGATCAGGCGCGTATAGCGTTCCGGCGCGTCCATCGGCAGCGTCAGGCCCAACAGCCCGCCCCAGTCCTGCACCACCAGGCAGACATTCTTCAGGTCGAGCTTTTCAACGAAGGCGAGAAGCGCGTTGCGGTGAAAATGATAGGTGTAGGTTTCGTCGTCGACCGGTTTGTCGGAACGCCCGAAGCCGAACATGTCGACGGCGATGGCGCGATGACCGGCGCCCGTAAACACCGGGATCATCTTGCGAAAGAGATAGGCCCATGACGGCTCCCCATGGATGCAAAGGAACGTCACTTGAACCTCGGACTCGTCCTCCGGGCGCACATCCACATAGTGCATCCGCAGGCCCTCATAGCCGGGCAGGTCGTCCACATAATGCGGCGCATAGGGCCAGTCGGGGAGGTTGTCGAAACGCGTCTCTGGGGTGCGCAGGGCTTCGATTGTCATCATGGTTCCTTTCTCGGGCGGGGCCGTTATAGTCGCGCGAAAGGCGGTGTTCGCCAAGGATAAGCAGCAGTCACCGCCTTCATCCTGAGGAGCCTTTTTCCTTCGTCCTTCGAGACGCGGGCCTTGCCCGCCCTCAGGATGAAGGAAAAAGGCGTCTCGAAGGATTGGCCGCGAGTAAAAACGAAAGAGATGAATTCCATGACCGACCACACCGTAGACCTCGCCATTATCGGTTCCGGCCCCGGGGGCTATGTGGCCGCAATCCGCGCCAGCCAGCTGGGGATGAAGGTCGCGATCATCGAGCGTGACGCGCTGGGGGGCGTCTGTCTCAACTGGGGCTGCATCCCGACCAAGGCGCTCTTACGCACCTCCGAGATCTACACCAACATGCAGCACGCGTCCGAGTTTGGCCTGAAAGCGGAAAACATCTCCTTCGACATTGACGCGGTGATCAAGCGCTCGCGCGGCGTCGCGAACAAGCTCTCCGGCGGCGTCGGCTATCTGATGAAGAAGCACAAGATTTTGGTTGTAGAGGGGGAGGCGAGCCTCGCCAAGGCGACCAATGGCTCCGGCGCACCGCTGATCAAGGTCAAAACCAAAAAGGGCGGCGCCGACACGGTGAAGGCGAACCACGTCATCCTCGCCACCGGCGCTCGGGCGCGCACCATCCCCGCCATCGGGCTCGAACCCGACGGCAAGTTCGTGTGGACCGCGAAGGAGGCGATGGTGCCCGACATCATGCCGAAGTCGCTCTTGGTGATCGGCTCCGGCGCCATCGGGATCGAGTTCGCGAGTTTTTATAACGCGCTCGGCGCCGACGTCACGGTGGTCGAGATGGTCGACCGCGTACTGCCCGCCGAAGACGAAGAGATTTCAAAATTCGCCGCGAAACAGTTCAAGAAACAGGGGATGAAAATCATCACCTCCGCCAGCGTTGAAAAGCTGGAAACGGGCGGCAAGGCCGCGAAAGCGACCATCAAGCTGAAAGACGGCAAGACGGAAGTGATTGAGGCGGAGCGCGTCGTCCTCGCCATCGGCATTGTGGGCAATACGGAGAATCTGGGGCTGGAAGACCTCGGCGTCAAAATCGACCGCGGCCATGTGGTGATCAATGAATGGATGGAAACGGGCGTCAAGGGCCTTTACGCCATCGGCGATGTCTGCGGGCCGCCCTGGCTCGCCCACAAGGCGTCCCATGAAGGGGTGATCTGTGTGGAGAAGATCGCGGGGCAAAACAACGTCCACCCCCTCGACACGTCGCTCATTCCCGGCTGCACCTATTGCCAGCCGCAGGTGGCGAGTGTCGGCATGACCGAAGCCGCCGCGAAGGCCGCCGGCCACAAGGTCAAGGTCGGGCGCTTCCCCTTTAACGGCAACGGCAAGGCGATTGCGCTGGGCGAGCCCGAGGGCCTCGTCAAAACCATCTTCGACGACAAGACGGGCGAGCTTCTAGGGGCGCATATGATCGGCGCGGAAGTCACCGAACTGATACAAGGGTTCGGCATCGCCAAGACCATGGAAGCGGTGGAGGAAGACCTCATGCACTCCATCTTCCCGCACCCGACGCTCAGCGAGATGATGCATGAGAGCGTGTTGGATGCTTATGGGCGCGTGATGCATATTTAGGAGAATTAGAGAGCGTCTACCTGTGCAATAATCTCATCGAATAGTGGGTATTCGATTTGATGGTTTTCTGAGAGAACAAAAACTGAAGATAGCGCAGCTGGTGTCTTCTTTATCTCTTCTACAGACAAGCCATAGTCAGTCGCCACTTGGGAAAATAGTGTGTCATATAACTCCCCTAAGCGCGACCTCATGTAGCTTTCAAGGTCACCGCCGATTGCTGTATGTGTAGTTACGCAAACTTCCGGCCAGTCCTCAGGGTTTTCAACACCACATACTTTTTGAATTAGCTTGTTTAGATCAGGCTTTTGCTTTTCTGGTGCCTTGTTGGCATCATTATCAAATACGATGTGAGTGGGTATTCCCAAGGATCTAAATATGTAGCCAGGTTTATCTAGTTTGCTTTTCCCTCCGGGAGCTATCACAGCGATTGATTCACTATGAACATTTCTACCTTTACTTAGGTATGATGCTTCCAAGATTGCTCTGTCAGTTTCGCCTTCGGTAAGTATGACTTTATCCGCGAAAAACCCTTCACAAACCTCTCGCGTAAAAATATGAAGTTTGGCGACAAATGCGTCATTGGACATTGGTGGCCGCGGCGGTTCTAGCATGCCGGCAATATCCGCACTGCAATCAGAAATTTTTAGGCCGGTCGCTGAATTTTCAAATCGATCCTCAATACGTCTACGGCGAATAATTCGCGCAATTTCAAAGTCTGTCATCCTGACAAATTTCTCTGAGTGTGTAGTATAGATTAACTGTACGCGTATCCCGGTTCGAGTGTTAAACTGTCCGGCTATTTCCTTAAACGCATCAAAAATTGCTATCTGCTTACTCGGATGTTGATAAATTTCTGGTTCTTCTATTAACAGAATAATATCACTGGCGGGCTCATCAAACTCAGCTGGTTGGTCTACCTCGTCGTCGACCGGAGGGCGTTCGGCTAGAAACTTAACTATAGAAAACAGCGCTGCACGTTGAAGACCATGACCAACACGAGAAAGTTCAGTGGTTATTCCGCTATTATCAACAACTACTTTTGGAGTCGGATAAGAAACAGATATACCGTCGCTAGCTAGCCATTGTGCCTCCAACGCTGAGTCTGAGTAGAATTGACTTACATTTGCGGTTAGGGCCTCGCTAATTCCAGCGAGTTCAGGAATGCCTTCTGGATCGGAAAGCTCTTCAAATCTTCGGTTCGACTCTTCTAAGAATTCTGTAATTTCTCTTTTGTTCTCTAGTATTTGACGGGCAATTGTCGACAAAAGCGAAAGCAGTGGACTTTTTTGATATCAGCTGTTTCATCAGCGACATCCTGAACAGCCGGAACAAGATGAACATTCGTCTTTTTCTTAAGTTTTCCATTGGCGACGTTAGTTGCACCGAAGAATCCTCGTATTCTTTGCCGCTCCAGTGCATTTGGGTGAGCTCTTTCCCAATCGAGTAATTTTTGTTCAATTTCCGTGTGGGTTCTAATTGCTTCTAATTCTTGATATTCGGCCATCAAAGCTGTGTAGAGACGGCGTCTTGTGGTTCCATTGGTTTCTGCACGGATTTCACTGAATGCTGGATTGACTTCCGCTGTAACAGCATACTGACCTGAGTCATCATCAGTAAGAGAAAGCGAACGTGAGACTTGTAGAGTCCCATCAATTACAGCGCTGCTAAATAATTCTATTTCGGAGGGTGTAAGCTGGTTAAATTCGACAGTGATTTCAATTCTGTCATCAGGGTTGCTCGCATTGAAGTCTTCGCTACTCAGCTTTGGTGCTGCGTCGAAAAACAACTCAATGGCTTTTAAAAGCGTGGATTTACAAGAATTGTTGGACCCGATTAGGGCCGTTAGAGGATTGGTTTGAAGTTCAATTTCGTTTATCCCGCGAAGGTTCGAAACTGTGACTGAATAAATTTGCATTATTGCATCTCACATTTTTGTAAACGCAACAATGATGGCTACATAGTATTTCAGTTATATTAGAAAATTATACTGTGAAAACAAAAGGAAAACTAACTTTAGCCTATAAAGTTAGTCAAGAGAAACCGATCTAGATCACCTGAAGACGTTGTAGTAGCGGAACCCATTCACCCGCTCATTCCGGCGAAAGCCGGAATCCAGCAAAGGGAAAATGCCGGACTGCGCCCGTCTTGTTTTGTTGACTGGATCCCGTGTCTGCAACGCAATGCTTGCGCATTGCATTGCGCACGGGATGACCGGGGAGAGGACGGGTTTCAGATTTTCCGGACGGGATAACTGAAGGCGGGTTTCACGCCCCATCAAAAAGCGCCGCAGGCGGAACGTTCAGGGCGTTGGCGAGGCGCGCGATGACGCGGAGGGTGAGGTTGCAGGCGCCGCTTTCAATGCTGCTGAGCTGCGCCTGATCCATGCCCGCTTCCAAGGCGAGGGCCTCCTGCGTCAGCTTGCGCTCGCGCCGTAGCCTTCTGACATTCCGGCCGAGGGTTTTGGGGATGTCCCCGGCCGCGCTCATGGCGCGGCCTCCAGCCCGGAAAATCGCGCGCAAAAAATGTAGGTGCATTTGGGGATGCACTCTGTCATAGTATTGCTCCGACAATTGAACGTTTTGTTATGACAAGTGATAGCCTTGTACTCGTATACTGGGAACAAGTCAATCTCTTTTCGGAACAGCGTTCGGATAAGTGAGTATAAATGACTCCTGTGCAATGTAAAATGGCCCGCGCAGCGCTTGGATGGGGGGTGCGCGACCTTGCCGAAGAGGCGGATGTCGCTGTTTCGACCGTCAGCCGGTTCGAAGCTGAGCAGAACATCAATCTCAGCTCCATGACGGCGATGAAAGAAGCGCTTGAGAACGGCGGCGTCCAATTCATCCCTGAAAATGGGGGCGGTCCGGGTGTGCGGCTGAAGCCGTGAGGCCTGAACAACTGAGAATGGCGAGAGCGGCGCTGAAGATAGGCGTGCGCGAACTGGCGGCGCTTGCGGACGTGACGCCGAACACCATCAGCCGGATCGAAAATGGCGGCGGACCGGGCGTAAGGTTGCGATCATAGCCGGCGCCGGGTGAGGGGCGGAGTCGCGTTCCGTTTGTTACGAAGATACCCCCATCGTCAGCTTCGCTGACACTTCCCCCGCAAGCGGGGGAAGAAGCGCCGGTCGGCAAGCTCGACCTATTCCTCCCCCGTTCACGGGGGGTCAAAAGTATACTTTTGACGCCCACAAAGTGGGCGGAGGGGGCGCCTGAAACACGCACAGTCTCTCTCCTCCCGCTCATTCCGGCGAAAGCCGGAATCCAGCAAAAGGAAAATGCCGGGCTGCGCCCGTCTTGTTTTCGCATGACTGGATCCCGGATCTGCGCAGCGCCATTTCATGACGCAGCGCGTCCGGGATGACCGGGGAAAGGCGAGTTTCAAACTTACCATCCGCAATGACGGACGCGTATTTTTGACCGAGGTCAATGCAGCGACGCGCTGACGTGCAAATGTATGAGCATGCAAGCTTTGGCAGGTGTGACAATGACCCGATATCTCGTTGCTTATTATTCCTGGTTCGGCACGACCGCGAAGGCGGCCGAAGCCATCGCCGCGGCGCTCGGCGCCGATGTGGAAGAGATCACGGACGCCAAACCGCGCCGTGGTTTATTCGTGTCGGTGCGCTCCGCCATCGAGGCGGGGCGGGAAAAGCCCGCGCCGATCATGACGCCGGAACGGAACGTCGCGGACTATGACGTTGTCATTCTCGGTTTCCCGGTATGGGCGTCGAACATGGCCTCGCCCATGCGCGGCTATATTGAACGCGCGCTTGTCGGCGCCAAGCCGAAATCGATTGCCGCCTTCTGCACTCTTGGCAGTTCCGGCGCGGAAAAAGCGTTCGGCAAAATCGAAGCGGCGTGCGGGCGGAAGCTTGTTGGAACCGTCGCCCTCAACGCCGAAGAGATGAAAAAAGGCGACTGGCGAGAAAAGGCGGAAGCGTTTGCGAGCGCCCTGAAGTCAAATGCCCGGCTTACCGTCGTTGGCGCTGACGCGGCCTGACGGCGAGGACCGTCCGTGTTTATAGTGACGCGACCCCGGCTTTCGCGATACGATGCGTTTTCGCTGAAGGTTTTTAGGGGGCCTCATGAAGCTCGACGCCATCAAGGTTTATCAGGTCGACCTGCCGCTGGTTGAGGGGCGCTATTCCTGGTCCGAGGGGAAATCCGTCGATGTCTTCGACTGCACCGTGGTTGAGTTGATCGCCGATGACGGGCGATCCGCGTTTGGCGAGGTGTGTCCGCTCGGGCCCTTCTATCTGCCCGCCTTCGCCGCCGGCGCGCGCGCCGGGATCGGCGAGCTGGCGCCAACGCTGTTGGGAAAGGACCCGACCGCCATCGGCGTCATGAACGATGCGATGGACGCCGCGCTTCTTGGCCATCCTTATGTGAAGTCCGCCATCGACATGGCGTGCTGGGACATGCTCGGCAAGGCCGCGAATAAATCGGTTTGCGAATTAATGGGCGGCAAGTTCGGAGAGAGCGTCGAGCTTTACCGCGCGATCAGCCAGGGCTCCGCCGAGCATATGGCGGAAAATGTCGCCGGGCACCGCGCCGATGGCTATGCAAAGTTTCAATTAAAGGTCGGCGGCGTGCGCGCGGACGATATCGCGCGCATCCACGCCGTCGCCGATATTCTGACCGACGGCGAAACGCTGGTCGCCGACGCCAATACCGGGTGGCGCGTCGATGACGCGATCAGGGTCGTCAATGCAGTGCGCGAACGCGACGTCTATATTGAGCAGCCCTGCCGGACCTATGACCATTGCCTGGCGGTGCGGCGGAACACCAGTCTGCCGTTTATCCTGGATGAAAACATCACAGGGCTGGAGGCGCTGCTGCGCGGGTCTGCTGACGGCGCCATGGATGCGATCAACCTGAAAATCTCGAAAGTCGGCGGCCTGACCAAGGCGCGCCTGATACGCGATGTCTGCGTAGCGCTCCGTATACCCATGACCATTGAGGACAGCTGGGGCGGCGATATTGTCACGGCGGCGATTGCCCATCTCGCGCACTCGACGCCGGAGCCCTTGCGATTTTCTGCGACCGATTTCAACAGTTATGTCACAGTGCAAAACGCGACCGGCGCGCCGAAGCGGGTCGATGGCCGCATGGCCGCTTCAGATGCGCCGGGCCTTGGAATTGCACCGAATATGGACGCGCTGGGCGCGCCCGTCGCGGAATACCGGAACCTTCCCTGACGCCGCGTGTTTAGGCTCCATGGACGTTTGGTAACGCAGATTGCCTTATCTTCGACCATTTCTTTGATAGGCTGGTTAAGCGATCAGTACCGACGACAATAAAGGGACTTGAAAAATGCTGAAAACGACTTTGGGCGCATTAGCGCTTTTGAGCATGGGGATTTCGACATCGGGCTGCGTTCTTGCAGCGGCGGCCGGCGCCGGCGCGGTCGCGGCTGATGAAATCAGCGAAAAGGACGGCAAATTCGATCCGCTGGAAGAAGCCTATGACGGTGACGACTCGACGACTCCTTTGATCGACGAAGATGACGAATAACGGGTGAAGCTACTTTGAAGAGGTAGGAAAGCTCTATCAGGCTTTCCTGCCTCGCCGCGCCTCGAACGCGGCCATCTGTTCCGGCGTCGCCGGCTTTTGATATTTTTCTTTCCATTCCGCATACGGTACACCGTAAATGCGTTCTCGCGCGGCGTCTTTCGTCATGTCGAGGCCATTGGCTTCGGCGGCCTCGCGCCACCAGTCGCCAAGACAATTACGGCAAAAGTCAGCAAGCACCATCAGCTCAATATTCTGAACCTCTTTGTGAGTGTCGAGATGTGACAGAAGACGACGAAACGCGGCGGCGTCGAGCTTGTCACGCATTTCATCGCTGAGGTCGGTCATAATCTGTCTCCTGCAATCATATTTCGTTTGCACCATTGCCGACTTCGTCGCCGCCGTCAGCGCCTTCAGTGTCAGGCGTTTCTTCACCGGGCAGCAAGCCGCCGGCGATGTCGCCCGCTTGACTGATCAGTCCGTCAATCGAATTCATAACATAATCCGGCGCGCCGTATTTCGCGCCGCCATACCAGCCGGCGAGCACCGCGATCACTGGAATGCTCATATTGGCTGGGAGCGACCGCATCAGCCGTGAAAAAAAATACATTGTTGCTACCTACCCCTTTCGTCCTGACAACCCCGTGAGGAAGTTATCATGGAGAGGGGGCGCAGCGCCAGCGCCGGGCTGGTTGCCATAGGCGTCTCTAATCCATTGATTTTTTTAAGAGCAAGTCACAAGAGAGCCCGGTTGCGTTCTCTCGCAGTTGCACAACCCAGAGAGGGTAGTCTTTCATAAAACCTATATTCGGTGCGTAGTTATCCCCGCCCTCCAGCGTTGGCGTATACTGCGGACGATATGGAGTTTTGAATTGCAGCGTCGGTCCGAGCCGGGCGTGCACAGAGTATAAGATTGTATACAAAATGTAGTTTCACGTGAAACAAGGCTCGGCAAAATAAACGGGCGGCGAAAACGCGCTACAGACAAAACCCGGCGCGAAGCGCACATCCCAGGCATGAGAAAGTCCATAAAGTTATGTTTCAGCGGCTGTTTCGGTGTGAAAAAATTGGCGATCGCTGCGCCGCACCTGGGAAAGAATAGTAGGTATGCGGTTTTTTGGTTCGAATTTCGCTGCGGCGCAGCGCCATTAACGAATGATAGAGGCGGTGGAGGTAGGATATAGAGGAAATCGCCCATATCAGTATCAGGAATAAATCATGATTGCATTTTGCGTTAAAGCCCGTCGCAAATTGCTTGCGGTAGCGCTGATTGCGCTATCCGTTTATGCATGTGATTCATATGAGGTGACGCCTGTCACAGATGCGGTTGTTCATCTGCCTTTTGAGGCGACCCTCGACAATGTGGGCCCCGTTTCGATGACCGTGGAAGCTCATGATGGCAAGGTGGCGTTTAAGAAAGGCAAAACCGGCCGCTCGCTATTTGCGCAGGGAGAGGGCGGGTGGATTGAAGCGGCGCCCGCCGAGAAACTGATGCTGGGCGATGTGGTTGAGATATCGTTTGACTTTAACCGCGCCGAGTGGACTAATCCGTACAAGGCGGGTTCGGCGACCCAGACTCTCGTTGCGATCAGTGGGCGCAATGAAAAGAAAATCCAGCATCTGGCCTTTAACATTTCCAACGGAACGGTCCCATCCCTCTATGCGGTGATTGAGGATGCGGATGGAGAGAACCATCGTCTGGCCGCTCCGGCGGGCGTAGTCTCACCGGGTTGGCATCGGGCGCGGCTTTATGTCGACAGGCGCTCGGGGCAGACTTCATTCTACCTTGATGAGACGCTTGTGGCGGAAGAGGAGGTCACGCCGGCGGTTCTGATCAACGGCGTCGAGCGGATCAAATTCGGCACATGGTATAAAAAGAACCAGGCCTATCGGGGGCATCTCGATAATTTTGTCATACGGGATATTGGTAATGGGACCGGCGCGCAGGCGAGGCTTTAGAGCTTTATCTAGAAACCCCAGCGGCCGGGGTCGTCAATCGCTTCGCCTTTGGTAAGCGCCTGCATGCCTTTAACGATGCGGACCACATACCAGATGACGCTGATGAAGATCAGCACGAACCCGATCAGGATGACACAGAGAACAAGGCTGACCACAGTGTAGAGCAGCCCCTTCCAGAAGATGTTGATCTGGTTGCGGTAGTGAGACCGCAACCATTCCGGCGCGTCATCCCTGGCGACATACGCCATGATGACGCCGACTAGCGCCGTGATGCCTGCGGCGAAAGCGATGAGATAAAGAATGTAAATGAGGTTGGCGTTGCCGGCGTCACTTGGGTTGGTGGAAACGCCGGGAACGGCTGGCGGCGGGGTTGGTTCATGCTCACTCATAGGTCAGTTCCTTTTGCTTTCGACCGGTAGTTTCCAGTCAGACTCAAGCCCCAGCGGACGGGCCCTTGCCGCAACGCAAAACCGTTGATAGGAAGCAGCCAACGAATCAGCCCTATCAACTCAGAGGATAACTATCATGGCGCTAGAACGCACCTTTTCGATCATCAAACCTGATGCAACCCGCCGCAACCTGACCGGCAAAGTCATTGCGAAACTGGAGGAGGGCGGGCTCCGCGTTGTTGCTTCCAAGCGCATCCACATGACCCGCGAGCAGGCGGAGGGCTTTTACGCCGTCCATAAGGAACGCCCGTTCTTTGGCGAGCTGGTCGATTTCATGATGTCCGGTCCGGTCGTCGTTCAGGTGCTCGAAGGTGAGAACGCTATTGCGCGCAATCGCGAGATCATGGGCGCCACCAATCCTGCGGAAGCGGCTCCCGGCACGATCCGCGCTGAGTTTGCGGAAAGCATTGGCGAGAACTCCGTACACGGTTCCGATGGTCCGGACACGGCGAAAGACGAAATCAAATTCTTTTTCACGGATGCTGAAATTGTAGGGTAAATCTGATGCGCATATTCAAGACCGTTCTCGCCTGCCTGCTCGCGCCTGTCGTTCTGGCGGGAACAGTCTTGGCGCAAGAGCTTTATCCGACGCCGGTAGAAGGCGATTATATTGCGCAAGACTTTGTTTTCGGGACAGGCGAAGCGCTTGATGAAATGCGTATTCATTATCGCACGATTGGCGAGTTAAAACGCGACGCGACCGGGCGCGCGACAAATGCTGTGCTTATCATGCACGGCACCACCGGTTCGGGCGCCAGCTTTCTATCGGAGAATTTTGCAGACGTCGCGTTCGCACCCGGCGGCGTTCTTGATGCGAACGAGTATTTCATCATTCTGCCGGACGGCATTGGTCATGGACAATCTTCAAAACCGTCTGATGGTTTGCGAATGGATTTTCCGAAATATGACTATGACGATATGGTGCGCGCGCAATATCTGCTGATTACCGAAGGTCTCGATATTGATCACCTGCGGCTTGTGATGGGCACATCCATGGGCGGCATGCAGAGCTGGGTCTGGGGGTATACGTACCCCGATTTCATGGATGCCTTAATGCCGTTGGCGAGCCTGCCGGTGGAGATCGCCGGGCGTAACCGCATGCAGCGCAAGATGATCATTGACGCCATTATGTCGGACCCTGAATGGGATGACGGCGATTACGAAGAAAAACCAATGCAAGGGCTGACGGCGGCGGTCTATCCATTGATCTTCATGGTTTCGAGCCCGCTGCAATACCAGGTGGTTGCGCCAACGCGGGAAAGCGCCGAGACGTATCTGCAGTCACTGGTCGACCGCTTTACTGGCTATCTTGATCCAAACGATACGATTTACGCATTTGACGCGTCACGGTTTTATGATCCGGCGCCACATCTGAAAAAGATCAAGGCGCCGTTGGTTGCGATTAACTCCGCGGATGACCAGGTCAATCCGCCGGAACTCAATATCCTGGAAGAAGAGATCAAGAAAGCGCCCAACGGAACCGCGATTGTGCTGCCGATCACGAATGAAACAAGAGGACATGGCACCCATTCGCGGCCTGCGATCTGGGGCGGCTATCTGCGCGCGCTGCTTGAGCAAACAGAGTAATCAGCGCAGATTTCGGTCATGACCGGAAATCTGTTGATTGATACATTGATTTCACTTGCCGCCATTATGGTAATGGTGGCGATTGCGCGGCTGCTGTTTCCGCCACCTGCTGTGAAGGTGACTGAGACGGCCGCGACGCAGCGCCTCGCGCTCGATGAACCGGATTTTGCGGCGCAGGCATGGCTGATTGACCGCCAAGGCCGTGCGGCGTTGGCGCAAGGCGCTGCCGGTGATTTCGTTCTTGTCAAAAAGCTGGGGCTGGATCTCGTCACCAGACGGTTTCGCGCCGGCGCCATTTCTGTGGCGGCGGAGAAAAACGCGCTAATATTGGGTCTTGGCGATACGACCTTGCCGAAAGTCGTAATTTCTACAGACGACGCGGCGCAATGGGCGCTGAAACTGAAGTCCGAAGGTGATACATAGAGTCCATGGAGTTTCCTGACGTCATCGCCTGGGCTGTGCCTGCGTTTGCACTCTTCGTTCTTGCGGAGATTGTTGTTGCGCGCATATCCGGACGTGGCCGCTATGACGCGAAAGACTCGGCCGCAAGCCTGTTGATGGGCCTTGGCAGCGAATTGGCGCCGCTATTAGGGGGCGGTGCAATCATATTGACGGCTTTTGCTGCGATCTATGAGTTTCGGCTGGTCGACATTCCCAACACGTGGTGGGCGGTGTTGTTATGTTTTGTGCTGGATGATTTTCGCTATTACTGGTGGCATCGGATCAGCCATGAGCGCCGATGGTTCTGGGCGAGCCATGTCGTTCATCACTCGTCACAACATTACAATTTGACGACCGCTCTGCGCCAGACCTGGACTGGCCAGATCCTTGGGCAGCTTTTGTTCAAGACGCCTTTGATACTGATCGGTTTTCATCCGGCGATGGTGCTTTTTGTCGGCGCGATCAATCTCATCTATCAGTTCTGGATTCATACGGAATTAATCAAACGGATGGGCCCGTTTGAGTGGATATTTAACACGCCAAGCCATCATCGCGTTCATCATGCGACCAACCCGAAATATCTCGACGCGAATTATGCAGGCACTTTGATTGTTTGGGACAAGATGTTTGGCACCTTCGTTCCTGAAGACGATTTGGAAAAGCCGCGCTACGGCATCATCAAAAATCTTGGAACGTTTAACCCACTGATTATTTCGTTCCATGAATGGATTGGCATGGCGAAGGACGTCATGAAAGCAAAGTCCCTCAGAGAAGTCGGAGGGTACCTTTTCGGGCCGCCAGGCTGGTCGCCGGATGGCTCGCGCATGACCTCCGCCATGATCAAGGAGCGCTGGCGACGGGTGCATGAGGGAGATGCGCCAGCGCCTGTGAAACCGGCCGGCCGGCCGGTCGCCCAGCCGGCGGAATGAGGTGTCCTGACAACTGCTGATTGAAACTGCCGCCAGAAGCGCGCTTTAAAAGCGGATTTGTCCTGAATTCCGCCTGATTCATCGTATTTTCGCCTCACTCGCCCTCAGAATTTCATGAACCTTCCGACAATCGGACGTGTTTGCCGGTCATGTTCTTCTTGAATTTGAGGAGAGACCCATGACCACCATGATCACATCCACGCTCGCCGCTCTTGCTGCGGTCGCCGGTTTGGCGATGACCTCGGTTGAGGAGCTGAAAACCGCTTCGCCTTATGACGACAGTAC
This sequence comes from Hyphococcus sp., assembly GCA_965230025.1. Taxonomy (GTDB): domain Bacteria; phylum Pseudomonadota; class Alphaproteobacteria; order Caulobacterales; family Parvularculaceae; genus Hyphococcus. The sequence goes on from CBDDKD010000049.1 coordinate 35,204, forward strand.
AGTCTCCAAGCTTACACGCGCAGATGTTGAAACCCATGCAGCTCTTGTTTTTGCGCGCGCTGACCGGGACGGTGACCTCGCGCTGAATGCTGACGAATTTACAGCGCTTACCGTAGTCACAGCGGAACTGGCGCATCTGAACGGTTTTATCGTTATTGAAGCCGAGGACCAGATTGCGACAACACCGGCGGTTGGCATCTCCGGCGCAGCGCTGTCGTCAAGTGAACAGACGCGGATTGAGGCTGTCGCTCGTGGTCGGTTTTATACTTTCGCCGGCGCCGATGGCGCTATGGATGCAGCTGAGTTTGCGGACGCGCAATCAACAATCTTTGAAGCGGCGGACTTTAACAATAATGGTGTTCTTGCAAAGCGTGAACTAAGCGCTTTCGCCCAGCATCATGCACATGTCACAACTGGCGTTTAACCCGATCCCTCCCGAGGGCCGTTGTCGTGTAACTATTGCGGCAGCGGCCACCCGGAAGAAAGTTTCATTGTTGAGAGTACAAAATTCGACGTTGAGTCTTTGACGCCCGGCAGACGGGCGATTTTTTTTAGCGCGACATCGGCATAGTCATCCATGTTCGGCGCCGTGACTTTCAGAATGTAATCGCCGCCCCCTGATATGGCGTAGCAGGCTATCACCTCATCAATAGTTTTGACGCGCTTTTCGAATTCATCGAGCAAGTCTTCCACATGAGATTCCAGTTTGACAAAAACATAGGCGAGCACCGTCAGGCCGATTTTTGACCGATCTACAACTGCTGTGTAGCCGGAAATGACTCCCTGCTCTTCGAGTTGTTTCACCCGTCTATGGCAGGCGGAAACCGAAAGGCCGGTTTTTTCCGCCAGTTCGGAATTGGTCAGGCGGCCGTCGGCCTGAAGAAACGTCAAAAGACGATGATCAATCTGGTCCATAACGACAATAGTTTCCAGATATTAAACAAGAGACGGGAAAATATTCGAAAATTCTAGAATAAAACGCGAAATTCAGCAAGAATTTCCTGCGCACACTCTTTATATGAAAACCATGACCGCTCCAGCAGAGCCCGCCGCGGCCCCGAAAAATCCATTCTCCGCAAATACGTCGCATCAGCTTCGCGGCGACTACGAACATATGCGCGCCGATTATACGATTGATCAGCCGTATGAACGTTATACGGAGGACGAGCAGGTGCGTTGGCGGTTTCTTTATGAGCGCCAACGAAAACTGTTGCCTGGCTTTGCAGCTGATGAATTTGTCAGAGGGCTTGAAGCGCTGAATGCTGATCAGGCGATTCCGCGCCTGGATGATGCGAATGAAGTTTTGAACAAAGCGACCGGCTGGAGCCTCGTCGCCGTTCCGGGGCTAATCCCCGACGATGTCTTTTTCGACCATCTGGCCAATCAGCGTTTTCCAGTGAGTTGGTGGATGCGGCGGGAAGATGAACTTGATTATCTTGTCGAGCCGGACATTTTTCACGACTTCTTCGGTCATGTGCCGCTCCTCTCCAATCCGGTTTTTGCTGAGTATATGCGCAAATACGGAATGGGTGGCCCAAAGGCGATTGAGCATAATGCGCAGAACATGCTGGCGCGGCTTTACTGGTATATCGTTGAGTTTGGCCTGATTAAAACATCCGATGGCCTTCGCGCTTTCGGCGCTGGGATGCTGTCATCAAAAGATGAAACCATTTACTCAGTGAAAAGCCCAAAACCAAACCGCGTGGCTTTTGATCTCGAGCGAGTGCTGAACACCGCCTATATGGTTGATGATTTCCAAAAGACGTATTTCGTTATCGACAGCTTCGATCAGCTTTTCGAAATCTGCGATTGCGATTTCACGCCCTATTATGAGCGCGGCGCAGGCAAAGAACCAATTGATCCAGAGACGGTTCTGGATAGCGACGGCGTGATCAATCGCGGATCTTTTGCTTAGACCTTGCTAGTCCGACTGCCAGTCTTCATGGCGAGGCGCAGGAAATCAATCACAACGCCTGTTCACTGGCCGTTGGCTATGTCTTTTATGGTTTCGGAAACCAGCGGAAATATTTTCCTGTAGCCGGACTGATCGAGTACGACAGCGGAGACAGCGGCGTCGAGTTCCGGAATATATATTACATGAGTGCCCCAGAATCCTTCATGAGAGTAAGCCTCAAATTCTTCGATCGTGCGTGGGAAAAGCCCCATCCGGTACTTATCGGGAAACGGATGACCGGGGGCTGCCAACATTGTTTCAAGCGTCGCAGGATCATCAAATATTTCGCTGCGCATCAGCGCCGTCATGAACCGGGCAAGATCGTTTGGGCTCATGATAAGCCCGCCTCCACCGTAAAGGTCGATTGAGCCATTCCAGTCAGTCGCATCGACACCTGACAGGTATTGTCTTGCCCGGGGCGCTGATTGCGCGGGAGGTTGCTCAACCTGTTCCCACCAGGTCGCCTCAAGACCAATTTCCGAAAAATTCAATTCATGGCGAACAGCTGCCGCAAGGGTTTCGCCTGTCAGTCTTTCGATAATATGGCCGAGCAGAATATATCCGGTGTCGGAGTAACTGAATTGACCATTCGGCGGTCCCAGGGGATCATGCGCATCAACCGCTACTGCTAACTGATCGCGCCGCGTCCATTGTCGTGACGGATCGGCCATGACCAACTCTACGTAACTGTCGTCAGCGTGATCAGGCAGCCCCGCCGTATGCATCAGTAGGCGCCGCACTGTTATCGCTGTAGTGTCATATCCATCGTTTTGCATCATTGCATCGAACTCAGGATCGATTAGCCCGGTTATTGGTGCGTCAAGGTCGAGAAGACCGTCTTCCCACAAGCTTAAAACTGTCGCTGCCGTGAATGTTTTTGTATTGCTGGCGATGCGCAACGGCGTATCCGGTGTAAAGGCTCTTCCGTCTGAGTCGGCGACGCCGGCTGCGGCTGAATAGGATTGTGCTTCAGTCGGGCCGATCACCGCAATCGCAAAGCCCGGCGCGATATTGTCAATTTCTACGGCCTCCTGAACACGCGTTGCCAATTGTGACTGCAACACTGATGACGGACCGGCATTTGTCGTGCAGCCGGCGATGCTTGTTGTGACCAAGGCATAGGCGGTGAGGCCGAAAATGCCTTTAAATCCTGGAATGCGCATAATGGTTTTCCCCTTCCATTTCCTGGCGGTTGAGAGCTATAGCACCGAAACTGATCCCGTCCGCTTCTCGCTCAACCGGATAAACGTAAGATCTGTCCGCTTCGATGCAAACTCACCGACCACTCGACAGCTCATGCTTTCTCACAAGACCGCGGATCTGGTCGTATGTGAGGGACAGGGACTCCCCCGTTCTTTTCTGGTTCCCAGCATGACGCTTCAAGGCTATGGCGACGATCTCTTTTTCGATTTTGTCAAGATGAGCGCGCAAGTCTGCAGGCAGGGATATCGCGTTTGGTTCAGGCCGTGACGGCGTCGCCGTCTCATTGGTTTCTGGAGTATGGGCTGGCGCGCCTGCCTGTTCAAATGGGTCGATGATGATGGCGTCAATTTGCGCGCTTTCACTGGCGACCGACCAATGAAACATTGCACGTTCCGCTGTGTTCTTCAGCTCACGCACATTCCCGGGCCAGCGATGGCCGGTTAATACAACGAGTGCTTCAGGCGCAAACCCTGGAAAATGCGTATCAAGTTCCGCCGCCATGGCGGTTGCGAAATGAGCTGCGAGTACGGGAATGTCTTCCGGGCGTTGTCGCAATGGCGGCGCCACTACGACATCAAAAGCCAGACGGTCCAACAGGTCAGCGCGGAACTTACCCTTCTGGACCTGGCTACGCAGGTCAACATTGGCTGCGGCGACAACCCTGACATCGGCGGTAAGGGTTTGTTCGCCCCCGACGCGCTCATATTCCCCGTATTCGATTACGCGCAGAAGCTTTTCCTGAACCCGGTGAGACGCCGACGCGATTTCGTCGAGAAAGAGAGTGCCGCCCTCAGCGCGCTCAAAGCGGCCGCTGCGTTTTTTCACGGCGCCGGTAAAAGCGCCGGCTTCATGACCGAATAATTCACTCTCAAGGAGTTCCTCGTTCATCGCAGCGCAATTGACCTTGATCAGCGGCCCCTCCCAACGAGGGGATAGAAAGTGAATACGCGAAGCGAACAGCTCTTTTCCCGATCCTCGCTCGCCAATGACCAGGATTGGGCGGTCAACGGACGCCGCTGCTGAAGCATGGGCAAGCGCATCCAGAAAGGCCGGAGCTTGACCGATGAGTTCGGGAGGAGATGGTGTTGTCATGGGCTATAAATACCCTTTCAGAAGGAAAAATCCTATTAATTTGGTGAAAAATACCTCTATAGAAATGATTCTCGGAGAATATAAGCCATAAAAATATAATAAAAACAGCACCCTAGCGCTTTTGTACGAGTTTGGCACGCTTTTCGCTATGGATAGAGCAGACGGGATTAACCTCGACAGAAATCGCCAAGGAGAAATCTATGAATCGCGCAAGATATGACGACCGTTATTGGGAGCATCGCCTTGATCGCGCCGTACGCGGCCGCGCTGGCTTTGCCTGGGGCGCCTTCTTCATTGGATTCATTCTCGGCGGTATTATCTTTTAAGGAGTTTTTTTCATGGGTATTTTTTCGAGACTGAGCGATATCGTGAATTCGAATATCAACTCGATGCTCGACCGGGCGGAAGACCCGGAAAAGATCGTGCGGCTAATCATTCAGGAAATGGAAGATACGCTGGTTGAAGTTCGCTCAAACGCGGCGCGCGCCATTGCTGATCGCAAGGAAGTTGCGCGCAAGAAGGACGAGTTCGCAAGACGCGCCAATGAATGGGAATCGAAAGCGGAACTGGCCATCGCCAAGGGCCGTGACGACCTCGCCAGGGGTGCGATCGCCGCGAAACGAAAAGCGCAGGAAATGATCGATCTTCTCGATAATGAGTCCAAAGCGATTGAGGACACAGTCGGCAAGACCAACGAAGACCTTGAAAAGCTGCAGGCAAAACTGAAGGAAGCACGGAGCCAAGCAGCGTTCGCTTGAAGTGCGCCGCAACGCCGCCTCCGATAGGTGTGCGGATCAGCCGGCAGATGCATGACGGTCGCATCGACGATGCGCTCGCGCGTTTTGATCGCTATGAACGGCGCATTGATGAGCTGGAAGCGGAAGCGGAAAGCTGGGCGCTTGGCCGTCCCCGGACACTCGAAGACGAGTTTTCCGAGCTGGAGTCGGAAGACGCTGTAAATGCGGAACTGGAAGATTTGAAACGACGCGTCGCTCACCGGTCGTCAACACCAAGTCAATAATCGCCACTGAAGGGACCTGATAAATGGGTGAAGGTTTTATGGCTGTCGCTATCGTTGCGATCATCTTTGTGGCTTGTCCAGCAGTGTTCATGCACTACCAGACAGAGCTTCGAAAGACGAAGTCGATATCGGCGGACGACGAAAGACTAGTCGATGATTTATGGAAAACAGCGCAACGGCTCGAGCGCCGGGTGGAAGCGCTGGAGACCATTCTCGACAAAGAAGCGCCGGATTGGCGCGATGATTATCGGGAGCGTCCTCATGCGTGAACGCCACCATCATCACCATCATCATTACCATGAACAGCGTGGGCGGGATGGTTATGCCTACCACGCAGGCGATCCTGGCCCTGGGCCGAACAGACACCGGCTTTATAAAGATATGAATAACAAGGTGATCTTCGGCGTCTGCGCCGGCATTGCGAACTACTATGGTTGGCGAGATCCAAAGTTTTCTTCGGTTGGCTTGGGCCGCTGCAAGTTTCTTTTTCTTCCCGCTACCGGTGATTGCATACTTCGTATTGTCGTTTGTGTTGAAGCCGGGACCGTCCGCGCCGCTCTATCAGTCTGCAGATGAAGAACGCTTCTGGCGTACATTTTCAACACGGCCAAAGGCGACCTTTTCGGAATTAAAGCACCGGTTCCGGGCGTTGGATGCGCGCCTTGCAGACATTGAACGGACGGTCACTTCCGATGAGTACGGAATTAAGGAAAGAGTTCCGCGATTTAGAACGCGGCGCGTAACTAAGAAAAATTGAGAGCCTTTTTGAGCTTGGAAACAAGCTGACGGGGAAGGTGCGTCCGCACCAAAGGAGAGAAAGATGAGTGCAGTGTTGTTGATTTCAAAGACGGTCATGCTGATTGTATTTGCTTTCGCCTTGTTTTTCGGCATGGCGATGGCGCTCGGTGTTGATCCATCACCGGCTTGCGGAAACTACTGGCTGCGCAGCCAAGACGCCACATTTGTGTTTGTTTACAATTGTCTAGGACGGTTCTCGCAGTCTGATTGTAAACATCTGCGCTGCTTCATGGTGTTGCTGCGGTTGCGTGTCGTTACTACTATGGTCTCATCATTATAGGCCTATGAGGGTCTGAGCGAGGACGCGAGATAGTGACAGACGGGGCGCGCGCCGCAGCCGCCGGTCGCCGGGATCGGCGCCGTGGCGAGCACAAAGCGGGACGACGTAGAAATTCCAGTAAAAACAGACGGGAAGACCGCTATGCGGCGCTCGACCTTGGCACCAATAATTGCCGATTGTTGATTGCTGCGCCTCGTGGAAAGCAACTTCGTATTGTTGACGCCTTTTCGCGAATTGTCCGGTTGGGTGAGGGGGTCTCCCATTCGGGCGTTTTGTCTGAGGCGGCTATGGAAAGAGCCATTGGCGCCTTGACTGTCTGTGCGGAGAAAATGCAACGACGCGGCGTCACGCATTCGCGTTGTATTGCGACGCAGGCTTGTCGTGGTGCAGAAAATGGCGCCGCTTTTCTTGATCGGGTTCGACAGGAAACTGGTCTGACGTTCGACATTATCTCGCCGGAGGAAGAAGCGCGCCTTGCTGTCGCCGGCTGCGCAGACCTTCTTGATGAAAAAGTCTCAGCGGGGCTGATTTTTGACATCGGGGGTGGGTCCACTGAAATTTCATGGATGCGCCGGCGGGAAAATGAAGGGCTGGCCGTGATTGCCGCCTGGACCTCCCTTCCATTTGGCGTTGTCAGTCTGGCGGAGAAATGGGGCGGTCATGAAATCGATCTGGACCGTTACGAAGCCATCGTCAATGACATGAGAACAGGCATTGCAGGTGTTGGCGATCCTGCCGGGATGAAAGCGATTTTTGAAGATGATGACGCCCATTTGCTTGGGACGTCTGGCACGGTCACCTCGATCGCCGGGGTTCATCTGGAACTTGACCGATACCGCCGCGACCGGGTCGATGGGTTGTGGCTCAGCGCCGATGACACCCGCGCTGTCACTGAAAATCTGCGCGCGATGAGTTTTGAGGAGCGTTCGACTGTCCCATGCATAGGCCCGGAGCGGGCGGATCTTGTCGTCTGCGGATGCGCCATTCTCGAAGCACTGCTTCGCGAATGGCCATCGAGCCGAATTCGCGTTGCCGATCGGGGCTTGCGCGAGGGTATTCTGGAAGATTTGGCGTACAAAGCACGACAGGACAGAAACCGACGGCGACGTCAGGTGAAAAAAGCTTGAGGCAATTTGCGCTGAGAATTGGGTGCGGGGAAACGCAATCCACTTATCCTGTTATGGAATGCCTTTGATATAACAGGAGTTTTAGATGCAGAAGATACGCCCGGGCCTCGGTGAGGTATGGGCGCAGTCGTCTGCGTCCATCTCCGAAGCCAAGTATCCGCCGCCCGTTTCAATTCGGTTTTCAGATCGTCAAAAGGCTCTTTTGAAGTCTGAAGCCAAGGGCGCGCCGCTCGGCCAATATGTGCGCAGCCGGCTATTTGGTAATGATGGATCTTTGAAACCGCACAAAGTCCGCCCGGTGCGCGATCCCGAAGCGCTGGCGCAACTATTGGCGAAGCTTGGTCAATCGCAGCTTCCGAATAATTTCAATCAGCTCACAAAACTGGCGCATTCGGGTGCGCTTCCGGTTACGCCTGAAACTTGTAAGCAACTTTCTCAAGCCTGCGAGGAAATCGCTGAAATACGCTCGTTGCTTATTCAGGCCCTTGGAATGAGGAAAAGTACATGATCCTCAAAGGCAACAGCAGAGCGAATGCGGCGGCACTCGCCATCCATCTCATGAAACCGGAAAACGAACATATCGAAATCGGGGAATTGTGCGGTTTTTCGGGCAACAACCTGATGGATGCGCTGCTGGAAGTGCAGGCCATAAGTCGTGCGACGCGTTGCAAAAAATATTTATTCTCTCTCAGCATTAACCCGCCAGCACAAGAAAACGCCACACGCGCGCAGTTTGATGACGCTATTGAGCGCGCGGAAGAAACGCTGGGTTTATCAGGGCAAAGCCGTGCGATTGTTTATCACACCAAAGAAGGCCGCACGCATTGCCATGTGGTTTGGTCAAGGATTGATACCGCGACCATGAAGGCCATCAAACTTAATTACCCGAAGCGCAAGCTAAACGGCCTTGCGCTCGATCTTTTTCACCAAAATGGTTGGGAGATTCCAGCCGGATTCTTACCCGGACAGGAGGCCGATCCGATGAACTACACCTACCAAGAGTATCAGGAGGCCAAACGCGGCGCTCATGATCCCAAACACCTAAAACACCACATTCAAATCAGTTACAACACTTCAGACAACCGCCAGTCATTTGAGACGGCGATGGAACGCGGCGGGCTATTTTTGGCGCAAGGTGATCGCCGGGGGTTTGTGGCCGTCGATTATGAAGGCAACATCTACTCTCTATCGCGCTGGACCGGCGTCAAAACAAGAGAATTGACCGATAAGCTTGGCGAGCCGGAAGACCTGCACACCGTGCAAGAAGTTCGGACGATTGTGGCTGAGCGCATGACACCCAAACTGCGTGAATATGCTGAGGAAGTGACGCAATCAGCGCAAATA